>NZ_CATKPX010000034.1:0-593452 GCF_949767755.1 Pseudomonas sp. IT-P4 | reverse complement strand
CGGGTTTTTCTTTAACCGATCACTGCATCCATGGCGGAGGCGGTTCTTCGGTCTTGCCCGGCGGAGCATCGTCCGCCGCGCGTACGGCTTGCTTGCGCTCTTCATCCAGGCGCGCGGCCTCGATCTCGCGCATGATGCCACCCACGTCGGCCAGCTCTTGCGTTTCGGCGAACTCGCCGGTCAGGACACTGGCCGGGTGCAAGGTGCCGGCCTCGTACAAGGCCCACATTTCCTTGGCGTACCTGGTCTTCTTCAACTCCGGCGCAAACCGCCCGAAGTAGGACGCCATGTTGCCCACATCCCGCTCCAGCATGCTGAACGCGTGGTTGTTGCCCGCCGCGTCCACCGCCTGCGGCAGATCAATGATCACCGGGCCAGTCGGCGTCAGCAGCACGTTGAACTCGGACAGGTCGCCGTGCACCAGACCGGTACACAGCATCAGCACGATCTGGGAAATCAGATACGCGTGATATTCGCGGGCCTGATCCGGCTCCAGCACCACATCGTTCAGACGCGGCGCGGCATCACCATACTCGTCGGCCACCAGCTCCATGAGCAGCACGCCTTCGAGAAAGTCGAACGGCTTGGGCACCCGCACACCGGCATTGGCCAGACGGAACAGCGCCGCCACTTCGGCGTTTTGCCAGGCGTCCTCGGTTTCCTTGCGGCCAAACTTGGAGCCCTTGGCCATCGCACGGGCCTGACGGCTGTTGCGCACCTTGCGGCCTTCCTGGTACTCGGCCGCCTGACGGAAACTGCGTTTATTCGCCTCCTTGTAGACCTTCGCGCAACGCAACTCGTTGCCGCAGCGCACCACATAAACAGCTGCTTCTTTACCACTCATGAGTGGGCGCAGCACCTCGTCGACCAGACCGTCCTCGATCAGGGGTTCAATGCGTTTTGGAGTCTTCATCAGCTTTTATTGTGGGTCCTTTATTACCAAACACGCGAAAGTCATTCGTTATACGGCAATCCACTCACGGGGGGGAGGGGTTGCCGACTTATGAACATTGCAGATGCACACAATGTGCCGATTTCATCAGGTAAAACCGACGACCGCCATGGGTCGTTCCAGATCATAGCCGAGCCTGCGTCACTTGTTGTGCAGGGGCATTGAGGGCAATTGCGACAGAAGCTGACAACACAACTCATGCCTTCCGTAGGATTTTTCCCAACAGACCTCAATTTCCTCCGACAACGGCCGAAGCCCTAAGTGACAAAGTGATTTGTCCGACAATCGCTCCCCCAACAATAGCGATGCCGCACTCAAGGATCCGGGTTGACCAAGAACGTTTACGGCGGCCAATAAACCGCGAGTCATCTGCACTGCGTGGGCCGACAAGAAAATCTGGAGCGCGGATGAACATCAAACAGAAGTTGACCTGGGCGTTTGCAATCATCGCCTGCCTGCCCGTGGTGCTGGTCGCCACCCTCGTTGTGCTGAACCTGCGCAGTGATGCCAGGGACGAATTCGTCGACGGCAGTGCCCGCGAGATTCGTCAGGTCAGCAACGCCATGCAATTGTTCTTTGACGGCATCAGCCAGAACGTCGATTACCTGGCCAAGCAACCGCTGATCCGCAACTCCGACGACAGCCTCAAGACTTACATGGCCGCCAACGCCGAGAGCGTCCCCCAGGGCGAGGCGGACAAAAAAGTCTTCGCCCTGCTCCAGGACCTGGGCAACAGCCACCCGGCCTATGCCTATGCCATCCTCGGCACCGCGGCGGGCGGCTATGTGTCGTGGCCGGATGATCCGAAGCTCAATAACTACGACCCGCGCCAGCGCCCCTGGTACAAGGCCGCCCAGGCCAAACCGGGCAAGCCGTTCCGCACCGAGGCTTACTACTGGGCCCAGGACGACGCGACCTACGTCAGCACCGTGCGCACCATCGACAACAAACTGGGCACCAACGGTGGCGTGGTCAGCATCGACGTGACGCTCAAGCAGCTCACCGAAATCGTCAAGCAGATCAAGCTCGGTGAAACCGGCTACCTGATGCTGCTGGAAAACACCGGCATGGTCCTGGTGGACCCGAAACAACCGGAACACAACTTCAAACCGCTGAACAGCCTTGGCGACGGCTACGCGCAACTGGCCAAGGCCGGCAAGGGCCTGGTGGAAGTGGAGCTGAACGGCGAGCACTACATGGCCAACGTCTGGCCATCGGAGCAACTGGGCTGGACCTTCATCGGCCTGATCAAACAGGACGACGTGATGAGCTCCGCGACCCAGTTGACCTGGTTGATCGCCATCATCGCCGCCGTCCTGGCTGTCATCTTCGCCGTCGTCGGCGCCAGTTTCGCCAGCCTCATCGTGCGCCCGATCCGCAGCGTGGCCAGCGGCCTGGAAGGCATCGCCCAGGGCGAAGGCGACCTGACCCAGAACCTGCAAATCCGTGGCAACGATGAAACCGCGCAACTGGCCAACTGGTTCAACCAGTTCCTGACCGCGATTCGCAACCTGATCCAGAACATCGGCGGCGCGGCGGGCAAGATCCTCGCCACGTCCAAGAGTTCGACCCAGGTCTCCAGCGACATGGCCGAAGCCGCCGGACGCCAGCGTGAAGCGGTGGACATGGTCTCCACGGCGTTCCACGAAATGGTCGCCACCGCCAACGAAGTCGCGCGCTCTTGCAGCCAGGCCGCGGAGTCTGCCGACAGTGGCCAGCGCCAGGCGCGCGAAGGTCAGCAGCAGATCGACGCGGCGGTGAACAGCGTGGATCGCCTGAGCCAGGAAATCGAACAGTCGGCCCAGTCGATGCAACAGCTCGAACGCGACAGCAACGACATTCAGTCGATCCTGGGGACCATCCGCTCGATCGCCGAACAGACCAACCTGCTGGCGCTGAACGCCGCGATCGAAGCGGCCCGTGCCGGTGAACAGGGACGCGGCTTTGCCGTGGTGGCCGACGAAGTGCGGGCCTTGGCCAAGCGCACCGCCGACTCCACGGCGGAAATCGACGGACTGCTGGGCAATCTGGCCAAACGCACCAGCCAGGTGGCCCATCAGATGCACGCCAGCCTGGAAGTGTCCCAGCAATCGGTGACCCGCATCGGCGAGGCACGCAACAGCTTCGGACAGATCCGCGAGTCGGTGGACGTGATCCGCGACATGAACACCCAGATCGCCACGGCGGCGGAACAACAGCATCAAGTGGCCGAAGACATCAACCGGCACATCAGCCAGATCCATGGCGATGCGCAATTGGTGGCGGAACTGGCCAACTCGGCGCGCCTGGACTCCCAGAGCCTGGCCGGGTTGTCGAATGAGCTGGACGGGTTGGTGCGCAGGTTCCGGACCTGATCAGCCGGCACACCATCAACCCTTGCTCGCGATGGCGGTATATCAGTCAACATAGATGTTGAAGCTGATGGCCCCATCGCGAGCAAGCTCGCTCCCACAAGGCTTCAGTGTCGTTCACATAATCTGAGCCTGGTAAAAAACCTGTGGGAGCGGCCTCCACATTTTTTCGTGTTCAGCGTTCGAGGATGGCGGTCACGCCCTGCCCGCCCGCCGCACAAATCGAAATCAGTCCCCGCCCCTTGCCCGCCGCATCCAGCAACTTCGCCAGGTTGGCGACGATGCGCCCGCCCGTGGCGGCAAACGGATGCCCCGCCGCCAATGAACTGCCCTTGACGTTGAGCCTGCTGCGGTCGATCGAGCCCAGCGCCGCATCGAGCCCGAGACGGGTTTTGCAGTACTCGGGATCTTCCCAGGCCTTCAAGGTGCACAGCACCTGCGCGGCGAAGGCTTCGTGGATTTCGTAGTAGTCGAAGTCCTGCAAGGTCAGGCCATTGCGCGCCAGCAACCGGGGCACGGCGTAGACCGGTGCCATCAACAAGCCCTCGGCGCCGTTGACGAAATCCACCGCCGCCGCCTCGCCGTCACGCCAGTAGGCCAGGATCGGTAAGCCGCGTGCCTTGGCCCATTCCTCGCTGCCCAACAGCACCAGTGACGCACCATCGGTCAGTGGCGTGGAGTTGCCGGCGGTCAGGGTGCCCTTGGCGCTTTTCTCGTAGGCCGGCTTGAGCGCGGCGAGCTTTTCCAGCGTGGAGTCCGGGCGCAGGTTGTTGTCGCGGGTCAGGCCCAGGAAGGGTGTCATCAGGTCGTTGTGCCAGCCCTCGGCGTAGGACGCGGCCAGTTTCTGATGGCTCTCGAACGCTAATTGATCCTGTGCTTCGCGCGGGATGTCCCAGGTCTGCGCCATCAACTCGCAATGCTGTCCCATGGACAACCCGGTACGCGGCTCGCCGTTGCGCGGGAATTCGGGAACCAGATGCTTGGGACGCAACTGCAGGAAGGTTTTCAGTTTGTCGCCGGTGGTTTTCGCGCGGTTGGCTTGCAGAAGTATTTTGCGCAGGCCTTCGCTGACGCTGATCGGCGCATCCGAGGTAGTGTCCACGCCACCGGCAATGCCACAGTCGATCTGCCCCAGGGCAATCTTGTTCGCCACCAGCAGCGCGGCCTCCAACCCGGTGCCGCACGCCTGCTGGATGTCATAGGCCGGGGTGGCGGGCGACAGTCGCGAACCCAGTACGCACTCACGTGTGAGGTTCATGTCCCGCGACAATTTGAGCACCGCCCCGGCGACCACCTCGCCGATGCGCTGGCCGTGCAGGTTGTAACGCTCGATCAGGCCTTCGAGGGCGGCGGTGAGCATCACCTGGTTACTGGCCGTGGCGTAGGGGCCATTGGAGCGGGCGAAGGGAATCCGGTTACCGCCGATGATCGCGACGCGGCGCAGTTGGGTCATGAAAAGCTCCTGATGAAATTGCCAAAATTGAAACTCCCCCTGTAGGAGCTGCCGAAGGCTGCGATCTTTTGACTTGGCTTTTTTGGAATCAAGATCAACAGATCGCAGCCTTCGGCAGCTCCTACAATGACCAAGCGTAGGCCTTATCTCGTGGATCGAACGACTGATCGCCATTCGTGGTCCACACTTTGATCCCCAGCTTTCGGAGCGCGTTCCATGTCTGACCGCTATATCGACTTCGCCAATTCGTCCATCGGCCACCGCCTGGTCGGCGCCCTGGGGTTGCCGACGCCGACCAGGCTTGAGCGCTGGCAAGCGGGCCGGTTGCGACCTGTGGAAGGCGCACTGCTGATCGGCGGCGGGCCGTTGACCGAACACGTCAACGCCTTCGCCAACCGCCTGACCGACGCGATCTACAGCTACGGCACCGAGCCTTCGATGGCCACGGCCTGGATTCCCGGCCACGGACCGAAACTCAAGGCCGTGGTATTCGACGCCAGTGACCTGCTGCACACCGATCAGCTCAAGCAACTGCGCGAGTTTTTCCAGCCGCTGATGAAGAACCTCGAACACTGTGCGCACCTGGTGATTCTCGGGCGTGACCCGCAAACCCTGCGCGACCCGTTCGCCGCCAGTGCACAGCGTGCCCTGGAAGGTTTCGGCCGTTCCCTGGCCAAGGAATTACGCAGCGGTGCCACCCTGCAATTGATCTACGTCGGCGAAGGTGCCGAGGCGCAGCTGGAAGGCCCGCTGCGGTTTTTCCTCTCGCCGAAAAGCGCCTTCGTGTCCGGGCAGGTCATTCGCTTGAATCCGTGCGCGACGCCAGTCACCGACTGGACACGCCCGCTCGCCGGGCGCAAGGCTCTGGTTACCGGCGCAGCACGCGGTATCGGTGCCGCCATCGCCGAAACCCTGGCCCGTGATGGTGCCGACGTCACCCTGCTTGACGTGCCTGCGGCCAAAACCGATCTCGAAGCGCTCGCCGCGCGCCTCGGCGGGCGCAGCATCACCCTCGACATCTGCGCCGAAGACGCCGCCGCGCAGTTGATCGAACAATTGCCCGATGGCCTCGACATCGTAGTGCACAACGCCGGCATCACCCGGGATAAAACCCTGGCCAACATGACCCCGGAATTCTGGGACGCGGTGCTGGCGGTCAACCTCAATGCGCCGCAAGTGCTGACCAAAGCCCTGCTCGACAGCGGCACCCTGCACGACAACGGCCGGGTGATCCTGCTGGCGTCCATCAGCGGCATCGCCGGCAATCGCGGGCAAACCAATTACGCGGCGAGCAAGGCCGGGTTGATCGGTATGGCACAAGCCTGGGCGCCGCTGCTCCAAGAGCGCGGCATCAGCATCAACGCCGTGGCGCCGGGGTTCATCGAAACGCAGATGACCGCACACATTCCCTTCGGCCTGCGCGAAGCCGGACGGCGCATGAGTTCGCTGGGCCAGGGCGGCCTGCCGCAGGACGTCGCCGAGGCCGTGGCCTGGCTCGCGCAACCGGGCACCGGCGCGTTCACCGGGCAAGCATTGCGCGTATGTGGGCAAAGCGTTCTGGGAGCTTAAGGATGATCACCGACTGGCACACACTCAACCGCGAACCCGGCCTGCCGGGGTTGTACGCACGAGCGGCGACACGGCGCAAAATCACTGGCAGCCACCTGCCCGATTCGGGGTTGCGTTGCTGGGTCGAAGTCGATCCCAAGCGCCTGGCGGCCTATCGCAAGGTCTGTGGTTTCGCCGACAACGGCCTGCTGCCGCCGACCTACCCGCACATCCTCGGGTTTGCCTTGCAGATGCAACTGCTCACAGCCAGGGACTTCCCGTTCCCGCTGTTGGGTCTGATTCACCTGAGCAACCGCATTCGTGTACTGCGCCCCATGGGCGGGGTGAGTCGGGTGCGCGTCAGCGTGCAAGTGCAGAACCTGCTACCCCACGCCAAAGGCGCAACGTTCGATTTGCTGACCACACTCGACGATCAGTTGGGCCCGCTGTGGGAAGCAGAAAGCCGGATGCTCTGTCGCGGCGTCAAACTCGAGGGCGAACCGCTCGAAGAGAGCCTGGTACCGAGCCTGGCCCTGAGCGAAGTCGAGCACTGGAAAGCGCCCTCGGACATCGGCCGGCAATACGCCAAGGTGTCCGGCGACTACAACCCGATTCACCTGAGCGCGGCCAGCGCCCGACTCTTCGGCTTCCCGACCGCCATCGCCCATGGCCTGTGGAACAAGGCGCGCACCCTGGCTGCGCTGGCCGGGCATCTGCCTGTGGCGAATGTCGAGATCGAAGTGCAGTTCAAGAAGCCGGTACGGCTGCCCAGTGAAATGACGTTGCTGGCCAGTACGCCGGGGCCGAGTGGGGACTTTCAATTGGTGGGTCTCGGGGAGCTGGAGCATATGGTCGGGCATTGGCGACCGGTGGCCTGAACGGCTGATATTCATGGTGAGGAAGCGTGCTCCTGATGGGCTGCGTACACTCAGATAATCAGGTCGCTTTCAGGCCGCCTTCGCGAGCAAGTCGGATCGCCACACCGCCGCTCCCACAGAAGAGCAAAGGCAGGTCGGCGTACACCCACGCTCTTCACCACTCATCAGGCCGAGCGTTAGCTCGCCTGCAGCTTTTGATCTTGATCCACCCGCCCCCTCGGGAGGCTGAGCGGAGGTGTTCATCCGGGAATTGGCGCGCAGCGCCGTTCGACGCAGTCGAACTCATTGCATGTAGGTCGAAGCGAAGCCGACCGGAGGGCAATGCCCCCGGATGAATACCGCAGCGAAGGAACCCCGAGCCTTAGCGAGGGGCCGTACGTAAGGGGCGAGCGTTTTTTGCTTACTTTTTTAGGCGCTTGTAAAAAAGTGAGTCGCCGTAAGGGCGAAACCGCCAGCCGCCGTTACCGCAGAAATGGATATGTACTCAACCCAAACCACCAACATGGTCGGCCCAGAGGCCGCCAAGTCAACGCTTGACCAGATAAACCTGCGGCTGAGGAAACAGATTATTGAGCGTCTCCAACAACCGCACGTGATAAATCGGCTTGCGAAAAAGATCCAGCACCTGCAAGCGCAACATGTCACTGACATCATCCATGCCCGCATGCCCCGACATCACAATCACCGGCAAATGCTGGCGCGACGTATGCTCGCGCAAGCGCTTGATCAACGACATGCCGCTCTCCTCCGGCATGCGCAAATCGGTGATCACCAAAGCGATATCGGGATGCCGGGTCAGATGCTGCAGCGCGAGCTTGACCGAAGTGGCCGTAAAGCAGTTGAACCCCTCACCCTCCAGCAACTCAGCCAACTCAAGCAATGCGTCCTCTTCGTCATCCACCAGAAGCAACTGTTGGCGTGGCTGTGCGAGAGTGTTCATGAGGTAACACCTGCAATGGACGAAGCGCTGATGTTAGTACCCGATTTCAGCATTTCCGATGCCTTAATCAGGAACTAGGGACCAGTGCAGTCCTGATATTGCCGAACACCGTCCTAATATCATCCCCAACGCCCGAACTGAGCCCGGCGATAACCACCGCGACCATGGCAGCGATAACCGCGTACTCAATACCTGAAGCCCCCTCGGTATCCTTGATCAAGCCTTTGTAATATGCGATTTCGGCAGCGACCTTAAAAACAAGCGTGGAAAAAGACATGGCATTTCTCCTGGACGACGACGGGTGTTGCACGGACGCAACATGATTCCCCAGTGCCAGCACCAGCATTGTCGGCATTCCCAGGCCCAACAACTGTAAATACGCATTAATACGAAAGCATTAACCGTTTCGTTGACGTCAAAAACAGGTCGTTTTATCGCAACTTTGCACTTCCGTTAGATATTTTCCCCGCACTAATGGCATTTTGCTCTACCTGCGCTACGGTCAAATAGCGAAATAGTTCCATGTTCATAGCTGCCTGATTGCGAAGTTGTCTCGTTGGACTTGACGAGGTTTGCGCAGCAGGAAAGGGAGAGCCTTCATGAACAGCCGTGTCACTCTGGGCCTCGCCGGACTGTTTCTGGTCGGCGCCATCATTACCGGCTACTGGGGACTCTCATTGAGTCGCCAACCGGCCCCCGAGGCCGTTGCCCAATCCACCGCCAATGCACCGCTGGCCATCCCACAGGCACCTCTGTCGGCAAATGACCCGACCCGCCATCCGGTGGTCGTGCTGGTCAACGATGTCGCGCCATATACCCCGGTCACCCCCGCCGATGTCGTCCTGGAACAGTTGCACACCGCCCCGGTCGGCAGCCTGACCAGCCTCGACCAGGCGATTGGCCGTACCCCCTGGCGCGCCCTCACCGCCGGCAGCTGGCTCAACGACGAAAGCTTCGAAGCCGGCAGCAAGCTGTCGCGGATGATCCGCCCCAATGAGCGCGCCCTCGCGGTCGCCACAGACGAAGTGGTCATAGTCGGCGGGCAACTGACGCCGGGGGACTATGTCGATGTGCTGCTGTTCCTGCGCATGGACACCCTCAATCCTCAGCCAACGGCTCAACTCGTAGTGCCGGCCTTGCGGGTGCTCGGGGTCGGCGAGCAATTGGGGTTGACCAACGACGGCCAGCCTTCCAGCCCGGCGCGCAACGCCGATGAAAAACTCAAACAGGATCAATCCCGCGCCGCGGCGCGGACCGTGTTGCTCGCCGTTCCTGAACAACTGGTGAGCCGCCTGATGCTCGCGACCCAGGCCGGCGTGCTGCGCCTGGCCGTGCGTAGCGCCGATGAAAAACGCCTGGCGCGCTACTGGGCCGGCGACAGCGGCTCTGCCGCCAACCTGGCCAATGCCAACCGCGAGTTGTTGCAATTCAGCCAACTGGCCATGACCGGGCCACCCAAACCTGTCACTACCAGTCCTGGCGCCGCGCCGCGCAAGCAGAGCGTGGAAGTCATTCGCGGTAACGAGATCACCCAACAAACACCCTGAGTCGAGCAAGGATGCCTTTCCATGCGCAGACCTTTTACGCCACTGTTCAACGGCTTGATCCGGGCCAATTTGCTCGGCGGCCTGCCGGCGAGTGCGGTATCACGTAGCGAGTTACCGCAATGAGCCAGAACCTGAGTCAAACCTTCCTCGCGATCACACGCAACAGTACCGACCTGGAATGGCTGCAAGGTGCCCTTGCGCCCTTGGGCCAAGTGGTCAGCGCCGGTGGCGGCAGCCTCGACGAACTGTTGGCACTGGTGGACGTGACCTGCGCCAGCCTGGTGTTCATCGGCCTGGACCGCGACCACGTGGTCACCCAAAGCGCGTTGATCGAAAGCGCACTGGAAGCCAAACCGATGCTGGCGATCGTCGCGCTGGGCGACGGCATGGACAACCAGCTTGTACTCAATGCGATGCGCGCCGGGGCCAGGGACTTCGTGGCCTATGGTTCACGCTCAAGTGAAGTCGCGGGGCTGGTGCGACGCCTGAGCAAACGCCTGCCCGCTGTCGCGCCGAACACGCACCTTGGCCGCCTGACCGTGCTGTATGGCGTGCAGAGCAGCGCCGACGGCGCGTTGCTGGCCACACACATGGCGCAAGTGGTGCAAAAAAGCGGTCAGCACACGCTGCTGCTGGACCTTGGATTACCCCGGGGCGATAGCCTGGCGCTGCTGGGCCTTGAAAGCTCGTTTCATTTCGGCGATGCATTGCGCCACTTGCGACGCCTGGACGCGACACTGATCGACAGCGCCTTCACCAGTTGCGAAGCCGGGCTGCGCATCCTCGCCTACGCCAGTGGCGATGAACCGCTGGAACACACCAGCGCCGCCGAGCTGTACATGTTGCTCAGCGCCCTGCGCCAACACTTCCAGCACATCGTGGTAAACCTCACCGGCCAACCCGACAGTGAGGCGCTGCGCACCTTCGTCAGCCATTGCGACAAACTGCTGTGGTACACCGACCAGAACGTGCTCGACTGCCGCCGCAACCTCACGGTGCTCAACTTGTGGCGCGAAAAAGGCATGAAGCTCGATCACGCCAGACTGCTCGTGGACCGCTACCTGCGCAGCGTCGCACCGGACTCCGACACCCTGGGCAAGACGTTCGGCCTGGAGATCATCGCCACCCTCGCCTACAGCCCGGAAGTGCGGCTCAACGCCAAGAACCAGGGCCTGACCTTGTTCGAACTGGCCCCACGCGAGGGCCTCACCCAGGGCCTGCGCGCCCTCGGCGAGCGCCTGGCCAAGCATTCCGAAGGCCTGGCCAAACCCAAGACCGGCTGGTTCAACCGCTTGAGGGGCGCACAATGAGCAGTGAAAAACTCTTCGGTTCCCCCCATCGCGGCGCAGTCGGCAACACCGACCACGAAGGCCTGAAACTGGTGCTGCACCGCTACATCATCGACGCCATCGAAGAGTCGGGGAAAAACCTGCTGGAGGGTTCGCGCCAGGCGCTGTCGCAGTTCGTGATCGACAAGGTGGCCGAGTACATCGCGCGTTTGCACCTGGCGATTTCCCGCTATGAAATGGAGCGCCTGGCCGAAGAGATCGTCGACGAACTCACCGGTTTCGGCCCTCTGGAAGTACTGCTGCGCGACCCGACGGTGACCGAGATTCTGGTCAACGGGCCGCACCGGGTATTTGTCGAACGCGAAGGCTTGCTGCACTTGAGTGACCTGCGCTTTATCGATTCGCACCACGTCGAACGTGTCATGCAACGGATTCTCGCGCCCCTGGGTCGACGTCTCGATGAGTCCTCGCCCATGGTCGACGCGCGCCTGCCGGACGGCAGCAGGGTCAACGCCATCATTCCGCCAATTGCCCTCGATGGCCCGTGCCTGTCGATCCGAAAGTTCCGCCAGGACATGCTCAAAAGCTCCGACCTGATCGCGATGCAAACCATCGATCACGGGATCTTCGAATTCATTCATGAAGCCGTGGGCAAGCGCTGCAACATCCTGATCAGCGGCGGCACCGGCACCGGCAAGACCACGCTGCTGAACATTCTCAGCCAGTTGATCAACCCCCACGAACGACTGGTCACCATCGAAGACGTCGCCGAACTGCAACTGGGCCACCCTCACGTCGTGCGCCTGGAAACCCGTCCACCGAATGCCGAAGGCCATGGCGAAGTGAAAGCCAGCGACCTGATTCGCAACGCCCTGCGGATGCGCCCGGACCGGATCATCCTCGGTGAGATTCGCGGCGTCGAAGTGGTCGATGTGCTGACCGCGATGAACACCGGCCACGACGGTTCGATGAGTACCGTACACGCCAACAACGCCCAGGATGCACTGCTGCGCCTGGAAACCCTGGTGGGCTTGACCGGCCGCAGCATCGCCGAACGCACCCTGCGACAAATGATCTGCGCGGCGCTCGACGTGGTCATCCAGCTCACGCGCCTGCCCGACGGTCGCCGCTGCGTCAGTGAAGTGGTGGAAGTCGTTGGTGTGCGCGACGACGTGTATGTCACCAACACACTGTTCCGTTTCGACCGCCACACCGGATTTGGTTTCCTGCGCGAAGCCGTGAACCCGGCTGGCGACAAATTGCGCCGGGACTCGGCGCTGTCTCCCTCGGCGTACTGAGGTCACGGCATGCTCAAACCGGCGCTGCTCATCCTCGTTTGCCTGATCTTTCTCGGCCTGGCGCTGCGCCTGCTCTATAGCGGCTTGCGCCAGACCGGCAACGAACGGATTCTGGGACGCCTGAACCAGGGACAACCGCTTCGGGCCGTGCAGAAGTCATCATGGGCGGGCCTTGAGCGGGCGTTCCTGCGTGCCGGTCTCGGACGCCCCACCGAACGCCTGGGCCAATGGCTGGTGTTCTGGATACTCGGGGTGCTGCTGGGGATTGCCCTGGGTGGCTGGATCGGCGCGCTACTGGCGCTGCTGGTGCCTCCGGTGGTGCTACGACTATTCGTCAGCTGGCGTTATCAGCGTCGCCTCAGTCGCATGATCGACCAACTGCCGATGCTGCTCGACCATGCCGTACGCAGCCTGAAGTCCGGGCGAACCCTGGCCGATGCCGTGCTCGGCGCCATCGATGCGGCCGAACACCCGCTGAAAAATGCGATGGGCCGGATTCAACGCAATGTGCAACTGGGGGTCAGCCTGGCAGACGCCGCTTCGGACTTCGCCGAACTGTACGAAAAAGACGAACTACGCCTGCTCGCACTCGGCTTGAAGGTCAACCACCACTACGGCGGCAATGCCAGTGAGCTGTTGGAAAACCTGATCAAGATGATCCGCGAGCGCGAGCAAGCGGCTCGCCAGTTGAAGGCCATGACCGGCGAAACCCGCATCACCGCCGTGGTCCTGGCCCTGCTGCCGGTTTCGGTCGCTGGCTACTTTCTACTCACCAATCCAACCTACCTGCTTTCCATGTGGCACGACAGCTCGGGGCAAATCATGCTGGCGAGTGCCTTCGGATTTCAGGTATTCGGTTGCCTGGCGCTTTGGCGCATGTTGCGTAGCCTATGAATATGACGATGCTCTTGCTGGTGAGCGCACTGCTGCTTTTCGGGGCTGCGCTGTTGTTGCTCAGCGCCTTGCTGGACCAAAGCCGACGGGCACGCCAAGTGGCCCAGCGCCTGGATGGCAAGGCGCCCGGTGATAGCCACCTCACCCAACTGCTGCATGCCCTGGGTGCCAGTCGGCTGGGGCAGCAGTCGGTCAAAATGGACAACGAAACCCAGGCCCTGCTCAACCGCCTGGGCTGGCGCAGCGTACGCCAACGCTCGCTGTTCGCCGCCTTGCAGGTGGGTGTGCCGATGTTGGCGCTGTCCTTGTGCCTGCTGATCCAGGGGCTGTTCTTCCCGAATGTGGAGAACCACTGGATCGCCCCGATGCTCGCCACCAGCGCCGGCTATCTGTTGCCCAAGCGCTGGCTGGCCGCCGCCGCACAGCGTCGGCAAAAACAACTGGCCACCGAAACCTCGACCTTCATTGCACTGCTGCGCACCCTGTTCGAATCCGGCATGGCGGTGGAGCAATCCCTGCGTGTGCTGAGCCAGGAGGGCAGGCAGTTGCTGCCCGTCCTGACCCATGAACTGCGCCTGATTCTGACCCGCGTCGACTCCGGCCTGGAACTGGGCGAAGAGTTGAACAAGACCACCCGCTTGCTTGCGGTAGACGAGTTCACCGACACCTGCGTGATCCTTCAACAATTGATCCATCAGGGTGGCGGCGCGATGAAATCCCTGCTGGCGCTCAAACAGTTGCTCGACGACCGACGCCTGACGCGCCTGCAGGAATACATCTCCAAAATGTCCGCCAAAATGTCCGTGGTGATGATGCTGTTTCTCTTCCCGGCGTTATTGATCGTCCTGGCCGGCCCGGGCTTCACGGCCCTGGCCAGGTCCTTTGGGCACTAATCCTGCGGATCGAGATTATCCAGCGCCCGATTCACCGCCAGCTCACCCAGCATGATCACCTGCGCAATCCCCAGCATCGTATTGCGCTGCGAGCCCTGCAGAAACCCAGCGAAATCACTCGCCATCACACTCGCCGACGCCAGTGACTCACAGGCGTGGGCCAGCAGGGTTTCGGTGTCGATATTCGGGGCGACGACGAACATCGTGCCGCGCTTGTGGGGAACAGGTTGCCTGGGTGGATTGAGGTAGTGATCGAGGGCGCGGTCGGCGGCTTCGTGGAGTTTGTTTGAGTGGGGGGACTGGTAGGGGGAAACGTCGTCGGTTTCGGGGGGATTTGGGGTGGGTTTGATCATGGTGAAGCTCCATTCTTGGATTTGGAGTTCGCCATCACTGCGACCAAGCAGATGGGTGGCGAACCGTACGCAGGTTGGTCGACCAGGGAATGGAAACCCGGCAGGGCCAGGGCCCTCCCACGCACGGCTCGCCATTAAGCAAGCACAAAAATGCCGCTCGCGCGGCACTGTGCGCCATTCTAAACCCGGGCGACCAAACCCGATCACTGATTTTGCAGCGACCGACAAAGGCTAGAGATCTCGCTTCCGACGGACAACCTGAAAAGCGTGTCGGAGATTTCCCAGGGGTTTGAGGAAAACTACACAGGAATGTGTTGGCTGAAAGGACGTCATCGCGGGCAAGCCCGCTCCCACAGAAAGGCAAAGACAGGTCGGCGTACACCGCGTCGCTCTTCACCACTCATCAGGCCGAGCGTTAGCTCGCCTGCAGCTCTTGATCTTGATCCACCCGCCCCCTCGGAAGGCTGAGTGGAGGTGTTTATCCGGGGATTGGCGCGCAGCGCCGTTCGACGCAGTCGAACTCATTGCATGTAGGTCGAAGCGAAGCCGACCGGAGGGCAATGCCCCCGGATGAATACCGCAGCGAAGGAACCCCGAGCCTTAGCGAGGGGCCGTACGTAAGGGGCGAGCGTTTTTTGCTTACTTTTTTAGGCGCTTGTAAAAAAGTGAGTCGCCGTAAGGGCGAAACCGCCAGCCGCCGTTACCAAAGAAACGGATATGTACACAACCCAAACCACCAGCATGGTCGGCCCAGAGGCCGCCAAGCCTCAGTGCGCCGTAACCCGCTGCCGCCCCACGGTCCCACTGGGCGACAAGGCCAACGCCAACTGCGTCCGATTATGCATATGCGTCAACCGCAACACCTGCGACACATACAACTTCACCGTGTTCTCGGTAATCCCCAACTCACAGGCAATCTGATAATTGGTCTGCCCCTTGCCCACCAACCGCGCCACGTCCAGTTGCCGCGGTGACAGCTGATTGAAAATCGCCGGAACCTCCACCGCATCACCATCAGCGACACCCGCGTCAGCCGCATGCGGCCCACGCCGAACCTTGTCCAGATCCTGGTACAGATCATCGATCGACTCGGACAGATACTGCAGCTTCTGATTCAAATGCCCCAACTGCAGGTTCTTGTGCCTCTCCTGCAAGGCCACTTCCTGCCGCTGCAAACCCTCGAACAACTCATCCAGATCGATCGGCTTCTGATAATAGTCGGCAACGCCAGCGCGCAGGGCCTTGATCACATCCTGCTTGTCGGCACACCCGGTGAGCATGATCGCCTCGAACGCCCGGTGCTTGCCCGATAGCCGCTGCAACTCCTGCATCAGTTCAATACCGTCCATGCCGGGCATGTGAAGGTCCAGTAGCACCAGGCCGATATCGAGGTCTTCGTTGAAACGCTCGATCGCCTGATAGCCCGATTCGCAGGGAACACAACGGTAACCTTTGCCCTCCAGAAATTCGCAAAGCTCTTCAACGATCAATGGCGCATCGTCGACCACAAGGACTTTTACTGCCGAAGTAAACTTGCTCACGAGTAACTCCCTGTCAGGTCAAAGGTTGACCCGTCCCTCAGCGACAGCCAGCGGCTGTACAACTTCTGTCTGAAAAGTAGACGTAGTTTGCGGCTATGTACACAAAAGGGTCAGCTAGCGGAACCAGGCAAATGTCAGAATCAGCCCCACCAGCACGAAGGGTGCAAATGGCTGCTTCCTTGACAGTTCAGGTGCCATGTAAAAAAGATGGGTTCTAAGCCCTTGACCCATATGAAGCCAGACTCTTGGCGCCAGCAGCAGCCAGAAAACGCTGGCCAATCCGGCGCCAATAAACGTGCCGAGCACGTGCATACCGTCCGTCGCAAGAGCCAGGGCGGCCATGAGTTTCACGTCGGCGCCACCCATTCGCTTCATGGCATAGCCCGGTAGCGTGAAGCCCAGGGCCAACAAAAAGGCCCAGCCACCCTGTTGTGCCTCGGCACCCAGCCAGGTCGTGCCGCTCCACAGCAACCATGCCAGGGCCAGGGCACCGCCGCCCAGGGTGAGGCCGTTGGCGATGTGCCGTTGCCGGGCATCCTGTGCGGCGCACAGCGCCAGCCAGATCAGTAGGACAAAGCTCTGCATTCGGTAAAAAACGTCCGTTTTGGCTGAATGATTCTATGCTGACATTACTCAGTGTTGGTCAGGGTAGACGCACTCATGAAAGCCAGCCTCCCCCACAAACAAAAAGGTGCCGCCGCAATTGAATTCGCCTTGGTGTTCATCATTTTTTTTGGCGTGTTCTACGGCATCATCAGCTACAGCCTGCCGCTGCTGTTGATGCAGTCATTCAACCAGTCAACCGCCGAAGCCGTACGCCGCAGCGTGGCACTGGACCCGGCCACCCCGGGTTACAGTGCCGCGCTGATCGCCCGCGCCAAGACGGAGCTGACCACGCAAACGGCCTGGATTGCGCCGGCCCTGAACTTCAATGTCGCCACTGATGCCACCGTCACTTATGTGGGCGGCTTGCTGACAGTGCGTATCAGTTACCCCACCAATAAAATCAGCGCCGTCATCCCGTTCCTGAACCTGCCCGGCATCGGTCAGGTACCCAATCTGCCGGCGACCCTCACGGCCAGTGCGAGCCTGCAATTTTGAGTGCCGGGGACAAATTGTTCGGGCGCCTGCTCCACCGACACCCGCCGCCGCCACCGGAGCCGCCGGAGGCACTGCAGGTGCACAGCTTCGGATTGCAGATGCAGCTCAATGCCGAGGGGCGTGTCGTTCAATTGAGCGGTCCGCTGCGGCACTTGCTGGCCCAGCATCCCCCCAGCGCACAGGCACCGCACCTGCTCGACTTCCTGTTGCCCCACAGCAGCCTCGTCATCGAAGGCTCGCCAGCGGACTGGCAGGGACAAACCCTGGACCTGGACTTCTGCAGCCTCAACGGTCCGTCGCTACATTTGCGCGGCTGGGTGCAACCCTTGGCCGATGCCTGGCTGTTGCAGATGCTGGACATCGGTGACTTGCTGCTCGAACGCCGGCAATCGCGCAACCGCGAACAATGCCAGGTGCTGGCGCTGCAAATCGCCGGACAGTTGCGCCTGTGTAGCCTGACTCGCCTGCCCGAGATGCTGGCCGAACAACTGCAAAGCCTGGCCCAGCGCTTTCAGATCCCGTGCATTGCCCTGGCCTTGCTCGATGAGCAGGAACAGGGTTGGCAAATTTACCAGCACTACGCGGCCCTCGATGCAGCGCAACTTTGGCAAAACGGTCAACGCCTGGGCACGGGGCTGGACAGTCTGAGCGGCTCCGCACCGCAGCACCTGACCCCGCGCGAACACCCGCGCCTGCAGGGCACGTTCGGCAATACCGATGGCTTCGCCGTGCCTTATCACGATGCGCAAGGGGTGGTTGCCTGGTTGCTGTGCGGTTTCTTCACGGCGCAACAACGCGCCCCCGATGTCACGGAACGCGACTGGCTGCAAATCACCGCCGCGCTCGCCAGCCCCTTGCTCGGGCGCCTGCGCGAGCATCGGCATCATCTGCAACTGGAACGCCTGGAATCGCTGCAAGCCTTGCTGGGAACAGGCTGGTGGGAAGTCTTCAGCGACAGCGACGAGGTTCAGTTGGCGCCTTCGCTGGTCACCACCCTGAACCTTGGAACATCGCGTTTATCCGTGCAGGACTGGCTCGAACAGGTGTATCCCGTCGACCGTGAAGAGCTGCGCATGCGCCTGAAAGACTTGCAGACGCAGGGCATTCCCCTGCTGCTGTGTGTGCGCCTGTATCGCCCCTACAATGCGCCCGAACCCATCTGGTATCGCCTGCAAGGCCAGGCCTTGGGCGCGGGGAAAAACCGTCGGCTGGTGGGTTTCATGCTCGACATCAGCGACATAAAGAACCAGGAGCAGATCGCCGCCGCCGCCCGCGCACGCCTGGACAATCTGATCGCCAGCTCTCCGGCGGTGATTTACGTACAGCGCTATGTCGAAGGTGTGTTGCAACCGGTGTTCTTCAGCGACAGCCTGTTGCCACTGCTCGGCTGGACCCTCGCCGACTGTGCGCCCGGGGCGTTGGTTGAACGGGTACATCCCGACGACCGCCAGCAGTATTTCGAGCGCACGCGGCTGTTGCTGCGTGAAGGCTCGGTGCGCGCCCGCTATCGGTTGCGCGACAGTCGCGGCGACTATCACTGGCTGCTGGACGAAGCGAAGTTGTTGCGCAACGACCTCGGCTTGCCGGTGGAAGCCGTGGGCCTGTGGCTGGACATCACCGAAGCGACCCTGGCCACTGAACAGGTCAGGCAGAGTGAAGAACGCTACCGGATTCTGGTGGAAGACTCGCCGGCGATGATCTGCCGCTACCAGCCGGATCTGACGCTGACCTTCGGCAACCGCCCGTTGGCCACCTACCTGGAATTGGCGCCCGAGCAATTGCCGGGGATGAATCTGGGCAACTGGATGTCCAGGGAACAGCGCGAGGCATTCACTCGACGGCTGGACCAGTTGAGCCCCGAGTTTCCGGTCAGTACCGCCGAGATCAACCTGCAACTGCCCGGCCGCGAACACGCCTGGTGGGTCTGGTCCGATCGCGGGGTGTTCGATGAACAGGGCCGGTTGCTCGAGATCCAGGCCGTGGGGCGCGACAACACCGAGGTGCGGCGCTCGCAGCAGCAGCTCACACAAAGCGCGAAAATGGCCACCCTCGGTGAAATGGCCACCGGCCTGGCCCATGAGATCAACCAGCCGCTGAACGTCATGCGCATGGCCATCGTCAACGTACTCAAGCGCCTCAATAACGGTGATGTACAGGTCGATTACCTGATCGACAAGCTCACTCGCATCGACACCCAGGTGCAGCGCGCCGCGCGGGTGGTGGACCACATGCGGGTATTCGGCCGCCGTTCGGAAATCGAGCAGCAGCCATTCAACCCGGCCAAGGCCATCGAAGGCACGCTGGCGCTGTTGTCCGAAGGAATGCGCGGCAAAGGCGTCGACCTGCGCATCAGCGAGACCGGTTTTGAAGTGCTGGTGCGCGGCTACGTCGATCAGCTTGAGCAGGTGCTGATCAACCTGATGGTCAACGCCCGTGATGCATTGCTCGGCAAGCGCGAGGCCAACCCCGATTTCAAACCGTGGATTTCGCTGTATACCGAACGGGATACGCACTCGGTACGCCTGTGGGTCGAGGACAACGGCGGCGGTATCGACCCGCGTTTGCTGGAGCGGATTTTCGAGCCGTTCTTCACCACCAAACCGGTGGGTGTCGGCACCGGTCTGGGGCTCTCGGTAAGCTACGGCATCGTCGAGCACATGGGCGGAAAACTGAGCGTGCAAAACACCAGCGAAGGTGCGCGTTTCTGCATCGAACTGCCGATTGTGACGCCGGACTAGATCACCAGCACCGCTCGACCCGAATGACAACTGAGGTTGGCACCCACTTCGACTTTGTTCAGGTCGATCCCCAGGCTCGCCAGCAACGTATTGATCAGCGTATCCAGTAACGGGCTGAGTACCGTATTGATCGCATTGACCAACGCAGTCGTGACCTCACTCAAAATACTGCCCAAGCCTCCCACGATGCTGCCCGACGGCCCATACATGTTCACACCAAGGTTACTCACAGTGGTGTTCAGGCTGTTGACGATGTTGGTCGTGGTAAAGGCGTAGTAAAACGGTGGCTGATTGATCTCCGGCAGGTTGGCAGCCGCCGGTGCGGAATAGACGTGGGGGATGTTGGCATTTTGGGCAACCGCGGTGTTGACCATGAGATCGATGCTGCCGCCAACACCGGGCTGATGGTTGTAGCAGGTCAGGGACAGGATCAGCAGCCGCTTGCAGGTCTGCACGCCGATGTCGATGACCTTCAGGGGATTGACGTGGTTGCTGGGTGGAACAGTGGGTGAGCCAAACACATCGGCGGGATTGATCTGCCCGATCTTCAAACCGATCAGCGTGGTGGTGGTGCTGGTCGTCAGGCTTTTGTTCGTCGTACTCACACAACTGTAAGCCGTGACATAACTCCAGGCACCGGCCGCCTCCAGGGCCACGTCGATGCGTATCGGAGGTGGCAACAGCTTGATTTCCGGCGTGTCGCACGGCACGAGCACCGCGCAGGTCAATTCGTTGACAACGCCCACCAGGTCCCAATCAAACAATGAGTTCAGGATATTGGCCAGGGGTGAAGCGAGATCGATGACAGCGTTGACCAGAGGCGTGATGGTGTCCAGCACGGGCAGGTTGATCGACAACAACGTCTTGACCTGAGCCGTGCGTACATAGATGCGGTTGGGGCCCAAAGGGGCCAATGCCGCGTTTTTCGGATTGCCGATGGCCGACAGTTGCGGGGGCTCCATCACCTGCACCCGTGCCGTGATCTGCGCCAGGCCAGCGATGTTGATCGGCAAGGTCGCGACCGCGGCATTCTTCTTGTTGGCCAGTTGTACAAACCCTTCAATCAGATCGAAGGCTTTGAGGTTCACGGCAAGGGTCGAAATGTCGGTGCCGCTTTCAACATGCAACATGTTACCCAGCACAACGGACGTCGTACCCGCTGCCACCTTCAACGCTTGCAGGCTGACAATGGTTGCAGATGCTCCAAGTGTGCCGTTGGGGTCCAGTACGTTGATGGCGGTCTGGATCAACTGGCTGACATTGATCGTATTACCCAGTACCTGATCGTAGCCACCCGCAGTCAGGCCGAGATCGATTTTCAACCGGTTGAGGTAGCCGAGCAGGCTGATGTCGGTATTGACCAACCCGTTCCAGCCCGCCGCACTGATACTGACGTTGCCTCCCAGCAACCCTCCGAAAAGCAGACTGGTAATGGCGGCCTTGCTGGTATCAAAGGTCAGGACCGCACTGCGGATCGTCAATGAAGCCAGGGGAGGCGGCAACGCAGCGACCGCCGTAGCGCTCAGCGTCAGCGTTGAGCCCGCCGGTGCGCCGCCGGCCAACGCGCCGATGCCGCCGGCAATACTCTGTTGCACGACATGGCTGGCAATAACCCGGATAGCCTCGCTTTTGCTTGGGTCGGCAGCGAATACCCGAAGGTTGTTGGCATCCAGGGTCAGCGCACCACACGCCACAGCCAATACGCGTCCAGTGGAGGGAATGGCGAAACCATTTCGTTGCGCGCTGGCCGTGGCATAGGTGTTAGCGGTTGAGCCGCCGGAACAGTCTCCCCCCCTGGTGGCAGCCTCAAGGGCGGCCATGTCTGCCACGCGCTGCAAACTGCGTTTTTCCAGATACAGCCTGCCGGTATCGACCACCAACAACATGAATGCCAACGCCAGAGTCAGGGTCAATGCAGCCATCAAGCCGATCGCCCCCCGTTGCCGGGCCGGGCCGCAAAACTGCAGGCGGGGAGACATGGCGCACTCCTTTGCCGGCGCACGGCCGGGCGCAACCTCCGTTGGTGAAAAGCAGTGTAGACAAGGGCGGCCGAGACTGCTGGCAACTTGCCATTTCAGGCAATAAAAAACCCCTGTGAGGCACAGGGGTTCAGGGGCTGACTGATTCTAGGATGCGTGCGGTGGGTAGTTAGCCAATATCCGCGTGACCGTTTCCCAGATGGCATCGCGACGATCGGTCGGGTTCGGCGTGCGGCTGAGTATCTGTTCGTCACTGCCACGCCACACCAGCTTGCCGTCCTTGCCATCGAGCAGGTCGATCTGGATGGTCGCCACTTTGTAGCTGACGTTGCGGGTTTCGTTATACATGGGGGCGCCGTAGTAGCCATACCACGGGTTACCCCAGCCGCCGCCGTAATTGGTGGTCACCTGTTGTTGCCGCTCTTCGACAATCAGGTAGGTCTGTACATTCAAATCGCCCTTGGCGCCTGCGGCGGCCGGGCGCAGACCGCGCTGATCCAGTTGATCGGCAACCGCCTGACGGACGCGCTGTTCGGTCAGGTCGCTCTTGATCCGTGGATCATCGGGACGGTATTGCAGGGCGGGTTCTTTCCAGGTCCAGCTGCGATAGGCAGCAAAGTCGCGGCTGGCGTCGAAGTCATGATTGACCTGGTTGGCGGCGCAGGCACTGAGTAGCGCGGCCACTGCCAGTAAAACAAAACGGCGGAACATGATGAGTCTCCGGTTGAAGGCATGATCCTGCGAAATGCTTCTTATTCGACAAGAAGCTAACTGGGAGGATACGCCGACATTGCCTTTTCCACAGCCTGCCGTATGGCATCGGCCCGCTCACTTTCGCTGCCCCGGTTGCCGGTTTCAGCGCTGGCGCTCCACACCGGCTGGCCGCTCCTGGCGTCATACATATCCACCTGAACCACTACGACTTGCTCCTGATAGGTACGAACGACCGGTACAGTGGCGTACCCGCCATATCCAGGGCCATAGCCGTTGTAGCCACCATAACCGCCGCCGTAATAGTCGTCCTGAACCTGGCGCAAGCGGGTTTCCATCCGCAGGTCGGCGCTGACAAACAGGTCGGCCGGTCGATTATCGTGCAGCGGGCGCAAGCCGCGTTGATCCAGCGCATTGCTGACCGCTTCGGCGATCTGCGCCGAATCGGCCCAGGCGGTGCCCGGTGGCAAATGCCCGTCGAGCCACGCCCAACTGCGGTAGCGCCCATAGTCACGGGGGGCTGCCGGGTAAGCGCTGCGGTCAAAGGTCTTGGCGGCCTGGGGCGGCGCCGGTGGCAATGGGTTGGACGTGGCGACATAGGGGTTGCTGCCCTGACAGGCCGCCAGCCCCAGGCAGAACACCAGCACACCTGAATGACTTTTCATTGCGTGCTCCGATCAGACAGGCCGACAGATCCAGTGCAAATATCGCCCAAGCCCGGCAAAGCCCGGATGACGACGGTGGGCCAGTTCCATTTCCAGCAGGTCCGCCAGCTCGGCGCGGGCCTGGAACTCCACTGGCATGTAATCGTGGAAAACCCGCACGCCACTCATGGTTTCGACCTTCCACAGACCTTCAAGTTGCGCCGCCAGCTCGCGCGGATCAAGGGGCTGTTGCGGGGTCAGGCTCTGCTTTTCGCCGGCCATGTCGTTCTTGCGCATCTTGCGGAAATGGCCCTTGAGCAAGTTGCGATAAATCAGCGCGTCGCGGTTGTAGAACGCCAGGGACAGCCAGCCGTCGGCCTTGGTCAGTTGATGCAGCACCGGCAGGATGGCGTGGGGTTCGGCCAGCCATTCCAGCACGGCGTGGCACAGCACCAGGTCGTAGGGTTCGGTGAGCTGCCCGAGCAGCTCCTGCCACGGCGCCTGAATGAACGTGGCGCTCTGCCCGGCTTCGGCAAAGCGCTGGCGGGCGCCTTCAAGCATCGGTTCGGCAGGCTCGGCGAGGGTCACCTGATGGCCGCGCTGGGCCAGCCACAACGACATGTGGCCAAGGCCGGCGCCGATATCCAGCACGCGCAGCGGCCGGTCGGGCAGGATTTCGGTCAGGTCGGCCTGCAAAACCGCGAGCCGGATCGCACCTTTGGCGCCACCATAGATTTTTTCGGCGAAACGGGTCGCCAGTTGATCGAAATGACGGTCGCTCATCAGCTGAACCTCCGTTCGCTGTCCGCCAGTTTGCTGCGCACCACGGCATCCATGTCCAGGCCCAGCTCGCTGCACAACAGCAACAGATAAAGCACGATGTCACCGACTTCCTGCCCGGCGTGGGCGAGTTTGTCCGCCGGTAACTGGCGTGACTGGTCTTCGGTCAGCCACTGGAAAATTTCCACCAGCTCGGACATTTCCACGCTCGCGGCCATGGCCAGGTTTTTCGGGCTGTGAAATTGCCGCCAGTCATTGCGGTCACGGATGGCGTGCAGGCGTTCGGTCAGTTCAACAAGGTTCATCGGGCTCTCCTGAAGGCGTATAGCTTCGGGGGGATCACAGGTGAAGGCAAGGGGCAGAAGGTGCACGCTCTGCGTGCAACCCTCTATGCTTGTGGGAACTCGGCAGCATGATCGACAGCCCAAGACTCAATTCTCTTTAATCAGGACGTTCACTCCATGCAGGTAGAAGGTTTTTCCGAATGGCTCGGCCAGGTACTCGGCTCGATCATCCGCTTCATCGTTGATGCCCTCAGCGGGCTGTTCAATCTGTTGAGCAACGCCAGCAGCAATTTTGTCGAAGGCCTGTCCCAGGCGCTGGGCATGGATACCTCGGTCATCAGCATCGTGACCTTGATCCTCGGGCTGATACTGCTGTGGTCGGCGATCCGCGCCTTTCTCAATGCATCGTTCATCATGGGGATCATCTGGTTGGTGCTGGGGCTTTGGTTGCTCAGCTGGATCATCCACTGACACCACTGGACACCTGTGGGAGCAAACCCGCTCCCACATTTGATCGCGGTTTGCTCTCGATGTGCCGCTACAATGCCCGCTCCTCCAAGGAGCCTGCATGTCCAACCTGACCGCCGACTGGCGCGACCGCCCTACCCATCGCCGGGTCTGGGCGCTCGCTGCGCCGATGATTCTTTCAAACATTTCCGTACCGCTGGTGGCATTGGTCGACAGCACCGTCATCGGTCACCTGCCTCATGCCCACCAACTCGGCGCCGTCGCGGTCGGGGCCAGTCTGTACACCTTCCTCGCCTGGGCCATGGGCTTTCTGCGCATGGGCTCCACCGGGTTCGCCGCCCAGGCGGCCGGGCGCGGGGATGGCGCGGCCTTGCGGCAGATTCTCTTGCAGGGCCTGCTGCTCGCCATTGGCCTGGCCGTGGTCCTGGGGGCGGTGGGCGTGCCTTTGAGCGGGGTCGCGTTGCACTTCATGCAACCGTCGGCGGAGCTCGATCAACTGACCCGCGAGTTCTTCCACACCCGCCTGTTCGGCCTGCCGGCAGCGCTCGCCAGTTATGCACTGGTCGGCTGGTTTCTCGGCACCCAGAACGCCCGGGCGCCCCTGGCGATTCTGCTGAGCACCAACCTGGTCAACATTGCCCTGAACCTGTGGTTCGTCCTCGGCCTGGAATGGGGCGTGGTCGGTGCGGCCCGGGCCTCGGTGATTGCCGAATGGACCGGTGCACTGATTGGCTTGCTGATGACCCGCAAAGCCCTGCGCGCCTACCCCGGCCATATCGTCTGGGCAGCATTGGCGCTGTGGCAGAGTTGGCGGCCACTGCTGGCGGTCAACCGCGACATCTTCATCCGCAGCCTGGCGCTGCAATCGGTGTTCTTCCTGATCACGGTGCAAGGCGCACGACTGGGCGACGCCACGGTCGCGGCCAACGCTCTTTTGCTCAATGGTCTGCTGCTGACCGCCCACGCCCTCGATGGCCTGGCCCACGCCGTCGAAGCCCTGTGCGGACATGCGCTTGGCGCCCGTGACCGCGATGCCCTGCGCCGTTCATTGGTGGTGGCCGGTGGCTGGTCGTTGCTGGCAAGCCTGGGCTTTGCCGCGCTGTTTCTGTTCGCCGGGCATCTGTTCATCGAGATGCAGACCGACATTCAAAGTGTGCGCGACACCGCCTTCATCTATCTGCCCTACCTCGCCGTACTGCCGCTGATTGCCGTCTGGAGTTACCTGCTCGACGGCCTGTTCATCGGCGCCACCCGCGCCCGGGAAATGCGCAACGGCATGCTGCTCACCGTGGCGCTGGTAGTGCCCTTCGGCTGGGCACTGCAAGGCGGAGGCAACCATGGCCTGTGGATAACCTTTCTGTTGTTCATGCTGTTGCGCAGCCTGACCCTCGGCGTGATCGCCTGGCGCCTGCGCCGAAACGATGGCTGGTTCGCCGGCGGCATTCACTGATCGGGCGCGGCCCCGGCAATCAATTTCGGCCCTCACGGCCAGGGTGGATCGTTCTGCCACAGCCGACGCAGGCTATCGAGTCGCTCCTGTTGAGTCCCGCCCGGCAGCGGCTGCACGGGCACGGCATCGGGATGCTGCAGGCGTAGCCATATCCAGCCATCAAGTACCGGGCGCTCGCTGAAAGCCAGCGCCAGCCCTTCCTGCACATAGGTCCACAGACGAAGGAAATCGACACCGGTGGATCGGCTCCAGCGCCAGGCATGCTGTTCGAGCAGGCAGGTTTGCAGTTTTTCCTGCTGCCCGGCGCTTAGACTTTCCTCGACGGCCAACGGGCTGACCGCCAACCCCGGGTTGGACAAGCGCTGCCAGCCCTGACATCCCATCGCGCGGTCGCCCCAACTACCGCCGAACCAGCGTAACTGGTGGATAGGCCCTAGCCAGCGACTCAGCTCAACGGCATCGCAGGCATCGAAAAAATAGCTGGCCGTGATTGGGTTGTAGTAATTCAAAAGGGCCCGGTGCAGACCAAGCGTGACCGTGAGCATGCGTCGCAAATGCGCCAGCAACAACGCAGTGCCGGCTTCACTGTGCATCAGCAATCCGGGCCAGCGTTGTCCGTCGACGAAGCATAAATCGGCCAGTGCCGGGCAGGTGTGCAGATCGACCAGGACCGGCCCCTGTTCATGCAGCGCATGCCACTCCGTACCTTCGAACAACCCGAAGCATCGGGCCTGGGCAAACATCTGCCGAAGTGTGACACCCGCCTGCGGCGTGCCCGGCACATCCAGCAACAGCCACTGCGGGGGCGCCTCGGGCGTGCATGTGGCGATCATGCTCCAGAGCTCTGGCCAAGCTGCGTCGCCAGACGACAGGTACACAAAGCCTGTGCGCAATGGTTGAAACTGCCGCCACCGGGTAGCAGGCACAACATCAGCAACGGCTCCCCCGAACGCAACCATTGCTCCACGCCCTCATGATGGGTGCAGCCCGGCTCGGGGGTGACAGCGTCCACAGCTTCAACCGTTGCCGGCGCATGCAGCACCCCGGTTATCTGCGGTTGATCGGGATCGCCCTCGAAAAAACTCACGACCAGCTCAGTTCCTTCCCGCAACGGCGATAACGTCGAGGCCTGCAACTGCCTGGCCAGGGGCAGCCAACAATGACTGGGCGCCGCACCTTCGCCCTGATAAAGCCAGTCGAATTGCACCGGTACCGGCCTTGCCGGGTCGGGGCCGGGCTCATCGACCTCGACCACCCACGCCCGTTGCGGGCCATGCATCCTTGGTTGGACCGTCGCACAGGGCGGCTCGATGGGTGCCGGCCACTGCAGGGTACGGGCCTGATTGTAGTAGGGCGTCGTCGTATCCTGGCTGCCCCAATGCTCAACGTGGGTCAGCAACCAGAGCCGATTGCAATCGGCAGCCGGGTGACCGGACAACGGCATCAACCGACCGCTGCGCAAGGTCGTCAGATCCGTCCGGCATTCGGCACTCTGCAGCGCTGTCCCACCGCGGCGCTGGCGTTCGAAATGCCGCACCGCCGGCCGTTCGCCTTCGCCGCGCAATACCGCAGGTTCGCCGGTTGGGAAATGCTGCCGGTCATCACCAAACACCACACAGTGCCCGCGAGCCCCGTGTTCGAAGTGGTAGTGAAGCCCTTCCCGGGCGCACAGTCGCTGGAGAAATTGCAGGTCTGACTCTCGATATTGCGTGCAAAAATCCCGGGGTGGGTATTCGCCGCTTAGTTCCAGGCGTCGATCCATGCCGGTAATGCCGTGCTCCTTGAGCACCTGGTCGAGGATTTGTGGCACTGAACGGGCGCTGAAGATTCGTTGGCTGAAACGCTGGGCCAGGCACGCCAGTCTTGGCCCCAGGCGCACCTGACAGAGCCGGGGTGCCGAGGCGTGATCGCGCTGGACGATTTCATGCAATTGTCCATGCACGTGACTTTCGGCTGGCCCGAAATGCAGGGAGGCCGGGCGGTACAGCAAACTGGCAAGGTCAAGCTCCGGGTCATCGATCAGCAGATTCAGGTCGAACACGAACGGCTCGCTGATGGCTTCTCTGCCGGTAAAGGCCAGGACCTCTAAGGAGTCGGGCAGACCTGCTACATCCAGACGAAATGAAGGTTCGCTGACTGGATTGAACATCGGCGTTTCTCTACAGGAGGGGCGGCCGGGGATTCTCGCTGAGAGACATGGCCGAGTAGAGTGCCGAAATACAAATTAGGAAATAACCTACGCGAAAAGAAGACCAAATGCGCTGGGTTGTCGAAGATGCTGGAAATTTCGTCTGGAACAGAAAAATTGCCGCACCAGGTCATCTGAAATTTCCGCAGCGAACGGAAAATTTTCAGACAACCTGATGAGCGTGCCCCTTACCTCAGGAAGACAGGTAAGACGAACGGGTCAGCCCCAGACGCAAGGCATCGAGGAACTGCGTGCGCTCGGTGGCGCTGATGCGGGCACTGGCGCACTTGTCGCGGTAGTGGGTCATCAGTTCTTCCGGGGACAAGTGCACGTAACGCAGCATGTCTTCGATGGTGTCGTGGGTTTCGATACCGGCGTGGTACACGCTGCCGTCGGCGTTCTGGTAGATGTTCACCGAGTCGGTGTCACCGAACAGGTTGTGCATGTCGCCAAGAATTTCCTGGTAGGCACCGACCAGGAACACACCCAACAGGTAGTCCTCGCCTTCCTTCAGGGCATGCACCGGCAAACTGGTCTCGATGCTCTGCTCGTCGACGTACTGGTTGATCTTGCCGTCGGAGTCACAGGTCAGGTCTTGCAGCACCGCGCGACGCAACGGCTCTTCGTCGAGACGGTGCAGCGGGATGATCGGCAGGACCTGGTCGATGGCCCAGGTGTCCGGCAGGCTCTGGAACACCGAGAAGTTGCAGATGTACTTGTCGGCCAGCTTGTCGTTGAGTTCGTCCAGCACCTGACGGTGGGAACGCTGGCGTGCCTTCAACGAGTTGTGCAGGCGACGGCAAACAGCGAAGTAGCACTGCTCGGCCAGGGCTTTCTCGGCCAGGGTCAGCTTTCCGTCGGCGTACTGGGAGGCAACATCACTCATGTAGTGCGTGGCGCGCCAGTAGGTTTCGGTAACCATTTCGATGTCGGTGGGACCCAGCAGGTCCACCAGCCACTGCACGGTTTCCGGCAGCGCTTCCTTGTTCTCGATCTGCGGCACGTCGTCGTTGTGTTTCTCGACGTCGGTCACCTGGATCACCAGCATGGCGTGGTGCGCGGTCAGGGAACGGCCGCTTTCGGAGAAGATATTCGGGTGCGGCAGGCTCTGCGCATCGCAGAATTCCTTGAGCATCCCGACCACGACACCGGCGTAGTCGTCCATGTCGTAGTTGATCGAACTGGCGTTACGCGAGTGCGTACCGTCGTAGTCAACGCCCAGGCCACCGCCGACGTCGATGTGGTCCACCGGCAGGCCAAGGTTGCGCAACTCGCCGTAGTAACGGATCGCTTCCTTGAAGCCGTGCTGGTAGTCCGCCAGGTTGGCGATCTGCGAACCCATGTGGAAGTGCAGCAGGCGAATGCCCTGGTCCAGGCCGGCCGCACGGAAACGCTCGACCACCGACAGCAGTTGCGCCGCCGACAGACCGAACTTGGATTTCTCGCCGCCGGTGTCCGCCCACTTGCTCGAGGCCAGGGATGACAGGCGCACGCGCAGGCCGACTTGAGGCTTGACCTTGAGCGAGTTGGCTTCTTCGATCACCAGGCCGACTTCGGATTCTTTCTCGATCACGATGAACACGTTGTGGCCGAGCTTCTGGCCCATCAACGCCAGGCGAATGAATTCGCGGTCCTTGTAGCCGTTGCAGACAATGGTGCCGCCCTTCGGCGCCAATGCCAGCACTGCCAGCAGCTCAGGCTTGGATCCGGCTTCCAGGCCGATGGAAACGTTCTGGGTAGCGATGATGTTCTCGATCACCGCTTCCTGCTGGTTCACCTTGATTGGGTACAGCGCGGTGTATTTGCTCTGGTATTCCAGACGCTCGATGTTCGAATCGAACGCGCCGGTCAGCTGACGCACGCGGTCTTGCAGGATGTCCGGGAAACGGACCAGCAACGGCAAGGACAGGCCGCTTTTGCGCAGCTGGTCGACTTGTTCGTACAGGTCGATAGGCGAGCTGCTCGGACCGTTCGGACGAACTTCGACGCGACCGGCGTCATTGATCGCGAAATACCCGGCCCCCCAATGGCGAATCCCGTAAACACTGCGGCTGTCCGCAACTGTCCATTGGCTGCCATCGTCTTTGCGTGTGCGTCGTACGGACATCGAAGTCCCCTATAAAGAAGTCATAGTGCGTCGCCTGGGTTCAGGCCGGCGCAGTCTAAAGAATGAAAATGACGGTTCGTCAACGAGGCAATAGACCCCGCCGACCGCAGTGAGTTTAGATACCGGTCATGAACAGGCTCTGTGAAAACCATGTAGACGATGCCGGACCTGAATGTCATCAGGACCGGATCAAGCCGCAGGTGGTTTTCACAGAGGCTGCTAGCCGCCGGACTTCTTCGCCTTGAAACCGAGCTTGATCAGTTCTGCCAAGAGTAGCTCGACATGATCGCCCTGGATTTCGATGACACCGTCTTTCAGCGCCCCACCGGTACCGCAACGTTTCTTCAACGTCGTGGCCAGGTCCTTGAGCGCGTCTTCAGCTAACGGCACGCCGGTGATGGTGGTCACCGTCTTGCCGCCACGGCCCTTGCTTTCGCGACGCACGCGAGCGATGCCGTCGCCGGCCGGGATAACGGTCTGTTTGCAGATGCAGGCGTCCACCGGTTTACTGCATTCCGGGCAATGACGACCTGCGTCGGTGGAAAATACCAGGCCGCCCAAGGCGGCGAAGGATGCGGCTTTTTTGGCCACCGGCAATCCTCTTCGGAGGACAAAGACTGGTCGCAGCACTTGGGAAGGCTATCGACCGCGAAGCCCCACTCAGGCAGGGGCAGCGCTACTGAAACGGTACGACGCTTTGTAGGAGCTGACGAGTGCAACGAGGCTGCGATCTTTTGATTTCGACGCGAAAGCAAAGTCAAAAGATCGCAGCCTGCGGCAGCTCCTACAACGGGCAATGCCGGTTCAGCTTGAAAAGGTCGCGCAGTGTAACGGCAAAAACGCCGATTGCTAAGAGCCAATCGGCGCCAATTTATAGCTGTTTTGCGACGTCGATCCGGCGTGAGCGCAAATAGCGCTTCAACGCTGCCAGAGAGTCCGGGCAATAAGGCTTTTGCTCGATTTCCAGCATGACCTGATCGACGGGGATAAAGCGCGCTTCGAGCACCTCTTCGGGTTGCAGGATCAACGGTCCGTCCCATACCGCTGAAAACGCCGAACACCACAGGCGATTGCCGGTGTCCTCGAAGAAAAAGTGATCATGGGCAGTCAGCTCCACGCCACTTACGCCCAGCTCTTCCTCCAGCTCCCTTGCCGCCGACTCGGCGTAGGTTTCACTGGCGAGCACCATGCCCCCCGCCGCCACGTCCCAGTAACCGGGATAGATCGCCTTGCTCAGGGTGCGTCGGTGTACGCACAGCTCGCCAGCGGAGTTGAACAACATAATGTAGGTGCCGCGCCCGATCAGCCCGCGCTCGCGCAAATCGGAACGGACCAGGGCGCCGAGCAGGTTGTCCTGTTCGTCGACCCAGGCGATCTGTTCGGCATCGGAGGCCGCACGGTGCGCGGCTTCCCTGGCGTTATCGACCATGACTCAGCCCTGATTGAGCAATTGGCGCAAATCGATCACCGCGGCGTTGGCCCGGGAAATGTAGTTGGCCATGACCAGCGAGTGGTTGGCCAATACGCCGAAGCCGCTGCCGTTGAGGATCATCGGGCTCCACACCGGCTCCTGCGACGCTTCCAGTTCACGAATGATCTGGCGCACGCTGACCGTGGCGTTCTTCTTGGCCAGCACATCGGCGAAGTCGACTTCGATGGCGCGCAACAAGTGCGACAAGGCCCAGGCCTGGCCGCGAGCTTCGTAGAACACGTTGTCGATCTGCAGCCATGGGGTTTCGACGATTTCCTCATCGACTTGCGGCGCCACACCCGGCGTCACCACCTCGGTTTTCAGCGCAGTGTTGAGCTTGACCCGGCCCACACTGGCCGACAGCCGTTGCGACAGCGAGCCCAGACGGGTACCGACGTCACCCAGCCAGTTGTTCAGGTTGTCGGCGCGGGCATAGAACAATGCGCTCTTCTGGTTTGGATCGGACAGGCGCGCCTGATAGCGGCTCAGGGAATTGATGCCTTCCTGGTACTCGGACTCACTGGATGGCAGCACCCAGCTCTTGTTGTCGAAGTTGAAACGCGGCTCGGCCTTGGCCAGGTCAGCGTCTTCAGCGGACTGCGACTGCGAACGGGCGAAGTCTTTACGCAGTGCCCGGCTCAGGTCACGGACCTGCACCAGCACGCCATATTCCCAGCTCGGCATGTTGTCCATCCACAGGCCTGGCGGGAATCGGTCGTTGGAAATATAGCCGCCTGGCTTGGTCAGCAAGGTGCCGGCGACGGTCTTGAGGGTTTCCACCGTGGTGTAGCCGACGACCATCTGCTTGCCTTCTTTCTCGGCCGCCAGTTGCGCGGTTTGCTGGACCGGGAACAGCGCCGGCTCCTGGCTCCAGTACCAGCCCAGGACACTCGCCACCAACAGGTAGATGCCCAGCAGAGTGGCCAGCGCCCGGCTGAACAACAGACCACCCAGATAACTGCGGGTCTCCGACTTCGGTTCAGCGGCACGTTCAGGCGCACTGTCTGTGCGGTTCTTCCAGTCCAGCATGGCGATTTCCTTTCAAGCTCTTGAGTTCAACGGTTCGACCACAACCATACAACAACGTGCCTTGGCCCGGCACCCGCCATCGCACCGATGCGAAAAATTACCGGGCTTGCAGATCAAAGGAGTACCTGTGCAGCCGACGACGTCGCGACCATCGAAATCCCCCCCTAATGGTTTGGATTGCCACCCTAAGGGAATCCCCGACCCTCTGAAATCCAAAAAACCGGACCGATCAGCACCGGTAAAAAATCATCAATGGCCAGTTGTCAGCTGCTCGCCCATTTCCGCCCCGCACCCGCCAAGTGCCCTGATTCAAGCACTACGCCCCTTGCGAACCGCGACTTGAAAGACTCGAAAAAGACCGATCAGTCACAAACTGAATGAAGTCACATTGCAGATTATTGACGTACAGCACTCATGCAATGGACAAGTGGTGCTAGCATAGAGCCACCACTCGACCTCAGTGTGCACCCTAACTAGTAGTCAGGATATGACCGAGCCAGAAGATCCCAGCCGCGAGCGCCTCAAGCACCACTTTGCCCAGCGGGTAATTCATCAGGCTCGTCAGATTCTTGAGATATGGCAGCGCCTGCAACGCAGTGAGTGGTCCACCGCCGACCTTTTGGAACTGAGCGAGGCCAATCTGCGCCTGCTGCGTTTCGCCGAGCGCTTCGAACAACCGGAACACACGCAACTGGCACGCCACATCGGTCAGTCCCTGGAGGCGGTCGACGCCAATCGCGGACGCCTGAGCAGCGGCCTGATCACCGATCTCAATCGCTTGATGCAGCGCCTGTCACGCACCGGCCTGCGCCATGGCGACCAACTCGATCAAACCTTCCTGCCGCCGCTGCGCAAGCCCATTTACGTGATGCTGCAGGATCACGATCGCGCCGAGCGCCTGGCCAAGCAACTGGAATTCTTCGGCCTCAGCGCCCAGTCCCTGGACAGCGTAGACGCGTTTCGCTCATCGATGGTCGAGCGCCTGCCGGCGGCGATTGTCATGGACGTGGACTTCAGTGGCACCGGCGTCGGCCTGAAACTGGCCGCCGAAGCCCAGGAAGGCCTCGATCATCAACTGCCGCTGCTGTTCTTCAGCCTGCACGAAACCGACACTCCGACCCGCCTGGCAGCCGTGCGCGCCGGCGGCCAGGAATTCCTCACCGGCACCCTCGAAGCGTCGAGCCTGCTGGAGAAGATCGAGGTCCTGACCTGCGTCGCCCAGTACGAGCCTTATAAAGTACTGATCATCGACGACTCCCGCGCCCAGGCCTTGCACACCGAGCGCTTGCTCAACAGCGCAGGGATCGTCACCCGCACCTTGATCGAGCCAATCCAGGCGATGGCCGAACTGGCGGATTTCCAGCCGGACCTGATCATCCTCGACATGTACATGCCGGCCTGCACCGGTACGGAACTGGCCAAGGTCATTCGCCATAACGACCGTTACGTCAGCGTGCCGATCATTTACCTGTCAGCCGAAGACGACCTGGACAAGCAACTCGACGCCATGAGCGAAGGCGGCGATGACTTCCTGACCAAACCGATCAAGCCCCGGCACCTGATCACCACCGTGCGCAATCGTGCGGCCCGGGCACGCAACCTCAAGGCACGGATGGTCCGCGACAGCCTCACCGGGTTGTACAACCACACGCACATCCTGCAATTGCTCGAAGACTGCTCGTTCCGCGCCCGCCGCGAAAGCAAGCCGCTGAGCTTTGCCATGCTCGACATCGACCACTTCAAACGGGTCAACGACAGCCACGGCCACCCCATGGGCGACCGGGTGATCAAGAGCCTGGCGCTGTTTCTCAAGCAACGCCTGCGCAAAACCGACTTCATCGGCCGCTACGGTGGCGAAGAATTCGCCATCGTCATGCCGGACACCGATATCGAAGCGGCCTACAACGTGCTCGATGAAATCCGTCAGCGCTTTGCCGAGATTCACTACCCCGCGCAACCCGAGGATCTGTGGTGCACCTTCAGCGCCGGAGTGGTTGAGCTTTGCGAAAGCTCCGACAGCCTGATGATGGCCAGCCAGGCGGACGAAGCGCTGTACCGCGCCAAACACGGCGGACGCAATCGCGTCCAGGCGGCCCGGACATCAAAGCAAAGTGCCACTTTTTTATCGGAATCGACCGATACGGTCATAAGCCTGTAACAGAAACGCAATAACTTCAGGCGCTTACCATTTCTGCCGTTGGTAGTCCGTGATGCGCCTGAAGCTGCTGACCAATCTCAATACCCTCCTTCTGGTGGCCGTGTGCGTGGCCCTCGGCGCTACGCTGTGGTGGTCGCAGAAAGCCCTTGAGCGTCCGTATCTATTAATGGAGCGCTACCTGGGCCTGTCGCAGCAATTTCAGAATGACGTCGTCCGCAGTGTCGAGGATTACCTGGGCAGCGGCGACGCGTTGCGCCTGAGCACTGCCGCCCAAGGCATCGACAGCCTGCAAAAAGAACTCGGCGAATTGCCACCGGCCCTGGCCGAGGCGTTACGCCCAAGCCTTTGGACCCTTGAAGAATTCAGCAAGACCGACCTGCTGGCCGCCGGCAAGCTGGCAGGCGATCCGCAGGCCTTGCTGCTGCAGGCCGAGCGGGAACTGGGCGCCAGTCTCGATCAACTCAGCCAGTACGCCAGCGGCAATGCGGCTTACCTGACGCCGCTGCTCACCGCATCGCAACACCTGGGCAAATTGTCCCTGGCCCGTGACAAACTGGTCAGCAGCGGCCGCAGTGAACTGGCCGCCGATGTCGAACGCGAAGTGACCAACATCCGCACCCAGGCTGAAAAACTGGACGCCCTGCCTTTGCTCGGCGTAGCCACCAGAGGCGAGTCGAACACCGACGATTTCGCCTCGATGATGGGCCTTGAGAACACTGAAAAAACCGTTGCCGAAGATGCCGGCGTGGGCCTCAAGCGTGAGCTCAACAGCCTGCTCACCCGCTACCCGGCCGAGCTTTCGCGCACCCGCGATCAAATCCAGAAGCGCGCCGACCTCAGCGCGGCGACCCACCTGAAAATCGCCGACGTGCAACAGGCCATTGCCGGGCTGGAACCGGTAGTACGCGCCCAGCACGGGCAGATCCAGGGTGAAGTGCGGGTGATGCAAGGCGTGATGATCGGCTTGATTCTGTTGATCGCCCTGCTGATCGACACCCTGCAGCGCAAACTCGCCCGAACCCTGACCAACCTCGCCCCGGCCCTCTCGACCTGGGCCGAAGGCGACTTCAGCCGCGACATTCAACTGGGCAGCACCAACCGCGAATTGCATGACATTGAAGCCTCCCTCAACCGCTTGCGCGCCTATCTGGTGGACCTGGTGGGGACCATTCGCCGCAACGCCGAGCAGGTGGCCGACAGCAGCCGCACCCTGGCCGACCTGAGCAACGACCTGCACGACGGTGCCGAGCATCAGGCCGGTGACACGGCACTGATCCGTGACTCCCTCAGCGAACTGGAAGCGACCATTCAACAAGTCGCCGGCGATGCCAGCCAGGCCGCCGACGCCAGCCGCCACGCCGGCCTGGCCGTGGAGCACGGACAGAGAGTCATCGGCCTGAGCCTCACGGGTCTGCATGCGCTGGTGGATGAAGTGCAAGGCAATGCGCAAATGATTGAACACCTGGCTGAAGAGTCGGCCACCATCGGCGGCGTGCTGACGGTGATCCGCTCGATTGCCGACCAGACCAACCTGCTGGCCTTGAACGCCGCCATCGAGGCGGCCCGGGCCGGGGAAATGGGCCGAGGCTTTGCAGTGGTGGCCGAAGAGGTGCGCTCACTGGCGCAACGTACCGCCGGGGCCACGGCAGAAATCCAGACGCTGATCGCAGGACTGCAAACCGCCGCGCGGCAATCGGTGGAAGGCATGCGCGCCCAGGTCGCACACGCCGAAGCGACCGCCGGCCAGGCCCAGGCCGCGGATGGGGCACTGGATAAGATCGTGGGGGCGATCCAGACCATTTCCGCCACGGCGGTACGCATTGCTGATGTCACCGCCCAGCAAAGCGGCGCTGTCAGCGAAATCCGGGACCACAGTGAGCGGATTCACCAGTTGGGCGGGGATAACCTGCTGCGCATTGGCCAAGGGCGTGAGCAAGGGGAGAATTTGCTGGTGCTGGGTGGGCGATTGCATACGGCCGTTCAGGCCTTCCGCGTCTGATAAATCGCTTTCACTGTAGGAGCTGCCGAAGGCTCGGGCCGCGTTCGGACGATCTTTTGACTTTGCCTCTCAAGAGCAAGATCAAAAGATCGCAGCCTTCGGCAGCTCCTACGCAGTTCGATGTGACCATGCTCTCTCAGCTATCATCCCCCCAATTCCGATACGCGAGATCGTCATGCGCCGTTTGCTTTGCCTGCTGTTTTTAGTGTTCGCCCTGCCGGCCAGCGCCACTGGCTTGCTGGAGAACCGACCCAGCTCCAGCCTGGGCTCGATCAACAACAGCGCCGACTTCCTGCCGGTGCGCGAAGCTTTCCGGCTGAGCCTGGTAGAGAGCACGCCGCAATCGATAAAGCTGCGTTTCGTCGCCACCGAAGGTTATTACCTCTACCGCCACCGCTTTCAATTTCGCGCCGATCCGGCCGATGTCGCCCTCGGAGCGGCGAAACTGCCCGACGGTCAGAAAAAGCACGATGAATACTTCGGCGATGTCGAGGTCTATCACGGCATTCTCGACGTCGAGTTGCCGCGCACCGACCAACGCGCCTTCACCCTGGTCGTGACCTATCAGGGATGCGCCGACAAAGGCCTGTGCTATCCACCGGAAACCGAGCGCCTGAGTATCGACGGCAGCGGCGCTCCGGCGACGGTTTATCCATGGAGCTGGCGCGAACTGGCGCTGTTTTTCCTCGCGGGCCTGGGCCTGACGTTCACGCCATGCGTGCTGCCCATGCTGCCGATCCTGTCCGGCGTGGTACTGCGCGGTCAGGTCGGTGGCTGGCGCGGCTTCAATCTGTCGCTGGCCTATGTGCTGCCGATGGCCGCCTGCTTTGCCCTGCTCGGAGCCCTGATGGGCCTGTTCGGTGCCCAACTCAATCTGCAGGCGCGACTGCAGTCGGCCTGGGTGCTGGTGCCGTTCGCGATGTTTTTCGCCGTGTTTGCCCTGGCAATGTTCGGCGTGTTCGAGCTCAAGTTGCCGCACGCCATCAGCAGTCGCCTGGACCGCATCGCCGGCCGCACCGAAGGCGGGTCATTGTGGGGCGCCGCAGTGTTGGGCGTGGTCTCCAGCTTGCTGGTCTCACCCTGTGTTTCGGCGCCATTGGCCGGCGCGCTGCTGTACATCAGCGCCAGTGGCGATGCGCTGGGCGGCGGCTTGAAACTGTTCATGCTCGGCCTCGGCATGGGCGCGCCGCTGTTGCTGGTGGCCACCGGTGGCGCAGCCTGGCTGCCGAAAAGCGGTCCGTGGCTGGTCTACGTGAAAAACGCGATTGGCGTGTTGTTGCTCGGGTTGGCCGTCGGCTTGCTCAGCCGCGTCTTGCCGGGTCAGGTCACCTTGTTGCTCATCGGTTTGCTGGCCGGCGGCGTCGGCCTGTTCATGGGAGCGCTGGAGTTCGTCTATAAACCACCGCGCAAACGCCTGGGCCAATTGCTCGGCATGTTCCTGCTGTTTTACGCACTGGCCTGCTGGTACGGCGCCTTCAGCGGCCAGACCGACCCGCTCAACCCGATCGGCCAGCCCCGTATCGTTGCCAACAACAGCCCCGCGCAAAACGCCAGCACCTGGCAAACTGTCAGCACGCCGGCCGATCTGGACCGAGCACTCGCCGACGCACGCGCATCCGGCACACCGCTGCTGCTCGACTGGTACGCCGACTGGTGCATAAGCTGCAAAGTCATCGAGCGTGAGGTGCTGGACGACCCTGTCGTCATCGAACGCCTCAAGGGCTACCGGCTTATTCGCTTCGACATCACCGCCAGCAACGCCGAGCAACGCGCCCTGCTCGACCGTTACCAGTTGTTCGGGCCACCGGCCCTGATGTTTTTTGGCAAGGACGGTGTCGAACGCGCCGATGTTCGGGTGATCGGCGAGATCAACGCCAGGGACTTCGCCGAACGTGTTGCCAGGGCGAATGACCAAATTTAATCAAGCAGTCATATATTTCGCGCAAACATCGGTCATCGTGCGGGCTATTGCAGAGAACTGGACAGTCACAAAGGCTTTGCGGCATAGTCGCCGGGTTCTGACAATTGCTCACAGATAACATAGGAACCGCCGATGGCGACGTTACTCGTTCTGCACGGACCCAACCTGAACCTGCTCGGCACTCGTGAACCGGGCACCTATGGCGCCACGACGCTGGCTCAGATCAACCAGGACCTGGAACGCCGTGCCCGCGAAGGCGGTCACCATTTGCTGCACCTGCAAAGCAACGCCGAGTACGAATTGATCGACCGCATCCACGCTGCCCGCAGCGAAGGCGTGGACTTCATTCTGATCAACCCAGCAGCTTTTACACATACAAGTGTCGCATTACGTGACGCGCTGCTGGCGGTGAGCATCCCATTCATCGAAGTGCATTTGTCTAACGTGCACAAACGCGAACCTTTCCGCCATCACTCTTACTTCTCCGACGTAGCGGTGGGAGTGATCTGCGGCCTTGGCGCCAGCGGTTATCGACTGGCCCTGGAGGCCGCCCTAGAGCAGCTTCAAATACAGGCAACAGCTTGAACAACAAGCGTTAAACGCCCCTGACCGACCCTTGGGAGTTGATGATTCATGGATATCCGTAAAGTTAAGAAACTGATCGAATTGCTGGAAGAGTCCGGCATCGACGAGCTCGAGATCAAGGAAGGCGAAGAGTCCGTACGCATCAGCCGTCATAGCAAGACCCCGGCTCAGCAGTACTACGCGCCAGCTCCAATGCACGCTCCGGCCCCCGCGCCTGTCGCTGCCGCCGCTCCGGCTGCCGCTGCCGCACCTGTTGCCGCCGCCGCGCCAGCACTGAACGGCACTGTTGCCCGTTCGCCGATGGTCGGTACTTTCTATCGCAAGTCTTCGCCAACCTCGCCGTCCTTCGTCGAAGTCGGCCAGACCGTGAAGAAAGGCGACACCCTGTGCATCGTTGAAGCCATGAAGATGATGAACCACATCGAAGCTGAAACCAGCGGTGTGATCGAATCCATCCTCGTCGAAGACGGCCAGCCGGTTGAGTACGACCAACCGCTGTTCACCATCGTTTGAACCGCGGAGAGCCTTTGATGACTGCGAAGTTGGAAAAAGTTCTGATCGCCAACCGCGGTGAGATCGCCCTGCGGATCCTGCGCGCCTGCAAAGAGATGGGCATCAAGACCGTCGCCGTTTACTCCAAGGCCGACAAGGAACTGATGCACCTGGGCCTGGCAGACGAATCCGTCTGCATCGGTCCGGCATCGGCCGCCCACTCCTACCTGCACATTCCGGCAATCATTGCCGCGGCCGAAGTGACTGGCGCTACCGCCATTCACCCGGGCTACGGCTTCCTTGCGGAAAACGCCGACTTCGCCGAGCAGGTCGAGAACTCCGGCTTCGCGTTCATTGGCCCGAAAGCCGAAACCATTCGCCTGATGGGCGACAAGGTATCGGCCAAGCACGCCATGATCGCTGCCGGCGTTCCGACTGTTCCGGGCTCTGACGGCCCGCTGCCGGAAGACGAAGAAACCGCTCTGCGCATTGGTCGCGAAGTCGGTTACCCGGTGATCATCAAGGCCGCTGGCGGCGGCGGTGGTCGCGGCATGCGCGTTGTGCATAAAGAAGAAGACCTGATCTCCTTCGCGAAACTGACCCGTACCGAAGCTGGCGCGGCGTTCGGCAACCCGATGGTCTATCTGGAAAAATTCCTGACCAACCCGCGTCACGTGGAAGTCCAGGTCCTTTCCGATGGCCAGGGCCAGGCTATCCATCTGGGCGACCGCGACTGCTCGCTGCAACGCCGTCACCAGAAGGTTCTCGAAGAAGCGCCAGCACCGGGCATCGACGAAAACGCACGTGAGGAAGTACTCGCACGCTGCGTCAAGGCTTGCATCGACATCGGCTACCGGGGCGCTGGCACTTTCGAGTTCCTGTACGAAAACGGTCGCTTCTACTTCATCGAGATGAACACTCGTGTCCAGGTAGAGCACCCGGTTTCGGAAATGGTCACCGGCATCGACATCGTCAAGGAGATGCTGAGCATCGCCGCCGGCAACAAGCTGTCGTTCACCCAGGATGACGTGGTCATCCGCGGTCACGCGCTGGAATGCCGGATCAACGCCGAAGACCCGAAAACCTTCATGCCGAGCCCGGGCACGGTCAAGCATTTCCACGCCCCAGGCGGCAACGGCGTTCGCGTCGACTCGCACCTGTACAGTGGTTATGCCGTTCCGCCGAACTACGACTCGTTGATCGGCAAGCTGATCACCTACGGGGCAACCCGTGACGAAGCCATGGCGCGCATGCGCAATGCGCTGGACGAGATCGTGGTCGACGGGATCAAGACCAACATCCCGCTGCACCGCGACCTGACCCGCGACGAAGGCTTCTGCAAAGGGGGCGTGAACATTCACTACCTCGAGCACAAGCTGGCTGGCGAGAAGCACTAAGCTTCGACCCCATCGACAAAGCCGCCTTCGGGCGGCTTTGTTGTTTAAGTTCAAAAGATCGCAGCCTTCGGCAGCTCCTACATTTGAAATGCGTTCCCCTGTAGGAGCTGCCGCAGGCTGCGATCTTTTTGCTTCACCCCTATAGTCGTCTTCTGCCCCGCGCTCGCGTAAACTTGCGTCCTTCTCGCAGCCCGCCAGGCTGCAATCAATATTTTTCAAAGGTGCCCGCCATGCCTTGGCTGCAAGTACGTCTCGCCATCAGCCCAGAACAAGCCGAAACCTATGAAGACGCTTTCCTTGAAGTGGGCGCCGTGTCGGTGACCTTCATGGACGCCGAAGATCAGCCGATCTTCGAGCCGGAACTCAACACCACGCCGCTGTGGTCGCACACGCACCTGCTGGCCCTGTTCGAAGGTGGCACCGAGCCAGGCCCGGTATTGGCTCATCTGGAGTTGCTGACCGGCAGCCCGCTGCCCGAGCACCACAGCGAAGTGATCGAAGACCAGGACTGGGAACGCAGCTGGATGGATGGTTTCCAGCCAATGCGTTTCGGCCAGCGCCTGTGGATCGTGCCGAGTTGGCATGCCGCACCAGAACCTGACGCCGTGAATTTGCTGCTGGACCCGGGCCTGGCGTTCGGCACCGGCACCCACCCGACCACCGCACTATGCCTGGAATGGCTCGACGGTCAGGACCTGAAAGACTGCAACGTGCTGGACTTCGGTTGCGGCTCGGGGATTCTGGCGATTGCCGCACTGTTGCTGGGCGCCAGGGAAGCCGTCGGCACCGATATCGACGTGCAGGCGCTGGAAGCCTCCCGCGACAACGCCGGGCGCAACAACATCGCCGACCACCTGTTCCCGCTGTATCTGCCGCAAGACCTGCCGCAGGTGCAGGCCGACGTGCTGGTGGCCAACATTCTCGCCGGTCCGCTGGTGTCCCTGGCGCCACAGCTGTCGGGCCTGGTCAAGTCGGGCGGTCGCCTGGCGCTGTCGGGCATCCTCGCCGAACAGGGCGATGAAGTCGCTGCCGCCTACACCAAGGACTTCGATCTGGACCCGATCGCCAATCGCGATGGCTGGGTGCGCATCACTGGCCGTCGGCGCTAGAATGAGCGTCTGCATAATCCGGATCGCCGCATGACCGACAGCTTCGTCACCCAGTGCCCGCATTGCCAAACCAGCTTCCGCGTCAGCCATGCCCAGTTGAGCGTGGCTCGCGGGGTGGTTCGTTGCGGCTCCTGCCTGCAGGTGTTCAATGCCGCCAGGCAATTGCTTGAGCAGGCGAGCAAGGAATCACCGGTCACGACGCCCGTGCAGCCTGAAGAGCCCCTTGAGCCATCGCCACCGCGCGCCATCAGCCAAAAGCAATGGAGCGCGACCGAACTGGACCTGGACAGTCTCGACCTCGACGAAGAGCTCGCCCGGCTCGAGCAGCGGGAAATCCAGCCGACCACCGAACTCGGTCGCCATCGCGACGACTCGCTGAGTGCCCGTCGCGACAGCACCGGGCAGGATGACGAGGAGCCGTGGTCCGACAGCCTGTTCAGTGAGTCGGCGGCCGATCGTGCGCAACTCGACGAACCGCTCGACAGCCTTGAAACGCCAGAGCCGACGGTCGAACCGAGCAAAGCCTCGCGCACCGAACCTTCGCTGTCCCTGGAACCGGTTGATCTCGACGAAGAATCGCAGCCACCTCATTTGCGACTGCACGACCCTCTCGATGCACCGCTGAACCACGAACGCCTGTCGGCCGCCGACGAGAGGGAAATCGACGACAACCTGCCTTCGATCGAACCGCTGCGCAAGCGACGCGAACGCAGCGAACCGGGCGTGCGTGCCGAAGTGCTGCAAGACCTGACCGACGACCCGCTGCAACTGGACTGGCAAAAACGCCGCTCGCCCTGGGGCCGACGCCTGTTCTGGCTGCTGCTGGTGCTGATTGCCGCTGGCGCCCTCGCCGGCCAGTACATTGCCTACCATTTCGACGAACTGGCGCGACAGGATCAATATCGCCCGTGGTTCCAGCAACTGTGCCCGCAAATCGGCTGCACCGTACCTTCCAAAGTCGACATCGCGAAGATCAAGAGCAGCAACCTGGTGGTACGTAGCCATCCCGAGTTCAATGGCGCCCTGGTGGTCGATGCGATCATCTATAACCGCGCGCCCTTCTCCCAGCCCTTCCCGTTGCTGGAGCTGCGCTTCGCCGACCTCAATGGCCATCTTATCGCCAGTCGTCGCTTCAAGCCTGGCGAGTACCTCAATGGCGATCTCGAAGGCATGGCGGAAATGCCTCCGCAAACGCCGATCCACATCGCCCTGGACATTCTCGACCCAGGTGCCAAGGCCGTGAACTACAGTCTGAGCTTTCACTCTCCGGAGTGAAACGCTTCATTGCTCCCGGATTCACGCCGGCTTTCTGACTGCCCCAGGCGAACCAAACCACGGGTAATAACAGAATAACTGTTCAGAATTTGTTCAATTCAGCCTTTATCCAGTCATCGAGAGCGGGTATCATGCCAACCCTTTTTCGAACTCTCATGATCCGGCCCCACAACAGGGAAGTCCTATGTCGGCGGTACGCATCGGCCCATACACATTACATAACAGCTTGATTCTCGCCCCCATGGCGGGAGTCACCGACCAGCCCTTTCGTCAGCTGTGCAAGCGCTTGGGCGCGGGACTGGTCGTCTCGGAAATGGTCACCAGCGACATGAGTTTGTGGAACACCCGCAAGTCGCGCATGCGCATGATCCACGAAGGTGATCCCGAGCCTCGCTCGGTACAGATCGCCGGTGGGGACGCGCAGATGCTGGCGGACGCCGCCCGTGCCAACGTTGAAATGGGTGCGCAGATCATTGATATCAACATGGGCTGTCCGGCAAAAAAAGTCTGTAACAAGGCGGCCGGTTCCGCGCTGTTGAAGGATGAACCCCTGGTAACCGAGATCCTGCAGGCCGTCGTGGCTGCGGTCGATGTGCCGGTTACCCTGAAGATCCGGACCGGTTGGGACCGGGACAACAAGAACGGCCTGACGGTGGCAAAGATCGCCGAACAGGCAGGCATTACGGCGCTGGCGGTGCATGGCCGCACCCGTGCCGACCTGTACACAGGTGAAGCCGAGTACGACACCATTGCCGCGATCAAGCAGGCGGTGTCGATTCCGGTCTTCGCCAATGGCGATATCGATTCGCCGGAAAAAGCCCGGTACGTGCTCGACGCGACCGGTGCCGATGGCCTGTTGATTGGCCGGGCTGCCCAGGGGCGGCCATGGATTTTTCGCGAGATCGACCATTTCCTGCGCACCGGCGAGAAGCTCCCGGCGCTGGAACTGATCGAGGTGGAACGCATTCTGCTAGAGCATCTGGCTGCCCTGCACGCCTTCTATGGTGATGTCATGGGCGTGCGCATTGCTCGAAAGCATGTGGGCTGGTATCTCGCAACCCTGCCGGGCGCCAGGGAGTTTCGCGCCCACTTCAATCGTTTGGATGGTACGGATGCACAATGCGCCAACGTTCGGGGATTTTTCGCCGAGCGTTACAAGAGCCTGACAGGGGACGGAGAGTGGGTGGCCGCATGACGATGATGACCGAGACTTTAGTGAGTGGAACAACACCCGTGAGCGACAACGTGAATTTGAAACAGCACCTCAATACGCCAAGCGAAGAAGGCCAGACCCTTCGCGGGAGTGTCGAGAAGGCGCTGCACAATTATTTCGCCCACCTTGAGGGCGCTGCCGTCACGGATGTGTACAACCTGGTGCTCTCCGAAGTCGAGGCTCCCCTGCTCGAGTGCGTGATGAACTACGTCAAGGGCAACCAGACCAAGGCCAGCGAGATGCTCGGGCTTAACCGGGGCACGCTGCGCAAGAAACTCAAGCAGTACGATTTGTTGTAAGCATTCAATCAAACCAGAAAGGCGCCCGCGTAAAACCGGTCGCCTTTTTTGCTGACTTCCTTTGCTTTTGATGGAAATTGAGATGACCGACCAGACTACCCGCCTGCCGATCCGCCGCGCCTTGATCAGCGTTTCCGACAAGACCGGGATCCTCGAATTCGCCAGGGAGCTTGAAGCCCTGGGCGTCGAGATCCTCTCCACCGGCGGGACGTTCAAGCTGCTGCAGGACAACGGCGTTGCCGCAGTGGAAGTCGCGGACTACACAGGTTTTGCCGAAATGATGGACGGCCGGGTGAAGACCCTGCACCCGAAAATCCACGGCGGGATCCTCGGTCGTCGCGGCATCGACGACGCCATCATGAACGAGCATGGCATCAAGCCGATCGACCTGGTTGCGGTCAACCTGTACCCGTTCGAAGCCACCATCAACAAGCCAGGCTGCGACCTGCCGACCGCCATCGAGAACATCGACATCGGCGGCCCGACCATGGTCCGTTCGGCAGCAAAAAACCATAAAGACGTGGCCATCGTGGTCAATGCCGGCGACTACGCCAGCGTCCTGGAAAACCTCAAGGCCGGCGGCCTGACCTACGCTCAGCGTTTCGACCTGATGCTCAAGGCATTCGAGCACACCGCCGCCTACGACGGCATGATCGCCAACTACATGGGCACCGTGAACCAGGCGGCTGAAACCCTCTCGACCTCCGGTCGCAGCGAGTTCCCGCGCACCTTCAACAGCCAGTTCATCAAGGCCCAGGAAATGCGCTACGGCGAGAACCCGCACCAGAGCGCGGCGTTCTACGTTGAAGCCAAACCTGCCGAAGTGGGCATCGCCACCGCGACCCAACTGCAAGGCAAGGAACTGTCGTACAACAACGTGGCCGACACCGACGCTGCGCTGGAATGCGTGAAGAGCTTCGTCAAGCCAGCCTGCGTGATCGTCAAGCACGCCAACCCGTGCGGCGTGGCTGTCAGCCCTGATGCCGAAGGCGGCATCCGCAAGGCCTACGACCTGGCCTACGCTACCGACACCGAATCCGCGTTCGGCGGCATCATCGCCTTCAACCGCGAGCTCGACGCCGAGACCGCCAAGGCCATCGTCGAGCGTCAGTTCGTCGAAGTGATCATTGCCCCAAGCGTCAGCGAAGAGGCCCGCGCCATCGTCGCCGCCAAAGCCAACGTGCGCCTGCTGGCCTGCGGCGAGTGGTCGGCTGACCGCGCTGCTGCCTGGGATTACAAGCGCGTCAACGGTGGCCTGCTGGTACAGAGCCGCGACATCGGCATGATCGGCACCGACGACCTGAAAGTCGTGACCAGGCGCGCCCCGACCGAGCAAGAGATCCACGACCTGATCTTCGCCTGGAAAGTCGCCAAGTACGTTAAGTCCAACGCCATCGTCTACGCCAAGAATCGCCAGACCATCGGTGTCGGCGCCGGTCAGATGAGCCGTGTGAACTCCGCGCGTATTGCTGCCATCAAGGCTGAGCACGCTGGCTTGCAGGTAGCCGGTTCGGTGATGGCTTCCGACGCTTTCTTCCCGTTCCGCGACGGTCTGGACAATGCGGCCAAGGCGGGCGTGACTGCCGTGATCCAGCCAGGCGGCTCGATGCGTGATGCTGAAGTGATTGCTGCTGCCGACGAAGCCGGCATCGCGATGGTGTTCACCGGCATGCGCCACTTCCGTCACTAATACGGCAACGGTCGCACTGACGCCGGCATCTGCTGCGTTGGAGCCCACCTCGATGATGCTCATTGCCAAAAGGCAACTCCGCTCATCGAGGTGGGCTCCGCCTTGCATCTACCGGCGTCATTGCAACCTCCTAAGGCGTAAAGCGCTTTAGGTTCTAAAACAGAATTAGCGTCATCCGAGGTTTTTGAAATGAATGTTTTGATCATTGGCAGCGGTGGCCGTGAACACGCCCTGGCCTGGAAAGTGGCTCAGGATCCGCGCGTGCAGAAAGTTTTCGTGGCCCCGGGCAATGCCGGTACCGCCATCGAAGCCAAGTGCGAGAACGTCGCCATCGACGTACTGGCGCTTGAGCAACTGGCAGACTTTGCCGAGAAAAACGTTTCCCTGACCATCGTTGGCCCTGAAGTGCCGCTGGTTGCCGGCGTCGTTGACCTGTTCCGCAGCCGTGGCCTGGATTGCTTCGGTCCGACCGCTGGCGCTGCGCAGCTGGAAGGTTCGAAAGCCTTCACCAAGGACTTCCTGGCGCGCCACAAGATCCCGACTGCCGACTACCAGAACTTCACCGAGATCGAGCCGGCCCTGGCTTACCTGCGTGAAAAAGGCGCTCCGATCGTGATCAAGGCCGATGGCCTGGCCGCCGGTAAAGGCGTGATCGTCGCCATGACCCTGGCCGAAGCCGAAGACGCCGTGCGCGACATGCTGGCCGGCAATGCCTTTGGCGATGCGGGTTCGCGCGTGGTCATCGAAGAGTTCCTGGACGGCGAAGAAGCCAGTTTCATCGTGATGGTCGACGGCAAGAACGTGCTGCCGATGGCCACCAGCCAGGACCACAAACGCGTCGGCGACGGCGACACCGGTCCAAACACTGGTGGCATGGGTGCTTACTCCCCGGCGCCGGTGGTTACCGCCGAAGTGCACAAGCGCGTCATGGACCTGGTGATCTGGCCGACCGTGCGCGGCATGGCCGAGGAGGGCAACGTCTACACTGGTTTCCTGTACGCCGGTCTGATGATCGACAAGGCTGGTAACCCAAAAGTCATCGAATTCAACTGCCGCTTCGGCGACCCTGAGACCCAACCGGTGATGCTGCGCCTGCAGTCGAGCCTGGTGCTGCTGGTCGAGGCCGCTCTGGCCCAGGCGCTGGACAAGGTCGAAGCACAATGGGATCCACGCCCGAGCGTCGGCATCGTGCTGGCCGCCGGCGGCTATCCTGGCGACTACACCAAAGGCGCGGCCATCAATGGCCTGGACGCAGCGGCAGCACTGGAAGGCAAAGTCTTCCACGCCGGTACTGCGCTCAAGGACGGTCAAGTCGTAACGGCCGGTGGTCGGGTGCTTTGCGCCACGGCCATGGGTGCCAGCGTCGATGCTGCACAGCAGCAGGCCTACAAGCTGGCGGCTTCGATTGACTGGGAAGGCTGCTTCTATCGCAAGGACATTGGCTACCGCGCCATTGCCCGCGAGCGTGGCGAAAATCAGGAATAAGGTATGCACCGCGCCAGGCAATGAACACCGTTTATTGCCTGGCTATTCCAGCGCCGCGCATCGTTATATTCTGGCATCAACCTAACGAAGGGATTTCGCCGTGCGCTGGCTCAGGATTGCCATAAGCTTGACCGTCACTTTGCTGACCTTGCTCTGCATGCTTCCGGCCCAGGCCGCGCAAGGCAGTGGCTGGGCGGTATTGCTCGACGAACAGGGCGACCTGCAACTGAGCGACATCCGTTCCGCACGCTACACCAATCAATTCAGCCCTATCGAACTCGACCGCCTTACCGCAGCCGAACCCGATGGCGCGCTATGGTTGCGATTCAGGCTTGCACCGGGCAAACACGAACAGTTGCTGCGCGTGTTCGCGCCTGACCTGCGCCAGTTCAACATGTACGTTCTGGACGGCGACAAGCTGATCGATCAATCCAGCACGGGCAACGAACGCCCCCAATCCGAGCGACCATTGCCCAGCAGCGACTTCATGCTGGCCCTGCCGCAAAGCGACAACCCCCTCGACGTGTACCTGCGACTGGCCTCCGACCACCAGTTACGGCCCTATATCACCCTGCAATCGGCGATCCTCTCGGCCGCCAACCAGAACCAGACCCTGATCTATGGCCTGTTGTTCGGTTGCATCGCCATGCTGATCCTGCACAACCTCATCCGCTACACCTACACCCGCTCGCGCAGCGCCCTCTGGTTGGCGACGTGCGAAGGGTTGTTGATGCTCAGCCTGCTGTTGTTGCTGAACCTGGCTGGCCCCTGGCTGCCGGACTGGCATGCACTGCAAACGCCGGGGGCTTACCTGGCATTGATAATGACTGCGCCCTGCGGCCTGATGCTTGCCTATCGTTTCTTCGCCCCGCTCGGGCCGCATCCGCTGAACCGGTTACTGCTTGGCGAGATCCTGCTCATCACCGCCTGCGGCCTGATGCTGCTGTTCGTCAATACCTTGCCACTGAACTTCATTACCTACGGCCTGGTAGCGCTGGCAGGCCTGAGCATGCTGTTCATCAGCGCCTATCACTGGCAAAAAGGTTATCGCCCGGCTCGCCTCTTCGTGGCAGCCATGGTGGTGTTCAACCTCGGGACACTGGTCATCCTGCCCGCCCTGTTGGGGTTGACCCTGGTCGAACCCCATGGCCTGATCACCATCTTGCTGGTGTTCATCTGCATCAGTGGCCTGTTGATGAGCATTGCGTTGAGCGAGCGCCAGCGCCGCATCACCGAAGACCGCTTCAGCATCAGTCGTGACCTGGCAGCCAGCAACGCCGAGATCAACGCCAAGGCCGAGTTCCTGGCGAAGATCAGCCATGAGATCCGCACTCCGATGAACGGCGTCCTCGGCATGACCGAGCTACTGCTGGGCACACCGCTATCGGTCAAGCAACGCGACTATGTGCAGACGATCCACAGCGCTGGCAACGAGCTGCTGACACTGATCAACGAAATTCTCGACATCTCCAAACTCGAGTCCGGACAGATCGAACTGGACGATGTGCAGTTCGACCTCAATGCACTGATCGAGGATTGCCTGAGCATCTTCCGCGCCAAGGCCGAGCAGCAAAACGTCGAGTTGATCAGCTTCATCCAGCCGCAAGTGCCCCGGGTGATCAGCGGTGACCCGACACGCTTGCGCCAGACGCTGTTGAGCCTGCTTGAAAACGCCCTGAAAAAAACCGATGAAGGCGAAATCCTGATCGTCGTTGCGCTCGACGAGCGCAACACCAAACCACGCCTGCGTATCGCCGTGCAGGACAGCGGCGAGCCCATGGACGCCGAAGAACGCGACGCCCTGATGCACGCCGAACTGCACAGCCGGCATTTTCTTTCGGCCACCCAGTTGGGCGGCAACCTGGGGCTGGTGATTGCCCGCCAGTTGATCCGCTTGATGCAGGGGGAATTCGGGATCAAGAGCGGCAACAACCAGGGCAGCACCCTGTGGCTGACCCTGCCGCTGGACCCGGATCGTCTCGAGCACCCGACCTCCGACCTCGACGGCCCGCTGCAGGGTGCGCGGGTATTGGTGGTGGACGACAATGACACCTGCCGCAAGGTGCTGGTGCAGCAGTGCAGCGCCTGGGGCCTGAACGTCAGCGCCGCGTCTTCCGGCAAGGAGGCGCTGGCCCTTCTGCGCACCAAGGCTCACTTGCGCGATTACTTCGATGTGGTCCTGCTGGACCAGAACATGCCCGGCATGACCGGCATGCAACTGGCGGCCAAGATCAAGGAAGACCCCAGCCTGAACCATGACATCCTGTTGATCATGCTCACCGGCATCAGCAATGCGCCGAGCAAGATCATCGCGCGCAACTCCGGGATCAAGCGCATCCTCGCCAAACCGGTGGCCGGCTACACCCTCAAGACCACCCTGGCCGACGAGCTGACCCAACGCAACAAAGGCCTGGTCGTCACGCAACCACTGCCAAACGGCCCGGCACTACCGGTCAAGGTCCCCAGCGACTTCCGCATCCTGGTGGCCGAAGACAACAGCATCTCGACCAAGGTGATCCGCGGCATGCTGAGCAAGCTCAACCTGCAACCGGATACCGCCTGCAACGGCGAAGAGGCCCTACAGGCAATGAAGGCCCAACGTTACGACCTGGTGCTGATGGACTGTGAAATGCCGATCCTCGACGGCTTCTCGGCCACCCAGCAATTGCGTGCCTGGGAAGTCGGCAATCAGCGGGTCCGTACCCCCGTGGTGGCATTGACTGCCCATATCCTGGCCGAACACAAAGAGCGTGCACGCCAGGCCGGCATGGACGGACATATGGCCAAGCCGGTGGAACTGTCGCAGCTGCGTGAATTGATCGAGCACTGGGTCGCCCAGCGTGACCAGCACAATCGCGCAACAACCCAAACGTCCTGAGCCGACAGACTGCGCAACCCCTGATAGACTCCCCCTCGACTTCCCTCGCCAGTGAGCCCGGCACCATGCTCCATGTGTTGTTCAGTGTTTACCTGAAGATGCTGGTGCTCTACAGCCCATTCTTCGTGTTGTCCTGCTTCATCAGCCTGACCCGTGGTTACTCGCGCAAGGAACAGCGTCGGCTGGCCTGGAAAGTAGCGGTCGCCACGCTGGTCTCCAGTGTGCTGCTGTATTTGTTCGGCCGGGTGATTTTCAGTGTTTTCGGCATTACCGTGGATGCCTTTCGTATCGGTGCCGGCAGCGTGCTGTTCATCTCGGCACTCGGGATGGCACAAGGAAAGTCGGCGGTACAGACCGATAACGTGCAGCAGGATGTCACCATCGTTCCGCTGACCATCCCGCTGACGGTTGGCCCCGGCACCATCGGTGCCTTGCTGGTGATGGGCGTGAGCCAGCCGCACTGGGACGACAAGCTCACGGCCATTGTCAGTATTGCCCTGGCCAGTTTTACCGTTGGCGTGGTGCTGTTTTTGTCCGGTCGTATCGAGCGCATTCTCGGCGACCAGGGGCTACAGATCGTTAGCCGACTGATGGGGTTGTTCGTGTGCGCACTGGCAGCGCAGATCATCTTCACCGGGGTCAAGGGCTACCTGGTGCCCTGAAGCGATGGCTTGTGCAAACCCGAAAACAAGGCCCTGTGCATCAATCACAGGGCCTTGTCGTTTACTGCGGGCAAAGCCTTTTAATCAGGACTGAAGTTTACGCACGAACACCTTTTTCGAATAAGCTTCGATTTTCTCATGGACCCGTTTACGGTAGTTTTCAAACGCCCGTCGGTCGAACACGAACACCCCGCCATCGGGAATGATCGCCAGCTCTCGATCGAACTCGCGCCACAGGAAAAAGTCACTTTCAATCACGGTCGCGCTGTAGCGCAAGCCAAGCAGGCAGACGATCACTTCACCCGAGGCGAGTCGCTCGCAAGGCGCGCACTTGAGGATACCCGAGCCGCCTTTGGCAACATTGCTGCGAAAGAACTCCCAGGCAAACTCATCCAGCCGCAACGCTTTATAGGTGTCCTTGAAGAGCTGGCCCAAGCGCTCCACGCCCACGCTGCCCATCACGCGGTAGCTGGCACTGAGCAACTGGTGGACACTATTGACCCGGATCGGCTCCGCCGGAACGATGGTCTTGAGTGTGTATCCCGTCTTGAGCAATCGCCCTTGAAAGTAATCGAACCAGGCCTTCCTCGACGCCTGCCCCGGATATTTTTCATTGGCCGCCAACTCCGCATACAACAGACAGTCCTGAATATCCTGCTGATCTTGCAAGTCCACACTTTGCGCAAAAGACAACAAGCAACCGCCCACTACAACAGCATTAACAGACGCTGGCATATTCACCCCACACAGTCAGTATCCTGATCGATTAAGCCCGCCAACCTTATTGGCCTGTCAGTTGTTTGAAAAGGCCATCGCCAAACTCGTCGTTATAGGAATAAATCATGCTTTTCTTTCGATCAAATGCACGCCGATTAAACTTGCGCACACCCGCGCCCTGGAAAATCTGCAATCCTCGGGTATTGTAAGTCACGAATAAAAAATTGCCGTTGTATTCCTTGTCCACCAAGTCAAGGCCGCCCATCAACATGGACATGCCACCGCCTGGCCTTGCAATGCAAGGCACAGCCTTGAAGCTGACGACGTCGTTTTTCTTGCTGCCGGCATCGACAATCTTCAGTGCCTCATTATCGCCCTTAAGCTTGCTGAAACCCGACGCCACCAGGTCCAGGACGCCGCTCGAACCTCCGGAAATGACGGTCGCCAGCACCTGCAACACGGCCTCATTCATCGTGATGGTGAGCTGTTTGCTGACATATTTCTTGTAGGTGAAGCTTTCCGTCACCCAGCCCGCCGCCAACAATGCTTCGTTGTACTTCAGGTAGCGCTCTTCGTTACTGGTTTCCTTGGGCAGGCGCCGGACCACCGCTTCAGCAAACTGCTGGCAGTCCAGCGCATCTTGCCTGTCGTCTTCCGAAAGCGCCTGGTCGAAGACCACCAGCGAGGAGCCTACTACCGAAGACCCCACACCTTGCGCCGACGAATCACTCGATGCGGTGCTCAGCATCGAGATCGAACGCTTAGTCCGCACTCTTGGCGCGACGTTCTGTAGTTCTGCCGCAACGCCTTTGAAATACCTATCCTGCATGGCATCATCAAATGCGACTTGAGCCATTGAGTAATTACTTATATCGGTCATTTAAACTTCCTTTTAATAAATAAGCCGCCTCATGCGACCAGCTGAAAACTAAAGCGCAGAGCTGAACCGGTCAAAGTAAAAATACTTAGAACTTATTTCATGAGTTATTAGAAAAAAGCCCGCGACAACTTTCGTCAGCCGCAGGCTTTACCATCAGTTACTTATTAACTTGAACATCGGCGACCTTTGAGCAAAGTCGCTTTCACTCAGGTAGCCGGTTTGCGTGGGTACCAACGAGGCGTGTAGACCCACTCTCCGCCTCCAGCGCGAGGAAAAACACAGGTCAGGGATGAACCGATCAACACCATGGTGCGCATGTCGACCTGATCCGGGGTCAACTGGCCAAGAGTGGTGGCCCGCAGCGTTTGCCCCGGACGCCCGATATCCCGCCCCAACACCACAGGAGTCTCAGGCACACGGTGCCTGGCGACGATGTCCAGTGCCTGGCCCAGTTGCCATGGTCGTGAACGCGAGATCGGGTTGTAGAAGGCCAGTGCCAGATCGGCTTGTGCGGCCAGATCCAGGCGTTTCTCGATGATTGCCCATGGCTTGAGGTTATCCGACAGCGACAGTACACAGAAGTCATGCCCCAGCGGCGCACCGGCCTGGGCGGCCGTCGCCAGCGATGCGGAAACCCCCGGCAGAATTTCCAGATCGACGTTGTGCCAATGGACGTCGGTGGACTCGTGCAGCGCCTCAAGCACCGCAGCGGCCATGGCGAAAACCCCCGGATCGCCTGAAGAAACCACCACCACCGAGCGCCCTTGGGCCGCCAGTTCGAAAGCGTGGCGGGCACGCTGCATCTCTTCGCGGTTGTCGGTGCAATGCAGCACTTGATCGTCGCGAAACGGCCCGGCCATGCGCACGTAGGTTTCGTAGCCCAATACATCGTTGGCGCGGGCCAGTTCAGCCTTCACAGCCGGCACCATCAACTCGGCAGCACCTGGCCCCAGGCCGATCACGGCCAAACGACCACGAGGCCGGCCAATCTGCAACGGGTCCAGCGGTTGCTCTGCTACCGCAATGGCAACAGTGTCGTTACCAAACATGGAGACGGGTTGGCCCACGGCAGTACGCAGACGTTCGCCGAGCACGGTCCCTGCCGGGGCAAAGCGCAACGACACGCCCAATTCAAGCGCTGCTTCACGCAACGCCGCGCTGGCCATTTCGGTGTCGTCGGCCAACAGACAGGCCAGCGACTGCCCAGCGATCCCTGCCTGATGCAAGGCCTCGCGCACAGCCTCCGCGACGTTCACCAGATCAGCTTTCACGGCGACCACCACATTGCGCGGGTAGATCAACAATTCGTTAACCGCGGGAGCCCGCTCGGCATGACCGACATGCACCGCCAGTCGGGCCTGCGCATCTTCGGGCAACTGCGCCTGCGCCAGCCACGGTGCCTCACCCTCAATGCGCACCGTTTCGCCAGCCAGCAAATCGGAAACGAAACGCTTGCCCGACTCCAGATCGCCCAGGGCATAGCCGCTCGGCGGATTGAGCAGGCAGGTGCCGAAACGCAACTCCCCGCTGGTGGTGATCGCAGCGGATACCTCAAGCGCAGCGCCAATTTCCCGGGCCATGACATTCACGCCGCCAAGACCGCCCAACAGGGGAACCACGGCACTGCCGTCTTCGGCCACCGCCAATACCGGTGGTTCGACACCTTTTTCCAGCAACAAGGGCGCCAGCGTACGGATCACGATCCCGGCCGCGCACAGGGCAATGATCGGTGTGCCCTGTTGATAGAACTCGCGCAGGGTCGCACCGAACTCGTGATAGGCCAGATCCGCGCCGTCGACCCGTTCGGCCAGGCCATGGATCAGGGATTCGGGGTACACCTGCTGAATGCTGCGTGCGGTAGCGAGGCTGCCATTGCCAAGAATGACAATCGCCGGAACTGGACGGGTCATCAGCCTTGCCACCTTTCACCAGGAACGATGATCAACGAGAAGTACGGTGAGGACATCGGCTCGACCTGATCCAGCGGCACGATCTTCTGATTGGCCATGGTCGCACGCTCGACGTACAGCGCACGCTCGGCCAGGCCGAGTTCTTCCAGTACCTGGCGAACCTTGGGAAAGTTGCGCCCCAGCTTCATGATCACCGCCGCATCGGCATCGGCCAGGCGACGCTTGAGTTCGTCGTGCGGCAACACGCCGGACAACACCGACAGACTCTGATTGCGATACACCAGCGGCGCACCGAGCACCGAGGCGCCGCCAAGCATCGAGCATACGCCGGGAACGACTTCAGCCTGATAACGCTCGGCGAGCCGATCGTGCAGGTACATATAGGAGCCGTAGAAGAACGGATCGCCTTCGCAGATCACCGCCACGTCGCGGCCGGCATCCAGATGCGTCGCCAGTTCATTGGCGGCGTCATCGTAGAAGTCGCTGATCACTTGCTCGTAGGACAGCGGCGCCGGTAAGGCTTCTGTGGTCACCGGGTACACTAGCGGCAACAAATTCTGCGCTTCCTGCAGATGCGCCTCGATGATGCCGAAGGCGTTGCCCTTCTTGCCCTTGGCCACGAAGTACGCCACTACCGGCGACTCGCGCAGCAAGCGCAGAGCCTTGACGGTAATCAGTTCCGGATCACCAGGGCCGACGCCGAGGCCGATCAAACGTCCAGGTTGCTGCATTATTCGATCTCCGTGGCGAGGGCATTGACAGCGGCGGCGGCCATGGCGCTTCCGCCCAGGCGACCTTGCATGATGACAAAAGGCACGCCACGGCTGTCGGCCGCCAGCGCAGCCTTGGATTCGGCGGCGCCAACGAAGCCTACTGGAAAACCGAGGATCAACGCCGGTTTCGGCGCGCCGGCGTCGAGCATTTCCAGCAGATAGAACAGCGCCGTCGGTGCGTTGCCAATCACTACCACGCTGCCTTCGAGATGCGGACGCCATAGCTCCAGTGCAGCGGCTGAGCGGGTATTGCCCAATTCACGGGCAAGCTCTGGAACGCTCTCATCGCGCAAGGTGCAGATCACCGTATTGTTCGCCGGCAGGCGCGCGCGGGTCACACCTTCGGAGACCATCCGCGCATCGCACAGAATCGGCGCACCGGCCGCCAGCGCATCACGCCCGGCCTTGCCCGCCCCTTCGGAAAACTGCAAGCCGTCGATGGCATCGACCATGCCGCAGGCGTGAATCACACGAACGGCGAGTTTCTCCAGATCGGCCGGGATTCGGTCGAGGTTGGCCTCGGCGCGAATGATCGCGAAGGAGTTGCGATAGATCTCCTGACCGTCGCGGATGTAATCAAGCATCAAGGGGGCTCCGTGAGCGGGCGTCGAGCAAGGTCGCGACCGCTTCAATAGTAAGGTTGCGTGCGTGCAGCGCGCCGAAACCCGGCTGCGCTGCATCGCGAAAATAGAGATCGTAGTGACCGGGGGTGACAGCCAGTAATGTGACGGGCGCCGTATGCGCGGCGGCGCAGGAACGCGGGCAACCGCTCAGGTGTATGTTCAGTGCCGGTCCATGGCGGTGCAGCACTGCGGCCAGTTGCAGGGCATCGCCCTTGGTCTCGGCCAAGCCTTTACCGCAACCGTTTGAGCCGGTGCAGGCGATCAGCCGGGACAATGGCTGATGGGCTTCACACTGCAAGCCAAGAGACTGCAATTGCCGAAATACCTCGGCGGCATTTTCCGCGCGGACATTGGGCACCAGCAGACTTTGCCAGGGTGTGAAGCGCAGACTGGAATCACCGAACTTGCGTGCCAGTTGTGCCACACCCCGCAGCATCGCGGGATCGAGTCGCCCCAGCGGCGGGACGGCCCCCACATATACAACACCGGACTCGGCCTGGGGATGGGCCCCCATGTGCAAATCACTGGAGCCCAAAACCCGCTGCCAACCGACAACGGTTTGCACCGGTACTCGCTCGGCCAGTCGAGACAGCATGCCCTCGACCGGGTACTCGGCCAGCAAATGGCGCATTCGCGTCTGCTCGGGGCGCGCCAGTTCAAGGAACAACTCAAGGACCGTGACCACCAGTGCGTGCCCGTCAGCCAGCGCAACCGAACCGGCGGGGCTGTCCGTCGGGCATCCCGCCAGGCCGAACGCCAACCGTTGCTCGCCGTCTTGTTCAAACGCCGAGAGCCACAGGTCATGGGGATGTTCGAGCATCGTCAGTTCTTCAGCGCCATCAAGCTGCACGGCGAACTTGGCACTGAGGTCGTGGAACGCCTCCTGGCTTTGCAGTGTGGCGAGGATCTGCCCGGCCAGCGGGCGAGTGTCGAACAGCATGCGCCGGTCGATCCCGGCGCTGGGGCTGAGCATCAGGTTGCGCACATCGTCGCCAGCCGCCGTACGCGGCCCCAGTCCGGCGGCCAGCAGGCTGTCGATCAACGCCGCTTGCTCGTTGCCGATGCCACGAATCTGCAGGTTGGCCCGGTTGGTCGCCTCGATCGCCCCGCTGGCATAACGCTCTGCCGCAGACGCCACGGCCTCCGCCTGGTCGCTACTGATCGAACCACCGTCCAACTTGATCCGGCAGATGCCGCCATCCAGCGCCGGGACAATACGCAGCAACCCCGGACAGGCCGAGGGGCGTAAGGCAGCGGACAGCGGACGTTCGTTCAAGGCGGACCCGTACAAGTGGCGAGGCAGTTCACGGCGAAAGTGCGCGGTATTATGCCTGCTTTACTTCGCTGCATGAAAAGACTCCGGTCGGGAAGACAAGGCAGTCAGCTCAAGGAACCCGCGCTATCATGCCGCCCAACAACGTTGAACGTGTGATTGAGGAATGGCATGGCACCCTGGCTGACGGTAGTGGGCATCGGCGAAGACGGCTTCAAGGGCTTGGGCAAGAACGCCCGGCATGCGCTGTTGCGTGCCTCGAAAGTCTTCGGCGGCCAGCGGCATCTGGATTTGCTCCCGCCGTGCATACGCGGAGAGCGCCAGTCGTGGCCGAGCCCCTTCAGCCTTGAGTCGCTGCTGTCGAACCGTGGCGAGCCCGTTTGCGTCCTGGCCAGTGGCGATCCGATGCTCTTCGGCGTCGGCGCCAGCCTGGCCCGGCAACTCCCCTCGGCCGAAATGCTGACGCTTCCCGCGCCCTCCTCCTGCTCGCTGGCTGCGGCGCGAATGGGTTGGCCCTTGCAGGAAGTGGTCACGTTGTCGGTGGTTGCCCGCCCCGTCGCCGCACTCAACGCGCAACTGTTCAGCGGCGTGCGCTTGCTGGTGTTGAGTAACGACGGCGGCAGCCCCACCGCCATCGCCGCACTGCTGCGTGAACGTGGTTTCGGTCCGAGCCGGATAACCGTGCTCGAACATTTGGGCGGTGAAGCCGAGCGGCGTGTCGACGGTATCGCCAATGACTGGAGCGATCCTTTGATCGCCGACCTGAACCTGATCGCCATCGAGTGCATCGCCGAGCCGAACACGCTGCGCCTGTCGCGACTGGCCGGCCTGCCGGACTCTGCCTTCAAACACGACGGCCAACTGACCAAGCGCGATGTACGCGCCATCACCCTCGCGCGCCTGGCGCCCATCCCCGGCGAATTGTTGTGGGATGTTGGCGCCGGCAGTGGCTCGATCGGCATCGAATGGATGCGCGCCCACCCCGCTTGCCGCGCACTGGCCATCGAGGCCGATGAAGGCCGACAAGGGTTGATCGAACACAACCGCGATGCCCTCGGTGTTCCCGGCCTGCAACTGGTTCGCGGCAATGCGCCACAGGCCTTGGCCGGCCTGGAGCGACCGGATGCGATTTTCATTGGGGGCGGCGTCACCCGAGAAGGCGTGCTTGATACCTGCTGGGCCGAACTCAAACCCGGAGGCCGGTTGATTGCCAACGCTGTCACCCTGCAAAGTGAAATGACCCTGATGGCCTGGCGCGAGCAACACGGCGGGGAGTTGACCCGCATTCATATCGCGCAAGCACAACCTCTGGGTGACTTCGACACTTGGCGCCAGGCCTTGCCGATTACCTTGCTGGATGTGACGAAACCCTTCGATGCGTGACGAAACAGCCGAACAACCCGCCCCCCTGCGCAGTGGCCTGACCACCGGCAGCTGCGCCACGGCCACCAGCCTCGCCGCCGCGCGCCTGCTGCTGGCTGGCACAGAGGCCGATGCGGTGGAAATCGTATTGCCCAAAGGCAAGCAGGTTCAGATGCGCCTGGAGTTCTGCCGCCTCACCGAGGACGGCGCCGAAGCGGGAACTCTCAAGGATGCTGGTGACGATCCGGACGTGACCCACGGTGCCCTGCTCTACTCCCAGGTGCGCCTGAGCGCCGAACCGGGGACACGCTTCAAGGCCGGTCGCGGCGTCGGCACCGTGACCCGGCCCGGGCTGGTGCTGGGTGTCGGCGAGCCCGCGATCAACCCGGTGCCACGAAAAATGATCAGCGAACACCTGGTCCGACTGGCCGACGAACTCGGCTATAGCGGTGGTTTCGAGGTCACGGTCAATGTCGAGAACGGCGAAGCACTGGCACTGAAAACCATGAACCCGCGCCTTGGCATTCTTGGCGGCCTGTCGATCCTCGGCACCAGCGGCATCGTCCGGCCGTTTTCCTGCGCGGCCTACATCGCCTCGATCCATCAGGGCATCGACGTGGCGAAAACCAACGGTTACCTGCATATTGCCGCCTGCACCGGCAATGCAAGCGAAGACACCATGCGCCGGGTCTACAACCTTCCGGAAATCGCTTTGATCGAAATGGGCGACTTCGTCGGTGCCGTGCTCAAGCACCTGCGCAAAGTACCGGTGGATAAACTCAGCCTGTGCGGTGGTTTCGGCAAGATCAGCAAACTGGCGGCCGGGCACATGGATCTGCACAGCCGTCATTCGAGCATCGACCTGCCGCAACTGGCGTTATGGGCAGCACAGGTCGGCGCCGATGCGGCGTTGCAGCAAAACATCCGCGAGGCCAATACCAGCCAGCAGGCGCTGGCCATGGCCGCCGCAGCCGGGGTCGCCCTGGGTGATGCAGTCTGTCAGCACGCCCTGGACTTTGCCCGTAGCGTCGTGCCGGCGCAGGTTCAGGTGGAAGTCTTCGCCATCGATCGCCAAGGCGGGATCGTTGGCCATGCCGGAGCATTTCAATGAAACGCATCCTGTTGCTCGGCGGCGTGACCGAAGCCATGGCGATTGCCCGCACGCTGGGACCGCAGCATATCTACAGCCTGGCCGGTGTCGGTCGGGTGCCGACCGATCTGCAATGCCAGGTGCGCGTCGGCGGCTACGGCGGTGCCGAAGGCCTGGCGCAATTTATTCGCGATGAAGGCATCGATCTGCTGCTCGACGCCACTCACCCCTACGCCGCCAGTATCAGCCAGAACGCCGCGACCGCCGCGCGCTTGAGCGGCATTCCCTGCTGGGCGCTGCGCCGTCCGGCCTGGCAAGCCCAGGCGAGTGATGACTGGCGGGAAGTCAGCGATTGGGCCGGACTGATCGATGCCCTGAAGCCCTTTCGTCGACCGCTGTTCACCCTCGGTCGCGAGCCCCTGCAACACCTGGACGAAATTCCTGCGGAGCAATTCTGGACCCTGCGCGCACTGGACGTGTACCCGGGCAACGAGCGCTGCGAAGTGATCGGCGCACGTGGGCCCTTCCTGATCGACGATGAACGTGAGTTATTCGAACGGCGAAACATCGACGTGCTGATCAGCAAGAACAGCGGCAGCACGGCGACCGAGCCGAAGCTGGAAGTGGCGCGTGAGCGTGGGGTACCGGTGATTGTCTTGAAGCGGCCGGTGTTGCCGGGAGTTGATCGGGAGTTTGAGGGTGTGACAGAAATCCTGACGACCCTGTCGCTCTTCGACGGCTCCTGATCCCCCGTCCGCCGGGACTTTTCCTACGACACCTTCGGAGTACACGGATTATCCACTCCAGGTCTCCACCCTATAGTCCGGCGGATTCTGAACAAAGCTCCAGCACTACTGACGCTTTGAAATTCACGACTATTATGAAGGCTACGAAAGGATGGCGCTGCGACACCAAACCGCACGTCGCCTTTTTACTTATCGGCCCTGATCAGGCTAAATAGCCCGCGCCTGATCGCCCACCCAAACGGATTTTGTGCCATGTCCCGACAACGGCTCGCAATTGCCTGGATAGCCTGCTTCGCAGTGCTGTTCAACATGCTCGCCATGCCGATGTCCGGAGCGATGGCAAAAACGGCTAATTCACCTGCCGAGCAGTTGTTGTGGGGCAGTTTCTGCAGCTCCAGCGGCGCCAGGATGGTGGCGATTTCCATCGGTGACCTTGAACAGAAAGCCCCGCAAAACGACGATCATTCCAACATGCAGCATTGCTGGTGTTGCTCCGGTTCTGCGCCATTGGTGGCGTTGCCGGGGCATTCGCCGCAGCTGTATTTCGCACTCTTCGAATCCAACCGAAGCCTGCCCGCCACCTCCCTCGACAGCCCGTCGCCGCGCCAGCAATGGCCGAGTCTCAACCCCCGCGCGTCCCCTCTGGTGTGATTTTTTCTCGCAATTGACTGCGTTTTAAATCGTTCCGGAGAACTGCCATGTTGAACAAACTCATCGTTCTGGCTGCGTTACTGCTGCCTGCCTGTTTTGCCAATGCACACGAATACAAGGTCGGCGAACTGGAAATCGCGCATCCGTGGTCCCAGGAGTTGCCACCCAATGCGCCCACCGTTGCGGCGTATTTCGTGATCGACAATCAAGGCCAGACCGCCGACCGCCTGCTCAGCGTCGACACCCCCATTGCGGGCGAAGCGCAACTGCATGAGCACGTGATGCAAGGCGACATGATGAAAATGCAGCACGTACCGAGCGTGGAAGTGCCCGCCGGTGGCGAGGTCACCTTCGCACCAATGGCCTATCACGTGATGTTGCTGAACCTCAAGGACCGCAGCCTGCTCACTGACGGCAAGCGCTTCCCCATGACGCTGCACTTCGAAAAGTCCGGTGACGTGACAGTCGAAGTCGCGGTGCAGAAACAGGCGCCGGACGCCATGCAAGAACACAAGCACGCGCAATAACCACCCGCGCTGAATACGCCCATGCGCCCGCTTAGCGCCAGGTCATCCAGGTCACGCAATCAGGCATTGAGCCTGACACGCGGCAGCTGGATCAGCCTGTTCGCCATGTTGATGATCTTTATCGGTCCGCTGATTTCCCAGTCGATGCCGATGGATTCGCGCGCCATGTCGATGACCATGCCTGCGGGTATGAGCATGGACATGCCGATGGACATGTCGGCAATGGAGCATGCCGACCATGCCACGCAAGCCAACGCCGAGCATTGCCCGCCAGCCCCCGGGCACCATGTGCTGTGGGAAAAGTGCGGCTATTGCAGCCTGCTGTTCAATTGCCCGGCACTGACCGGTGGCGTGTCTTTCGCCAACTTCGTCATCCCGCCCGTCAACACCTTCACTACACCCTCTGTGCGCCTGGGCCATGCCCGGCAAACCTTCTTCCCCGGCGCCCGCACCCGCGCCCCGCCCATCGTCGCGTAAACACTCACTTCTGATTTCACACGGCCCGCAAGACAGCCAACGCAACCTGTGGGAGCGGGCTTGCTCGCGAAGAGGGAGTGTCAGTCAACGTTGATGTTGTCTGGCGCACCGCTTTCGCGAGCAAGCCCGCTCCCACAGGGACAGCTTCAGGCTGCCGGCCGTGTCGTTTACGACTGTTCGATGGAAATTGTCATGTCCAGGTTTTCCGCTGTCCCGTGCTTGAGCCCTGCCCAAGCCTCTTATGCCCTGAACGAATCCGGCGTTCGTTTCAGGCACGCCACCGCCATCCTGTGCGGTGCTTTGCTGGCGCCTTCTGCGCTGGCCAATGATCACGCCGGTCATAGTGAAGAGTTGAGCCCGACGGTGATTACCGCCGTGGCGCCCAGCTCGCCCTTGACCATCGTCACCAACCCCAAGGACCCGCGCCAACCGGTGCCGGCCAGCGACGGCGCCGATTACCTGAAGACCATCCCCGGCTTTGCCATGGTGCGCAATGGCGGCACCAATGGTGACCCGGTGCTGCGCGGCATGTTCGGCTCGCGGCTGAACATCCTCACCAACGGCAGCATGATGCTCGGCGCCTGCCCGGGCCGGATGGACGCTCCGACTTCCTACATCTCGCCGGAAACCTACGACAGACTCACCGTGATCAAAGGCCCGCAAACCGTGCTGTGGGGGCCGGGTTCTTCGGCCGGGACCATCCTGTTCGATCGCGAGCCGGAGCACTTCGGCGAACTCGGCACGCGGGTCAACGCCAGCGTGTTGGCCGGCTCCTACGGTCGCTTTGACAAACTGGTGGACGCCGCAGCCGGCGGACAATCGGGTTATGTGCGGGTCATCGGCAACACCGCGCACTCCGACGACTACCGGGACGGCAACAACGACACCGTGGCGTCGCGCTATGACAAATGGAACGGCGACGTGGCCATCGGCTGGACGCCGAATACCGACACTTTGCTGGAACTGACCGCCGGCCGTGGCGATGGTGAAGCCCGCTACGCCGGGCGCGGCATGGACGGCTCGCAGTTCCTGCGCGAGAGCCTCGGATTGCGCTTCGAGCAGTCCAACATCGGCGAGGTTCTGGACAAGGTCGAGGCGCAGATCTACTACAACTACGCCGACCACGTGATGGACAACTACACCCTGCGCACGCCGTCCGGTACCGGAATGATGTCCGGGCCCATGGCCTCCAACGTCGACCGCCGCACCCTCGGCGCACGGGTCAAGGGCACCTGGCGCTGGGCCGATGTACAACTGATCAGCGGCATCGACGCGCAGACCAACGAGCATCGCCAGCGCGGCGCCATGGGTGTCGACACCTACAAGGACCTGCCGTACACCAAGGATGCCGACTTCCATAACTACGGCGTGTTCGGCGAACTGACCTGGTACGCCGCCGACCGTGACCGCCTGATCAGCGGCGCACGCCTGGACCGTGCCTCGGCCAAGGATTTTCGGCAGACCATCGGCTCGGGCATGATGACCCGCCCGAATCCGACCGCCGACGACACCCGCGCCGATACCCTGCCCAGCGGTTTCATCCGCTACGAGCATGACCTGGCCGACAGCCCGACCACCTTGTATGCCGGCCTCGGTCACACCCAGCGATTCCCGGATTACTGGGAGCTGTTTTCACCCAAGTCCGGCCCCGCCGGTTCGGTCAATGCCTTCGATTCGATCAAGCCGGAAAAAACCACCCAGCTCGATTTCGGCCTGCAATACAAGACCGAAGACCTCGAAGCCTGGGCATCGGCTTATGTCGGGCAGGTGCGCGATTACATCCTGTTCAACTACACCCCGACGATGATGGGTACGACCTCGCAAGCCGAAAACATCGACGCGCGAATCATGGGCGGTGAACTGGGCGCCGCCTACAACCTCACCGACAACTGGAAAGCCGACGCGACCCTGGCCTACGCCTGGGGCAAGAACAGCAGCGATGGTAGTGCATTGCCACAAATGCCGCCGCTGGATGCCCGTTTCGGCCTGACCTACAGCGAAGACAACTGGAGCGCCGGCGCACTGTGGAGAGTGGTTGCCGCGCAAAACCGCATCGACCAGAACAAGGGCAACGTGGTCGGCAAGGACTTCGGCAAAACGCCGGGCTTCGGCGTGTTCTCCCTCAACGGTGCCTATCGGATCAACAGCAACTGGAAGGTCAGCAGCGGCGTCGACAACCTGTTCGGCAAGGCTTACGCCGAGCACTTGAATCTGGCCGGCAACGCCGGTTTCGGCTATCCGGCCAATGACCCGCAAGCCATCAAGGAGCCGGGGCGAACGCTCTGGACCAAGGTGGATATGAGTTTCTAAAAGCTTCGCGAGCAAGCTCGCTCCTACAGGGGAGCGAGCCTGCTCGCGATCGGTTGCACAGCAACCGCAAAAACAAACAACTAAAAGATCCAGCCAAGCGGAGCACACGTGATGAAACAGCCCAAAGTGAATTTCTACAACCTGGCCTGGCGCTGGCATTTCTATGCCGGATTATTCGTTGCGCCATTCATGGTGATGCTGGCTTTGACCGGCACCGTCTACCTGTTCAAACCGCAACTCGACTCTCTGATGTACAGCAGTCTGCTCAAGGTTCCGGCCGGTCATCACACCGTCTCGGCCGACGACCTGCTGACACGGGTGAAAATGGCTTATCCACAAGGCCAGGTCACCCAGTACCTGCCGCCGGTCAATGCCGAGCGCAGCGCGCAGTTTGTCGTGCTCAACGATGACAAGGAGCTGAACGTTTTCGTCGATCCGTACCACGGTGACATCCTCGGCGAGCAAGACGCCAAGAAGAACCTGCAAGCCATCGCCCGGTCGATTCACGGTGAGCTGATGATCGGCACCGTTGGCGACCGACTGATCGAACTGGCCGCCGGTTGGGGCGTGGTGCTGGTGGTGTCCGGCATTTTCCTGTGGTGGCCGCGCGGTCAGGCGGCAGGCATTTTGTGGCCGCGCCTGAACAGTCGTGGTCGCATATTGTGGCGTGACCTGCACGCGGTCACCGGATTCTGGGGCGCGTCCCTGCTGCTGGTGATGTTGCTCAGCGGCATGACCTGGACCGGCTTCTGGGGCAAGCAGTACGCCGAAGTGTGGAACGTGTTCCCGGCAGCCATGTGGGATGACGTGCCGAAGTCCGACGTCGAGGCGCGCAGCCTCAACACCGCCACCCGCCAGACCGTGCCGTGGGCCATGGAAAACACACCGATGCCGATGTCCGGCGACCATGCCGGGCACATGGCCCACGACAGCGCAGCGGCCGGTCCGGCATCGCCGACCATCCGCCTGCAGGACGTACAAAACATTGCCAGCGAGCGCAAGGTCGAACCGGGCTACAGCATCACCCTGCCGACCACTGCAACCGGCGTGTTCACCATCGCCGTATTCGCCGACGACCCGCGCAATGACGCCACGCTGCACATCGATCAGTACACCGGCAAGGTCCTGGCCGATGTACGTTTCGAGCAATACGGCAGCGTCGCCCGCGCCACGGAAATCGGCGTGATGTTGCACGAAGGCAAGATGTTCGGCGTGTTCAACCAGATCGTCGTGTTGCTGATCTGTTTGATGATTTTGCTCAGCGCGGTCAGCGGCGTGGTGATCTGGTGGAAGCGCCGCCCGCAAGGAAAACTCGGCGTGCCGCCGCTACGCCACGACCTGCCGAAATGGAAAACCGCGATGGTGATCATGTTCGCCCTGGCGGTAGCCTTCCCGTTGGTGGGCGCTTCGCTGGTGGTGGTATGGGTGTTCGATCGCGTGCTGCTGTCACGTTTCACCCGGCAGACTGAGAGCGCCTCATCTTCATCATGAATCAGGCGAGATGCGCGGGGCGAAAGGCACTGTAAACTCCCCGCGCATCACCTCAGCCCCATCGCGAGCAAGCTCGCTCCCACAGGATTTGCGCAATACCTGTGGGAGCGGGCTTGCCCGCGAAGGGGCCATCAGCATCACCTCAAGAGCCACTGCATGACCTCGCTGAACCTCACAAACCTCACCTGGTCCCCTCTGGGTCACGGCCATTGCCACCATCAATTCCAGCTGCGTGATGCCTCGCTACACGTGGCCGCCGGTGAGTTCGTCGGGCTGATCGGCCCCAACGGCAGTGGCAAGACCAGCCTGTTGCGGTGTGCCTGGCGCTTCAGTAAACCGGAAAGCGGCGAAGTCAGGCTCGATCACCAGAACGTCTGGAAACAATCCTCACGCTGGTGCGCGCAACGCATCGCCGTAGTGCTGCAGGAATTCCCTGATGCCTTCGGCCTCACCGTCGAGGAAGTGGTCGCCATGGGCCGCACGCCGCACAAAAGCTTGTTTGATGGCGATACCCTTGAAGACCGCGACCTGATCAATCAGGCCCTGGAGTCCGTCGGCCTCAATGGCTTCGAAGACCACGGGTTCGCCACCCTCTCCGGAGGTGAAAAGCAGCGGGTCATCCTCGCCCGCGCCCTGGCCCAGCAACCACAACTGCTGATCCTTGACGAGCCGACCAACCACCTCGATCCGCGTTATCAGCTTGAGCTGCTGCAGTTGGTCAAACGCCTGAATATCGGCACCCTGGCGAGTATCCACGACCTCAATCTGGCGGCGGCTTTTTGTGATCGGCTGTACGTGATCAACCATGGTCGTATCGTCGCCAGCGGCACACCGAAAGACGTCCTGACGGTTGCGTTGCTGCGCAATGTGTTCGGCGTCCAAGCGCTGATCGATGAACATCCACTGCACGGCTACCCACGAATCACCTGGATAACCCAACCATGACTTTGCGTTCCCTGCTGCGCTCCTGCCTCCCACTCGTGATGCTGCTGGGCAGCGCCCAGGCATTGGCCGAAGCCACCCGTTACCCGCTGACAATCAAAAGCTGCAACCGCGAAGTGACCTTCAAGCAGGCACCGCAACACGCCCTGAGCCACGACATCAACATGACCCAGATGATGCTCGCCCTCGGCCTCAAGTCGCGGATGGCCGGTTACAGCGGCATCAGTGGCTGGAAGGCCGTGACGCCCGAGATGCAGGGCATTCTCGAAGGCCTGCCGGAACTGGCGGCCAAGTACCCGTCAGTGGAAACCCTGCTCAATGCCAACGTCGATTTCTTCTTCGCCGGCTGGGACTACGGCATGCGCATCGGCGGCGACCTCACGCCACAAACCCTGCAACCGCTGGGCATCAATGTGTATGAGCTGAGCGAATCCTGTGCCTTCGTGATGAAGCGCCCGCCGGCCAGCCTCGAAGACACCTACAACGACCTGCGCAACCTCGGCAGAATCTTCGACGTGCAGGACCGCGCCAATGCCCTGATCGCGAACATGCAGGCGCAAGTCGCGAATATTCGCAAAGACCTGCCCGCGCAAACACCGCGGGTGTTCCTGTACGACAGCGGCGAAGACCGGGCCATGACCTCGGGGCGACTGGGCATGCCACAAGCGCTGATCGATGCCGCTGGCGGGCGCAATATCCTGGAGGATATCGAAGCGAGCTGGACCCGGGTCAATTGGGAAACCGTGGTCGAACGCAACCCGCAGGTGATCGTGATCGTCGACTACAGCGAAGTCACTGCCGAGCAGAAGATTCAATTCCTGCTGGGCAACAAGGCCCTGCAATCGGTGGACGCGATCAAGCACCGGCGCTTCATCGTCATCCCTTACGTGCAGGCCACGCCCGGGATCGATAACGTACTGGCGGTCGCCACCCTGGCCAAGGGTTTCCACGGCGAATGATTAACCGTCGCTACGCCCTGTTGCTGATTGCCCTCGGCACCCTGTTGCTGGTGTCGTGCGTGGTGTCCCTGGGTTTCGGCCCGGCGCGGGTGCCGCTGGATGTGGTGTGGCGCATCCTGTTGCACAAGCTGCTCGGTGTCGGTGTGCCGGACTGGAACCCCGGACAGGAACATATCGTCTGGCTGATTCGTGTGCCGCGCATGCTGCTCGGCGCGCTGGTGGGCGCCGGCCTGGCGCTGATCGGCGCGGTGCTGCAAGCGGTCACACGCAACCCTTTGGCCGACCCGCACCTGCTCGGCGTCACGTCCGGCGCGACCTTGGGCGCAGTCATCGTGGTGTTGCATGTGGGCGAAATCGTTGGCCTGCTGACCTTGCCGATCGCGGCATTCATCGGTGCATTACTGAGCATGCTGGTGGTGCTGATGATCGCCAGTCGTCATGGTCGCCTCGACAGTGACCGCTTGCTGCTGTGTGGCGTGGCGGTATCGTTCGTGATGATGGCGATTGCCAATCTGCTGTTGTTCTTGGGCGACCATCGAGCCAGTTCGGCGGTGATGTTCTGGATGCTCGGCGGGCTCGGGTTGGCTCGCTGGGAGCTGCTGGCGGTACCGACCGCCAGTGTGTTGCTTGGGTTGATGTTATTGCTGGGCATGGCGCGACCACTGAATGCGCTGATGGCCGGCGAGCAAACGGCGGTGACCCTGGGCCTGAATGCGCGCACCGTGCGCCTGCGAGTGTTTCTGATTGCGTCATTGATGACCGGGGTGCTGGTGTCGATCAGCGGCTCGATCGGTTTTGTCGGGCTGATGGTGCCGCACATTGCGCGGCGCCTGGTCGGGGCTGAACACCGAAGATTGCTGCCGGTGTGCGTGTTGCTCGGCAGCGTGTTTCTGGTTTGGGTCGACGTTGCCGCCCGGACACTGATCGCCCCCGAAGACTTGCCTATCGGTATTGCCACCGCAGCAATTGGCGGGTTGTTCTTCATCGGCCTGATGCGACGTCGTTAACGCCATGGTTAATTAAAAAATTTCAGAACTGCATTTACGCTTGGAAAAAACTCGTATTGAGTTAACACTTAACAAGTACACCATCATGTTCATACTCCGCACTCGCGAGCTCCCCCATAAAACGCTCGCGCACTTCAATGACGATTATTCCTACAACTTAATCGCCACAATTCTTACAAGAGCGGAAAGAGGTAAACATGTTCAAGAAGTTCATCGCATCCATTGCACTTGTTTCAGCGCCCGCATGGGCAGTGCAGCCACCCTTTACTGGCGTTGACTACAGCGGTCGGTATCAATGCACCGGAATGGACAGTCATATCGGTGCGTTTGAAGGTGTTGTCGAGATGAAGCTCAATGCCGAACAAAGTACCGGCGAACACGGTGCCTACGGTTTTACGCTGACGTTGCTCGACAACTCCCGATATGAAGGATTTGCTGCCGCCAACTTGAGTTCCCTGGCGATTTACTTTGCCCATACGGATCCGTCGCTCAAGGATTACGGCGTCGGGATTGCGAAACTCGCTACAACCCCTGACGGAAAAGCTTCATTCACCAAGTACTACTACGGTCCGGAGTACGAGGGTGGCGGGCATGGCTTTGAAACTTGCATTAAAAGCTGACGGTCCCCGTTTACGACGCTGATACGCCATCGTTGAGTCCTGTGGGAGCGGGCCACTCGCGATGGCGTCTGTTTTTTATCGATTTGATGCGCCGTCGATGATCTGCCCTTAGACTGCGAGTCCACATAATCTCAGGATGAGTTCCATGTTGAAAACGTTTGTTCTCTCGTTGTTGGCTTTCGGCAGCGGCACCGTGCTGGCTGACACCACGGTCGATGTTTCGAAAATTTACGGCAAGATTCAGTTCGTCAATTCTTACCCTGACTACAAGGTGAAAATTGACGACAACTGGCCTGATCTGAAAGTCCAGAAAGTCACTCAGTGGCCCGACTCCGTCGGTAAATGGGAGATTGTCGACCAGTACCCCGACTACAAGATCCAGATCGTTGACTCCTACCCTGACTTCACCATCAAGTATGTGGATTCCTGGCCCGGCGTGAACTGACCACCATTGTCCCGCAACTGCCGCCATGCGGCAGCACCACAATGACGCACCTCCTCGCACCACGGCCCCGACCTCGTTCCTTCATGGTGCGCCCTCAAACCGCGCAACCGCTCTAAAACGACATTCCCCTGCCTTTTGCCGACCGGGCACAGCCCTTGCAAAACACACCTTCAGTAGTCCGCATCTGCCAACCAAGAAAACTCATAAGTTCATGGAGATCGCACAATGAAGCGTCGCAGTTTGATCAAGGCTTTCACACTCTCGGCATCCATTGCCGCGATGGGCATGACCTGGACTGTCCAGGCGGCCGAGACCATCAAGGTCGGTATTCTGCATTCGTTGTCCGGAACCATGGCGATCTCCGAAACGTCGCTCAAAGACATGGCGCTGATGACCATCGACGAGATCAACGCCAAGGGCGGCGTGAACGGCAAGATGCTCGAGCCGGTGGTGGTCGACCCTGCATCGAACTGGCCGCTGTTCGCCGAGAAGGGTCGTCAGTTGCTGACCCAGGACAAGGTCGCCGTGGTGTTTGGTTGCTGGACTTCCGTGTCGCGCAAATCGGTACTGCCGGTGTTCGAAGAACTCAACGGCTTGTTGTTCTACCCGGTGCAATACGAAGGCGAAGAAATGTCGCCGAACGTCTTCTACACCGGCGCAGCGCCGAACCAGCAGGCGATCCCCGCCGTTGAATACCTGATGAGCGAAGAAGGCGGCAGCGCCAAGCGCTACTTCCTGCTCGGCACCGACTACGTCTACCCGCGCACCACCAACAAGATCCTGCGTTCGTTCCTGCACTCCAAAGGCGTGGCCGACAAGGACATCGAAGAGGTCTACACCCCGTTCGGTCACAGCGACTACCAGACCATCGTCGCCAACATCAAGAAGTTCTCGGCGGGCGGCAAGACGGCGGTTATCTCCACCGTCAACGGTGACTCCAACGTGCCGTTCTATAAAGAGCTGGCCAACCAGGGCCTGAAGGCCACCGACGTTCCGGTCGTGGCGTTCTCGGTTGGCGAAGAAGAACTGCGCGGCATCGACACCAAGCCACTGGTGGGCAACCTGGCGGCGTGGAACTACTTCGAATCGGTCGAGAACCCGGTGAACAAGAAGTTCGTCGATGACTGGAAAGCCTATGCGAAGAAACACAACCTGCCGGGCGCCGACAAGGCGGTGACCAACGACCCGATGGAAGCCACCTACGTCGGCATCCACATGTGGGCGCAAGCGGCGGAAAAAGCCAAGTCCACCGACGTCGACAAAGTCCGCGAAGCCCTGGCCGGCCAGACCTTTGCCGCGCCGTCCGGCTACACCCTGACCATGGACAAGACCAATCACCACCTGCACAAGCCGGTGATGATCGGCGAGATCCAGTCTGACGGTCAGTTCAACGTGGTGTGGCAGACCGAAGGGCCGATCCGCGCCCAGCCGTGGAGCCCGTTCATCCCGGGCAACGACAAGAAGCCGGAGTATGCGGTGAAGAGTAACTAAGCCACTGGGCCTGACGGTAGTTCAGGCCCAACACAACTCCCTGTGGGAGCGGGCTTGCTCGCGAAGACGGCGGCACATCCAACATTTATGTGACTGACACACCGCTTTCGCGAGCAAGCCCGCTCCCACATTTAGTCCGAGCAAGGCGACTCTCTATGCCCACTGCCCTGTACCGATTTCTTCTGGCGATCGCGCTCTTGCTGCCGATGGCCACCCACGCCGGTGACGCCGAAGACTTCGTCGCCGCCAATCCCGTGCAGCAAGCCCGGCTGCTGGAAATCTGGGCCGCGCAACCCGATCCGGCCCGTATCGAACTGATCAACGCCCTGCAACTCGGCGAATTGACCGTCGACGGCCAGCCAAAAAACCTGCGCCTGAACAACCGCCTGCGGGGTCTCATCGACACGGCCCTGGCCAGTCATCAGTTGCTCGCCGCCGACGCCAAACTCCGTCTGGCCGCCGCGCGGCAATTGCAAAAAAGCGCCAAGCCGGCGCAATTGAAATTCCTCGATCAGCAACTGGCGGGCGAAAAGGACGAGAGCGTTCATGCCGCCCTCAGCCTGGCCCTGGCCAATCTGCAACTGGTCGACAGCGATCCGGCCGTGCGCCTCGCCGCTGTGCGCTTGCTCGGCGAAACCGGTGATCCGCTAGCCCGCACACGCCTCGAAGGCTTGCTCGATCCTGGCGTTGAGGCTGATGCCAATGTACGCACTGCGGCCGAAACCAGCCTCGCTCAAGTCAAACGCAAACTGCTGGTCGGCGAGATGCTCGGCCAGGCCTTCAGCGGCATGTCCCTTGGCTCGATCCTGCTGCTCGCGGCATTGGGGCTTGCGATCACCTTCGGCCTGCTCGGCGTGATCAACATGGCCCACGGCGAGATGCTGATGCTCGGCGCCTACTCGACCTATGTGGTGCAACTGATGTTCCAGCGCTTCGCGCCGCAGGCCATCGAGTTCTATCCACTGATCGCGCTGCCGGTGGCGTTTTTCGTCACCGCGGCCATCGGCATGGCGCTGGAGCGCACGGTGATTCGCCACCTCTACGGCCGTCCGCTGGAAACCCTGCTCGCCACCTGGGGCATCAGCCTGATGCTGATTCAACTGGTTCGCCTGGTGTTCGGCGCGCAGAACGTCGAAGTGGCCAACCCGGCCTGGTTGTCGGGCGGCATTCAAGTGCTGCCGAACCTTGTGCTGCCGTACAACCGCATCGTCATCATTGCCTTTGCGTTGTTTGTGGTGGTGCTGACCTGGCTGCTGCTGAACAAGACTCGCCTCGGCCTGAATGTTCGCGCCGTCACCCAGAACCGCAACATGGCCGCCTGCTGCGGAGTACCGACCGGGCGCGTGGACATGCTCGCCTTCGGCCTCGGCTCGGGCATCGCCGGTCTCGGTGGCGTGGCCCTGAGCCAGATCGGCAACGTCGGCCCGGACCTCGGCCAGAGCTACATCATCGACTCGTTCCTGGTGGTGGTGCTCGGCGGTGTCGGGCAGTTGGCCGGTAGTGTTTTTGCTGCGTTCGGCCTGGGCATCGCCAACAAGATTCTGGAACCGCAGATCGGTGCCGTGCTCGGCAAGATCCTCATCCTCGCGCTGATCATTCTGTTCATCCAGAAACGTCCGCAAGGCCTCTTCGCACTCAAAGGACGGGTGATCGACTGATGAACCAGCCCCTGATGCTCAAGGCTACACAAAAGGCCGGCCCCAAAGTCACGATTGCCATCGGCGCGGTGATCCTCGTTTTGCTGCTGGCGTTACCACTGCTGTCGTTGTTAACGCCGGACAGTACGCTGCATGTTTCCGCCTATACGCTGACGCTGGTGGGCAAGATCCTTTGCTACGCCATCGTCGCCCTGGCGCTCGATCTGGTGTGGGGATACGCAGGCCTGCTGTCCTTGGGCCACGGCCTGTTCTTCGCCCTCGGCGGCTATGCCATGGGCATGTACCTGATGCGCCAGGCCTCGGGCGATGGTTTGCCGGCGTTCATGACCTTCCTGTCGTGGACCGAAATGCCATGGTTCTGGACCGGCACCAGCAGCTTCCTCTGGACCCTGTGCCTGGTGGTATTGGCGCCGGGGCTGCTGGCGTTGGTGTTCGGCTTCTTCGCCTTCCGCTCGCGGATCAAGGGCGTGTATTTCTCGATCATGACCCAGGCCCTGACCTTCGCCGGCATGTTGTTGTTCTTCCGCAACGAAACCGGCTTCGGCGGCAACAACGGCTTCACCAACTTCCGCACCATTCTTGGCTTCGGCATCACCGAACCGGGTACCCGCGCCGTGTTGTTTTTCGCCACGGTGCTGTTGCTGGTGGCGAGCCTGTACATCGGCTGGCGCCTGGCGCAAAGCAAGTTCGGTCGGGTACTGACCGCGCTGCGCGATGCGGAAAATCGCCTGATGTTCTGCGGCTACGATCCGCGTGGCTTTAAGTTGTTCGTGTGGGTGTTGAGCGCAGTGTTGTGCGGCCTGGCCGGTGCGCTGTACGTGCCGCAAGTGGGGATCATCAACCCGAGTGAAATGTCGCCCACCAACTCGATCGAAGCGGCCGTCTGGGTGGCACTGGGTGGGCGTGGCACCTTGATTGGTCCGTTGCTCGGTGCCGGCGTGGTCAACGGTATGAAGAGCTGGTTCACCGTGGCGTTTCCCGAGTACTGGCTGTTCTTCCTCGGCGCGCTGTTCATCGTCGTGACCCTGTACTTGCCCAAGGGCGTAATCGGTCTGTTGAAGAAAAGAGGTGAGCAATGAGAGTCACTGCAACCGCTGAATTCATGCTCGAACCGGCGTTCTTTCCACCCCTGGAACCCAACCGCGACGCCGGCAGCAGCCGCGATGCCATCGGTCTTGGTCAGCGTGCCGGTAAAGGCCTGAATACGCGCCACGGCACCATCCTGACCCTGGAAGACATCAGTGTCAGCTTCGACGGCTTCCGCGCCCTGAACAATCTGAACCTGTACATCGGCGTCGGCGAACTGCGTTGCATCATCGGCCCCAACGGCGCAGGCAAGACCACCCTGATGGACGTGATCACTGGCAAGACCCGGCCCAGCCACGGCAAGGCCTGGTTCGGCGAAACCCTGGACCTGACGCAAATGAGCGAAGTGCAGATCGCACAGGCCGGCATCGGTCGCAAGTTCCAGAAACCGACGGTGTTCGAAGCGCTGAGCGTGTTTGAAAACCTGGAGCTGGCGCAGAAAACCGACAAGTCGGTGTGGGCCAGCCTGCGGGCACATTTGAGTGGCCAGCAAAAAGACCGCATTGCCGAAGTACTCGAGACCATTCGCCTGACCCCATCGGTCAACCGCCCCGCCGGTTTGCTGTCCCACGGTCAGAAGCAGTTCCTGGAGATCGGCATGTTGCTGATGCAGGACCCGCAATTGCTGCTGCTCGATGAGCCGGTGGCGGGCATGACCGACGCCGAAACCGAGTTCACCGCCGAGCTGTTCAAGAGCCTGGCCGGCAAGCACTCACTGATGGTGGTGGAGCACGACATGAGCTTCGTCGGTTCGATTGCCGATCACGTCACCGTGTTGCATCAAGGCAGCGTGTTGGCCGAAGGGTCGCTGGAACAAGTGCAGGATAACGAGCGGGTGATCGAGGTTTATCTCGGTCGATAGACATGTGAACACCGCTCCCACAGGGGGATCTGAGGAGAATCTGGAAATGTTGCAAGTCGAAAAACTGCACCAGTACTACGGCGGAAGCCACATCCTGCGCGGCCTGACGTTTGATGTGAAGGTCGGCGAAGTCACCTGCCTGCTCGGCCGAAACGGCGTGGGCAAGACCACCCTGCTCAAATGCCTGATGGGCCTGCTGCCAGCCAAGGAAGGCGCAGTGAACTGGGAAGGCAAACCGATTACCGCCTTCAAGCCGCACCAGCGTGTGCATGCCGGCATCGCCTACGTACCGCAAGGCCGGGAGATCTTCGGCCGCCTGACCGTGGAAGAAAACCTGTTGATGGGCCTGTCGCGCTTTCCCGGCGGCGAAGCGAAGGAAGTCCCGGCGTTCATCTACGAGCTGTTCCCGGTGCTGCTGCAAATGAAGCAACGCCGGGGGGGTGACCTGTCCGGCGGCCAGCAACAACAACTGGCTATCGGCCGTGCGCTGGCCAGCCGCCCTCGCCTGCTGATCCTCGACGAACCCACCGAAGGCATACAGCCGTCTGTGATCAAGGAGATCGGTGCCGTGATCAAAAAGCTCGCGGCCCGGGGCGACATGGCAATCCTGCTGGTCGAGCAGTTCTACGATTTCGCCGCCGAACTGGCCGACCAATACCTGGTGATGTCCCGGGGCGAAATCGTGCAACAGGGTCGCGGGGAAAACATGGAGGCCGAGGGCGTGCGTGGGCTAGTCACGATCTGAGCCAATGGTCACGATCCTCTTGATTCGACTTTCGGGCGTGGAACCCAGCCCGAATCCAGGATTGCCGGATGCGTTTTGTGGATTGATGGAGTAGGCCACCAAAGAACCATCGTGACTTGAGGTGTAATTGTTCTTGAAGACATCGACATGCCTGAAAGCTGTCGCGAGATCGACTGTCGAAGGCAACGCCTGATGCAACTTGATCTGATCTGCGCTGTAGCGGGGGTAAGACCGGGCAGTCTGTTCTGCATACTCCGGTATGTCTAAAAAGGGACAATGCACCAATTTGGTTCTCTACATTTCAGGAGTCTCCCCCTATTGGTGCGCTCAATCCGGCAATAACCGCCTCCTGCTGCGATACCTTGCGGCACAGCCTTTGCAACCATCGTGATGTCCTCACGATAAGCACTGACTATGACTCTTCCCGCTTCTGGTGCCTTGTTTACCCCCAGCTGGCACGCCGAGCTGGAGCTGGGTTACGCACGATTCGACGACAGCACGCGCCCGGTCCAGCGTCGACACCAAGGTCCGTTGCGGGTGCAAAAACACCTGTATGCCGAAGGGCCGGAAGTCTGCCAGCACATCATCGTCCACCCGCCCGGTGGAATTGCCGGCGGTGATCGGCTGGACATCTCGGCCAGCGTCGAGCGCGATGCCTGGGCACAAATCACCAGCCCCGGCGCGGCCAAGTGGTATCGCGCCGCCGGCCCCGCCTATCAGCAGCTGAAGTTGAAGGTGGCGGCCGGTGCGACACTGGAATGGCTGCCCCAGGAGACGATCATTTTCAGCGCGGCCCAGGCTGAACTCAGCACTTGCATCAACCTTGAAGGCGATGCGCGACTGTTCTACTGGGACGTCGTGGCCCTGGGCCGTCCGGCCAGTGGCGAGCGCTTCGATCTCGGGTACTTCCAGGCGCAACTGGATATCCGCCGCGACGGCCAGTTGCTCTGGCACGAACGCCAGCGCATTGTCGGGGCGGACGGCTTGCTGGATTCGCCCATCGGGCTCGATGGGCGACCGGTATTTGCGACGTTGCTGGTGACCGGGGAAATCGATAGCGACTTGCTGGAAACCTGCCGCTCGCTGCCCAACGACGTGCGCGGGGATCTTTCGCAGTTGCCGGGATTGCTGGTTGCACGGTGCCTGGCCAGTGAAGCGTTGTTGGCGCGGGGATGGTTGATTGATTTGTGGCGCTTATTGCGTCCGACGCTACTGGGACGCGAAGCCATGCCACCACGAATTTGGAACACTTGAAATGCGATTCAATGTGGGATTGTGTTCTCAGATTGAATGACCTTCTAACTGCCGAATACGGATTGCAACAATGGACCTGACCCCACGTGAAAAAGACAAGCTGCTGATCTTCACCGCCGGCCTGGTGGCCGAGCGGCGATTGGCTCGCGGCGTGAAACTCAATTACCCGGAGGCCATGGCCTACATCTCCGCAGCCCTGCTTGAAGGCGCCCGCGACGGCCAGACCGTGGCCGACCTGATGCACTTGGGCACCACCCTGCTGACCCGCGAACAAGTGATGGATGGCATCCCGGAAATGATCCCGGAAATCCAGGTCGAGGCCACTTTCCCCGACGGCACTAAACTGGTCACCGTCCACCAACCCATCGCCTGAGGCCGCGCCATGACTTACCACATCCGCGATGCCGAGCATGCCGACCTGCCAGCCATTCGCGACATCTACAACGACGCGGTGCTCAACACCACGGCGATCTGGAACGAACAGGCGGTCGACCTCGGCAATCGACAGGCCTGGTTCAACGCCCGGCATTCCCAGGCTTATCCGGTCCTGGTGATTGTCGATGCCGACAATACGGTGCTCGGGTACGCCTCGTTCGGCGACTGGCGACCCTTCGACGGTTTTCGCCACACCGTCGAGCACTCGGTCTATGTGCGCAGCGACCAGCGCGGCAACGGCCTCGGTCCACAACTGATGGATGCGCTGATCGAGCGCGCCAAAGGCTGCGGCAAGCACGTGATGGTTGCTGCCATCGAAAGCGGTAACGCCGCCTCCATTCGCTTGCATGAGCGCATCGGCTTTATCACCACCGGGCAAATGCCTCAGGTCGGCACCAAGTTCGGCCGCTGGCTGGACCTGACCTTCATGCAACTGACCCTCAATCCTGGCGCGCAACCACCCGCCGCCAACAAGGAGTGATCGCCCATGAACCCCGCCCAACTGCGACGAGTCAACGTTGAAAGCTTTGCGCATTATCGCCAGGGCCTGATCGATCTGCTGCTCGATGCCGTCGGTTATGGCGCCAGTGTCGGCTTCATGGCTGACCTCGATGCGACCCAGGCCCATGCCTATTTTGATGAAGTCCAGGACAACCTGAACAAGGGCAATGTGTTGCTGTGGGTGGTGGTCAAGGACGAACAGGTGCAGGCCAGCGTACAGCTGAGTCTGTGCCAGAAAGCCAACGGTCTGAACCGTGGCGAAGTGCAGAAACTGCTGGTTCGCGAACATGCGCGGCGTCGTGGTCTGGGCCAGCAACTGATGAGCGCCCTGGAGGCCGCTGCCCTGCAGCACAGGCGCGGCATGCTTTACCTCGACACCGAAGCCGGTTCGCCCGCCGAAGCTTTCTACCAATCGCTGGGTTATACCCGCGCCGGTGAAATCCCCGACTACGCCTGCGACCCGAGCGGCCGCTACAAGCCGACCGCCCTGTACTACAAGATTCTCCAAGGAGCCCATTGATGATTCCCGGTGAATACCAGATCCAGCCCGGCGAGATCGAACTCAACGCCGGCCGGCGCACGATCAGCCTGAAAGTGGCCAACAGTGGCGATCGGCCGATCCAGGTCGGCTCGCACTACCACTTTTTCGAAACCAACGACGCCCTGACGTTCGACCGTTCCGCCAGCCGTGGCATGCGCTTGAACATCCCTGCCGGCACCGCCGTGCGTTTCGAACCGGGGCAGAGCCGCGAGGTGGAGTTGGTGGATCTGGCGGGGCATCGTCGGGTGTTCGGCTTTGCCGGCAGGATCATGGGTGATCTCGACTGACAAATGCGGTGCTCCCAAAAGATCGCAGCCTCGCTTCGCTCGACAGCCCCAACAGAGACCGGGCGCGCGAATGCAGTGTGAACACCCGTAGGAGCTGCCGAGCGCAGCGAGGCTGCGATAGCGAGTAATGCGAGCGGTCTCAAAATCAATTGAATTCCAAGGCGAACACATGAAGATTTCCCGTCAAGCCTACGCCGACATGTTCGGTCCCACTGTCGGTGACAAGGTCCGCCTGGCCGATACCGAGTTGTGGATCGAAGTGGAACAGGACTTCACCACCTACGGCGAAGAAGTGAAATTCGGTGGCGGTAAAGTCATCCGTGACGGCCAGGGTCAGAGCCAGTTGCTGGCCGCCGAGGTGGTCGACACCCTGATCACCAACGCGCTGATCATCGACCACTGGGGCATCGTCAAGGCCGACGTCGGTCTCAAGGACGGGCGCATCGCGGCGATCGGCAAGGCCGGCAATCCGGACATCCAGCCCAACGTCAACATCGCCATTGGCGCCAGCACCGAAGTCATCGCTGGCGAAGGCATGATCCTCACCGCTGGCGGCATCGACACCCACATCCACTTCATCTGCCCGCAGCAGATCGAAGAAGCGTTGATGAGCGGCGTCACTACCATGATCGGTGGCGGCACCGGACCGGCCACCGGCACCAACGCCACCACCTGCACCTCCGGGCCGTGGCACCTGGCGCGCATGCTCCAGGCCGCCGACGCGTTCCCGATGAACATCGGCCTCACCGGCAAGGGCAACGCCAGCCTGCCGGAACCGTTGATCGAGCAGGTCAAGGCCGGCGCCATCGGCCTCAAGCTGCACGAAGACTGGGGCACCACCCCGGCGAGCATCGACAACTGCCTGAGCGTCGCCGACCAGTACGACGTCCAGGTGGCGATCCACACCGACACGCTCAACGAATCCGGCTTCGTCGAAACCACCCTCGCCGCCTTCAAGGGCCGCACCATTCACACCTATCACACCGAAGGTGCCGGTGGCGGTCATGCGCCGGACATCATCAAGGCCTGCGGCTTTGCCAACGTGCTGCCCAGTTCCACCAACCCGACCCGGCCGTTCACTCGCAACACCATTGATGAACACCTCGACATGCTGATGGTCTGCCATCACCTGGACCCGAGCATTGCCGAAGACGTAGCGTTCGCCGAAAGCCGTATCCGCCGCGAGACGATTGCCGCCGAAGACATCCTCCACGACCTCGGTGCGTTCTCGATGATCAGCTCCGACAGCCAGGCCATGGGCCGCGTCGGCGAAGTCATCACCCGCACCTGGCAAACCGCCGACAAGATGAAAAAGCAGCGCGGCCCGTTGCCCGGTGATGGCCAGGGCAACGACAACTTCCGCGCCAAACGCTACATCGCCAAGTACACCATCAACCCGGCGATCACCCACGGCATCAGCCATGAAGTGGGCTCGGTCGAAGTGGGAAAATGGGCCGATCTGGTGCTGTGGCGCCCGGCGTTTTTTGGCGTGAAGCCGACGCTGATTCTCAAGGGCGGTGCCATTGCGGCCAGCCTGATGGGTGACGCCAATGCCTCGATCCCGACGCCACAACCGGTGCACTACCGCCCGATGTTCGCCAGCTTCGGCGGCTCACTGCATGCCACCAGCATGACCTTCATCAGCCAGGCCGCGCAGGAGGCGGGCTTGCCCGAAGCCCTGGGCTTGAAGAAGAAAATCGCCGTGGTCAAAGGCTGCCGTGACGTGCAGAAAACCGACCTGATTCACAACGACTACCTGCCGGACATCGACGTTGATCCGCAGACTTACCAGGTCAAGGCCGACGGCGTGTTGTTGTGGTGTGAGCCGGCGCAAACCTTGCCGATGGCCCAGCGTTACTTCCTGTTCTGACCCGGCAACCACGACACGAGCAAAGGCCTCGCACACCCTGTGGCGAGGCTTTTGTTTTTTCCGTGGTTACTGGGCGGTTTCAATCCGCAGCCGATCCAGCTTGGCCCGAATCATCGCTTCGCGTGTCAGTTTTTTCAGCAACTGCGTAATCTGCAGATCGATGTCTTCCAAGGCTTGAACATATTGCTCGTCAGTCATCAGCTTGCCATCGGCAAAGTCAGCTTCACTTTTGCCCAATTCACTGCACAGCCCTTTGATTTCCACCTCCACCGCAGCCTTTTCCTCGGAGGTCAGCCCCGTGCCTTCGGCCCTGCGCTGCAACGCATCCTGCAAATCGATGGTCGCGTCGATCCGGCGCTTCAAGCCATTCAATTCCTCGCGGTAAGTCGACTCCAGCCAGGTTCGCCAGAGCGGTTGTTCAACGATTCGATCAATCAGCAACTCGCCCTCCTCCAGCGCCTTGATCCGCTGGAACGCTGCCTCGATCATCTCCTTGCTCACCTTGGCGATCTTGCGAAACTGCATGCCCCGTGCCTGCCACGGCAGATCCAGGCGTTCCGCCAGTTCGGTCATGTAGGCCAGGTGCACTTCCACTTCATCGATAGTGCCGGTCACTTCGCCATCGGCGTCGTAGCGGCGGTACCGCTCTCCCTTCGCCCACCGTTCAGAAACACGCGTACGGGCAATGGCACCGAGTTCATCGAGCCGGGACTTGCCCAGGGCCAGCTCCAGCAATTGCGTTTCGATCAGGTCCGCACGCTCCAGGGCGTAAGCTTCGTGGACCAACACCTGCACGCCCATGGCATTGAACAACTGTGTACCGCCATCCACGCACTCGGTGGGGGTTGCCGCCTCGCTGAACAGCCTGATGCGCAGTTCACTGTCGCTGGCCATGGCTTCGAGCATGCGCCAGACCTTGTCGGTCAGTTCTGACCGATAGGTCCCGCCGGCCTTGAAGTCGGCGGATTCGGTGAGCCTGCGGATTTCATTGAAGAACGGCACTGAATCGAATTCATCCTCGACCGCATCCCAGACTTCCTGTTTTATCTGCCATTGCCGCTCGGTCATGCCCGACTTCCAGTTCTTGCTATCCATTACGCTGCGAGGCGGATAGGGACGTTCCGGATCCATGCCAACCGACTCGATGTAAGACTTGAGGATCTCGAGATCCTCCGGCGAGATCCAGCGCGGGGAACGACTGATCACGGTACGCGCCAATAGCTCTGCGCGAAATGAACCGGGCGCGACCTCGGGTATCCGGCTGATCGGGTTACCGCTCAGATCAAGATAAATACTGCGCGGCCGCGATTGCGAAAACAAACCGACAGGCCAGCTGTCCAGCCCTGTTTCGCCCAGCAACAGCACCTGCAAATACGGCATTCGGCTGATGTTCGGAATGAGCTTCAGCGGGTTGCCGTGCATGTGCAGGAACATCATGCGCGTCAAGTTCTTCAGGCGGTCTACCGCCAATGCATCCAGTTCAATGTTATTGACACCAAGATACAGGCAAGTGAGATGGGGCATGTCCTCCACCGCCTGCGGCAGCTCCGTCAGCAGATTTTCTTGCAGATTGAGATAGCGCACCTGGTGAAACGAGTCGAGGAATGACATGTGCTCGCCGCGCAACCGGCCCCCGCTCAGGCTCAACTCGGTGACATGATCGAAGTTGGCCTCCAGTTTCGGCAGGGTATCCAGAAGCTCGCTCAACTTTGGAATATTGTCGAACCTCAAGGACTGCGGATGCAGCACACCCACCGCTTCCATACCTTCGGGCCCGGTGCGCTGCCAGCATTGCCTGAGTACTTTGTAGATATTGTTTCGCGCACGCCACTCCACCATGCCCGCCGGGCTAAAACGAAAGGACTTCGTCGGCGAGTCCAACCAGCGTTGCAGGGCGCGGTTCAACTGGTTGAACTCGGCCTCGAGCACGGCCAGTCGTTCATGCGCCGTACCTTCGCCCTGGCGTACCTCCGCCAGCAGCGTCTCGACCTCCTCCGAGGTAAAACCCGGATACAGCGCACGAGCCCGTCGCCGCAACCCCATGCCATTCGGTGCTTGTCGAGCATAGCCACGCATGCCGCCGCGCAGGCGCATGACGGTCGGATCGTAAGTCGGCTTGAAGTTCGGGTTGTCCCGCAGAATCGGCTCAAATACCTGACGATCCAGCGGATGTGCCTTTATCGTTTGCTCCAGCCGCGCGGCCTCGTTGATGCCGAAGCCCAGGGCCGTTCGTTGCGAATCCGGCAACGCATGCAGCACCGCGGCATACACATTGTCCGCGCCGTGCAGGTGTTGATCGCTGTCGTCGCGCGCTTCGTATTTGCCATCCTCACCCAGAATCAGCACTTTGCGGATCGGCGCGTCGACGGGGCCGAGACTGTCGGTCAACGTTCCCTCGAATGAATTCTCACGAACCTCCAAACGCACACCCGCCGGCCAGTCTGGCAAGGCCGCCAGGGAGTGCAACTCCAGGCGCGCGGTATCAGCGTTATGCAAGGCATCGAGGTAAAGGCCTTCATAGGCCCGTGTCATCCGCAATTGCTCGGCGTCCTTGCGGGCTTGTTCCGCCAGGCGCAAGGGCACGCGGTTTTTTTCGTTCAGGTGTCGTACGTCCGAAGGATGCGCCTCACCCAACAACTCTTGCGCCTGGCTGAGCGAGATTTCGGCAAAATCCCCCTTGAGCAGATTCACCAAGGGATCGTCCGAACGGGTCCGACGACTGTACAGAAGGTCGAACAACTTGCGCTTGCGCTGACCCACCCGTGTTGCCCATTGTTCGCGCAACGCTTCGGTACGCTTCTGCGAGTCACCGGATAACCATTCGCCGAGCAGTTCACGAAGCGCCTGTTCATCAAGGAACCCCACCACGCGCTCGGGCAGCGCCCCCGCCAGCAGGTCGGACCAGCTCATCTGCAACGTATTGGCCGGTAACGCCTGGGCATAGCCGTCCTTGATCGCCTTCCCGGTCAGTCCCGGCCCCTGGAAGACTTCAATGGCCTTGTCATCGGGCCAGCCCCTCATTTCGGTCATGATTCGCACGGCGTAATCGGCCCATTCCTCGCCGATCCGGTTGGCCAGAATCTGCTCCGTGCAGGCTTGCGCATCGGTATGGGCCTTGAAGCGCTTGAGGGTATCGGCCAACAGTGCGGGAGGGGTCTGCTGTTCGACGTGAAGCCGGCGCAGCAGATTTTCGTGCACGCCACTGGCGGTCAGAATCTGCTCCAGGGTTTCATCGGAAAGTCCATCCACCGAAGCGCCCAGACGCCTGAGTATCTGCCTCCTGTCCCATTCGAGCGGTTGGTCGAGCTCCGTCTTCCAACTGCCGGCACCGTTGTGCTCCACCAGCGGCTGATAGGCATCGGCGCGAGTCGGGTGTTGAAGTCGATGCCGGCCGGTGGCCGGGTCTTGTTTGACTGCGTACCATTTGTCATCGCGGCGCAGCAGGTCCTGATCCTGATGACGGTACAGCCCTGTGTCACTGGCCTTCGCTCCATCGGGCAACACGATCGGCTGTTCATAGGGACCGAGGTCAGGGCTCCACAAACGCTCCTTGCCGCCGACTTCCACGGGTTTGAGGCCCTCGACAAACGGCGACACTTTGATCGGCGTGACGCCGGTGCCGGGCAGTACATGCCCGGCACCCATGAGTGCCAATTGCGCGAAGTTGATCAAGACCCCATTGAAGTAGGCAGAGGCTTGCTCCTTGTCGCCCTTGCTCCAGTCCTCGATGCCTTCGGCGACCTCGGCGAGCATCTGCGCGACCATGATACCGAGCATGGCTTCGCCCAGTCCGGGCACCAGCATTGCGGCGAAATTGAATACGTTCCAGCCGATCGACAGGTAACTGGTCAAGCGTTTGAAGCGTGCATTGGCATCCTCGTCGTCAGTCGGCACGGCAATGAGCCTGGCATCGGCGATGGCCTTGTCGCGGCGCTCCAGAAACAGCGCCACCCACAGTTCACCCGTAATCTGGTTGGTGATGGGCTCCGCATCGGGGTTTTCAACCGCGGTTTCACGCCACCACGGCCCCATGTCGAGCGGCTCGCGCTCGTGCCAGGCGTAGGTGGTGAGTCGTTCGTTGACCCGGGAGAAAAAAAGTCCTTTGTCCTTCTGAGCTACAAAACGGCTGAAAAAGGCTTGGTAATCGGCATTTCTCAACTGACCGAGCAGCGTTTTCATGAACGCTGTCAGCGACGGATACTCCCTGAAGGGATGCTCCGGATCATCCGGGACATAGGCGATCAACGAACCGGTCAAACGACTTTGTTGATAAATATCCTCGCGGCGCAACAGTTCATCGCTCAGCCCCTGCGGTCCATTGGCAAAGAAGGCTTGCAACAGTTTGAATTGATCATATGCCTGGCCCGGCAGTACCGAGAGGCGGCGCGACCAGTCTATCCAGAAACTCAACAGCTCCGGCGTCAACGCTTCAACTTCGCGTTTTACTTGCGATGGCTCAATGACTGCGCTGAACAGCACGATGCCAGTCATTCGAAAGCCCATCAGCGACAACCGATGACAAAGCAATGGCTGGTTATACAGTTCGATGTTTGCCTGGCCCTCACGCACCTTGTTCAATGTTCCGAAGGCATGGTCACTGATATCCCCCCTCAATCGGGCGATCAGCGCGGCCACATGAAAAGCCGCCTTTTCACTGGCCACCGAATCCCGCTGCAAGGTCCGTTGTGCCTGTGGGGTACTGGGTAACAGGACGGACTTGATGTGTCGTCGGTATTGCCCGCCGATATCCAGGCTTCGGCACAAGGCTGCAAACGCCGGGAGGGTGATGGCCGGTTCAAGGCTGAGACTGCCCCGACTGTCCCTGCGGTAAACACCGGAACTGTTGCGCAACGCGTCAGGTGCCGTTTCGTCTTGTTCGAAGTTGTGCAGCGCAGCTTCCAGCAACGTGGATTCGCGCACACGACTGGCCCCGGTATCGATGCCGATAATGAACTTGCTCGGCACCTCGAGCTGTACGGTGAGCTCGTTGAAGTTCTCGACCGTGGTGAATTTCGATTGCAAAGCCGTTTTGAGCAGCGGTTCGGCGAAGGCGTTGATGTCATGCTTCAACTCGCCCCGGGTCTGGTCCAGTACGTCGTGTAAACGCCAACGTTCATCAATCAACCGCTTGAGATATTGACGGTCGACTTCCCGCGCGCCGCTATACCACTCGGGCATTTGCGGCTCGAGCGCAAGCAGGGACTTCAACCTCTCTACCGGCGCATTTTTGATGGCTCCCGGTATCACGTCATTTGCACGACGGTAATGTATCCCGTGACTATCGATGGACACTCCGTCCGGTATTTTCTGTGAGTTGCTTCCATGCAAGTCAGACACTTTTGAATCACCTTGATGACAGGAAAAGAACCACCAGCTTATTCACCTGCACCTGAAACAAAAGTCCAAATAACTGCTTGGCCGCCCCCCCGAAATGGCTCCGGGGGATCGAAATTCAGGGAGCCAAAAACATATATCTACCGCCATCGGCACGTCCGCCTGTGCCACTGCATGAGCGGTCGTGTTTTTTCCGGCAAAGGGACTACTATTCGACTCGCCGCCCCCGATTCATGAACAGGTAACCGCCATGCGTCTTTCCGAATTCATCGTGTTACACGTTGATCGCATCGTCGATGAGTGGGAGCTGTTCGCCAAAACCATCACCCCGGCCGCCGAAAACATGGATAGCGCCGCCTTGCGCGACCATGCCCGGTCGATCCTGCTGGCCGCGGCCCGGGACATGTGCAAACCCCAGACACCTGCCGAACAGGCGGCCAAGGCGCGCGGCGAAGGACCGGAGAAAACCCCCAGCCTCGACGAGGCCGGCGCCAGCCACGGCGAACTGCGTCACACCGTGGGTTTTGATCTGGTGCAGATGACCAGCGAATTCCGTCACCTGCGCGCCTGTGTCATCCGCCTGTGGGTCAACAGCCTGCAATCGCCTGACCTGGCCTACTTCCAGGACATGATCCGTTTCAACGAAGCCATCGACGAAGCCCTCGCCGAATCCACGGCCACCTATGCCGAGCAGGTCAATCGTTCACGGGACATTTTTCTGGCGATCCTCGGCCATGACCTGCGCGCGCCCCTGCAGGCGGTGAGCATGTCCACTGAACTGCTGCTGCGCAAAGCCGAGCTCGACGGTGATGCGCTCAAGTGCGCGGTCAATATCCTGCGCAGTACCGGGCACCTGGCGGTGATGGTCGGGGACTTGCTGGAACTGGTGCGCAGCCGCCTGGGCAAGCGCCTGCCGATCGAGCTGGCGCCCATGGACCTGGCCGAAGCCGCGCGCGAAGCGATTGCCCGGGCCTGTGCCAGTCAACCGGAATGCAATCCGACCCTGGATGTGCAGGGCGACACCCGCGGCACCTGGGACCCGCGCCGGCTCGATCAGATGCTGCAAAACCTGATCGGCAATGCCTTGCAGCACGGCTCAAGCAAACGCGAAGTGACGCTGCGCCTCAGGGGCGAGGCTGACAGCGTCCGACTGACGGTGCACAACGACGGAGCCCCGATCCCCTGCGATGCGATCCCGACGATTTTCGACCCGCTGGTGCGCAGTGCCAGCGAAGAACTCGGCGAGCCGACGACCAGCCTTGGGTTGGGGTTGTTTATCGTCAAGGAAGTGGTTGATGCGCATCAGGGAGCGATTGAAGTCAGTTCCCGTGAGATAGATGGCACGACGTTTACCGTGGTGTTGCCGAGGAAGGTCTAGACGTTTGCCGAGGGGAGGCTTTTGTGGCGAGGGAGCTTGCTCCCGCTCGAGCGCGAAGCGGTCGCAAGCCCTGCAATTGCGCTGAACCTGTTGAAATGTGCTGACTGGATGTTTTTGGGGCTGCTTCGCAGCCCAACGGGACGGTGCGGCGATCCGACAAGCTCCCTCGCCACAGGTTGGGTGCCACTCTTTGAGTTACTCCACCACCAACCGCCCCAACCTCTGCTTGAGCATGCGGTTCTCGGCCCGCAGTTGCTGGACTTCTTCGAGCAGGTCCAGCGCCAGGGCGACGCCTTCCCATTCCAGGTCAAGGTCGCGCCGCAGCTTGGCGGCGCGCTTGGCCAGGGTCAGCTCGTAGTCGTTGAAAACCCAGTCCTTGGGCTGGGCGCCCTGAGGTTCGAGGATGCCGTGCTCGACGATTTCGATCACGTAGACGTCCGACAGCCCGGCCGCCTCACAGAATTCTGCCATGTCCAGTTGAACGATCAGGGGACTGCTCATAGTCAGTGACTCCTTGGTTCCATGGGATCAAAAATGCTCTCGCGGGTCGAACGCGGCTTTTTTCGCCAGCTCCTGCCACAGGGCCTTGATGTCCTCGTCGGATTTCTTCGGCATCACGGCTTTCAGTTGCACGAACAGATAACCGCGCTCACCGGCCTTGTTCATCAGGCCATGGCCCTTGGCACGCATGCGCTGGCCATTCTGGCTGCCCGCCGGTACCTTGAGGTTGATCTTGCCGGTCAGGGTCGGCACGGCGACTTCAGCGCCCAACGCCAGCTCCCACGGTGCCAGTGGCAAGGTGATGATCAGGTTCTCGCCTTCGACGTCGAATTTCGGGTGCGGCGCAAAACGGATCGTCAGGTACAGGTCGCCATTGGCCCCGCCACCCACGCCCGGAGCGCCCTGCCCCTTGAGGCGAATGCGCTCGCCGTCGCTCACACCGGCCGGAATCTTCACGTTCAGGCTCTTGCTGGTGTTGCTCACATGCTGGCCGGCCGCATTGTACTGCGGCACCTGGAAGGTGACCTTCTTCGACTCGGTCGACAGCGTTTCTTCGAGAAAAACCCCAAGCTCCATTTCCACGTCCTGCCCTCGACGTCCGGTACTGCGACGCGACTGTCCACCACCACTGAAACCAGGCCCACGGTTGCCGAAGATCGAACTGAAGAAGTCCGAGAAATCGCCCGTGTCCTGGCCACCGCCACCGAAACCGCCACGGCTTTGCCAGCCTGGTGGTCCCTGGAACGGTTGGCCGTGCTGGCCATAGCGGCGCAAATCATCGTATTCGGCGCGTTTGTCGGCGCTTTTCAGCGCTTCATAAGCTTCCGAGGCGTCCTTGAACCTGGACTCGGCGTCCTTTTCCTTGCTGACGTCGGGGTGGTATTTGCGCGCCAGCTTGCGATAGGCGGCCTTGATCGCCTTATCGTCTGCGGTCGGCTCCACACCGAGAATCTTGTAATAGTCTTTGAAGTCCATCGAGGGAATCACCATCCGTTATCAGAATCGCGCCACAGGCCACAGCATGCGCTTGTTTGCAGCCATTGGTTTGACCGATCTCAAGTTTGTGACCGGGCGGCGCGGCAGAAGTTTATCGGCAGCAGGCGGGGCTTCTTGCGAGCACTCCCGCGGCTGTCCGGTTGATGCAGGGTAGTTTGGGGGGGATCACCCATCTTTCAAGGCATTGTCCGCGAAGAATTAGCAGATAACCGGCCTTCGAATCTGGCGCGCTCTGACATACACTGCGCGGCCGTTTTTTAACCGGAACCTGAAAGACATGAACAACGCATCTCCAGCCCGTGCCTTGGGTATCGACTTTGGCACGTCCAACTCCACCGTCGGCTGGCTGCGCCCCGGCGTGGAAACGCTGATCGCGCTGGAGGACGACAAGATCACCCTGCCGTCAGTGGTCTTCTTCAATATCGAAGAACGTCGCCCGGTGTACGGCCGGCTGGCATTGCACGAGTACCTGGAAGGCTACGAAGGCCGCCTGATGCGCTCGCTCAAGAGCCTGCTGGGTTCCAAGCTGATCAAGCACGACACCAGCGTCCTGGGCACGGCGATGCCGTTCAAGGACCTGCTCGGGCTGTTCATCGGCCAGCTCAAGAGCCGCGCCGAAGCGTCCGCCGGTCGGGAATTCGAAGAAGTGGTGCTGGGTCGCCCGGTGTTTTTTGTCGACGATGACCCGATGGCCGACAAGGAAGCCGAAGACACTCTGGTCGACGTGGCGCGCAAGATCGGCTTCAAGGAGGTCTCGTTCCAGTACGAGCCGATTGCCGCCGCGTTCGACTACGAGTCGACCATCGAGAAAGAAGAGCTGGTGCTGATCGTCGACATCGGCGGTGGTACCTCCGACTTCTCCCTGGTGCGCCTGTCGCCGGAGCGTCGGGGTGTGGATAACCGCCACGAAGACATCCTCGCCACCGGCGGTGTGCACATCGGCGGAACCGACTTCGACAAACAGCTCAGCCTGCAAGGCCTGATGCCACTGTTCGGCTACGGCAGCCGCATGAAGAGCGGCGCCTACATGCCCACCAGCCACCACATGAACCTGGCGACCTGGCACACCATCAACTCGGTGTACTCGCAAAAATCGCAACTGGCCCTGGGCAGCATGCGCTACGACATCGAAGACACCGGCGGTATCGACCGCCTGTTCAAGCTGATCGAACAGCGTGCCGGACACTGGCTGGCCATGGAAGTGGAAGAAACCAAGATCCAGCTGACCCACGCCGACAATCGCCACGTGCCACTGGACCGCATTGAAGCGGGCCTGAGCGTGGACCTGAGCCGGGCGCTGTTCGAGTCGGCCATCGACAGCCTGCTGGAGCGGGTGCGCAACAGCGTCACCCAACTGCTGGCGGACGCCGATGTGCGGGTCGATCAGGTCGATACCGTGTTCTTCACCGGTGGTTCGAGCGGGATTCCGGCGCTGCGCAACAGTGTTTCGGCGATGTTGCCGAAGGCGCGGCATGTGGAAGGGAACATCTTTGGCAGTATCGGTAGCGGTCTGGCGATTGAAGCGGCCAAGCGCTACGGCTCTATGGACTGACCACAATCTCTGTGGCGAGGGAGCTTGCTCCCGTAGGACTGCGCAGCAGTTCCCTTCTTTTCAGGGATAAGGGGGCCGCTGCGCGACCCAGCGGGAGCAAGCTCCCTCGCCACAATTTGATCAACTGCTAGATCCGAAGCAGATCAAACCATCCCCACCTGCTTCAACTCACTCTTCAGATACGCGTAGTAAATCGGCCCCGCCACTACCCCCGGCAGGCCGAACGCGGCCTCGAACACCAGCATCGCCAGCAGCAACTCCCACGACTTGGCACTGATCTGCCCGCCGACGATGCGCGCGTTGAGGAAGTATTCGAGCTTGTGGATAACAATCAGGTAACCCAGCGCCGCCACAGCGACCCAGATCGACAACGACAAACCGACGATGGTGATCAAAGTGTTCGACATCAGGTTGCCGATCACCGGCAGCAGGCCGAGCAGGAAGGTCAGCACGATCAGGGTTTTGGTCAGCGGCAGCTTGATCCCGAACATCGGCAGGATCACCGCCAGGAAAATCCCGGTGAAGACAGTGTTGAGCAGGGAAATCTTGATCTGGGCGAACACGATGTTGCGAAACGCCTGGACCAGCAGGTGCAGGCGTTCGAACAGCGCCGCAGCCAGCGGCTTGCGCTTGGTCAGGTCCGGCACACGCTGCAAGGCAATGATCGCACCCAGCACCATGCCGATCAGCAAGGTCACGAACATGTGCGCCGCATCCTTGCCCACCAATTGCAAATCGCTGAGGTGTTTGCTGACCCACTCGCCAATCGCCACGCGGAACTCCGCGGCACTGGCCGGCAGGTAGGCGTCGATGAACGGCGGCAGTTGCCCGCGCGCGCGGTCGACCACTCCCATGAACTTGTCGAGGGAGGCACCGGGGTTTTCCGCCTCGTGCAGCAGGAAGCTGAAGGCACCGGCAAAGATCAGCGATAGCACGCTGACAATCAGAGTCCCCAACAATGCCACCGCCAGCCAGCGCGCACGCCGGCCTTCGATCAGCCGTTGCAGTTGCGGGGTGAGCATGTTGACCAGTTCGAACACCAGCAATCCGGCGAGCAGGCTGGGCAGCAACCGCAGCGGCAGGACCAGCAGCAGCCCGCCAAAAATGATGACCCAGCTGATGACCAGCAAGACTTGACGCTGAGAAAACGTTGGCATACAGCCTCAAAAACGAACGGCGTAAAAAGGATTGGCAGTCTGCCAGCGATCCGGTGCGAGCACTAGGGATTGTGTGGGGCGACCTTAGTGGGGGCCCTGGATGTTTGCAGTGCCTCGACTGGCCTGCTCGCGATGGGGCCCTCACAGCTCCAAAAATTTTCAGCCCTAGTTTATTTTTTCTTCAGGCAATCGCTCATGAACACCTTGCGCTCATCCCCCTTGAGGGCTTTGGTGGCGGCGTCGGCATTGCAGGTCTTCATCTTCTCTTGCTGTGGGGTCAAGGTCTTACCAGCATCGTTTGCCGGCGCAGTCGCCTTCAGGCAGGTGCTCATGAAAGCTTTGCGCTCGTCGCCCTTGAGGCTTTTGGCCGTAGCGTCGGCGTTGCAGGTAGTCATCTTCTCTTGCTGGGCCGTATTGGCGGCAAAGCCCTGGGAGCACAGCAGCAAACCGATCATCAACAAAGGGACACGCATCATCTTCATGGAGTTTTCTCCTGGTCGCCACACCGAGGGGCGTGGCCTTGCACTGGAGTGTAGACAACCCCTGTTACACCTTCCTGTTCTCCAGATGGCTGCGCCGATACTGCTCCGGCGTACATCCGGCCTGGCGCTGGAACATCGCGATAAACGCCGAGCCGGTGCTGTAGCCCATGTCGAAGGCGATTTCCTGAATGCTGCGCGGGCTGTCCAGCGCTTCGATCGCCGCCAGAAAACGCAGGCGCTGGCGCCACTCACCGAAACTCATGCCCAGTTCCCGCACGAACTGCCGCGCCAGGGTGCGCTCGCTGACATGGATGCGTGCGGCCCATTCCGACAGCGGCCGATTGTCCCCCGGCTCGGCCTGCAGCGCTTCCAGGATCCCGAGCAATCCGGGGCTGCTGGCATAGGGCAGGTAGCACTCGTGCACCGGGGCCTGTTGCAACTGGTCCACCAATACCTGGGCCAGACGCTGGTCGGCGGCCTGTTCGGGGATTTTCACGTCCCGGGCGGCGAAGTCCTTGAGGATCGCCTTGAGGATGTCGCTGATGGCCAGGGTGCAGGCTCGCGGCGGCAGGTCGGCGCAGACCTTGGGTGCCAGGCACACCGCGCGGTAGTTGACCGGTTGGTGGCTGTAGAAGCTGTGCTCGATCTGCGGCGGCACCCACACCGCGTATTGCGGTGGCGACATGAAGCGGCTGCCCTCGACGTCCATGTGCAGCACGCCGTGGGCGGCATATTCCAGCGTCCCCCAGGGATGTCGATGGGGCGCGGCGTATTCGTGGGCGTCGAAATCGGCGTAGCGGAAGTACACCGCCGACGGCAGTTCGCTGAAATCCAGCAGGTCGATGTGTTTACTGCTCATGCTGTCCGTCATCAGGGGCCGGTTGTCTGGATCGAAGTATAGGCTTGCATCCAGACAAGAGGATAATTGCCCTTCATTAACGTTCTGGTTTTTCCCGATGCAATACGCTTATCCCCTGCTGGCCATTTTTATCTGGGCCGGCAACACCGTGATCACCAAAATGTCGGCCGGGGCGATCTTCCCCGCCGAGATCGGTTTCTACCGCTGGCTGCTGGCCGGGTTGCTGTTCACGCCCTTCATGCTCAAACCGGTGCTCGCCCATTGGCCACTGATCCGCCCGAAGCTGGGCAAGATCTTTGTCCTCGGTGTTCTCGGCATGGCGGTCTATCAAAGCCTGGCGTACTTCGCCGCGAGCCTGACCTCGGCCACCAACATGGGCATCATCCTGTCGCTGATGCCGCTGATGTCGCTCGCCATGGCGATCATCAGTCTCGGCCAGCGCCTGACCATGGGCGCCCTGGCCGGTGCGGTACTGTCGTTTGCCGGTGTCCTGGTGGTGGTGTCGTCCGGAAGCCTTGGCACATTGCTGGAACACGGGGTCAACCTGGGCGACGCGATGATGCTGATCGCCACCCTGGCCTATGCGGTCTACAGCACCCTGTTGAAAAAATGGCAACTGAAACTGCCGCCGCTGGTGCTCTTGTATCTGCAGGTGCTGGTGGCCGTGGTGGTGCTGTTTCCATTGTTCATCGCCTCACCGAAAGTTGGCCCGACCCTGCAGAACATTCCGCTGGTGCTGTACGCCTGCCTGCTGGCATCGATGGTCGCGCCGCTGGCGTGGATGCAGGCCGTGGTGCGTTTGGGACCGAGCCGGACCACGCAGTTTTTCAATTTGCTGCCGCTGATTACCGCCCTGATTGCGGCGGTGGTGCTGCATGAACAACTGGCGCTGTATCACCTGGTGGGCGGGGTATTGACCTTGGGTGGAGTGATTGTTTCCGAGCGATGGACAACGGTGTTGGGTCGCGCCTAGCTTTTTGTGGCGAGGGAGCTTGTCGGATCGCCGCACCGTCCCGTTGGGCTGCGCAGCAGCCCCTATTCATTCACCCAAGACTCAATGATCGATTTGCTACCGCTGCGCGGTCGAACGGGAGCAAGCTCCCTCGCCACAGGCGGTCTAGACGCCTGCCGCCGCCAGCCGCGCCGCATGCTCGACAAACAGCCGGATCGGTTCGGCCCCCTTGCCCACCAGCCCCAGCGACTGGTTGACGATATCGAAGTGATCCAGCGGATACTCATCGCCAATCACCGTGCCCAGGTGCGAGCTGTAGCGCCCGACCATGCCGTCGCAATGCCCGGCTTCGCGGACGAAGGTTTTAGCGAACAGCCGGCAAGTGCGGTTGGTGCCGTCCAACAGATTGCGCCCGCGATCGGTAATGCCCGGTTGCAAGGTGCCGGACCAGGAGTAATAACGCACACCGTTGACCTGCTCCGGCCCGTGACCGCCCCAGGTGTCAGGCAAGCCCTGTGGATAACGCTGGTTGAACAGCGCCACGCCAGCACTGGTGAGGGAGTGATGAGACGCATGGATATCCACCGGCAGCTTCGGCCCGCGGTAACCGGTATCCAGCCAGCCCATCAGCACCCCGATCATCCGTAGCAAAACGCTCAGCAGACGACCACGGACGCTGTCATGGGGATAATGCTCGTGCAGGTAATCGGCGAGCTCCGAACCGTGGTTCGGCCCCGCCACCGAGGTCACCGAAGCGATCAGGTCCGGGCGTTTGGCCGCTGCATAACGGGCGGTCAGCGAGCCCTGGCTATGGCCGATCAGGTTAACCTTGGCGGCTCCGGTTTCCCGCAGGATTTCGTCGATACGCACCAGCAATTGCTCGCCGCGCACTTCGTTCGAATTGAGCGGCGAGACCTGCACCGCGAACACCACCGCACCACCACGGCGCAACGCCTCGACGATCCCGTACCAGTACGGATAAAGCACCAACCGTATGAACCCGAGCATTCCCGGGACCAACACCAGCGGGTAGCGCGGGGCAGAACCTTGCGACATGGGTGGACATCCTTGTGGTCGGGTGTTGATGCAAGGCGGGATGCAAGACATCCGCCAAGCTAAGCCTGCGAAGATGACAACTCGACGACAAGTCTATGTCATCGGCCCTACTTCAACCCCACCACGCCCGCCACGATCAGCCCGACCGAGACCAGCTTGATCACGCTCAGGCTTTCACCCAGCAGCGCGAAACCGAGAAACACCGTGCCCAGCGAACCGATGGCGGTCCAGATCGGGTACGCGATGCTCACCGGCAACTCGCGCATGGCCAGGGTCAGGAAGTAGATTCCGCCCACAGCGGCCACCACGGTGATCAACGAAGGCCAGAGCCGGGTGAAGCCCTCGGCGTACTTCATGCCCATGGCGAAGGTGACTTCGAACCCGGCGGCGACCAGCAGAAACAGCCAGGCCACCTAGAACTCCCCGGCCAGCGCCAACAGACGCTGCTCAGCCTCGGCGGCAGATATTTCAAAGCTGCGCTCGGTGGACTCTTCGCCCTCGGCAGCCACCACGGTGATGTCCGTGATGCCGATGAATCCGAGCACCGTACGCAGTAGCGTATCGGCATGGTTCATGGCTTCGAGCTCGCCACCCGGGCCAAAACCGAAGCCGCCACGGCTGGTGATGATCAGGGCCTTTTTACCCTGTACCAACGGCTCGTACTGGGCCACGCCATTGTCCAGGCTGTGATCGAAGGTCACCCCGACGCGCACGATCTGATCGATCCAGGCCTTGAGGCCGCTGGGTACGCTGAAGTTGTGCATCGGCGTGGAAATCAGCAACACATCGTGGCCAAGCAGTTCGCCAACCAGTTCGTCACTGAGTGCCAGGTCGGCCTGCATCGACAGCGGCCGAGCGGCAGGCTCGGGGTAAAACGCGGCAGCCACGAATGCCTCGTTGACCGGCGGTATCAACGTCCGACCGACTTCGCGTCGGGTCAACTGTGAGTGTGGATGACGGGCCTGCCAGGCCGCTAGAAACACTTCGGCCAAACGCCGGGAGTGCGAACGCTCACCACGGGGACTGGCGTGAACAGCAAGAATTCTACTCATCTGTCTCTCCTCAGGACTAAACTCAAACGGCTTGTGGCTTGCAGCTTGAAGCTGACCAACGTCCTCGTTCAAATGAGAAGAAATCAGTCTGGATGAATCTATTTCATCCATGGAGTGTTGAATGTTTGCCTCATTGCCGTTGACCGCCCTGCGGGCCTTCGAATCCGCCTCACGCCTGTTGAGCTTCAAGGCTGCCGCCGAAGAACTGTCCGTCACCCCGACGGCGGTGTCACACCAGATCCGCTCCCTGGAAAGCTGGCTCGGTGTGCCGTTGTTCGAGCGCCTGCCACGCCAGGTACGCCTGACCGAATGCGGCGAACGGCTGTTCCAGAGCCTGCACGGTGCTTTCCTCGAAGTGGCGCAAAGTGTCGATACCCTGCGCCCACAACGCAGCGGCGCCAACCTGACAGTTTCCACCACCGCCGCCTTCGCCGCCCTGTGGCTGGTGCCACGGCTTGGACGCTTCTACGCCCGTCACCCGAACATCAACGTGCGCCTCGATACCCACTGCGAGGTCATCGATCTGCATCAGGACGCCAGTGTCGATCTGGTGCTGCGCTACAGCCTCGATGATTACCCCAACCTGTACGGCCAGTGCCTGTTCGATGAGTCCTTCGGTGTCTACGGCTCGCCAGAACAGGTGGCCCTGGCGTCGAGTCGCCCCCCCACGCTGATCAGCGTGCGCTGGCACAACTCCAAACTCTATGCCCATGGCTGGGAAGCCTGGTGCGCCCGCTCCGGCGAAACCTGGCTGAGTGGCCCGCCCGCCGTGCGTGAATACGACGAAGAACACTACGCCCTGCAAGCCGCGATTGCCGGGCAAGGCCTGGTATTGGCGAGCAATATTCTTGTGTCGGAAAGCGTGGCCAGTGGCCTGTTGTTGCCGTACCGCGGGGACATCCAGGTCGATGGCGCCGGCTACAGCGCACTGTGCGTGCCGGGGCGCGAGCGGCATCCCCCGGTTCGAGCGTTTTTTGCGTGGTTGCAGGAGGAGACTCAATTATCCCGCCTATTTCAAAGATAGGAACCTTCGACAACTAAGCAGAGAGTGTATTTATAAAAAACCTCTGTACCGCCCCCGCAACTCAAACATCTAGAGACGCCCTCAACTCTAAAACTTAATTATACACCGCAGCCCTGCAAGCCAGAATACAAACCAACCCAAACATTAAAGGTAACAACATCAAAATAGACTTTACCTTTATTCAGCTTAAGCTTGAGCCGCAACCAAACGACCACCAAAACTCGTTAGAAAGGATTCTATATGAACATTGAACAACGCTTGGAATTTATCAATACGCTCCCCCCTCTTAAACCAGAAGCCATTCGATCTTTTTTATCTCTCAATGAAACACCCACACCTCCACACGATAACAATGGCCCAAATGGATTTGTAACTCCTGACAGTGTGAATATATTTCTCCCGGGATTCTCTGAAAGCCTGATATCAGATATCAACCTCTGCAAACTGGTTATGCAGAATGCAGCCGACATAGAATACCCGGATACCACACAACAGTTTGAATGGTATAAATACTACACAAAAGGATTAAGTGATCTGGGCTGGACAATTCAAGCAAAAAACCTTCAGGACGTGACTATCAAGGGCATAAACCTGACAATGGACCAAGTCGCCATAGATGTAATAAAAGGACTAGTTGGCAACAATGCAAACTTACTGACAAACCTCGCAAAACAAGCCATCACCGCCATCCAGGGTGATGAAGAATTGATCACGTTATTTGAGTCAAATAAAAAGCTTGGAAAACAATCAAAGTTCGACATTGCCCCGGCATGGCTTGATAGCAACGGGCAAGCGAATATGGTTTTGAACACCATCGCACTGGACAATCAGGAAAGCACAACAAGCTTTCTGTTCTGGAAGACCACCAAACAATCCACCACCATAAAATCAGGAGCAATGCACATTTATCTGGACAACGCCATTTTTGACGACTTGCGCGGAGAGCTACGCGAAGTCTTTCTGAACGAAGCTAAATCGAAGATCAGGAAGCTCCCAAAACTAAAGCCGGTCTAATGCCACGCACAGGCCATGTTAAAGTCGACGAAACTTGTCGACTTTAACAAACGAATATATCTGGAGCCCAAAATGCCAACTTCCAATTTAGACTTCTACATTGTCAGCGGCAATATTGTTATCTTTTCTGGAGAACACTCCGAAAAATTCAAAAATGACATTTTACATTCAAGCCTCACCGGCCATTTAGTAGCCGAAGCTAATAGCACCAACAGCGATGAGGTGTGGTCCACCTATACAAAAACTGTCGCAGACCTGAGCTGGGTGACCTGCCGCTTAAATCAAACCAACACTCGTTCCAACGAAGAAAGCTTGTACACTATCTCGCTGCAAGCTTATGGCGATGTACTTTCAGAGAACGATCGACAAACACTTGACCATGCGTTTTCCGTACTGAAGGAGCAGCCCAAGGATTCGCCATCAATATTGGCCCTAACTACCCGTTTTAACGCCCACACAACTACAAGCTACCAGGATAACAAAAAAGGCGACACTTCAGAAAAAAAGACGAGCACTGGCATCCTATTGACCTTTATCAACCACGAAAAAATCGTGCACACACTGAGAATTACTATCGAGAGCGGTCAATATCTCGATATCGGCATTTTGAACAACCCTGTGCTCGATACAACCAACAAAGATGACTTTAATACCTGGCTATTATCCAGCACTTTTGACGAGTCCACGTACGAAGACCTCAGAGTTGAAGTTGACGCATATCTCGATGACAGTATTACTGCCGAAATAATTCGAATCCAAGATTCTCGGTAAATTTTTGGCACCGACAAAAAGAAACTTTATACAGGCAGCACAGCACTTCGAGATACTTAGTGAAGTGCTGTAGGATCATAGAATTGGCGTCAGTACTTCACAGTCTTCGGCGCCTTGCCCGCCTTCATCTGCTCCAGCAATGGCGCGCATTGATTCGCCTCCCCCCCACTCGGCGCCACCAGCGCCAGCAACCCTGCCGCCGGTGCGGCGATCACGCCCAGCGCCACCATCCCGGCTCCGCGCAACATCAGCGGCACGGCCTTGACCCCGGCATCGGGCTTGATGAACTTGCCGCGCACGTACAGCGGCGAGCGCAATGAAATCAGGCGCCAGCCCTTGGATTCCGGGGTGATGGTCAGGTCCAGTTGTTCGGTCGCCATGTTCGCCGTGCCGTCGATGTAGACGATGGCGTTCTCGGTGTCGAACACAAACAGGCGAGTAGTTGCCAGGCCGGACTGGATGCCGAAGTCGGCGGCGGCGCAGTTGATCTTCACTTCCTTGTCGCCAAAGATTTTGCCGACCACGTAGTTGCCGACGTTCAGGCCCGCCAGTTCCATCAACTCGCGACTGATGGCGCCATCGTTGATCAGCATTTTCAGATTGCCATTGGCGCTGCCCAGCAGTTTGGCCACCGAATTGCCGTGCCCGCTGATATCAGCATCGCCGTTGAGTTCGCCGAAACTGGTTTTCATCGGTTCAAAGCCGGGGAACAACTGCTTGAGCTTGAAGCCTCGGGCCGTGAGTTGGGCATGACCCTCCAGTGGATCGGCGTGGCCGTTCAGGCGAATTTGCGCATCCAGCTTGCCGCCGGCCACGCCGAAACGCAGCGGTTCGAGGCTGAGTACGCCATCGGTGAGTACCAGGTGGGTATAGAGGTCGTTGAACGGCAACTTTTCGCTGTGCACGATGCGCTTGCCGGTGAACTCGACATCAGCATCCATATCGCGCCAACGATCGGTCTTGAACTCTTCGACCGGCAGCACTTTGTCCGCCGGCTGTTTGCTGTCACCGCCCCGGGCCTTCTGTTCGGCGTTGGAGTCGGCACCAATCAGCGGCGCCAGGTCAGCGAATAGCAATTGATTGGACAGCAGCGAGCCGCTGAGTTTTGGCCGTGGCTGGCTGGCCACATAGGTCAGATTGCCGTGGATGTCGCTTTCACCGATCTTGCCGTTGAATTGTTCATAGCGGAACACCGCACCACCTGCCTCGTGCAACTTGGCGATCAGGTGGCCATCGGTGGCATAAGGTGGCGTGTCCGGCAGGATCACGCCGGTCAGCGGGTAGAGGTTGCCCAGGCTGGTGCCGGCCAGTTTCAGGCGCAAGTCCAGGGCACCCAGGTTCAGTGGATCGGTCAGGGTGCCGGCCAGTTCAACGCTGGAATCGGCGATCTTTACCTGTGCCTGAAGCGGAAACGGCCGTGCCGCGTCCTGCAACGCCAACAGCCCGCCAATCTTGCCCTGGCCCGCGAGTTTCTGGCCGTGGTACTGGCCGTTGACCTTGAGGGCGAACGCATAATCCTGGGGTGACGAGCCCTTTTCCTGCGCGGCTTTCGCCGCCTTGTCGCCGACGATATCGCTGAACGGGATCGGTTTGCCCAATGGATCGATCAGCACGTCGAGCTGGGTCTTCAGGTTCTGGTCATCGAGGGTGACATGGCCCTTGTCGAAGCCAATCGCACCGATATCCACCACCCAGCTCGAAGGCTCGGCGTCCGGGTCTTTCGGGTCGAATTTGAAGGTCCAATTGGCGCGCCCGTCAGCCAGGCGTTGCAGTTGGGCATTGGGTTCGGTGAGATCGATACGCGGGATCACCACCCGCTGCGCCAGCAATGCCAGGGGTGAAATACGCAGCTCCACCCGCTTGAGGGTGACCATCTGCGGTTGTTTCGACCAATCAGGATTGCCCAGGCTCAAGTCTTCGGCCACCACATGAGGCCACGGCACCCAGGCGCGCCAGCCGCTTTCATCGGGCTCGGGCTGCCAGACCACCGACAGATTGCCGTTGATGGCGAAGGCGCGGTGCAGCTCTTCGGAAACCTTGGCGTTGAGCGGCGGTTTGATCCGGTTCCAGTCAAAAAACACGATGATCAGCACCAGCACCATCAACAAGCTAAGGAAAGTGGAAAGGGTCCAGACCAACGTCTTTTGAGTGCGCGTCATTGCACAGGGCTCCTGATACGACTGAGCGCCCCGACTGCGACGCACATGTGAAACGGTGAGCCGCAAACGGCTCGCCATGAGAGTTACGACTGATAAAAACCCGGCAGGTTTAATCGAAAGACCGATTTCGCTGAATTCACCCAGTCAAAAGCTGACCAATCAGTCATTCAGCGTTACCGCCCCCCGCACTACTGCCTGTCGAAGATGAGTCGAAAATACCCATTTCTGGGCAGGACAACTCGCCTGAAACGCCTGGTTTAGAGCCTTCGCAGCAAACAATCAATTCCATTGATTATTACCATTGCGTTTATGAACTTTCATATCGATTTATCGAGAGTAGCATTGCTCTCGTACCCAATTTTTCGCACCCCCGAGGAGCACAACGATCATGAAACGCCAATTACTGCTTAGCCTTACACTCTCGATGCTGGCCAGCACTGCCTTTGCCCTGCCAGCCGCTGACCAGGCCACCCCACAAGTGAAACAAGACCACTCGGCGTTCAGCCAGACCGTTGCCGCCGATGGCTCCGACCGTACTCCACAAGGCCAGACCCTTGCCGAAGGCGGCAATGATCGCCTGAAAGAAAAAGGCCTGATCACTCAGGATGGCTCGGACCGTACTCCTCAGGGCCAAACCCTGGCAGCCGATGGTACCGATCGTACCCCACAAGGCCAGACCCTTGCCGCTGATGGTTCGGATCGCACTCCACAAGGTCAGACTCTCGCTGCTGATGGCTCCGACCGTACTCCACAAGGTCAAACCCTCGCTGAAGGTGGTGGTGACCGTGTGATCGAACGCAACAGCGCCGTGAGCTAAGCCCCATGGCCGCCCTGAAAAAAAGCCCAATCCCCGGATTGGGCTTTTGCCTTTTCAGCGGTCCGCTTGATAGATGCGGCACTTCTCCCGCTTGATCCTCCACAGTCGTTCGACGCCGGCAAAGCCGATTTGCTAGAGTGCGCCGCGTCCCTGTCCAGAAAACGCCCTTGCGATGCTGCCCCGCGCCGAACAGAAACAACAAACCCGTAATGCCCTGATGGACGCTGCCAGGCGCCTGATGGATGGCGGCCGAGGATTCGGCAGCCTGAGCCTGCGCGAAGTCGCGAAAACCGCCGGGATCGTACCGACCGGTTTCTATCGGCATTTTGCCGATATGGATGAATTGGGCCTGGTGCTGGTCAGCGAAGTCGGCCAGACATTCCGCGAAACCATTCGCCTGGTACGACACAACGAATTCGTGATGGGCGGCATCATCGATGCCTCGGTGCGGATCTTTCTCGACGTAGTCAGCGCCAACCGATCGCAGTTCCTGTTTCTCGCACGCGAGCAATACGGCGGTTCGCTACCGGTGCGCCAGGCCATCGGCCGTTTGCGTGAAAACATCAGCTCGGACCTGGCGGCGGATTTGTCACTGATGCCGAAACTGCAGCATCTGGGCATCGCCGACCTCAGCGTCATGGCGGACCTGATCGTCAAGAGCGTGTTCGCTACTCTGCCAGACATCATCGACCCGCCAACCGAGGCCTTGCCCGAGCACCTGACGCCCCAGGCAAAAATCACCCAGCAGTTGCGATTCATCTTTATCGGCCTCAAGCATTGGCAAGGGCTTGGAAGTACTGAGTAACGCCCCTCGTTTCAGACTGCTCCAAAACCCACATTGAGCTTGATCGCTTCAACCTGGTGCAAAAATCAAAAACAACGCACCAACTTCAACCAAAAAACTAACCCCATCGTCGCGCACCCCACATCTCCGTCAGCCATTTCCTACGCATCATGTCGATTGGCAAGCCCCTTGCTCTAGCCTGAGCATTGTCCATTGCTGGAAGCCTTCCGATGCTGGTGATTCATCGCAGAATCGACCCTCAACCCGCCTGGGCTGCCGAACTGCACCTGACGTTCGAAGCCCGCAGCAAAAGCCGTTTGCGCTGTTTCAGTGCCGAAGGCGAAGACGTCGGGTTGTTTTTGGAGCGCGGCCAGCCGCCATTGCATGATGGCGAATGCCTGCAAGCCGAAGACGGGCGAATCGTGCGCGTTTGCGCCCGCCCCGAACAACTGCTGCACGTCACCTGCGCCAATGCCTTCGAATTGACCCGGGCGGCCTATCACCTGGGCAATCGCCATGTTGCCCTGCAGGTCGGCGACGGCTGGTTGCGCCTGCTCGACGATTACGTTCTCAAGGCCATGCTCGAACAACTCGGTGCCGTTGCCGTGAACATCGAGGCGCCGTTCCAGCCGGAACATGGCGCCTACGGCGGTGGTCATCATCATTCTCGCCACGGCGATGAAGACTTCAACTACGCGCCGAAACTGCACCAGTTCGGCGTACGCACATGAACCCGGCCTGGGCGCTGCTGCGCCTGGCCAGTCCACAACTGCCGATTGGCGGCTACAGCTACTCCCAAGGGCTGGAAATGGCTGTGGATAACGGCCGTGTTCACGACCCCGACAGTGCGCGACGCTGGATCAGCGATCAGTTGCTGCTGAATCTGGCGCGCTTCGAAGCGCCGCTGTTGCTCGCCCATTGCGTGGCCGCCAGCGAGGAAAACTGGGACGAGTTGCTGCAGAACTGTGAAGCGCATCGCGCCAGTCGCGAAACTCGCGAGCTGCATCAGGAGAGCCGGCAGATGGGCTACTCGTTGCAGCAATTGCTCAATGGCTTGCCGGAACTCGACGCGCCGGCCCGTGCCTTCCTCGATCAACGCAGCGAGCCGCATCTGGCCCTGGGTTGGGCCTTGGCCGCACGCGCCTGGCAGATCAGCCCGCAGGACGCCCTGGCCGCATGGCTCTGGAGCTGGCTGGAAAATCAGTTGGCCGTGCTGATGAAGACCCTGCCCCTGGGTCAGCAGGCCGCCCAACGCCTGACCAGCGAACTGTTGCCACTGCTTCAACAAGCGCAACAGAACGCCACCCGAATCGATCCCGATCACCACGGCAGCGCCGCTTTCGGCCTGTCCCTGGCGTGTATGGCACACGAGCGCCAGTACAGCCGTCTGTTCCGTTCCTAGGGCCCCTATTTTGGAGAATCACATGAACACACAACCCCTGCGCGTCGGCATCGGCGGTCCGGTCGGCTCCGGCAAAACCGCCCTGACCCTGGCCCTGTGCCTGGCCCTGCGCGAGCGTTACAACCTGGCCGTCGTGACCAACGACATCTACACCCGCGAAGACGCCGACTTTCTGGTGCGCAACGAAGCCCTGGCGCCGGAACGCATCATTGGCGTGGAAACCGGCGGCTGCCCGCACACGGCCATCCGCGAAGACGCCTCGATCAACCTCGAAGCCGTGGATCAGCTCAACCGACGTTTTCCGGGGCTGGACCTGATTCTCGTGGAGTCTGGGGGCGACAACCTCTCCGCGACCTTCAGCCCGGAACTGTCGGACCTGACCATCTACGTGATCGACGTCTCGGCCGGCGACAAGCTGCCGCGCAAGGGCGGGCCGGGAATCTGCAAATCCGACCTGCTGGTGATCAACAAGATCGACCTGGCGCCGCTGGTCGGTGCTTCGCTGGAGATGATGAACAGCGACACCCAGCGCATGCGCAACGGCAAGCCGTTCGTGTTCAGCAATCAGAAAACCGGTTTGGGCCTGGAAGAAATCATCGCCTTCATCGAACGCCAGGGTTTGCTGACCGCGGCCTGAGCAAGACTTATCAACAAGGAAGCTTATCCATGACACTCAAACGCATTCTCGGCGCCCTGGCCCTGCTGCTGGCCCCGACCCTCGCCTTCGCCCATCCGGGGCATGGCGACAACGGCTTGATCGCCGGCATCAGCCATCCGCTTGGCGGCCTCGATCACTTGCTGGCGATGCTCGCCGTCGGCCTGTGGGCGGCACAGCAGCAAGGTGCTGCGCGTTGGGCGCTGCCGTGCGCCTTTGTTGGCACTATGTTGATTGGCGGGCTGTTGGGTTTTGAAGGATTGAACCTGCCGGGACTGGAAGGCGCGATTGCCGCTTCCGTGTTGGCTTTGGGGTTGGCGGTTGCCTTGGCGGTGCGTCCACCGTTGGTGATGGCGGTGGGTGCGACTGCGTTGTTTGCGCTGTTCCATGGCGTGGCCCATGGTCTTGAGCTACCGGACATGTCGAGTCCCTGGACCTACGCCGCAGGTTTTGTCGCAGCGACGGCGGTGTTGCATGCGGCGGGTTATGCAGTCGTGCGGGTGTTGCCACAAGCAGCTGCGCCACTGGTTCGACTGGCAGGCGCGGCTTCGGCGGCGACCGGGGTGTGGTTGCTGGCGGGCTAACCCCCTCCCTGTAGGAGCTGCCGCAGGCTGCGATCTTTTGATCTTGCATTCAAAATCCACATCAAAAGATCGCAGCCTGCGGCAGCTCCTACGAGGATCGCATCCGTCGAGTCAGCCTCTCTGCTAACATGTCGCGCAATCGCCCCTGCCGTGACGACGCCAGCCAATGCCGCCTGTTTCCCGCTCCGCCTCTCAGCCCGAATTGACCGCCCTGTTCGCCTCGGTGCAACAGCACTTCCTGAACGTCATCGTGCCGCTCTGGCAAGGTCCGGGCTGGAACGCCGACATGGCGTTGCCCTACGAGGCGCTGGATGCCGAACACCAACCGCTGCCAGCGCAACGCTACCGAGCCATGGCCTGTGCGCGGCAGTTGTATCTGTTTGCCGGCCTGATCGGTCAGGTGCCGGGTGCCGAAGAGCGTGCCGCCGCGTTGTTCCGCTCGATGCAGCGGCACTTTCACGATGCCGAGCACGGAGGTTGGTTCTATAGCGTCGATGCACAAGGTGCGCCGCTGGATCAGCGCAAGGACCTCTACACCCACGCCTTCATCCTGTTCGCTTGCGCCCATTATTGGGACAAGGTCCGCGAGCCGCTGGTGGAGTCGGTGCTCAACGCCTCTCTGGAAGTGGTCGCGCAGCGTTTCGCCACGGACGACGGTCTGTACGAAGCCACGCTCGACCGCGACTGGTCGTCGCTGGACAGCGGCCCTTTGCAAAACCCGCTGATGCACCTGGCCGAAGCTTTCCTCGCCACCCTGTCGGTGCGCGAAGACCCCGACGTGAAACAGGCGCTCGTCGAGTTATGCACAGCCATGCACGCGCGCTTCATCGATCCGCAGCACGGCGTGTTGATGGAGAAGCCGCTGGGGACTGTGGATAACTGGTTTGAACCGGGGCACCAGTTCGAGTGGTATTTCCTGCTGGAATCCTCGGCGCTGTTGCGCAATTCGACGCTGCATGCCGATCTGCAACGGGCCTTCGCCTTTACCGAGCAAATGGGCGTCGATCAGCAAACTGGCGCAGTGCGGGCGATGCTCGACTTCGCAGCGGATAGCGGCGTCCTGGACGCCACGCAGCGTATCTGGGCCCAGGCCGAGTACCTGCGCGCATTGACGCTGCGCCCGGACAGCGAAGCGGCTGTACTGCGTCAATTGCGGGCATTGCAGCAGCGCTCGTTGCACGCAGGAGGCTGGTTTGAGTGCCGTGACGAGTACGGTGAAGTCAGCCGTCGCGACATGCCGTCGACCACGCCCTATCACCTGGCGACCTGTTATCGCGGGCTGGCGCAATATCTCGGCTGACTTTGTGACGAGGGGGCGTCCAATCACTCAATCCACTTGCGATCGCCGGTAAAGCTGATGGTCAGCCATCGCGCGGCATCCGGCTCGCCAAGCTTCGCGGAAATTTCCTCGCGCAAACTGTCCAGTTGCCCCACACCGTCGAGCCAGTAATCCTTCGGCAATACGATGTGAATCTCGATAAAACAGGCCCTGCCGTGTTTCTGCACGTAGGAAATGTAATCGTCGAAACCATGCTCGACCTTCGCCACCTCCATCACCTGACGCACCTTATCGTCCAGTTGATCCGGGACGATCCCCAGCACATCGCGCAAGGCCGGTCCGAGGATTTTGAACGCCGGGGGGAGCATGCCCAGGGCCAGCAGGATCAGGATCATCGGGTCGACATACACCGCCCACTTGTCATAACCCTGAGTCTTGAGCAGCAGCGCGATGAGAAAACTCACCAGCAGGCCCGCCGACAGCATCGCGTCCACCAGCCAACTGATGTTGTCGAACTGGATCAGCGATGAGTTGAGTGTGCGATTGCGTTGGCGGACGTAGAAAAAATAAATGAGCTCAACGACAGTGAAGAACGCCGCGTAGAAAATCACCAGCCCCAGTTCGACCTCGCGGCCACCACTGATGATGCCGAACACACCGTTGAGAAAGGCATAAACGGCGACCAGGAAAATAAAGCTGCCCTCGATCACCAGCACCATGGGCTCCAGGTGCCAGGATCCGAACTGGAAGCGCTGGTTGCTTTCCTTGGCGATCAGCCGGGCGGTAATCAGCATCAGGACCTTGATGAAGGCCGCGATCAACGAAAAGAAGCCATCGAACAGGATGGATTGGGCGCCCGAAACAAACCCGGTGATGATCCCGGCGAATGTCACGGCAAGCATCAGGAAGGTCGATTGTTTGAGCAGCGACTGCTCGCCTCGATTACTCACTTGATCTCCTCTAATACCTCTAGACCGCCGGGTGTGGCGGAGTTGTTGGGTGAGGAGTCTAGCTGATGTCTTGCACTGCCAGTTCCGCCCCCTTCGTCGGAGCGCCGCCCGGAGCAAGCCCGCGAAGGGCCGTTACGCGGTCTTAAGACTTACGCTCGATTGCAAACCCGGCCCAGGTCTGGCTGACCGGCATCAGTTCCAGGCTGTTGATGTTGATGTGCGCCGGGGCATTGAGCACCCAGAAGATGGTCTCGGCGATGTCCTGCGGCTGAATCGGCTCGGCACCGGCGTAAGTGGCGTTATAGCGCTCCTGGTCACCGGCAAAACGCACCAGCGAGAACTCGCTCTCGCACAGGCCTGGTTCGATGTTGCTGACCCGTACGCCCGTGCCTTGCAGGTCGCAGCGCAAGTTCACGGAGAACTGCTTGACGAAAGCCTTGGTCGCGCCATAAACGTGGCTGCCCGGGTACGGGTAGTTGCCGGCAATGGACCCCAGGTTGACGATACCGGCACCACGACCATGGGCAATCAGGCGCGGCAACAGCAGACGGGTGCTGTACATCAGGCCTTTGACGTTGGTATCGACCATGGTGTCCCAGTCGTCCAGGTCGCACTTGGGCGCCGGATCAACCCCCAGGGCCAGCCCGGCGTTGTTGATCAACCCGCGCAGTTTGGCAAAGGATGGCGGCAGATTGGCAATCGCCTCCTCCATGGCCTTGCGATCGCGCACATCAAGCACCAGGCCATGGACTTCGGTCTGCTTCGACAGCTCGGCGCACAGTGCATTGAGGCGCTCTTCACGACGGCCAGTCAGCACCAGTTTCCAGCCGGCCTCGGCAAAACGACGGGCACAGGCTTCACCAAAACCGGAGGTCGCGCCGGTAATAAACAGGGTGTTGGACATCGTGTTCTCCTTGCTTCGGCTGATCGCCAGCCATTGGAATAGAAAATCAGCAGGCAGCATGCCCGGCCTTGTTCACAGCGGCAACCACCGTTCAATCTGTTCAAAAAACGCTCAATCCCGGCAAACCCTTGACCAGCGCGGCCTACAGCCATGTGCGCGCACGTTATCCACAGGCCGGTCCACAGTCTTTGGGGGCAAGTGGAAAAGCTGCAAGCCGCTATCCACAAGGCTTTGCGCGGGGTTTTGAAACTTTTTCGCTTGACCCTCGACCGCCTGCTGTGTAGCCCTTGGCCATTTTCATGACTGATGGGTCAAACCGACGATGGCGCCAAGCCAGTAACCACGGCCTTCAGCCGAGTCTTTCCAGAGTTTAGTCACAGACTTATCCACAGGCTTGTCCACCCCGATTTCACGCTCTTGCGCCCTGAACAAAAAGGTTGACAAAGCGGCCTTCAAGCTGCGCAAAAACACTTGATCAAAAAACAACCACCCCTCTGCAAGCCACGGTTTAAAAGGCCTCCAGCCAGCTACTCCCACGTTATTCACAGCCGGTTCCACAGTAAACGGGGACAAGTCAAAACTGTGACAAAACAACTATTTGCAGCGGCTTTATGTCGCGGTTTACGAGCTTGGGAATATTGTTTTCCACAATTTTACTTTACGTCACATCGCCGCTCTTGTAGGAGCTGCCGAAGGCTGCGATCTTTTGATCTTGACCTTTCAAAACAAGATCAAAAGATCGCAGCCTCGTTTCACTCGACAGCTCCTACCACGGCCTTTACAGAGCGGGCATAAAAAACGCCCTGACACTGAGAGCGGCAGGGCGTTTTTTAACGCTGAGGATCAATGCCCGCCGAGATAGGCGTTACGCACATCCTCGTTGACCAACAACTCCTTGCCGGTGCCGGTCATGCGGATTTCGCCGTTGACCATCACATACGCCCGGTCCGACAACCGCAGGGCGTGGTTGGCGTTCTGCTCCACCAGGAAGATGGTCATACCGGTCTTGGCCAGTTCCCGTAGCGTTGCAAAGATCTGCTTCACCACGATCGGCGCCAGGCCCAGGCTCGGCTCATCGAGCAGCAACAACTTGGGCCGGCTCATCAGGGCCCGGGCGATGGCGAGCATTTGCTGCTCGCCGCCGGACATGGTCATCGCCCGCTGGGTACGCCGCTCTTCGAGCCTGGGGAACAGCTCGAACATGCGCTGCATGTCCTCCTTGGCATACTTGTCACCGATAGGGATGGTGCCCATCAGCAGGTTTTCCTCGACGGTCATGTCGGGGAACACCCGCCGCCCTTCCGGCGACTGCGCGATGCCGTTGGAGGCGATGTAGTGGGACGACTTGTGGGTAATGTCCACGCCCTGATAGAGGATCTGCCCGTCGGCTGCCCGTGGCTGGCCGAAGATCGACATCAGCAGAGTCGACTTGCCGGCGCCGTTGGAGCCGATCAGGCTGACGGTTTCCCCTTCGTTGATGTGCAGCGAGACGCCTTTAAGGGCCTGGATCGGCCCGTAGAACACGTCTAGTTCCTTGAGTTCGAGGATGGGTTGGCTCATAGCACCACTTCCTCTTCATCGGCGCCCAGGTAGGCCGCAATCACTTTCGGATCGTTACGAATCGCATCGGGTCCGCCCTCGGCGATGACGATGCCGTGGTCCAGCACCACGATATGATCGGAGATACTCATTACCATGCCCATGTCGTGTTCGATCAGCACCACCGTCAGATCATGCTCGTCGCGCAGCAGCCGGATCATCGCGCTCAGCGCTTCGGTTTCCTGAGGGTTGAGGCCGGCGGCCGGTTCGTCGAGGCAGATGATCTGCGGTCGGGTGCACATGGCACGGGCGATTTCCAGGCGGCGCTGCTGGCCGTAGGACAGTTCACCGGCCAGGCGGTTGGCACAGTCCACCAGGTCCACCACTTCCAGCCAGTAGAACGCGTGGTCCAGTGCATCGCTTTCGGCCTTGCGATAGCCCTTGGTGTTGAGGATGCCGGCCAGCATGTTGCGGTTGACCCACATGTGCTGGGCCACCAGCAGGTTTTCCAGAACGGACATTTCCTTGAACAGGCGAATGTTCTGGAAGGTCCGCGCCAGGCCAGCACGGTTCACCAGGTGGGTGCCGCCGAATGCCTTGTAGAACAGCCGACTGGCGAAGGATTTCGGCGAAACGAAATCCGTTGGTTTGAACGGCTCGCCCAGCAACTTGATGACGTTGGTCTGTTGCCCACGAATGTTGAGTTCGATCTTGCCGCCGGAAGCTTTGTAGAAACCGGTCAGGCAGTTGAACACCGTGGTCTTGCCGGCGCCGTTTGGGCCGATCAGGGCGAAGATCGAGTTGCGGTGCACTTTCAGGCTGACATCGCTCAACGCCTTGATGCCGCCGAAGTGCATCATCAGCTTTTCTACACTGAGTACGACTTCGCTCATGGCGCTACTCCTTTACGCGGGGTCACACCGGTACGGCTGATCCGAATCAGGCCGCGCGGTCGCCAGATCATCATCAACACCATCAGGATGCCGAACAGCAGCACTCGGTACTCGGCAAAGCCACGCAGCAGCTCAGGGGCGACGGTCAGCACGAAGGCGGCAATCACCACGCCTATGGTCGACCCCATGCCACCCAGTACCACGATGGCGAGGATCAGGGCCGATTCGAAGAAGGTGAACGAGGTCGGGTTGACGAAGCCCTGGTAGGTGGCGAAGAACACCCCGGCCAGACCGGCCGTCGAGGCACCAATGGTGAACGCCGAGAGCTTGACCAGCACGTGGTTCAGGCCCATGGAGCGGCAGGCGATTTCGTCTTCGCGCAGGGCTTCCCAGGCGCGGCCGACCGGCATGCGGGTCAGGCGATGCTTGATGTACAGCACGGCCAGCACCACCAGGAACAGCACCGCGTAGATGAAGTAGTACTTCACGTCCGGGTTGTAGGCGATGCCAAAGAACTCATGGAACGGCACGCCGCCATCCTTGGCCCGCTTGCCGAATTCCAGGCCGAAGAAGGTCGGCAGCGGTGCCGGCATGCCGTTCGGGCCGCCAGTCAGCGACAACCAGTTGTTGAGGATCAGGCGAATGATTTCGCCGAAGCCCAGGGTCACGATCGCCAGATAGTCACCGTGCAGGCGCAGCACCGGGAAGCCGAGAATGCAGCCTGCCAACCCCGCGGTAATCGCCGCCAGCGGCAACACCGTCCAGAAACCCAAACCAAGGTATTGATAACCGAGCGCCAGGCCGTAGGCACCGATGGCGTAGAACGCCACATAACCGAGGTCGAGCAGGCCGGCCAGGCCGACCACGATGTTCAGCCCCAGCCCCAGCAGCACGTAGATCAGCCCGAGGATGACCACGCCCAGCAGGTAGGAGTTGGAGAAAAACGGCAGCACCACGGCGATGACGATCATCAGCGGGATGATCCAGCGCAACCGCGACTTGTAGTCCGGCGCGAGCACATGCACCCCGGAGCCTGTCGTTTCAAAGCCTTCGAGGATTTTCAGGCCCTTGGATGTCTGCAGGAACATGCTCAGGGCAAAGCGGCCGGCCATGACGATCGCCACGATCCACGCCACCCGGGTGGTTTCCAGGTTGAAGCCATAGCCATCGAGAACGACGCCGACAATCGGCCCGAACACAATCAGGGCAATGAGGCCGGCAAGAATCGCGTCAACCAGACTTTTTTTGATATCAATGGTTTTTTTAGTGGTTGAAGACATCGCTTACACCTTCGACACAAGAGGACGGCCGAGCAGGCCTTGAGGCCGAAAGACCAGAACGAGGACCAGCAGCGAGAAGCTGAAAACGTCTTTGTAGTCCGAGTTCACCAGACCGGAAAACAGCGACTCGGAAATCCCGAGAATGATCCCGCCGAGCATCGCGCCGGGCAGTGAGCCAATCCCGCCGAGCACCGCGGCGGTGAACGCCTTGATCCCGATGATGAAGCCGGCATAGAAGTCGAATGTGCCGTAGTTCATGGTGATCAGCACACCGGCCAGGGCCGCCATCGCTGCACCAATGATGAACACGTAGGAAATCACCCGATCGGTGTTGATCCCCAGGATCGAAGCCATCTTGCGGTCTTGCTGGGTTGCACGGCACATGCGGCCGAGCTTGGTGTACTTGATGATGTAGGTCAGCGCGGCCATCCCGACGAACGCTGCGACCAGAATGAAGACCTTGGTGTAGGTCAACTGAACGAAACCGGTACCGATATCAACGCGCCAGGCACCCGAGAGCAGAGTCGGAACGCCTTGTTGCTTCGCGCCCTGGGAGATCTGTGCGTAGTTTTGCAGGATCAGGGAGATACCGATCGCACTGATCAGCGGTGCGAGTCGGGTAGAGTTACGCAGGGGTTTATAGGCGACGCGCTCGATGACCCAGCCATACACCGCCGTGACGACGATGGTGAAGATCAGTGTGCCAAGCATCAGCAGCGGGAAAGATTCGATACCGAAGTAAGCCAGCAGAGCCAGACTGATTGCCGCGAGGTAAGCGGAAATCATGTAAACCTCGCCGTGGGCGAAGTTGATCATGCCGATGATGCCATAGACCATTGTGTAGCCGATGGCGATCAGGCCATAGACCGACCCGAGGGTCAGGCCGTTGACCAGTTGCTGCAGGAAAATACCATCCATAACGCAATCTCACGCAATGAGAACCTGCACATGTGGCTGTGCGGTTCTTCTAAGGAAAATACAGATTTACGTCGGAGCAATGTCAGCCACGATCAGTCGACACACCCCCCTGTAGGAGTGAGCCTGCTCGCGATTGCGGTTTAACATTCAACGAATGTGTTGCCTGTCAGTCCGTCATCGTCGGAACGCCGCCCGGAGCAAGCTCGCTCCCACAGGAGAACTGTGGGTCAGTTGATCGAGTCAGCCCTTACTTCTGTTTTTCCAGCTGGTGGTATTTGCCATCCTTGTCCCACTGGTAAACCACGTAGTCGGAGATTTTCAGGTCGCCCTTGCTGTCCCAGGTCTTCTCGCCCATGACGGTCTTGACCGGGTTCTTCTTCAGCCATGCAGCCGCTTCTTCGCCCTTGTTGGACTTGGCGCCGTTGAAGGCTGCTGCCAGGGCCTGGACCGAAGCGTAGGCGTACAGGGTGTAGCCTTCAGGCTCGGTACCGGCCTTGCGGAAGGCATCTACCACGGTCTTGCTGTCTGGCAGCAGGCGTGGGTCGGCGCCAAAGGTCATCAGCACCCCGTCAACGAATTGCGGACCGCCAGCGGTGGTCACCAGTTCGTCGGTCACGATGCCGTCGTCGGACATGAACTTGACGTCTTTCAGACCCTGCTCACGCAGTTGACGCACCAGAGGACCGGCTTCCGGGTGCAGGCCACCGAAGTAGACGACGTCAGCGCCGGCGCCGCGAATCTTGGTCACGATGGTGCTGAAATCTTTCTCGCCACGGGTCAGGCCTTCATACAGCACAGGCGTTACGCCGCGCTTGACCAACTGAGCCTTGGTGGCATCCGCCAGGCCCTGGCCGTAGGTGTCCTTGTCGTGCAGCACGACCACTTTCTTGCCCTTGAGCACGTCGACGATGTAGTCGCCGGCCACGATGCCTTGCTGGTCGTCACGCCCGCACATACGGAACATGGCGCTCAGGCCGCGTTCGGTAACGGCGGGGTTGGTGGAGCCTGGAGTGATTGCGATGATGCCCGCTTCGTCGTAGATCTCGGAGGCCGGGATGGTCGACGAGGAGCAGAAGTGACCGACCACGCCGGCGACTTTCTGGTTGGTCAGGTCTTTGGCGACCGTCACAGCCTGTTTCGGTTCGCAGGCGTCATCGCCCTTGACCAGTACGATTTTTTCCCCGTTGACCCCGCCCGCCGCGTTGACCGCATCGGCCGCGGCCTGTGCACCCTTCATGTACTGTTCGCCAAATGCCGCGTTGGCGCCAGTCATGGGTCCCGCTACGCCGATCTTGATGTCAGCCTGAGCAAACGCAGAAACACCCAGCGCAGTTGCCACTGCGAGGGCCAGAAAACCTTTCTTGTAAAACGTCTGGGACATGAGGTGGTGCTCCATGGTTTTTTTAATTGGCACTGCGACTTCACTGAATGCTCAGAGCAAGGGCCGTGCCATCGGTTTTTTATTCTGAAAAAAGTCGCTGCTTTCTTGTTATTTCGACTGTTTCGATCCCATTTTCATTGGGCGTGCAACCGTCTAAACCGCTGAAGGTAGTACCATTATTTTTTTGAGGCGCAACCCGACTGCGCCATCATTGCAACCGCGGCTTTAAACGACGTGCAACCAGCCTGTAACAACGTGCGTCACCGAAGTGCACACTGCTGGTGCGAGACTGCTACAACCCGCACCACTACAGGCTAGCCGCAGATCGAAAAAGCGCCGCTCCCCACTGCAAAAAACAACCTTCAGATCACGATCCGCAGGCACTGGCCTGCGTGATACAGCGAGAATCCCGCCTCATACAGACAGCTGCGCAACCCTACCCCGGCCAATGGCTGCATGGGCGCGAAAGGAATCGGAAGCGCTTGAGGATTTCCGTTACACAGGTAATCGGCAAAGGCCTTGCCGACCACTGTTCCCGTGGTCACGCCCCGGCCGTTGTAACCGGTGACTGCCACTAAACCGGGCGCCGGTTCGAACAGGCGCATCAAATGATCGGGGGTAAAAGCGATGCAACCGGTCCAGGTGCACTCCCATTCCACCGGTTTCAGGTAAGGGAAGTAATGTTGCTGCACCCGGTCGGCCCAGGCCTTGAGGAACCAGGCCGGTTTCTGATTGCCATTACCCAGGCTGCCAAGCAGCAGGCGACCGTCCTTGTCTCGACGGATACTGCTGAGCACCTGTCGGGTGTCCCAGGAACCCTGTCCTCCGGGCAGAATTTGCCGGGCGGCCTCTTCGGTCAGCGGGGCCGAGGCCACCTGATAGTAATAACCGGGGAAGAAATTGCGCCGCAGTTCCGTCCAGTCGCCCTCGGTGTAGGCATTGGAGGCAATCACCACTTTCTCGGCCATGACCGAGCCTTGGGCGGTTTGCACAGACCAGCGTTGGCCCTGACGCTCGAGTCGGGTGACCGGGGAATGATCGAATAATTGACCGCCCAGGCCGATGGCCGCCTTGGCCAGCCCCGTGGTGTAGGCCATCGGGTTGAGCGTGCCGGCGCGGCGATCGAGCAGCGCGGCGGCGATCTTTTTCGTGCCGGTGGCTTGTTCGCAGGCGTGGCCGGTGAGCAATTCCACCGGCGCACCGCGTCGTTTCCATTGTTCTTCACGACTGCGCAAGTCGGCTTCGCCACGGGCGTTGTGCGCCATGTGCAGCGTGCCTTCGCGGCGCAACTGGCAATCGATGTTGTACTTGTCCACAAGGCTGAACACCAGGGAAGGCGCCGCCCCCAGCATGCGGTTGAGCTGGCTGCCGACCGCCTCGCCAAACCCGGCTTCGATCTCGTCCGGGGGAATCCACATCCCGGCATTGACCAGCCCGACGTTGCGCCCCGAACCACCATGGCCGGCACGATGGGCCTCCAGCACACAAACGGACTTGCCCTGCTCCAGCAGATGCACCGCCGCCGACAAACCGGTAAATCCGGCGCCGATGACGCAGACATCTACCGAAACCTCACCCTTGAGGGGCGAATTGTCCGGCCTTTGCGGCGTCAGTTTTTCCCACAGACACTCTTCGCGTAACGGCATTGCCAGACTCCAACAGAAACCTAACCCACCTCGTTGTCGCCGCCAAAAGATCGCAGCCTGCGGCAGCTCCTACAAAATCGCAGCCAGCCACAGTCCCGTAGGAGCTGCCGAAGGCTGCGATCTTTCCAGCTTCACAATCAATACTTAATCGAAGGTGATGCCCTGCGCCAACGGCAACTCCAGCGAGTAGTTCACGGTGTTGGTCTGGCGGCGCATGTAGCCGCGCCATGCATCGGAGCCGGACTCACGACCGCCGCCGGTTTCTTTCTCGCCACCGAACGCGCCGCCGATTTCCGCGCCGCTCGGGCCGATGTTGACGTTGGCGATGCCGCAGTCACTGCCCACCGCCGACATGAACTGCTCGGCTTCACGCACGTCGGTGGTGAAGATGCACGAGGACAGGCCTTGTGGCACGGCGTTGTTCAGGCGCAGGGCTTCCTGGAAGTCGCTGTAACCGACCACGTACAGGATCGGGGCGAAGGTTTCGTGGCACACCACATCGCTCTGCTCGGGCATTTCGACGATGGCCGGTGAAACGTAGTAGGCATTCGGGAACTTGTCTTGCAGCTGACGCTCACCGCCAAACACCCGGCCGCCTTCGCTCAAGGCCTGCTCCAGCGCATCCTGCATGTTGTCGAAACTTTGCTTGTCGATCAGCGGGCCGATCAGGTTTCCTTCCAGCGGATGGCCGATACGCACTTTCGAGTACGCCGCTTTCAGGCGGGTGACGATTTCCTCTTTCACCGACTCATGGGCGATCAGGCGACGCAGGGTGGTGCAGCGCTGACCGGCGGTGCCGACGGCGCTGAACAGGATCGCGCGAACGGCCATGTCCAGGTCGGCGCTTGGACCGAGGATCATTGCGTTGTTGCCGCCCAGTTCCAGGATGCTGCGGGCGAAACGTGCGGCGATTTTCGGTGCCACTTCACGGCCCATGCGGGTGCTGCCGGTGGCGCTGACCAGCGCGACACGCGGATCATCGACCAGGGCTTCGCCGGCATCGCGACCGCCAATGATCACTTGGCTCAGGTACGGTGGGGCATCGCTGAAGTTCTTCAGCACGCGATCGAACAGCGCCTGGCAAGCCAGTGCGGTCAGCGGGGTCTTTTCCGACGGTTTCCAGATCACCGGGTTGCCGCAGACCAGCGCCAGCGTGGCGTTCCAGGCCCATACTGCGACCGGGAAGTTGAATGCACTGATCACCCCGACAACGCCCAGCGGATGCCAGGTTTCGCGCATGTGGTGGCCAGGACGCTCGGAGGCGATGGTCAAACCGTACAACTGGCGTGACAGGCCGACGGCGAAGTCGCAGATGTCGATCATTTCCTGAACTTCACCCAGGCCTTCCTGGGTGATCTTGCCGGCTTCCCAGGACACCAGCTCGCCGAGGTCGGCCTTGTATTCGCGCAGGATGTCACCCAGTTGCCGTACCAGCTCGCCACGGCGCGGCGCCGGGACCTTGCGCCACAGTTCGAACGCATGATCTGCGCGACTGATGTGCTGCTCGACTTCAGCAGCGCCCTCCCAGTTCACGGCGGCAATCGTGCTGCCATCGATCGGCGAATGCACCGGCACTTTGCCGTTCTGGTACAGGGCCGGGTTCACACCTAGACGATCAAGCAATGCGGCAACCATGGGTCACTCCTCAAGCAAAAGACAGAACACGTGCAGCCGGAAATTCACGGCTGATCAGACCTGTAGTTTTAGCTGCCCGGAGGTTACTCAACAAACGACCATTAAGAGAGATATCATTCCGTTTATTCATGCTGTGCATTGCTGGCAATAAAGAGACAAGAACCAAGGACCGCCCATGCTGAATAAACGCTACTTGCCATCGATCGCTGCGTTGCAGTGCTTCGAGGCCGTCACCCGGCATTTGAGCTTCACCCGGGCCGCCGAAGAGTTGAACCTGACCCAGAGCGCCGTGAGCAAACAGGTCGCACAACTCGAAGAGCTGTTGCAGCACCTGCTGTTTCGCCGGGTGCGCCGACGTCTGCAGATGACGCCGGCTGGCGACCTGTACCTTGTTGAGGTGCGAAAAATCCTCACGCAGGTCGAGATGTCGACCCATTACCTGCGTTCCTACGGCGGCGAGACTGAAGTCCTGCGCGTCTCGACACCGCCGACCTTCGGCGCACGCTGGCTGGTGCCGCGCCTGAAAGGCTGGCGCCTGCGGCATCCGTCGATCCACCTGGACCTGTGCAGCGAACAGGAAGCCGACGACTTGCTGCAAGGTCGCAGCGACCTGGCGTTCTATTTCGGCCAGGGTTCGCGGCCGGGTTCCGAATGCCTGAAGCTGTTCGGCGAAGAGCTGGTGCCGGTGTGCGCCCCGGGCAGCCTGCCGGACACACCGTTTACCGATCCGACGCAACTGACGGACCTGGTCCTGCTGCAAAACGCTTCCCGCCCCCAGGCCTGGCATGACTGGTTCGACCATCAGGGCTACCACACCGAGCACAGCTACCACGGCCCGCGCTTCGAAACCTTTTATATGTGCATCCGCGCCGCCCAGGTCGGTTGCGGCGTAGCGTTGTTGCCGCGTTTTCTGGTGGAGGAAGAACTGGCTGACGGCAAGCTGGTCATTCCCTGGCAGCATGCAATGCCCAGCACCGACGCCTATTACCTTGCATACCCGGAGCACTCGGCGGAAGTGCCCAAGGTGCGGGACTTTGTGAAGTGGATGCTGGAGCAGATTGATAGCCCGGATGTGGTGCAGCACTAACGTCTTGCACTTTCCCTGTGGCGAGGGGGCTTGCCCCCGTTGGGTTGCGCAGCAGCCCCAAAATTTGCAACTTCGTAGCTGGAGCTATTGCGACTGCTGCGCAGCCGAACGGGGGCAAGCCCCCTCGCCACAAAAGCTCACACCTGCAGGGATCTGCTGCGGTCTAAAAAATTGCTGGCAATCCCTGCCGCTGATATGCGCCACTAGCGCCACCGATCAATACCGCTGCAACGCTGGAGATTCCCGTTATGAGCGAGAGTGTGTTTGCCGATCGCATCGTGCAGAACCTGCTCGACACCGACTTCTACAAACTGACGATGATGCAGGCGGTGCTGCACAACTATCCGAACGTCGAAGTCGAATGGGAGTTTCGGTGCCGTAACGGCGAGGACTTGCGCCCGTATCTGGCGGAAATCCGCTTCCAGATCGAGCGCCTGTCCGAACTGAGCCTGAGCGCCGACCAATTGAGCTTTCTGGAGCGCATCAGCTTCCTGAAGCCGGACTTCCTGCGTTTTCTCGGTTTGTTTCGCTTCAACCTGCGCTACATCCACACCGGCATCGAAAACGGTGAGCTGTTTATCCGCCTGCGTGGCCCCTGGCTGCATGTGATCCTGTTCGAAGTGCCGCTGCTGGCCCTGGTCAGCGAGGTGCGCAACCGCTATCGCTACCGCGAAGTCGTGCTGGAGCAGGCCCGCGAGCAGCTCTACCGCAAGTTCGACTGGCTGAGTGCCAACGCCAGCAGTGATGAATTGTCGGAATTGCAGGTGGCCGATTTCGGCACCCGCCGTCGCTTCTCGTATCGGGTGCAGGAAGAAGTGGTGAACGTGCTCAAGCACGATTTCCCCGGACGCTTCGTCGGCACCAGCAATGTGCACCTGTCCCGGGAACTGGACATGAAACCCTTGGGCACCATGGCCCACGAATGGATCATGGCGCACCAACAACTCGGCCCGCGGCTGATCGACAGCCAGATCGCCGCCCTCGATTGCTGGGTCCGCGAATACCGTGGCCTGCTGGGGATTGCCCTGACCGACTGCATCACCATGGATGCCTTCCTCGGCGATTTCGATCTGTTTTTCGCCAAGCTTTTCGACGGTTTGCGCCACGATTCAGGCGATCCGGTGGTCTGGGCGGAAAAAGCCATCGCCCACTATCACAAGCTCGGCATCGACCCGATGAGCAAGACGCTGACCTTCTCCGACAGCCTGACATTGCCCAAGTGCCTGGAAATATTCCGGGCGCTGCGCGGTCGGATCAATGTCAGCTTCGGCATCGGCACCAACCTGACCTGTGATATTGCGGGTGTCGAACCGATGAGCATCGTGCTTAAAATGGCCGCCTGCAACGGCCAGCCGGTGGCGAAGATCTCCGACGAGCCAGGCAAGACGCACTGCAAAGACCCGAATTTCGTCGCTTACTTGCGACACGTTTTCCAGGTTCCTGCCACCCTTTCAAGTACATCAAGCAAGGAGTGAATTCATGCAAGCCGTACAGCGTGAGATTGCTGAACAGCTCAAGGTCCAGCCGCCATTCGCCGACGAAGCCGCCCTTGAGGCCGAAGTCGCCCGGCGGGTGACCTTCATTCAGGACTGCCTGGTCAACTCCGGGCTCAAGACCCTGGTACTGGGCATCAGTGGTGGTGTCGACTCCCTGACCGCTGGCCTGCTGGCCCAAAGGGCCGTCCGTGAACTGCGCCAGCGCAGCGGTGATGCCGCCTACAAGTTCATCGCCGTGCGCCTGCCCTACGAAACCCAGTTCGATGAGCACGACGCCCAGGCTTCGGTGGATTTCATCAAGCCGGACGAGCGCCACACCGTGAACATCGGCGCGGCGGTTAAATCCCTGGCCAATGAAGTGGCGGCCTTCGAAGGCAAACATGCGGTGTCGGTGGACTTCGTGCTCGGCAACACCAAGGCGCGCATGCGCATGGTCGCCCAGTACACCATCGCCGGCGCGGCCCATGGCCTGGTGATCGGCACCGATCACGCGGCGGAAGCGGTGATGGGTTTCTTCACCAAGTTCGGTGACGGCGCCTGCGATCTGGCGCCACTGAGTGGCCTGGTGAAAAACCAGGTCCGCGCCATCGCCCGCAGCTTCGGCGCGCCGGAGTCGCTAGTGGAGAAAGTCCCGACCGCCGACCTTGAAGACCTGTCGCCGGGCAAACCGGACGAAGCCTCCCACGGCGTGACCTACACCGAGATCGACGCCTTCCTGCACGGCGAACCGGTGCGTGAAGAGGCGTTCAAGATCATTGTTGATACGTACAACAAGACCCATCACAAGCGGGTGATGCCGTTTGCGCCGTAACGCCTGCGCGCAGGAGCGTGTAGGAGCTGTCGAGTAAAACGAGGCTGCGATCTTTTGATGTTCAAGATCAAAAGATCGCAGCCTGCGGCAGCTCCTACAAGTGCAAAAAAAGCGTCCACTAAGGACGCTTTTTTTATGACTGCGATTCGATTACTTCAGGGTAACCGTACCTTTCATCATCGAGATGTGGCCCGGGAACGAGCAGAAGAAACCGTACTTTTGAGCCGCATCCAGCTTGGACACATCGAAGGTCACCGAGTCTGTCTCGCCAGCGCCGATGACCTTGGTGTGGGCAATCACGCGGGCGTCGCCTTCCTTCAGGTAGTTCTTGTCGATGCCGGCGCTCAGGCCGTCGGTGGCGATCGGCTGCATGTCGGCTTCTTTACTCAGCACCCAGTTATGGCCCATGACGTTCTTCGGCAAGCTGCCGGAGTGCTTGAGTTCCACGGTAAACGTCTTGCAGCTCTTGTCGATTTCAATGGCCTTCGTGTCGAAAGACATCTGGTCGGTGGAGTCGACAGTGACTTTGCACTCTGCAGCCATCAATTGGCTGCTAGCCAGTGTCAACAGGGATACCGCAACAAGTTTGGCAAACATGGTGAATCTCCAAGGCAGGGTTAACGAAATCGCGAATAAACAGAAGACTGCCTGAAAACCTCGCAAGTTCATATGACTTGAATCAAAAATTGTATACAACTTTCGCGCTATGACACCGATGCGAAATATCTACCGGCCAAGCGTCTGGCCCGGGCCTATCATCAGACCGTCCCCCTTCAAATGGAACGTCTGTCATGTCAATCAACAGTCTGTTGTGCAGTTTGCTCGCCGCCTATGCCTGCGGCGCCAGCGGTACGTACGAAACTTCGGAACAACAAGTCTAGCCCTTGGAGTGCCGTGCGCCTGCCTTTACTCTGTGGCCCTGATCGACCATGGAGCAAGGCATGTCTTTAACATCCGTTTGTGTATTTTGTGGTGCCAGCACCGGCACCAACCCGGCTTACCGCGAAGCAGCCGTGGCCCTTGGCCGGGCGTTGGCCGAGCGCAAGCTGACCCTGGTGTATGGCGGTGGCGCCGTGGGCCTGATGGGCATCGTCGCCGATGCGGCCCTGGCGGCCGGTGGTGAAGTGATCGGCATCATCCCGCAAAGCCTCAAGGACAAGGAAATCGGCCACAGCGGCCTGACTCGCCTGGAAGTCGTCGATGGCATGCACGCGCGCAAGGCCCGGATGGCCGAGCTAAGCGATGCCTTTATCGCGCTGCCCGGTGGCCTTGGCACCCTCGAAGAACTGTTCGAAGTCTGGACCTGGGGCCAGCTCGGCTACCACGGAAAACCGCTGGGTTTGCTGGAAGTGAACGGTTTCTACAGCAAATTGACGTCTTTTCTTGATCACATCGTCGGCGAAGGCTTCGTTCGCGGGCAGCACCGTGACATGCTGCAAGTGAGCGAATCGCCGCAAACCCTGCTCGATGCTCTGGATGCCTGGCAACCGTCCGTAGCGCCAAAATGGGCCGAGCAAAAACCCAGCTAACGGCTCGGCACCGATACAGGGCAGAATATGCGCCGCTCAACCTCACCTTCGACCCCAGAGGATCGCCCATGGCTAAACCTAATTATTCCTTCGCCAAACGTCAGAGAGACTTGGCCAAGGAGCAGAAGAAAGAGGAAAAGCTTCAGCGCAAGAAAGCTACAGCTGAAGAAGCGGCACTGCACCCTGAGGGTGAAGTGGCGGCAGAAGACGATGTTGACGCACCGAAAGACTCGGCGCCTGACGCCTGAGAACCTCCGGGCCCGATAACCTGATCAGGCCCACCGGATCTGTGTCCAGGGTTGGCAGCTTTGCTGTCGACCCTCACAGGCCAGTCTGAAATACCCCTTTCCAGAAACCACTGCACATCCCCTGTGGGAGCGGGCTTGCTCGCGAAAGCGCAGTGTCAGGCAACATCCTTGTTGAATATGAAATTGCTTTCGCGAGCAAGCCCGCTCCCACATTTTGACCTGCGTTAATCCAGTGGCATCACGGTCACACGCACTTCCGGATCATGGTTGCCCCCACCCAGAATCACCCCCCGCAACGGCGACACATCGGAAAAATCCCGGCCCCAGGCCAGGGTGATGTGCTCCAGTGCCGGTTGCACATTGTTGGTCGGATCGAAATCCACCCACCCCAGCACCGGACAAAACACCGAGACCCAGGCGTGGGACGCATCGGCGCCGATAAGCCGAGGCTGGCCCGGGGGTGGCTGAGTCAGCAAGTAGCCGCTGATGTAGCGCGCCGCCAACCCTCTGGAACGTACGCAAGCGAGCATCAGGTGGGCAAAGTCCTGACAGACCCCGCGCCGACGCTCCAGCACCTCCACCAGCGGCGTCGCCACCTGGGTCGCCTCGGCATCGAAGGTGAACTCGCTGAAGATTTTCTCCATCAGCGCCTGCACGCCGAGCAATAACGCTCGACCGGGCGGAAAACAGCTTTGCGAGAACTCGACGAAGTTTTTCTTCAAATGCACATACGGCGATTCAAACCGGTATCGGCAGGCTTCGAGTAGCTCGGGCGACAGCGGCTGGCTGCTGTAGGTCAGCGCGCTACGGGTCTGTTCCCACGCGGGTGACCGATTGAAGTCCAACGCAGGCCGGGGCAGCACTTCAATGGTCAGGCTGGCGTTGACCAGCAATTCATCATGAGGACGCTCGAACGCCAGCCGGGTCAGCGGATTACCGAACACATCCAGTTCATCCCGACGCGAGGTCGGCTCGGGGCTGATCTGCAATTGCCGGTCGGTGCAGCGCTGCCAGGCACAAGGCCGCGGCCACAAATGCGCCAGTTGCTGGGCCAGGGACACCGGGCTGTCGTAGTGGTAATGGGTGTCGTGGAAAATCTGGTAATGAGCACTCATCAGACGGACACCGTGCGTTGGCTGACATCATCGACATGGGCGAAATGCCGCAGCGCCAGGCGATCGGAAACCTGCCCGCTGGCGTCGGCGATCTCTTGCAGCAGCGCGGCCAGCCCCTCGATGGCGGCGCGAACACTGGCGTCGCCGAACAGCGGGTTTTCCAGGCAGCCCAGATCGAATCGCGCCAGACGCTCGACCAATTGTGGCAACGCGGCTTCACGCGGCACGCCAAAGTCATCGTTGAGACGCTTGAGGGTGCGGGTCACCAGTTTCAACTGGAACAACACGGCATGAGGGTTCTGCTCGTCGAGCAAAAGCAGGTCGAGCACCGGGATCAACTGTGCCACCGCCAGGTATCGAGAACGGTAGGTGATGCTGCTGTTGCCCAGTTCCAGCAGCCATTCCAGCCCGGCCTGGTCAAAAGCCCCGGCGCCCCGAAGGAAGGCCGCCAGGCTGCCGCTGAGAAATTGCAGGCGCTCGATCCGTCGGCCAATCATCAGGAAACGCCAGCCTTCGTCCCGGGTCATGTCGTCCAGTGCAAAGCCGGACAGCGCCGCCAGGGACATCACCAGACGGTTGAGGAAATCCAGCAGCTCGCCGAAATCCGGCTCTTCGGTTTCCAGCTCCATGGCTTCGCGCTGCAACTCCACCAGCGCCTGCCAGTTTTCCCGCGAGAGCTTGCCGCGCACCTGCGAAGCAGCCCACTGCAAGCGCTGAAGGTTGGAACGCAGGCTGAACGGCCAGTCATCACCGAGCAACGCCGCCAACAGGCGCTCCTGCAACTCGCCCTCCTCGGGCAGCAATATCAGCCGTTCGCCGAGGTCTACAGCGGCCTGCAGGGCTTGCGGGTCGTCGCCGTCGACATAGCGCGCCAGCATGATGCGCAGCAAACGGGCACTGTCGTCACAACGCTCGCAGTAACGACCGAACCAGAACAGGTTTTCCACGACTCGCGACGGCAGGTACGGATCGCGCCGCACCAGATCGTGAACGCCGATGTTGCGCTGGGCCTTCCATTGTTCGCCGCTGGGCGCACGTTCGCCCAACACCCAGGTGTCCTTGCTGGCGCCGCCGCGCTGCATCGACACCACTTCGGCATCGGCTTGGGCGGCGACCCGGGTCAAGCCACCGGGCAATACCCGATATCCCACGCGACTGGCCACCGCATACACGCGCATGCCGATGGCGCGGGGTTGCAATTGACCGTCTTCGGCTTGCCAGATCGGCGCTTGGGACAACTGCGCGAGTTCTTGCGCCACATAGGCGTAGGGCCGAGCCTGCATGCGCTCGGCGAGTTCCTGGCGCTGTTTTTCACTCAAATCCCGGCCAAATACCGGAGCAAAGCTCTGGGACGGAAACGCCGGCTTGATCAGCAGTTCCGGCAGTTTCTCCAGGGCCTGGGCCAGAACCGGCGCTTCGCCACACCACCAGGTGGCGATGGACGGCAGGACCAGTTCTTCGCCAAACAGGAATTGATTGATCTTCGGCAGGAAGCCCAACAAACCGGGCGACTCCAGCACTCCGCTGCCGAGGGCGTTGGCCACCAGCACCCGCCCCTGCCGCACGGCTTCCAGCAGGCCCGGCACGCCGAGGGCTGAGTCGGTACGCAGTTCCAGCGGGTCGCAGAAATCGTCATCAAGCCGACGCATGATCGCGTGAACCCGACGCAGGCCACTCAGTGTTTTCAAGTAGACCGTGGCGTCGCGCACCGTCAGGTCGCCGCCCTCCACCAGTGGATAACCGAGCTGGCGAGCCAGATACAAATGTTCAAAATAGCTTTCGTTGAAACGCCCCGGTGTCAGCAGTACCACCAACGGCGCGTCCCCGTCACTCGGGGCCTGACGGGCAAGGGTTTCCTGCAAGGTGCGGAAGAACCCGGCCAGGTGCTGCACTTTCAAATCGCGGTACAACTCGGGAAAGGCCCGGGACACAATCGTGCGGTTTTCCAGCGCATACCCGGCTCCCGAAGGCGCCTGGGTACGATCCGCCGTCACCCACCAGCGGCCATCGGGTGTGCGCGCCAGATCCACGGCATACAGATGCAGAAAGGCCCCGTCGGGCGGGCTGATACCCTGGCAGGGCCAAAGGAAGTTGTTGTGACCGAACACCAGCTCGGCGGGCAGCAGACCTTCGGCAATCAGCCGTTGCGGACCGTAAAGGTCAGCCAGCACGGCATTGAGCAAGCGCGCCCGCTGAGCGATGCCCGCCGACAACTGTTGCCACTCATCAGCCGCGATGACATGGGGCAGCAGGTCCAGCTCCCACGGCCGGTCCGCGCCCTTGGGATCGGCATAGACGTTATAGGTAACGCCGTTTTCCTGAATCTGCCGGGTCAGCAGGGCCTGACGCTGCACCAGCTGCGCCGGCGTGCTACGTTGCAACTGCTCGAACAGCCGGCACCAGTGCGGGCGCACGGCGCCACTGTCGTCGAGCAGTTCGTGATAGGTGCCCGCCGTCAGCGGGTAGCGGTCTAGCAGGTCAGGCATGGAAAGCTCGGCAGACAGCAATGAACGGTCAGACTAACGCAGGCTCGTGACGCCCGGATATACGAAAAATCCGAGCGTCGCGTACGGTTTAGAAACGTCGCAAATCGAGTGTCATCGGCAGCTCGTCGTTAATGTCCAGATTGGGCACAGGAAGTTTCCCTGGTGTGTGTCCGACGCGGAAGAAACGCGCCATCCGCCGGCTCTCGGCCTCGTTGGCGTTGACCGGCAAGCTGTCGTAATTGCGCCCGCCCGGGTGGGCGACGTGGTACTGGCAGCCGCCCAACGAACGTTGCATCCAGGTATCGAGCAAGTCGAACACCAGGGGCGCGTGGACCGGGATGGTGGGCTGCAGGCAGTTCGCCGGTTGCCAGGCGCGAAAACGCACGCCGGCGACGAATTCGCCTACACGCCCGGTGGGCTGCAATGGCACCGGCACGCCGTTGCAGGTCAGCAGATAACGCTGGGGCGGCAAGCCGCTGAGCTTGACCTGCAAACGCTCCAGCGACGAATCCACGTAACGCACCGTACCGCCCATGGCGCCCTCTTCGCCCAACACGTGCCAGGGCTCGAGCGCCTGGCGCAACTCCAGCGCAATGCCACTGACGGCGTAGTCGCCAACCTTGGGAAAACGGAACTCCAGATGCGCGGCGAACCATTCGGCCCGCACCGGATAACCGGCGGCGTTGAGGTCGACGATGACATCGGCGAAGTCTTGCTCGATAAAGTGCGGCAACAGGAAGCGATCGTGCAGCTCCGTGCCCCAGCGCGCCAGTTTCGGCGGCGCATAGGGCTCGCGCCAGAACCGCGCGACCAGCGCTCGCAGCAACAGTTGTTGCGCCAGGCTCATGCGGGCATGGGGCGGCATCTCGAACGCACGCAGCTCCAGCAATCCGAGGCGTCCGGTGGCACCGTCCGGCGAATAGAGTTTGTCGATGCAGAACTCGGCGCGGTGGGTATTGCCGGTCACATCGATCAGCAGATTACGCAGCAGTCGATCCACCCGCCATGGCGGACATTCCTCACCCGGTTCAGGCATCTGTGCGAAGGCAATTTCCAACTCGTACAAGGCATCGTTGCGCGCTTCGTCGACACGGGGCGCCTGGGACGTCGGGCCGATGAACAATCCGGAAAACAGGTAGGACAGCGACGGATGGTTGTGCCAGTAGCTGATCAGGCTGCGCAGCAGATCCGGGCGACGCAAAAACGGCGAGTCCCCCGGCGTCGCGCCACCCAGCACGAAGTGGTTACCGCCGCCCGTGCCGGTGTGTCGGCCGTCGATCATGAATTTCTCGGTGGTCAGCCGGGTCTGGCGCGCTTCTTCGTAGAGGAATTCTGTGCGCTCGACCAACTCATCCCAGGTCGCGGACGGCTGCACGTTGACCTCGATCACCCCCGGATCCGGGGTGATGCGGAAATTGCTCAGGCGTGGATCGCTCGGCGGCTCGTAGCCTTCCAGCAACACCGGGCACATCAGCTCTTCGGCGGTGGCTTCGATGGCAGCGACCAGTTCGAGATAGTCCTCGACCCGTTCCAGCGGCGGCATGAACAGGTACAACCGACCCGCCCGCGCCTCGGCGCAGAAGGCGGTACGGGTCAGCCAGTCGGCGGACTCGTCGATCTTCGGTGCGCGTTCCTGCACCTCGGCAGCTTCGCTTTGGCTTTGCAGTTGCGTGGTGTCGGGCAGCGGCGGGAAGTCTTGATTCGGGTCTTGCGGATGAATGAACGGATATTCCGCCGCTTTCACCCAGGGTTGCGAACCCAGCGGCAAGCGATAGCCCAGCGGCGAGTCCCCCGGCACCAGTCGGCAGTGCTCGTCGCGCAAATACCAGCGGCCGCTCTGCCATTGATCGCTCTTGGCAGTGCGCGCCAATGGAAGGACCTGGCCAATCACCTTGTCCAGGCCTTGGCTGAATACTTTGCGCAGGCGCGCACGCTCCAGAGGTTCTTCCAGGCGCGAGTCTTCGGCGCTGACGTTTTGCGGCAGCATCCCTTCGCGCCAGAGGTAATAGAAATTGTCTTCGTAGGCCGCAAACACAAAGCGTGTCGGAATTTTCAGGCGTTCGGCGACACTCGCCAGAAAACGCCCGGCCAGTGCGCCATCCGCGCCGTAGTCTTCCTGCTCGTCGGCGATCAGCGCGCTGTTGTGCCAGATCGGCACGCCGTCACGGCGCCAGTAGCAATTGAGCGACCAGCGCGGCAGTTGCTCGCCGGGGTACCACTTGCCCTGCCCGAAATGCACCAGCCCCTGGGGCGCGTAGTGTTTACGCATGCGTTGGAACAGTTCGGAGGACAACCGTCGTTTATCCGGCCCCAATGCCGCGATATTCCATTCGGCGCCATCCGGGTCATCGATGGACACAAAGGTCGGCTCGCCGCCCATGGTCAGGCGTACATCACCCTCCAGCAGGTCGGCATCGATCTGCCGGCCCAGGGCCTGGATCGCCAGCCACTGGTCGTCGGTGTAGGGCTTGGTGACCCGTGGTGCCTCCCAAATTCGCTCCACGGACATTTCGTGGCTGAATTCGCACTCGCAGGGTTCCACCAGGCCACTGATCGGCGCCGCTGAGGACGGATCGGGACTACAGGCCAACGGAATATGTCCTTCACCGGCAAACAGCCCGGAAGTCGCATCCAGGCCGATCCAGCCAGCACCGGGCAAGTACACCTCGCACCAGGCGTGCAGGTCGGTGAAATCCACTTCGGTGCCGGACGGCCCGTCGAGACTTTTGACGTCGGCGGTCAGCTGGATGAGGTAACCCGACACAAAACGCGCCGCCAGCCCCAGGTTGCGCAGCAATTGCACCAGCAACCACGCGGAGTCGCGGCACGAACCGGAGGCCTGGTCGAGAGTGTGCTCAGGTGTTTGTACGCCGGGTTCCATGCGGATCAGGTAGTCGATGTCTTCGCTCAGGCGCTGGTTGAGCGCGACGAGAAAGTCCACGGCAGGCAACGGAGTGCGGTCGATGCCGTCCAGGTAGGCCTTGAACTTCGGCGTCAGGGGCAGGGTTTCCAGGTACGGCGCCAGCTCCTTGCGCTCATCCGCGGCATAGGTGAAGGGGATTTTTTCCGCGTAGGGTTCGAGGAAGAAGTCGAACGGATTGAAGATCGCCATTTCGGCCAGCAGATCGACTTCGATTCGCAATTCTTCGGTTTTTTCCGGGAACACCAGCCGCGCCAGGTAATTGCCCTGAGGGTCCTGCTGCCAGTTGATGAAGTGCTGTTCGGGGGAGACTTTCAGCGCATAGGACAGAATCCGCGTGCGGCTGTGGGCAGCGGGACGCAGGCGAACAATCTGCGGGCCGAGCTCGACAGCGCGGTCATAGCGGTAATGCGTGACGTGGTGCAATGCGACATGAATCGACACGGCGTGCCTCCTGCGAGCCTTGAGCGTATGGGAAAGCGCGCAAGACTTATGCCATCCAGCAGCACTGGCGCTTTCTTCGGTTGCCTGAGGCAGTACAGCACCAAAATCGGGCGATGCAGGGAAATGGTTTGCGGCCGTTGCACAGAAATGTCGCGGCCCGACCTCTGTGGCGAGGGAGCTTGCTCCCGCTGGGGCGCGAAGCGGCCCCTTCATTTGCCTGATTGCCAGATTTACGACGGCTTCGCCGCCGAGCGGGAGCAAGCTCCCTCGCTACAATGGAATTCAATTACCCAGAAATGCAAAACGCCAACCCGAAGGTTGGCGTTCTGTTCAGCTCAAGCGAGGTTTAGCGCGGCACGACCGGCTTGCGGGTCGGCTTTGGCCCCTTGCCCTTGGCCGCGTCCTTGCGCTCCTTGGCCGCCTGCTGGTTGCGGGCGAACGCCGCGGCCTTGGCCTGTTCGCGCTTGTCCCACGGGTTGCCGCCATCGCTGGCACGTGGTGGCAGGCCGGTGTGCTGGGTCAGGATCTTGGTGGTCTTTTCCCCTGCAACCTTGTGGCTGCCGGCCGGCGTCGAGTTCTTGCGCCGGGCGCTCTGGTAGCTGTCGGTCGACGGCTGGTGCAAAGGAATCAACTGGTTCTTGCCCGGCCCGATCAGGTCGGCGCGACCCATGCGGGTCAGTGCCTCACGCAGCATCGGCCAGCCTTTCGGGTCGTGATAACGCAAGAACGCCTTGTGCAGACGACGCTGCTCTTCGCTCTTGACGATGGTTACCGCGTCACTCTTGTAGGTGACCTTGCGCAGCGGGTTCTTGCCCGAGTGGTACATCGCGGTGGCGGTGGCCATCGGCGACGGGTAGAACGCCTGCACCTGGTCGGCACGGAAGCCGTTGCCCTTGAGCCACAGGGCAAGGTTCATCATGTCTTCATCGGTGGTGCCCGGGTGGGCCGCGATGAAGTACGGAATCAGGTACTGCTCCTTGCCCGCTTCCTTGGAGTACTTCTCGAACATGCGCTTGAACTTGTCATAGCTGCCGATGCCCGGTTTCATCATCTGGTTGAGCGGACCTTCCTCGGTGTGTTCCGGGGCGATCTTCAGGTAGCCACCGACGTGGTGGGTCACCAGTTCCTTGACGTACTCCGGCGACTCGACCGCGAGGTCGTAACGCAGGCCGGAAGCGATCAGGATTTTCTTCACACCCGGCAACTCACGGGCACTGCGGTACAGCTGGATCAGCGCCGAGTGGTCGGTGTTCAGGTTCGGGCAGATACCTGGGAACACGCACGATGGCTTGCGGCACGCGGATTCGATTTCCGGGCTCTTGCAGGCGATGCGGTACATGTTCGCGGTGGGGCCGCCGAGGTCGGAGATCACGCCGGTAAAACCCGGGACCTTGTCACGAATTTCTTCGATTTCGCGAATGATCGACTCGTGGGAACGGTTCTGGATGATCCGGCCTTCGTGCTCGGTGATCGAGCAGAAGGTGCAGCCGCCGAAGCAGCCGCGCATGATGTTCACCGAGAAACGGATCATGTCGTAGGCCGGGATCTTCTCCTTGCCGTACGCCGGGTGCGGAATGCGCGCATAAGGCATGCCGAACACGTAGTCCATTTCTTCGGTGGTCATCGGAATCGGTGGCGGGTTGAACCAGACGTCGACTTCGCCATGCTTCTGTACCAGCGCACGTGCGTTGCCCGGGTTGGTTTCCAGGTGCAGCACCCGGTTGGCGTGGGCGTAGAGCACCGCGTCGTTACGGACCTTTTCCACCGACGGCAGACGAATCACGGTCTTGTCACGGGTCATGCGCGGGCTGGCCAGGATCTGCACGACCTTGGCTTCCTGCGGATCGTCAACCGGACCTTTTTCCTGCTCGATGGCACAGGCCTGGGTGTCCTGGGTGTTCACGTACGGGTTGATGATCTTGTCGATCTTGCCCGGACGGTCGATACGCGTGGAGTCAACTTCGTACCAGCCCTGCGGCGTGTCGCGACGGATGAACGCGGTGCCGCGCACATCGGTGATGTCTTCGATCTTGTGGCCGTAGGACAGGCGCTGGGCGACTTCGACAATCGCACGCTCAGCGTTGCCGTAAAGCAGGATATCGGCGCTGGCGTCGATCAGGATCGAGTTACGCACACGGTCCTGCCAATAGTCGTAGTGGGCGATGCGGCGCAGGGACGCTTCGATGCCGCCGAGCACGATCGGAACGTGCTTGTAGGCTTCCTTGCAGCGCTGGCTGTAGACCAGGCTGGCGCGGTCCGGACGCTTGCCGGCCAGGCCACCTGGCGTGTAGGCATCGTCGGAACGGATTTTCTTGTCGGCGGTGTAGCGGTTGATCATCGAGTCCATGTTGCCGGCCGCGACACCGAAGAACAGGTTCGGCTCGCCGAGCTTCATGAAGTCGTCTTTGGACTGCCAGTTCGGTTGGGCGATGATCCCGACGCGGAAACCCTGGGACTCCAGCAGCCGGCCGATGATCGCCATGCCGAACGACGGGTGATCGACGTAGGCATCACCGGTGACGATGATGATGTCGCAGGAATCCCAGCCGAGCTGATCCATCTCCTCCCTGCTCATGGGCAGGAACGGCGCTGGCCCGAAACATTCGGCCCAGTACTTGGGATAGTCAAATAACGGCTTGGCTGCTTGCATGTCGATAACCGGTGTTGGCTTTCATTGAATTTCGCGGGCGCGGAATATAGCACAAATTTTGACCAATTCCGACGGCTGTGGTCGGAAATTGCGCGTTACTCACGTGGGAGCGGGCTTGCTCGCGAAGGCGGTGCGTCAGTCAACATTGATGTTATCTGACGCACCGCCTTCGCGAGCAAGCCCGCTCCCAGGTTACTCGTCGTCGTCGAAGTTATAGCTACCCGGCGCCAGGTTTTCGAATCGCGTGTACTTACCGATAAAGGCCAGGCGAATAAAGCCGATCGGCCCGTTCCGCTGCTTGCCGATGATGATTTCGGCAATGCCCTTGTGCTCGGTCTCGGGGTGATACACCTCGTCGCGATACACGAACATGATCACGTCGGCGTCCTGCTCGATCGCTCCGGATTCCCGCAAGTCGGAGTTCACCGGGCGCTTGTTCGGGCGCTGTTCCAGGGAACGGTTGAGCTGGGAAAGTGCCACCACCGGGCAGTTGAATTCCTTGGCCAGGGCTTTCAGGGATCGGGAGATCTCGGAAATCTCGTTGGTCCGGTTGTCACCGCTGGAACCCGGGATCTGCATCAGTTGCAGGTAGTCGATCATGATCAGGCCGACTTCGCCGTGTTCACGTACCAGACGGCGGGTCCGGGCGCGCATTTCCGACGGGCTGATGCCGGCGGTATCGTCGATGAACAGCTTGCGGTCGTTGAGCAGGTTGACCGCCGAGGTCAGGCGCGGCCAGTCGTCGTCTTCAAGCTGACCGGAACGGACCTTGGTCTGGTCGATACGGCCAAGGGAGGACAGCATACGCATGATCAGCGATTCGCCTGGCATCTCGAGGGAGTAAACCAGGACGGCCTTCTCGCTGCGCAACACGGCGTTTTCCACCAGGTTCATCGCAAAAGTGGTTTTACCCATCGATGGACGGCCGGCGACGATGATCAGGTCGGACGGTTGCAGGCCGCTGGTTTTCTCGTCGAGGTCGGTGTAACCCGTGGACAGGCCGGTAATGGCGTTGTCGGTGTTGAACAAGGTATCGATGCGGTCGATGGCCTTGGTCAGCAGGTCGTTGACGCCCACCGGGCCACCGGTTTTTGGCCGGGCCTCGGCGATCTGGAAGATCTGCCGTTCGGCTTCGTCAAGAATCTCGGCGGCGGTGCGACCTTCAGGGTTGAACGCACTGTCGGCGATTTCGGTACTGATACCAATCAGTTGGCGCAACGTCGCCCGCTCGCGAACGATCTGCGCATAGGCCTTGATGTTGGCGACGGACGGGGTGTTTTTCGCCAGTTCGCCCAAGTAACCGAGGCCGCCGACCTGAGAAGTCTGACCTTCCTTGTCCAGTTGCTCGGACAGGGTCACGACGTCGATCGGCATGTTCTGATCGGCCAGCTTGGCGATCGCACGGAAAATCAGGCGGTGGTCATGTCGATAGAAATCGCCGTCGGAGACTTGATCGAGCACACGCTCCCAGGCGTTGTTGTCCAGCATCAGACCACCGAGCACAGCCTGTTCGGCTTCGATGGAATGCGGCGGCACTTTCAGCGCGGCGGTTTGCAGATCGTATTGCTCAGGAGCGGAGATATCGTTCATGGCCACTTGAAATTGGAGGAATCAGAAAGACAAAGGGCACGACCTGTAAACAGGATCGTGCCCGATGTTACCGGCAAGCACCCGAGGGTGCCAGCCGACAAGTGCTGCTTAAGCTGCTACCACGACAACGCGTACGGTGGCTTCAACTTCGGCGTGCAGGTGCACGGCTACGTCGAATTCGCCTACGTTGCGGATGGTGCCGTTCGGCAGACGAACTTCGCTCTTCTGCACTTCAACGCCGGAGGCGGTCAGTGCGTCAGCGATGTCGTGAGTACCGATCGAACCGAACAGCTTGCCTTCGTCGCCAGCGGTGGCAGTGATGGTCACTTCCAGCTCGGCCAGTTGGGCAGCGCGGCTTTCAGCCGATGCTTTGCGATCTGCTGCAGCTTTTTCCAGCTCAGCGCGACGCTCTTCGAACGCAGCCAGGTTGGCTGGGGTCGCAGCGGTAGCTTTGCCGTAAGGCAGCAGGTAGTTACGACCGTAACCAGCCTTAACGTTCACTTTGTCACCCAGGTTGCCCAGGTTGGTGACTTTTTCCAGAAGGATCAGTTGCATGTGAAAATCCTCTTAACTTTTAACCTTCACCGTTCGCGTTATCGGCATCTTTCGGTGCCGAACGACCGCGAAAATCAATCAGGCTGTCGACGATGGCCAGGACCACCAGCAACGGATAGATCAGCTGCATGAACAGCAACAGCGTCACGTACAACCCCACCAGCCAGAACCTGGCCAGTCGCTTCTGCGCCACCAGCCCATGAATCAGGGCCAGCCCGGCGAACACCAGCGGTACGCTGCACAACGGCGTCAACATGGCCATCTGTGGACCGAGATTCGGCCCCAGAAGCATGCACGCCAGCAGCAACATCGCTGGCAACAGCGGGATGCGGATGGCGCGAAACTCGCGACCAAAACCGCCCGGGTTGTACAACAACGCCTGCCAGTAACGCCCGACAAGCAGGCTCAGCAAGCTGACGATTTGCAACAACGCCGCAATCAGGCCGGTCAGGACCGGTGCAATCAGGGACGCGAAACGCGCTTGTTCGTCTACCGACAACTTCTGGTAGACATCGCCGAGTAGCGACGGCATGACTTTGATCAAAGCCTGCGCCAGCATCTCGATCTGGGGAGCAAAAGCTGTCCCCAACACCACTGAAAACACCACTCCCATCGCTATGCTGACCAGCAGCACGCGGTTCCAGGACTCGCTTGCGCGCAAAACCAACGCAAGGCTCGCAGACCCCAGCAGCACCAGAAGTGCCCGTGGGTCGTCGGAGTAAAGCCACCAGGCCAATGCCGGCAGCAGTCCCAGAGCAAGAACGCCCAAGGCGTCCCTCAATCCGCGCCGCAGGAGCACAAGGCATCCGGCGGCAGCACCCAACCAATACAACAACGGCAATGCCGCGCATCCAGCCACTACCAGAGTGGCCTGCATACGGCCGCGCATGATGAACTCAGCTATGGCCCGCATGCATTCAATCCTTTGCTACGTGTCGACTGCCCGGTCTCAGCGGCCGTGGCTGTCGGTGTAGGCCAGCAGGGCCAGGAAGCGGGCGCGCTTGATAGCGGTGGCCAGCTGACGCTGATAACGAGCTTTGGTACCGGTGATGCGGCTTGGAACGATTTTGCCGGTCTCGGATACGTAGGCTTTCAGAGTGTTGAGATCTTTGTAATCGATCTCTTTCACGTCTTCAGCGGTGAAGCGGCAGAATTTACGACGACGGAAGAAACGTGCCATGTAATTGGCTCCTTAAAAGGTCCGTGGATTACTCGTCAGCGTTATCGCTGTTGTCGCTGTCATCACTATCAGCGCTTTCAGCGCCTTCGTGCTCAGGACGGTCGCGACGCTCACGGCGCTCACTGCGGTTTTCTTCAGCCTTGAGCATCTCGGACTGGCCGGTAACGGCTTCGTCGCGACGGATGACCAGGTTACGGATCACTGCATCGTTGTAGCGGAAGTTGTCTTCCAGCTCGGCCAGGGCCTTGCCAGTGCACTCAACGTTCAGCATCACGTAGTGAGCCTTGTGAACATTGTTGATTGCGTAGGCCAGTTGACGACGGCCCCAATCTTCCAGACGGTGGATTTTGCCGCCGTCTTCTTCGATCAGCTTGGTGTAACGCTCAACCATGCCGCCGACTTGCTCGCTTTGATCCGGGTGGACCAAAAAGATGATTTCGTAATGACGCATGAATGCTCCTTACGGGTTGTAGCCTGCCGCTCAAAAGCGGTCAGACAAGGAGTGAATGACACTTATGGACTTGCGGACGCTAGACACGTTGGTGCCTGCCATCACAGCAAGGGGCGCAATTGTAGAGAAGGGGCGAGGGAGGCGCAAGGTAATTGGTGATTATTTGAACAGCCAACATTCATGCCACACCACAAAACACTGTGGGAGCGAGCTTGCTCGCGAATGCGGCAGCACATCCAGCATTTTTGCTGAATGTTACTCCGCTTTCGCGAGCAAGCCCGCTCCCACATTTTGATTGCGTCGAGCTTAGGACTTCTTGGCAGCAGCCTTGGCTTTGACACTGCGCTGGCGCTGCGCCTCGAACAGACAAACGCCGGTCGCCACGGAAACGTTGAGGCTGCTGACGCTGCCGGCCATCGGCAGGTTCACCAGGTAGTCGCAATGCTCGCGGGTCAGGCGACGCATGCCCTTGCCTTCAGCGCCCATGATCAGGATGGTCGGGCCGGTCAGATCCTGATCATACAGGCTGACCTCAGCTTCACCGGCCGTACCGACAACCCACAAGCCGCGCTGCTGGAGTTTTTCCAGAGTGCGCGCCAGGTTGGTCACGGCAACCAGCGGAATCACTTCCGCCGCGCCGCAGGCGATTTTTCGTACAACCGGAGTCAGGGTCGCCGACTTGTCCTTCGGCACGATCACCGCCAGCGCACCCGCCGCATCGGCGGAACGCAGGCAGGCGCCGAGGTTGTGCGGATCGGTCACGCCGTCGAGCACCAGCAACAACGGCGCGCCGTCGGTGCGATCGAGCAACTCGTCGAGCATCGCCTCGCCCCAGACCTGGCTCGGACTCACGTCCGCGACCACACCCTGGTGCACGCCTTCAACCCAGGCGTCCATTTCACGGCGCTCGGCCTGGCCGACCTGGACCCGGTTTTCGTTGGCCAGTTCGATCAGCGTCTGGACCCGAGGGTCATTGCGACCTTCGGCCAACCAGATCTGCTTCACGCGTTTCGGGTGGTGACGCAACAACGCTTCTACAGCATGTACGCCGTAGATCTTTTCCAACTGACTCATGGCTTGGCCTTAGGTTTACGCGCCCCGCCACTCTTGGCTGGAGCCGAGCCCGCTTTTGGCGGACCTTTACGATGTTTGCTCGGTTTGGCTGGCTTGCCGCCGACGGCCTTGTCAGGCGTCGACCGACTGGTCTTTCCCCCAGACGCCGCTTTACCGCCGCTTTTCGCACCGGCCAGCAACGCCTGCTTCATTTCACGGCTTTTGCGCACTTCGGCGTTTTTCGCCGCCGCATCGCTCGGGCGATAGGCTTCTACAGCCTTTTCCTTGGCAGGACGACGACCGGTTTTTGCCGGGGCCGGTTCTGCTTCGACTTTCGCTGCGGGTGCGGTGCTTTCGGTGCCACGCTTCTTGCGGCCGATCGGTGCGCTAATGGTTTTCTCGGCCATCTCGAAGTCGATCTTGCGTTCGTCGAGGTCGACGCGCATGACCCGCACTTCCACGGTATCGCCCAGGCGGAAGCTGCGACCGGTACGCTCACCGGCCAGGCGGTGGTGCACAGGATCGAAGTGGTAGTAATCGCCCGGCAGCGCGGTGACGTGCACCAGGCCTTCGACATAAATGTCTGTAAGCTCGACGAACAGACCAAAACCGGTCACGGCGGTGATCACACCCGGGAACGATTCGCCCACGCGGTCTTTCATGAACTCGCACTTGAGCCAGTTCACTACGTCGCGGGTCGCCTCGTCGGCACGGCGCTCGCTCATCGAGCACTGCTCGCCGAGTTGCTCCAGGGCCGCTTCGTCGTACGGATAGATGCGCGCTTTCGGAATGGTCATCGCACCGGCACGGCGAACGTGCGGGGTGCTCTGTTTCGAATGGATCACGCTGCGAATCGCCCGGTGCGTGAGCAAGTCAGGGTAGCGGCGGATCGGCGAAGTGAAGTGGGTGTACGCCTCGTAATTCAGGCCGAAGTGGCCCTGGTTATCGGCGCTGTACACCGCCTGGCTCAACGAACGCAGCATGACGGTCTGGATCAGGTGGAAATCCGGACGATCCTTGATACCGGCCAGCAATGCCTGGTAATCCTTCGGCGACGGACCGTCCTTGCCTTTGTGCAGGGACAGGCCGAGCTCGCCGAGGAAGGCGCGCAGCTTTTCCAGACGCTCCGGTGGCGGACCATCGTGGACACGATACAGCGCCGGGATTTCGTGCTTTTTAAGGAACTCGGCGGTGGCCACGTTGGCCGCCAGCATGCATTCCTCGATCAGCTTGTGCGCATCGTTGCGCACGGTCGGACGGATTTCGGCGATCTTGCGCTCGGAACCGAAGATGATCCGGGTTTCCTGGGTTTCGAAATCGATCGCGCCACGTACGTGACGGGCCGCCAGCAACACCTTGTACAGCGAGTACAGCTGCTTGAGGTGCGGCACAACGTCGGTGTACTCACCGCGCAGCTTGCGCCCTTCGGTGGCTTTCGGCGTTTCCAGCATGGCGCTGACCTTGTTGTAGGTCAGACGGGCATGGGAGTGGATCACTGCTTCGTAGAAGCAGTAGTCGGTCATTTCGCCGGATTTGGAGATGGTCATCTCGCAAACCATGGCCAGACGATCGACTTGCGGGTTCAGCGAGCACAAACCGTTGGACAGCTGCTCAGGCAGCATCGGGATCACGCGCTCGGGGAAATACACCGAGTTGCCGCGAACCTGCGCTTCGGCATCCAGCGCCGAACCGAGCTTCACGTAACTGGATACGTCGGCAATCGCCACGTACAGCTTCCAGCCACCCGAGAACAGGCGCAGCTTGCCCGGACGGGCTTCGCAATAGACCGCATCATCGAAGTCGCGGGCATCTTCGCCGTCGATGGTGACGAACGGCAGATGGCGCAGGTCAATGCGCTTCTCTTTGTCTTTCTCTTCGACTTCCGGCTTGAGCTTGCCGGCTTCCTTGAGCACGGCGTCAGGCCAGACGTGAGGAATGTCGTAGGTGCGCAGGGCGACATCGATTTCCATGCCCGGCGCCATGTAGTTGCCCACGACTTCAACCACGTCGCCTTGCGGCTGGAAGCGTGGTGTCGGCCAGTGAGTGATCTTCACTTCGACGAACTGACCGATCTGCGCGTTAGCGTTACGACCTGGCGTCACCAGCACTTCCTGCTGGATCTTCGGATTGTCGGCAACCACGAAGCCGATGCCGCCCTCTTCGAAGTAGCGGCCGACGATGGTTTCGTGAGCGCGGGACACCACTTCGACGATCATGCCTTCGCGGCGACCGCGACGGTCCAGGCCAGACACACGGGCCAGGGCACGGTCACCATCGAACACCAGACGCATCTGCGCCGGGCTCATGAACAGGTCATCGCTGCCGTCGTCCGGCACCAGGAAGCCGAAGCCGTCGCGGTGACCGCTGATGCGACCCAGGATCAGATCAAGCTTGTCCACCGGCGCATAAGTGCCGCGACGGGTATAGATGAGTTGAGCGTCGCGCTCCATGGCGCGCAGACGGCGGCGCAGGGCTTCGATCTGGTCTTCTGTGGTCAGACCAAACTCTTCGACCAGTTGCTCGCGGTTAGCAGGCGAACCTCGATCAGCAAGATGCTGAAGGATCAATTCGCGGCTAGGAATAGGGTTTTCATATTTTTCCGCTTCACGAGCGGCCTCGGGATCGAGGGACTGCCAATCGGCCATTAGAGAGTTTTCACCTTGTCTATATGCGGGTTAGTTTGGCATAGGCGTAATGAAACGGGAAATTTCAGGCTAAGACGACCCATCTAAAGCCCTGTATCGACACCGCAAAGCAGTTTTGTAGACCACTGGCGAAATTTTCCAGGTTTTTTTGACCTCGGGGGGTTTACAGTTAAAAAGACGCTCCGTATAGTGCGCGCCATCGACGACGGACAACGTTGCCGATACTGCCCAGATGGTGAAATTGGTAGACACGCCAGCTTCAGGTGCTGGTGACCGCAAGGTCGTGGAAGTTCGAGTCTTCTTCTGGGCACCAATTTCGAGCTTGAGATTAGTTCAATTTCAAGGCTCACACAAAAACCCGCGAAAGCGGGTTTTTGCATTTTTGACCACTGGTTTATTATTTTTAGAATCAGGGGTTTACAGATCAAAATGCTCTCCGTATAGTGCGCCACATCAACAGCGGCAACGCTGAAGATGAATGCCCAGATGGTGAAATTGGTAGACACGCCAGCTTCAGGTGCTGGTGACCGCAAGGTCGTGGAAGTTCGAGTCTTCTTCTGGGCACCAATTCAAATTCAAGGTTAAGACCTTGGATTTCACAGAAACCCGCGAAAGCGGGTTTTTGCGTTTCTGGCATTTGAAAACCACACACGCCCCTGAGCTCACCTCACAAAGCGCATTTGAGAAGCAATATCGTTTATCATTGTTACAAGTTTTTGCAATGTGACAGTGAGGAACCCTGCGAATGATGTTTCGAAATACCCTGCGCCGCGGCCTGATCACCACCCTCCTCGGCCTGGCACTCGCCACTCCCCTCACCCAAGCCGCCGACCCGGTTGCCCTGACCCTCTACAACGGCCAGCACAAAGAAGTCGGCGACGCGGTCGCCAAAGCCTTCGAAGCCAAGACCGGGATCCACGTCAATGTGCGCAAAGGCAGTAGCAACCAGCTCGCCAGCCAGATCGTCGAAGAAGGCGATCGCTCCCCCGCCGACGTGATCTACACCGAAGAGTCGCCACCACTGAACAAACTCGGCGAACAAGGCCTGCTGGCCAAGACGGATGACGCCACGCTGGCCGTTCTGCCAAAGGAATACGTCGCTGGCAACGGCACCTGGATTGGCGTGACCGCCCGGGTGCGCGTCGTTGCGTTCAACCCCAAGCTGATCGATGAAAAAGACCTGCCGACCTCGGTGATGGAGTTCTCCGATCCGAAATGGCAAGGCAAGGTCGGTTTCGTTCCTACCAGCGGCGCTTTCCAGGAACAAGCGGTGGCGATCATCAAGGTCCACGGCATGGACGCAGCCGAAGAGTGGCTGACTGGTCTGCGCGCATTCGGCAAGACCTACAGCAACAACATGGTTGCATTGAAAGCGGTGGAAAATGGCGAAGTCGCCACCGTGCTGGTGAACAATTACTACTGGTTCGCCCTGCAGCGTGAAAAAGGCCAACTCGATTCGAAGCTGCATTACTTCACTGGCGGCGATGTCGGTGGGCTGATCACCGTTTCCAGCGCTGCCGTCCTGAAATCCAGCAAACATCCAAAAGAAGCCCAGCAATTGCTCGCCTACATGGCCAGTGAAGAAGGCCAGCGCGTGATCACCCAGACCACCGCCGAATACCCGCTGCACAAAGGCATGGAATCAGATCGCGGGCTCAAGCCATTCAGCGAACTGGAAGCACCAAAAGTCACGCCTGCCGACCTCGGCAACGCCGAAGAAGCGCTGGACCTGGAACGCGATGTTGGCCTGAATTGATGGGTGCCTCACTGTCCGCGCATCACGCCTGCGCACCACGGCGCAAGCGGCCGTCTATCTGGCTGATATTGCCTGTGTTGCTGCTGGTGGCGCTCAGTCTCCTGCCTCTGCTGTATGTCGGCCTGAAAGCCTGGCAGGCGGGCTGGGCACAAGCGCTGCATTTGCTTTGGCGACCTTATGTGTTCGGCTTGCTGCGCAACACACTCGCACAGATGATTGGGGTCACCGCTGTTTGCGGGGTAATCGGCCTGTCGCTAGCCTGGTTGCTGGAGCGCAGTAATCTGCCGGGCCGACGATTGTGGGGCGTGATCCTCTGCCTGCCGTTCGCCGTTCCAGCCTTTGTCAGCAGCTTCACCTGGGTTTCCCTCAGCGCTCATTTCGAGGGACTTGGCGGGGCTATCCTGGTAATGAGCCTGTCCAAGTACCCGCTGATTTTCCTGCCCGTGGCGGCAACACTGCGCAACCTTGACCCATCCCTCGAAGAGTCCGCGCGCACGCTGGGGCAGAATCGTTGGGGCGTATTTTTCAAGGTCACCCTGCCCCTGCTCTGGCCTTCGCTGCTGGCGGGTTCGCTGCTGATTGCCCTGCACATGCTGGTGGAGTTCGGCGCCTTGTCGATCATCGGCCTGCAAACCTTCACCACGGCGATCTATCAACAGTTCGAACTGGAGTTCAGCAATGCCAACGCGGCAATGCTCTCCGCCGTACTGCTGATGTTGTGCCTGGCACTGCTGTGGCTGGAGTTGCGCGTGCGCGGCAAGGGTCGACACGTGCGCACCGGCCAGGGTGCGGCGCGACGCGCGGAACAGGTTCAACTGGGCCCATGGGCCATGGCGGGACAGTTTTACTGCCTGCTGCTGGCAATCATTGGCAGCGGGATTCCGCTGGGCATGCTGGCCTATTGGCTTGCGGTGGGATCATCGGCAGCCTTTCCCGCGGCGGCAATTGGCGAAGCATTGCTGTCATCCCTAGCACTGTCGCTGGGTGGCGCGGCGCTGTGCCTGGTGCTGGCGGTTCCAGTCGGCCTGTTGGTCGTGCGCCACAAAGGCCGGCTGGCGATCTGGGCCGAGCGTCTGCCGTATCTGCTGCATGCGCTGCCGGGACTGGTCATTGCCCTGACTCTGGTGTATTTCGCCCTGCACTACGTGCCGATGCTTTACCAGACTTCGGCATTGCTGCTGATCGCCTATGCCCTGCTGTTTCTGCCACTGGCCCAGGCGCCGATCCGCACCGCCCTGAACAAGGCGGCGCCACAACTTGAGGAGGCGGCACGCACATTGGGCGCCTCGTCATTCAGTGCTTTCTGCCGAGTGACACTGCCGATTATTTTCCCGGCGCTGGGGGCGGCTTTTGCCCTGGTGTTCCTGGATGCGATGAAGGAACTGACGGCGACCTTGCTGTTGAGTCCAACCGGACTCAACACGCTGGCGACGGAAGTCTGGGCGCATACCGCGAACGTGGAGTTTGCGGCGGCGGCGCCCTATGCGGCGTTGTTGATAGTGGTGTCGGGGTTGCCGGTCTATCTGCTGACGACCCGGATGTATCTAAGCCGCTGACAAAGCAAAAGATCGCAGCCTTCGGCAGCTCCTACAGAGAAACGCAAAGCCCCCTGTAGGAGCTGCCGAAGGCTGCGATCTTTTGATCTTTTAAGCCCTGAACTGCCCCAGGCTCGCCTTCAACTGCGCCGCCAGACCATCGAGCACCTTACCGCTCGCCGTGGTCTCCACCACTGCCTGCGCCGCCTTCTCGGCCTGGGCGTGAATGGTCTGGACCCGCCCCCGCACTGCTTGCGCGCCCTGCGCCTGATGCGCCGCCGCCTGGGTGGCCAGACCGATCGCCGCATGGACCTGCTCGACCGATGCCTGCACCGACTGCTGCAACCGCGCACTGTCGCGCAGCACCAGCAAACCCTCATTGGCCTGGCGCCCGGCCTGACCAATCGCCGCCACCGCTTCACGCGCGCCTTGCTGCAACGCGACGATGTGCGCCTGAATATCGCCGGTGGAGCTTTGTGTCTTGCTCGCCAGCGCCCGTACCTCATCGGCCACCACGGCAAACCCGCGCCCGGTCTCGCCGGCACGCGCCGCTTCAATCGCCGCGTTCAGCGCCAGCAGGTTGGTTTGCTCGGCGATACCGTGAATCACTGTCAGCACCACCTCAATCTGCTCACTTTGCTGCGCCAGACGCTCGATCACCTGGGCGCCAGTGTTGACCTGACCCGCCAGCTCCTCGATCAGGCTGCCGACTTTCGCCGAGGTCCGGGTGTTTTCGTCAGTCGCCTGACGAATATCCACCACCTGTTTCAGCGCCGCCTGCATCGCGTGGCTTTCCGACTGGGCCTCATCAGCCATTTGCGACAAAGCGCGCAAACTTTCCGCCACCTCATCACGCTGCATGCCAGCCGCCGCATCCGCACCGGCGTTGCGCAAGGTCATGGCACCGATTTCCACACCGGTACGTTGGGCTACATCACCGGCCTCGCGCACGATGGGCTGCAACTTATCCACAAAGCGATTGACCGCCGAGGCCATGTCGCCGATTTCATCCTTGCTGTTGATCTGCACACGCTTGGTCAGATCACCCTCGCCCGCCGCCAGGTCATCCATGGCAACGATCAGCATTTTCAGGCGATTGACCACTCGGCGACCGAGTACCACCGCCAACAACAGCAGGACACCAAAACCCACCACCGCCAGACACACGCCGATGCGCCAGCGCAATGTCGTAGCGGCTTCCTGCACGGTGCTGGTGGTATTGGCCTTCATTTCAGCCGCCGTGGACTGCGCCGACTGCAGGCGCGAGCGCATGGCCGTGGCGCTGTCGGCGGCCGCGCCCTTGAGGCTGTCGCCCACCAGTTGATCGCTGCTGGCGATCAAGGCCGAGAAGCGCTTGTCGAGGGCCGCCAAGTCAGTCTCCACCGAAGCGGTCGAGACCCCCATCAGGACTTTGCCGATTTCTACGCCGTTAGGATTGATCGGGGCCTCGATGTAGAACACCGAAGGATCGTTCTTCGCCGCATCCAGCACCTTGTCCAGCGCACGCTCGCCCTGGCCTTTTTCCAGCAACGCCTTGTTGATCGGGTTTTCCCGGTTGAGGTAGCGCGTCAGGTGCTGGCCGGTGGCGTCGTCATACACCACGAACAGCACGTTGGGATTGCGCTGGGCGCGGCGAGCGAACTCGGAAAGTGTCGGAACGTCGTTGTCCCACATGGCGCGGGGCGCGACGGAAGCCAGAAGCTGCGCCATGTCGCTGGCGGAGTCCTTCAGGTCTTTTTCCAGCGTTGCGCGCAACTGCGCCTGCTCGTCCTTCAGTCGCGAGGACAAACCGGCTGTCAGGCGCTGGCGGGTACTGGTGGAGAGACTGTCGAGGCTCGACGTGACTTCGCGCCCCGCCTGCTCAAGCTCAGCGGAAAGCTTTTGGCTGTCTGCACCCAGGCGCATGCCCAGATCGGCCTCCAGCGCGGTCACCGTGCTCCGGGTCAGAGCGACAGCTACCAGCACCTGCACCAAAAGGGCGATACCAAGGGTAACGAACACGGGCCGCAACAAACGGCTTTGTAACAATGAGAGAACGGCCGACACTTGATATCCCTCTGCAAAAGCGCCATTAAATTGATGGCACGCCAAAAGTGACGTTTTAGGCAAAGCTAATAGCAAAGGTCATGCCGTCCAACAGGCATAAACGACAAAGGCCCCAATTAAGGGGCCTTTGTGTTTTACATCAACAACTTATCAAGCAAACGGATGGCGCAGGACGATGGTTTCGTTGCGGTCCGGGCCCGTCGAAATAATGTCGATCGGCGCGCCGATCAGCTCTTCGACGCGCTTGATGTAAGCACGAGCGTTAGCTGGCAGCTCTTCCAGGGTTTTGGCGCCCACGGTCGATTCGGTCCAGCCCGGCACTTCTTCGTACACAGGCTGCAGGCCCACGTAGCTGTCAGCATCAGTCGGGGCAACGGCCTTGCCTTCTGCATCTTTGTAGCCGACGCAGATGTTGATGGTTTCCAGACCGTCGAGCACGTCCAGCTTGGTCAGGCAGATGCCCGAGATGCTGTTCACATCGATAGCGCGACGCAGGATAACAGCGTCGAACCAGCCACAACGACGAGCACGGCCGGTAGTGGCGCCGAACTCGTGACCTTGTTTAGCCAGGTGCGCGCCGACTTCGTCGAACAGCTCCGTCGGGAATGGACCCGAACCTACACGCGTGGTGTAAGCCTTGGTGATGCCCAGGATGTAGTCCAGGAACATGGGGCCAACACCCGAACCGGTAGCAACGCCGCCAGCGGTGGTGTTAGAGCTGGTCACGTACGGGTAGGTGCCGTGGTCGATGTCCAGCAACGAACCCTGGGCGCCTTCGAACATGATGTCCTTGCCAGCGCGACGCAGGTCGTGCAACTCGGCAGTCACGTCCAGCATCAGCGGCTTGAGCAGCTCAGCGTATTCTTTGCATTCGGCCAGGGTCTTGTCGAATTCGATGGCTGGCTCTTTGTAGTAACCCACCAGCATGAAGTTGTGGTAATCCACCAGTTCACGCAGCTTGTCTTCAAAGCGCGGCATGTTGAGCAGGTCGCCCACACGCAGGCCACGACGTGCAACCTTGTCTTCGTAGGCCGGGCCGATGCCGCGACCGGTGGTACCGATCTTCAGCTCGCCACGGGCCTTTTCACGAGCCTGGTCCAGCGCTACGTGGAAGGACAGGATCAGCGGGCAGGACGGGCTGATACGCAGGCGCTCGCGCACCGGCACACCTTTTTCTTCCAGCTTGGTGATCTCGCGCAGCAGGGCGTCAGGTGCAACCACCACGCCGTTGCCGATCAGGCACTGCACGCCTTCGCGCAGCACGCCCGACGGGATCAGGTGCAAGACGGTCTTCTCGCCGTCGATCACCAGAGTGTGGCCAGCGTTGTGGCCACCTTGGTAACGCACTACGGCGGCAGCATGTTCGGTCAGCAGATCAACGATCTTGCCTTTGCCCTCATCACCCCATTGGGTGCCCAGGACTACGACATTCTTACCCATAACACTTGTCCTCATTCGCGCAAACTTGGTGCCGGCAGCAGCCGGCAGGAAAACTCAAGAAGCCAGTGGCGATACTTGCCAAAGCCCGTTCTGCTGAATCAATTGCCGGTCGCAGTCCGCTTCACGGGCGGCGGCCAAAGGTTGTCCAGGCAAGGCCTGAACGACACGCTGACCCTCACTGCGCAACTGGCAAACCTGCTGCCAGAGTGCCGCATCCGTACTGTCAGGCATCCAGATACCGCCAGACGGTAGCTCGATCTCAGCACGCCCCAGGGTCACCAGGGTTTTCAAATCGGTGGAGAAGCCGGTTGCCGGACGGGCGCGACCGAAGTCGGCGCCGATGTCGTCGTAGCGACCGCCCTGGGCAATGGACTGGCCAACACCCGGCACGAACACGGCGAACACCACACCGGTGTGGTAGTGGTAGCCACGCAGCTCGCCCAGGTCGAAATACAGCGGCAGCTCAGGGAAACGCACGGACAGCCGCTCGGCAATCGCCAGCAAGTCGTCCAGCGCGGCCAGAACAGGTGCCGGCGCCTTGGCCAGACGCTCACGGGCTGCAGCCAGCACTTCACGACCGCCACACAGGTCGACCAGCGCCCGCAGCATGCCCGACAGATCGGCAGGCAAGCCTTCGGTCAAGGTAATGACCTCGTCGATGGCCTTACGTTGCAAGGCATCGAACAACTGCTGCTCGACTTCACCGGACAAACCGGCGGCGCGGGCCAGGCCACGGTAGATACCGACATGGCCGAGGTCCATGTGCACATCCGGCACATCGGCCAGTTGCAGCATGGCCAGCATCAGGCTGATGACTTCGACGTCGCTGCTCGGACTGCCGTCGCCGTACAACTCGGCACCCAGTTGAATCGGGCTGCGCGAGGACGACAAGGCGCGAGGCTGAGCGTGCAGGACACTACCGGCATAGCATAGGCGGCTTGGGCCTTCACGACGCAGGGTATGTGCATCGATGCGCGCCACTTGCGGCGTGATGTCGGCACGGAAACCCATCTGACGGCCCGATTGCGGGTCGATGACCTTGAAGGTGCGCAGATCCAGGTCCTGGCCCGCGCCGGTCAGCAGGGATTCCAGGTACTCGATATGGGGAGTCACGACAAACTCGTAACCCCAGCCCTGGAACAGATCCAACACCTGACGACGCGCGACTTCAATGCGCGCAGCTTCCGGTGGCAGTACTTCTTCGATGCCATCTGGCAGAAGCCAGCGGTCTACCGTTGCCATTACGCCTTCCCCTATCTCCGGGCGACCAGCCTGTCGGCGAGCCTTGAGTGAAGCAGAAAATGATCGGCTTGCGCACAAACCACGCGCATGAGCGACGGAGCGAAAAGCCCTTCTACCGGCTTCGCCAACCACTTTCCTCGAAAAACTGTCGAGCCAATCGGCCCGGCATCTGCTTTAAAACAGCAATCAAACATGCAGACGCAAAAAAGCCGGGAATTTCCCGGCTGCCGCATCATACACACGTTTTCCCAAAGGATCACCCCGCCAGAGGTTTTAGCCGCCCGGCGGGGGATAAATCAGGTCAACGCCGTATCAAGGCTTGGCTTTTTCCAGGTAGTGGAAGAAGTCGCTGCTTGGGTCGAGGACCAATACGTCGGATTTGTTCGCGAAGCTTTCACGGTAGGCTCGCAGGCTACGGTAGAACGCGTAGAACTCCTGATCCTGACCGTAGGCCTTGGAGTAGATCGCAGCTGCCTGGGCATCGCCGTCACCGCGAACCTCTTCGGATTCACGATAGGCTTCAGCCAGTAGCACGCGACGTTGACGATCGGCGTCGGCACGAATGCCTTCGGCCAGCTCGTTACCCTTGGCGCGGTGCTCGCGAGCTTCACGCTCACGCTCGGTGCTCATACGTTCGAACACGCTGCGGTTCACTTCTTTGGGCAGGTCGATGGTCTTGACCCGAACATCGACCACTTCGATGCCCAGCTCTTTCTCGGCCATCTTGTTCAGCGAAGCCGTGATATCCGCCATCAGCGCATCACGCTCACCCGACACCACTTCGTGCAGGGTGCGCTTACCGAACTGGTCACGCAGGCCCGATTCCAGACGACGGGACAGACGCTCGTCGGCGATCTGCTTGAGACCGGAAGTCGCGGTGTAGTAACGCTCTGCGTCCTTCACGCGCCACTTGGCGTAGGCATCGACCATCACGGCTTTCTTTTCCAGCGTCAGGAAGCGTTGTGTCGGTGCATCCAGCGTCATCAGGCGTGCGTCGAATTTACGCACCTGGTTAACGTAAGGCACTTTCACATGCAAGCCTGGCTGAACATCGGTCTGGACCACGCGACCGAACTGCAGCAACACCGCACGCTCGGTCTGAGCCACGATGTAGAAGCAGTTCCAGGCAGCGATCGCCACGACGACGCCGACAATAAGGGCGATCAGCGATTTATTGCTCATCAGCGACTCTCCCTGGTACGTGCTTGCTGTTGCTGCAGATCAGCTGCCGCACGCGCATTCGCTTCATTGCTGGTGGCTGCCGCACTGGTCACCGGAGTGCTGGTGCTGCGACCACTTTCGACCATCTTGTCCAGCGGCAAGTACAGCAGGTTGTTCTGGCCGTTCTTGTTGCCGGTCACGAGAACCTTGCTGGTGTTGGTGAAGACTTCCTGCATGGTGTCCAGGTACAGACGCTGGCGGGTGACTTCAGGGGCCTTGCGGTACTCGGCGACCAGCTTGGTGAAGCGATCGGCCTCACCCTTGGCGCGCGAGACAGTCTCGTCACGGTAACCGTTGGCATCCTCAAGGATACGCTGGGCCTGACCACGAGCTTCCGGCACGACGCCGTTGGCATAGGTTTCGGCCTGGTTGCGCGAACGCTGCTCGTCTTCACGGGCACGGATCACGTCATCGAAGGCTTCCTGGACTTCACGCGGTGCCGCTGCGCTCTGTACGTTGACCTGAGTAACGGTGATACCGGTGCGATAAGTGTCCATGAAGCGTTGCAGACGCTCCTTGATCTCGCTGGCCATCAACTCACGACCCTCGGTCAGGACCTGGTCCATCGCGGTGGAACCCACCACATGGCGCAAGGCGCTGTCGGTCGCGTGCTGCAGGCTGATTTCCGGCTGATCGACGCTCAGCACGAAGTCCTGCAGGTTGCTGATCTTGTACTGCACGGTCAGCGGCACTTCGACGATGTTCTCGTCTTCAGTCAGCATCTGGCCCTGCTTGGTGTAGGCACGCTCACGCGTGACGTTTTCCATGTACTTCTTGTCGATCGGCGGGAAGTAGATATTCAGGCCCGGCCCCACGGTTTCGTAGTACTTGCCGAAGCGCAGCACTACAGCCTGCTCCTGCTCGTCGACGACATAAACCGCGCTGTACAGCCAAACGGCGGCCAACACGACCAGGCCGATGCCGAGCAGGCCGCCAAAGCCGCCACTCTTGCCCGGACCACCACCATCGTCACCACCACGTTTCTTACCGCCACCGAACAAACCGTTCAGGCTTTCCTGCAGCTTTCGGAAGGCCTCGTCGAGATCCGGTGGCCCCTTGCGATCGCCGTTGTTACGACGCTTGCCACCCCAAGGATCCTGATTATTCGAGTTGCCACCCGGCTCATTCCAAGCCATAGCGCTCTCCATCTGATAAAGCAAAGACGCACCCACGGCGCGCCGACCAATGCTACAGAATGCCTGTCACCACGGCACAACCGCTTTCTCAGGCTTTTATTGCAAAGTGTGTTGCTCGATGAATTCCATCGGCTGCAATCCCTCGCGGCTTACCAGTCGATTCAACTCGACCCGGGGCAAACGAACGGCCAGCAAACTGATGCCTTCTTCGTCGTGTTCTTCTTTCTGCACCGCACCGAGTTCGAAGAACTGCGCACGCAGTCGAGCGAATCGTTGCGGCAAGCGCAAGGTACCGACAAACAAATCACTGCCCAGTAACTCGGCAATGGCTTGCTCAAGCAATTCCAGACCACTGCCATCACGCGCCGACAGCCAGACCCGTTGGGGCTTGCCGTTTTCGTCGCGCTGGATTTGTGGCTCAACGCCTTCAAGCAAATCGAGTTTGTTATAGACCTCGAGGATCGGCAAGTCCTGAGCACCAATCTCGCCGAGCACCACCATTACCTGCTCGATCTGCAACATGCGATCCGGTTCGGCCGCATCGATCACGTGCAACAACAGATCGGAGTTGCTCGACTCTTCGAGGGTAGACCGAAATGCTTCGACCAGCTTGTGGGGCAAGTGGCGAATGAAACCCACAGTGTCCGCCAGGACAATCGGCCCCAGGTCGTCTATATCCAGACGACGCAGGGTCGGGTCCAACGTGGCAAACAATTGGTCAGCTGCGTAGACGTCGGATTTCGTCACGTTATTGAAGAGCGTGGACTTACCGGCGTTGGTGTACCCCACCAGCGACACGGTAGGAATATCCGCACGCGATCGGCCACGGCGCGACTGTTCGCGCTGGCTGCGCACTTTCTCCAGCCGCCCCTTGATCTGCCGCAGGCGAACCCGTAGCAAACGGCGGTCGGTTTCCAGCTGGGTTTCACCCGGGCCACGCATACCGATACCGCCACCTTGGCGCTCAAGGTGAGTCCAGCCACGAACCAGCCGGGTGCTCATGTGGTCAAGCTGGGCCAGTTCGACCTGGAGCTTGCCTTCATGGGTACGGGCGCGCTGGGCGAAAATATCGAGAATCAGACCGGTACGGTCGATCACGCGACACTCGAAAACACGTTCGAGGTTACGTTCCTGACTGGGTGTGAGGATGTGATTGAAAATCACCAGATCGGCCTGCTCGGCTTTGACCAGGTCGCGCAGTTCCTCGACCTTGCCACTGCCAATCAGGGTCTTGGCGGTTGGCCGATGACGCGGCACGTTAAAAAACGCAACGGTCTCGGCACCCGCCGAATTAGCCAGTTCCTGAAACTCCTGCGGATCTTCGCGCGCCTCAGGGTCCTGTCCATCCAAGTGAACGAGGATGACTCGCTCACCACCACCGTGGCGCTCAAAGAACAAAGGAGACTCCTATCAGGCGTTACCTGGCTCAGCGTCACCTGCATCGGATTCGGTTGCGCTAGGCAGACGAATTGGACGAACCGGCACCACTGTAGAGATAGCGTGTTTGTAGACCATCTGGCTTACGGTGTTTTTCAGCAGGATAACGAACTGGTCGAAAGACTCGATCGTGCCTTGCAGCTTGATACCGTTGACCAGGTAGATGGACACCCCAACTTTCTCTTTACGTAAAGTATTCAAGTAAGGGTCTTGTAGCGAATGCCCTTTTGACATGTGCCGCACTCCTTTAAGGATTCAATATAAAAAATAGGTAATCAGATGGCTTTGGCCGCCACACCCCCAAGGATAGACGGCAATTGCAAGGACTCAGCTCAATATGGAGATGGTCCCAAGGTATTTCAAGGCGCGCGGCAGATTGTCGCAATCCAGACTGTCCAGCCAATGCAGATCAGTCCAACTGCGCAGCCAGGTGAACTGGCGTTTCGCCAATTGGCGCGTGGCAATGATTCCACGCTCCTGCATCTCGGCTGACGTCAGCTTGCCATCCAGGTAGTCCCAGACCTGGCGGTAGCCTACTGCACGTATAGACGGCATCCCGGAATGCAGGTCACCTCTATTACGCAGGGCTACGACCTCGTCAATGAATCCCTGTTCCAACATTAAAGTGAATCTTTGTTTAATTCGCTCGTGAAGTACCTGACGATTTGCCGGAGCAATGGCCAAGTTCGCGACAGTATAGGGCAATTGTTGGTGTCCCGAAGCGGCTGCTTCAGTACTTTGCGCACTTTGTTGCAAACGCAGGGCAGTCATGCTCTGACCGCTGACACGATAAACTTCCAGTGCTCGACTCAAACGCTGCGGATCGTTCGGATGAATCCGCGCCGCGGAAACCGGGTCAATGACCGCCAACTGGTCGTGCAAGGCTTGCCAGCCAAGGCGCGCAGCCTCTTCTTCGATTTGCGCGCGGACCTCGGGATCGGCGGCCGGCATATCCGCCAGACCTTCAACCAAAGCCTTGTAATAGAGCATCGTGCCGCCCACCAGCAGCGGAATTTTTCCGCGCGCGGTGATATCGGCCATGGCTTCCAGAGCGTCACGGCGGAAATCCGCGGCCGAATAGCTCTCGGCCGGGTCGAGAATGTCGATCAGACGATGCGGGTATTGCGCCAGCAGCTCTTTGGAGGGCTTGGCGGTGCCGATGTCCATGCCACGGTAGACCAGCGCCGAATCGACGCTGATCAACTCGCAAGGCAGGACCTTTGTGAGCTCGATGGCCAGGTCAGTCTTGCCGGCGGCGGTCGGGCCCATCAGGAAAATCGCAGGTGGGAACTGGCTCATCAACGACCGCGCAAGAACAGTTTGTCCAGATCGTCCAGGCCCAGTTGGGTCCAGGTCGGTCGGCCATGGTTGCATTGACCGCTGCGCTCGGTGTTTTCCATGTCACGCAGCAGACCGTTCATTTCCGGCAAGGCCAGGCGCCGATTCGCACGAACCGCGCCGTGGCAGGCCATGGTCCCGAGCAATTCGTTCAGGTGCGCCTGAATGCGGTCACTGGTGCCGAATTCCATCAGATCAGCCAGGACGTCGGCGACCAGCCGGTTGGCCTCGGCCTGCTTGAGCAGTGCCGGGATCTGCCGGATCGCCAGGGTTTCCGGGCCCAGGCGCTGCAATTCAAAGCCCAGGCGCTGGAACCAGGCGACATGTTCCTCGGCGCAATCGGCTTCACGCTGACTGACAGCCAGGGACTCCGGCACCAGCAACGGTTGGCCGCTCAGGCCCTCACTGGCCATCGCCACCTTCAAACGCTCATACATAATCCGCTCGTGGGCGGCATGCATGTCCACCAGCACCAGTCCCTGGGCGTTTTCCGAAAGAATGTAGATGCCCTTGAGTTGGGCCAGTGCATAACCCAGCGGCGGGATGTCGTCCTGCCCCTCCGGGAGCGCGACGGCATTGGCCTCGGGCAGCGGCGCAAAAAACTCGCGATAGGCTGCCTGCGCTTCGGCGACAGGCACACCGGACTGCGGTCGCGGCGTGTATTGATACTGATAACCCGCGCCCGAACCCGAGCCCGCCGGCGTATTGAACGACGGCTGAGCCTGTGGCTGTTCCAGCAGCGCATTGGCGGCCAGGCGCATTTCGCCCTGGGGCCCGAATTCACCGGCTTCAAGGCCGGTAGGCCGGACGATGGCCGTGGCGACCGGCGCTGCCAGCTGATCGTCGGGGCGCACATCGCCCAAGGCGCGGTGCAGGGTGCCGTAGAGGAAATCGTGAACCATGCGCCCTTCACGGAAGCGCACTTCGTGCTTGGTCGGGTGCACGTTGACGTCGACGCCGGTCGGATCGACCTCGAAAAACAGCACAAACGTCGGATGCCGACCGTTGAACAGCACGTCGCGATAGGCCTGGCGTACCGCGTGGGCCACCAGCTTGTCGCGCACCGCACGGCCATTGACGAAGAAATACTGCAGGTCGGCCTGGCTGCGGTTGAAGGTCGGCAAACCAACCCAGCCCCACAGATGCAGGCCGTTGCGCTCGATTTCGATCGGCAGTGCCTGCTCCAGGAAACCCGGACCGCAGATCGCCGCCACGCGCCGGGCACGGGCCGCATCATCATGGGCCTCGTGCAGGCTGAGGATGGTCTTGCCGTTGTGGCGCAGATGGAACGCCACATCGAAGCGCGCCAGGGCCAGGCGCCTGATCACTTCTTGCAGGTGATCGAATTCGGTTTTTTCGGTCTTGAGAAACTTGCGCCGCGCTGGCGTGTTGAAGAACAGGTCGCGCACTTCAACCGAAGTGCCCACCGGGTGGGCCGCTGGCTGCACACGGGGCGCCATGTCCCGCCCCTCGGTTTCGACCTGCCAGGCCTGATCGGCGTCGCGGGTGCGGGAAGTCAGGGTCAGGCGCGCAACGGAGCTGATCGATGCCAGGGCCTCGCCGCGAAACCCCAGGCTCATGACCTGTTCGAGGTCTTCCAGGTTGCGAATCTTGCTGGTGGCGTGACGGGCCAGGGCCAGCGGCAGGTCATCTGCGGAAATGCCGCTGCCATCGTCGCGCACCCGCAGCAGCTTGACACCGCCCTGCTCCACATCGACGTCGATGCGCTTGGCGCCGGAATCCAGGCTGTTTTCCAGCAGTTCCTTGATCACCGAAGCCGGCCGCTCGACCACCTCACCCGCGGCAATCTGGTTCGCCAGTCGCGGGCTGAGAAGCTCGATTCGCGCGCCGTTGTTCACGACCTGATTCATTCTTTGGCCGCCAGTTCAGTGCCCGGAATGGTCAGGTGCTGACCGATCTTGAGCTCATCGTTCGACAGGTTGTTGGCGCTGCGCAGGGTCGCGGGCGAAACCTGATAGCGCACGGCGATCATCGCCAGGGTCTCGCCCGGGTTGACGCGGTGATCACGCGGCCCCTGCACAATCTTGCCGGAGTCGCGCAGCCAGGCAATATAAGTGCCCGGTGGCGGGTTCTGCTGGAAGAACTGGCGCACGCCGCTGCTGATTGAACGCGCCAGCGCCTGCTGGTGGCTCGACGCGGCAAGCTTGGAGGCTTCGTTGGCGTTGGAGATAAACCCGGTTTCCACCAGGATCGACGGAATGTCCGGCGATTTCAGCACCATGAACCCGGCCTGTTCGACCCGTTGCTTGTGCAGCGGTGTCACCCGGCCGATGTTGCTCAGCACCTTCTGGCCAACGTTCAGGCTGGAGGTCAGGGATGCCGTCATCGACAAATCGAGCAGTACGCCGGCGAGCATGCGGTCCTTGTCATCGAGGCTGACGTTGCCGGCGCCACCGATCAGGTCGGAGCGGTTTTCGCTGTCGGCGAGCCAACGGGCGGTCTCGGAAGTCGCGCCGCGATCAGACAGGGCAAACACCGAGGCACCGAAAGCGGCGGCAGAAGGCGCGGCGTCGGCGTGGATCGAGACGAACAGGTCTGCGCCTTTCTTGCGGGCAATTTCGGTACGGCCGCGCAGTGGAATGAAGTAGTCGCCGGTCCGGGTCAGTTCGGCGCGGAAGCCTTTCATGCCGTTGACCTGGCGTTGGGTTTCGCGGGCGATCTGCAGCACCACGTCTTTCTCGCGCTGGCCTCGGGAGCCGGAAGCCCCCGGATCTTCGCCACCGTGACCGGCGTCGATCACCACAATGATGTCGCGTTTGCCGGCCGGGGCTGGCGGCAATTTGATAGCAGGCTCCGTCGGCGTGACCGGTACGGCAGGCACAGTGGCGACCGACGGTGTCGGCGCTGGAGGAGGCGCGGCGTCTGCGGCGTTATCGAACAGATCGACCACCAACCGGTTGCCGTACTGGGCGTTCGGTGCCAGGGAAAAGCTTTTCGGCGTCACGGCCTTTTTCAGGTCGATGACCACCCGCAGGTCCGTCGGCGTGCGCTGGGCCGAGCGCATGGCGGTAATCGGGGTGTTCGAGGTATTGACGTTGAGCGGCGCACCGAGGGTCGCGCCATTGATGTCGATGACCAGGCGATCCGGAGCCGTCAGGGTAAAAACGCTGTGCTGCACCGGGCCGGTCAGGTCAAACACCAGTCGCGTGTTGTCCGGTGCCCGCCACAGACGAACACTGTTGACCTTCGAATCGGCCACAGCGTCGACGGTCACCGCCAAAAACAACACCCCTACGGCAGCCACCAACGCGCGAAAGCGCATACCTAACCCCATCATCTATTTGGATTCCAATGCCAAAGCGGCACACCAGGCCTCGCCACGCGAGCCCTGGGATAAAATTTTCAGCGAACGCCCGCTGTCTTGCGGGCTAATGGTAATGGTCAGGTCAGGCTTTGGCAAAAAGCCTGCACCTTTATCGGGCCATTCGATCAGACACAGGGCATCGTCTTCGAAGTAGTCGCGGATACCGAGGAACTCTAGCTCTTCCGGATCGACCAGACGGTACAAATCGAAATGGAAGGCGCGAATGTCGCCGATCTCGTAGGGCTCAACCAGGGTAAAGGTCGGGCTTTTGACTGCCCCGACATGCCCCAGACCGCGGATGATGCCTCGGGACAACGTGGTTTTGCCCATCCCCAGGTTACCCTCAAGGAAGATCAGGCCATGGCCTTGGGTGATTCGGGCAATGCGTGCGCCAAAGTCGCTCATGGCCAGCTCATCGGCCAGATACAGGGTTACTTCAGACACGGTGCTTGCTCCTCCAACAATTGACGAATGGCTGGGATCAGATCACTGGCCGCCAGCCCACGGCCCGATTTTCCTTGTTGTGCCCCGGCATTGGCGTGCAGCCAGACCGCCAGGCAGGCTGCGTCGAATGGCTCCATGCCCTGGGCCAGCAATGCGCCGACCAGACCGGCCAGCACATCGCCCAAACCGGCGGTGGCCATGGCCGGGTGCCCCTGATGACACAGCGCCAGACGCCCATCGGGATGGACGATCAGGCTGCCGGCACCTTTCAGGATGACGACAGCTGTATATTTTTTGCTCAAGGCATGGGCTGCGGCGGGACGGTCAGACTGAACGTCGGCAGTGCTCACCCCAAGCAAGCGTGCCGCTTCGCCCGGATGCGGAGTGATCACGCAATTACCGGGCAAACTCACACGCTCCCCGGCCAACATGTTCAGCGCATCGGCGTCCCAGACTTGCGGCAGCGGTGCATTGGCAGCGGCCGACAACAAGCTGCGCCCCCATCCAGCCTGGCCCAGCCCCGGACCGACAACCAATACAGAAATTTTTTGAAGCAAACCCATCAATTGATTGGCCGACGAAGTGCCCAGCACCATCGCCTCGGGGATCCGCGCCAGCGCGGCGGACACGTGTTCGCTGCGGGTCGCCACCGACACCATGCCCGCTCCGCTGCGCAGCGCACTTTGCGCGCTCAGCAGGATCGCGCCACCCAACCCACGGTCGCCACCGATCAGCAACACATGGCCGAACTTACCTTTGTGGGAAGCCTGTGCCCGCGCCATTGGACGCGGCAGATTAGCAGCGGTCAGGCGACGGGCGGAGAAAGCAGCGCCTTCTATTAGCTGTGGGTCCGCGTGCAAGTCGTTGAACACCAGCTCACCGACCACATTGGCCGCCTCGCCGGTGAACAACCCCACCTTCAAGCCAATGAACGTGACCGTCAGGTCGGCACGCACGGCATGACCAAGGATGCGCCCCGTATCCGCACACAACCCTGACGGAATATCCACCGCCGCAACCGGCAGCCCGCTGGCATTGATCGCGACGATGGCGCTGGCATAGGGATCACGCACGTCACCGCTCAGACCGGTGCCAAGCAAAGCATCCAGCACGATGCCGCGCAATCCGGATTGTGCCGTCCAGGGCTCGATGAGCACGTTTTCGGACACCGCCTCGGCATGGGCCAACTCCGCATCCCCCTGCAAGCGCTGCGGATCCCCCACCGCCAGCACCCGCACCGACCAACCGGCACGCTGGGCCAACACAGCCACCAGGTAGCCGTCGCCTGCGTTATTGCCATGCCCGGCCAGCACGCTCAGTTCGTTCGCGGTCGGCCATTGCCGCACCAGCGCCCGCCACGTCGCCCGCGCCGCGCGCTGCATCAATTCGAAGCCCGCTGTGCCGGCGGCGATCAGGCTCGCGTCGAGCGCTCGCACCTGGGCGGCACTGTACAGCGCGTCGGGTAATTCATCTTTAGTGTGCGGCATGCGTCTTCGGGCTCCGATGTCTGGCAGAATTATACGCACCTCAGCTCCGGTTTCTCTCGTCTCATGCCCGCTATTACCACAGACCTGCCCGCCCTCGCCCAATCCATCAAGGACTGGGGCCGTGAGCTTGGCTTTCAGCAAGTCGGCATCAGCGGCCTCGACCTGGCCGAGCATGAGCAGCACCTGGAACGCTGGCTCGAAGCTGGCTACCACGGCGAAATGGACTATATGGGCGCCCACGGCAGCAAACGCTCGCACCCCGAAGAGCTGGTGCCGGGTACGTTGCGCGTGGTATCCCTGCGCATGGACTACCTGTCCGGCGACACGCAGATGGCAAAAATGCTCGCCCAACCGGAAAAAGCCTACGTCTCCCGTTATGCCCTGGGTCGCGATTACCACAAGCTGATCCGCAAACGCGTTCAGCAACTGGCAGAAAAGATTCAGGCCGAGATTGGACCATTTGGCTTCCGCGCTTTTGTCGACAGTGCCCCGGTGCTGGAAAAAGCCATCGCCGAACAGGCGGGTCTTGGATGGATCGGCAAAAACACCCTGGTCTTGAATCGCAAGGCCGGCAGTTACTTTTTTCTCGCCGAACTGTTCGTCGACCTGCCACTACCGGTCGACCCGCCCCACGCCACCGAACATTGCGGGCGGTGCAGCGCCTGCCTCGACATTTGTCCGACCAACGCCTTCGTCGGCCCCTATGTGCTGGATGCCCGACGCTGCATTTCCTACCTGACCATCGAACTCAAAGGCGCGATCCCTGAAGATTTGCGACCGTTGATCGGCAACCGGGTGTTCGGTTGCGATGACTGTCAGATCGTCTGTCCGTGGAACCGCTTCGCCCGCCCGTCCGGTGAAGGCGACTTCAAGCCGCGGCACAATCTGGACAATGCCGGACTGGCGGAACTGTTCATGTGGGATGAGGACAAATTCCTGAGCAGCACCGAAGGCTCGCCGCTACGCCGGACCGGTTACGAAAACTGGTTGCGCAACCTGGCGGTGGGGCTGGGGAATGCGCCTTCAACGATTCCGGTGCTGGAGGCGCTTAAGGCTCGTCGGGAGCACCCTTCGGAACTGGTGCGTGAGCATGTCGAGTGGGCATTGCGGCAACACGCTGAACGTCAGGCTTCGTCGTTGTAGACGAACTTCGGCATTTCCCAATGAAAACGGATCGCCAGCAAGCGCAGCAAAAAGCCGCCGAACAAGGTGATCAGAATCGATTGCCCATCGGGTAATTGCAGGTAGATACACAGCATGTAACACCACGCCGCCGCAAACGAAACGCTGGCATAGAGCTCACGCCGGAAGATCAGCGGAATATCGTTGCAGAAAATGTCCCGCAGGATGCCACCGAAAACGCCGGTGATCACGCCACTGACGGAGGCGACCAACATGCCATGGCCCATTTCCAGGGCGGTGATGCAGCCGATCAGGGTGAAGGCTACGAGCCCCATGGCATCGAGCACCAGGAAAAGTGAACGCAGATGGCGCATCCAGCGCGCCGTGAACACCGTGATCATGGCGGCAGCCGTGGTCAGCACCAGGTATTCCGGGTGTTTGACCCAGGTCAGCGGATAGTGCCCGAGCAGCACATCACGTACCGAACCGCCCCCCAACGCCGTGACGCAAGCGATCAGCACCACACCGAACCAGTCCATGCCGCGACGGCCGGCAGAGAGGGCGCCGGTCATGGCTTCGGTGGTGATGGCGATCAGGTAGAGCATCAGCAGCATGTTGGCGGTCCTTGCAGAAAGGCGCGCAGTCTACTCACTTCACCAAAGCCTACAACCCCCCCTGTAGGAGCTGCCGCAGGCTGCGATCTTTTGACTTTGGTGTTCAAGATCAAAAGATCGCAGCCTGCGGCAGCTCCTACATAAGGACCGTGGGCCGTATCAGAACTTGATGAAATGCTTGCGGTAGTGCTGCAACTCGGCGATCGATTCGCGGATGTCGTCCAGCGCCAGGTGGGTGCTGCCCTTCTTGAAGCTGTCACGCACATCCGGTGCCCAGCGCGCAGCCAGTTCTTTGAGCGTGGAAACGTCGAGGTTGCGGTAGTGGAAATAGCTTTCCAGAGATTTCATGTGGGTATAAAGAAAGCGACGGTCCTGGCAGATGCTGTTGCCGCAGATCGGCGACTTGCCCTTCGGCACCCACTTCTCCAGGAAGGCGATGGTTTCGGCTTCGGCTTCGGCCATGCTGATGCGGCTGTCGCGAACCCGCTGGGTCAGCCCGGAACCGCCGTGCTGACGAGTATTCCACTCGTCCATGCCAGCGAGGATTTCGTCGCTGTGGTGAATGGCGATCACCGGGCCTTCGGCCAGGGTGTTCAGGTCACTGTCGGTGACGATGGTGGCCATTTCGATGATGACGTCCGTGTCCGGGTTCAGACCGGTCATCTCCAAGTCGATCCAGATCAGGTTCTGTGGGTTTTGCATGTGTCGGCTCCTAGGCAATGCTGCGCAGTTTAGCCTAGGCCGGTGGCCGGGCGTGCTAAACTCGCGGCCGTTTTACCTAATCGCTGCATTCTTGATACGGAACACCCATGGCCAAACGCCAACTCAATCGTCGTCAAAACTGGCGCATCGAAAAGATTCAGGGCGAACGCGCTGCCCGCGCCGCCAAACGCGAGTCCTCGGCCGTCGAGGCGCTTGAGGGCGGCGATCTGGGCCCGGAACAGCACGGTCTGGTGATCGCGCACTTCGGTGTGCAGGTCGAAGTCGAGGCCCGTGATGGCGAACTGGCCGGCCAGGTGTTCCGTTGCCACCTGCGCGCCAACCTGCCGGCGCTGGTGACCGGCGATCAGGTGGTCTGGCGTGCCGGCAACCAGGGCATCGGCGTGATCGTGGCGCAACTGCCGCGCAACACCGAGCTATGTCGCCCGGACAGCCGTGGTCAGCTCAAGCCGGTTGCGGCCAACGTCGACATGATCGTCATCGTGTTTGCACCGCTGCCCGAGCCCCATGCCAACCTGATCGACCGTTACCTGGTGGCGGCCGAACATGCAGGCATCAAGCCACTGTTGCTGCTGAACAAATTCGACCTGATCGACGAAAACAACGCTCCTGCACTGAACGCCTTGCTCGCCGTATACCGCACCCTCGGCTACCCGGTGCTGGAAGTGTCGGCGCACCACGGCAACGGCATGGAGCAATTGCAGACGCAGCTGGACGGACGCATCAGCGTGTTCGTCGGCCAGTCCGGTGTCGGCAAGTCATCGCTGGTCAACAGCCTGCTGCCGGAAGTCGAAACCCGCGTCGGTCCGCTGTCCGAGCTGTCTGGCCAGGGTACCCACACCACCACCACCGCGCGGTTGTTCCACTTCCCCGGCGGCGGTGAGTTGATCGACTCCCCGGGTATCCGCGAATTCGGTCTGGGCCACGTCAGCCGTGCCGACGTCGAAGCCGGCTTCATCGAGTTCAACGATCTCCTCGGCACCTGCCGCTTCCGTGACTGCAAGCATGACCGCGAACCGGGTTGCGCCCTGCTCAAAGCCCTGGAAGACGGCCGCGTGCAGCAGCAACGGATGAACAGCTACCGCTCGATCATCGCCAGCCTGCCGGAAAACGGCTACTAAACAGACGTGCCGACCGCCCTGCCTTCAGCGGGGCGGCCGACGGCTGGATCTTCCCCCCCTCTTAAACATCAGACCTTTCTGTAAGACGTACGCACGCTCGCTTGTAGGGCATTTCTCTTTCCGCGCCGACACCTTGTGGCCGCCCTGCATTCGCCTAAGTTCAAACCCTCTTCGCACTCCAGCGACTCCGAGGGACACCCATGCAAACCTACCACCTGTTCATCAGCCACTCGTGGAACTACTCCGACGCCCACGACAATCTCGTGCGCCTGCTCAACGCCAAGCCCGGTTTCACATACAAGAATTTTTCGGTACCGCCGGACAACCCGATCGTCGGCGCGAAAACCGACAAACAACTTGAGGAGGCCATCGAAAACAAGATTCGCCCGTGTTCGGCGGTATTGATCATGGCCGGGATGTACTCCACCTACAGCAAGTGGATCAACAAGGAAATCGAGATCGCCAAGCGCATGGGCAAGGTGATCATTGCGATCAAGCCGTTCGGTGCCGAGCGCATTTCCATGGTGGTACGTGACGCGGCACATGCCGAATGTGCGTGGAACACCAACAGCATCATCGATGCGATTCGCCAGCATACGGCGGTGTAACCATGCGCAAGGGACTGTTTATCGGCATCAACGACTACACCCATGTGTCACGCCTGAGCGGCTGCAGCAATGACGCCATGGCCATGGCCTCCGTGCTCAAGACCGACGCCAATGGCGATCCGAACTTCAAGAACATCGTACTGACCTCCGCCGAGGACTATCTGAGTCGGGAAAAACTCGAAGACCAGATCCGTGAGCTGTTTGCCGGCGACTGCAATGTCGCGCTGCTGTATTTCGCCGGCCACGGCTGCTTCGACACTGACACCGACGAAGGCATGTTGATCCCGCAGGATTACAAGAGTGCCAAGGACGGGATTCGCCTCAGCGACATTCTCAACTGGGCGAGCAAGGCCACGAAGATCAAGAACAAAGTGATCATTCTCGACTGTTGCCAGAGCGGCTCGGCCGGCGAACTGCGCGCCTTGCGCAGTGAGGGCAGCGTGGTCGGCGAAGGCATGACCATCCTGACCGCCTGCAAAAAGGAAGAACCGGCGATGGAGGGCGTGCAGCACGGTGTGTTCACCGGATTGTTGCTCCAGGCCCTGCACGGTGGCGCAGCGAACATCCTGGGCAAGATCACTCCCGGCAGCCTTTATTCATTTGTCGACAACGCCCTCGATGCCTGGGAACAGCGTCCGGTGTTCAAGACCAACGTGTCGCAGTTCATCTCCCTGCGCGAAGTGTCGCCGCTGATCCCCAAGGAGATCCTGCGCAAACTCCCCGAATGGTTTGCCGAAGCGGAGTCGGTGTACCCCCTCGCCCCCAGCTTTGAGCCCACCGAACCCGAGTTCAACCCGGAACAGGGCGAGGTCTTCGCCCAACTGCAAAAGTGCAACCGCCACAGCCTGGTCGAACCGGTGGACGCCGAACACATGTACTACGCCGCCATCCACGCCACCGGCTGCCGCCTCACCGCCCTCGGCGCCTATTACCGCGAACTCGCGATCAAGGGACATTTCTGATGCCAGTGTTTATCAGCTACCGCCACATGGACCGCGCCCACGCGGTTCACATCAACACACGCCTGATCCAGGCCAACATCAAGACCTACCTCGACGTGCTGGATGCCGAATCCCAGACCACCGACGACATCACCGGGGTGATCACCCGCAACATCAGCGAATGCACGCACCTGCTGGCAGTGGTATCGGAGAAAACCGCGCTGTCCTGGTGGGTGCCGTTCGAAATCGGTGAGGCGACGATCACTAATCGGCGTATCTGCTCGTTCAAGACCGGCCCGACAGAGCTGCCGTTGTACCTAGATAAATGGCCGAAGCTGATCAGCGACCGGGACATCGACTTCTTTATCGATGCCTATCGCAACGAGTCGACGCTCAAGCGTTCGATGTCACTGGATTCGGTGACCGGTAGCGAGTCGGTGCGCAGCGTCAACAAATCCAATGCGGATCGCTTTCACGCCGACCTCAAGTCCCGAGTCATCCGCGGCTTTTAACGTAGAAAACGCCGACAAAAAAGCCGACATCGCTGTCGGCTTTTTTATCGGTCACTGTTTGGGCGGTTCAGCCGGTTTGGCTGGCTCGCCCGGTTTCGGTGCCGGGTCGTCGAACAGGTTCAGACGCTCACGCAGTTCATGAGCCGGCAGAGGCTCCTTGTCCGCCGGCAACGCGTTCGGATCGACCGGCTTAGCCGGTACGGCTCCCGGAGCGGCCGAACCCTGCGGTGCATCAGGAGCAGGCTCCGCCCCTTGCGAACCTTCGATCGCTCGCTGGGCTTTTTTCGTCAGTACGACGATGTCGATACGGCGGTTCACCGGGTTGAACGGATGCTCGCGATCGAACAGGGCCGACGAGGCATAGCCGACCACCCGTGCCACCTGAGCATCCGGATAGCTGCCCGCCACTAGCGCACGCCGTGCGGCGTTGGCACGATTGGCCGAAAGCTCCCAGTTACCGAATTCACCGGTGCCGGTGTATGGCTTGGCATCGGTGTGGCCGCTGATGCTGATCTTGTTCGGCACCGCCTTGATGGTGTCGGCCATGGCCAGCAGGATGTCTTCGAAATACGGCTTCAAGCGAGCTGAGCCTGAGTCGAACATCGGGCGGTTTTCCGCGTCCATGATCTGGATGCGCAGGCCGTCCTGAGTGATCTCGAACAGGATCTGGTCCTTGAACTTCTGCATCTGCGGGTTTTCTTCGACCTTGTTCTGCAATTCTTGCAGCAACAGTTCGAGGCGCTCTTTTTCGACCTGCTCGGCCATGCCTTCGACCTGATCGGTATCGATGGTGACCTTGTCCGGTTGTGGTTGGGACTTCACCTCCGGGTTGAGAGTGTTTTCCGGCGCCAGGGTCGGTGTGCCGCCCAGATCGATGATGTAGGGCGTGCCGCTTTCGGAAAAGCCGATCGGGTCCTTGAAGTAACCGGCGATGGCAATCTTCTGTTCCGGCGTGGCGGTGGACAGCAGCCACAACACCAGGAAGAACGCCATCATCGCCGTGGCGAAGTCGGCGAAGGCGATTTTCCAGGCGCCCCCGTGATGCCCGCCGGCGATGCGCTTGACGCGCTTGATGATTATCGGCTGGTTATTTTCCATGGAGAGTGCTCTGTCTCACAAATACTGTTCCTTTTTGACGGTGCCTGTTGTCGCCATACTGCGTTGCCGCTCCTCGCCATAGCGGGGGCTATGACTCGTCGCGGCGCCTTGTCTGGCAACAACAGTCACTCGCCAAAAAGGAGCGTATTTGCGAAACAAAGCACTAACGACCGCGAACCGCTTGTTCCAGCTCGGCGAAGCTTGGACGGTGCGCCGGGTACAGGACCTTGCGCCCGAACTCCACGGCCAGCGATGGCGGCATGCCGGAAGCCGAAGCCACCAGCGAGGCCTTGATGGCTTCGTAGACGTTCAGTTCTTCCTTGGCATCGTGGGCCAGGGAATGGGCCAGCGGGCCGAAGAAGCCGTAGGCGGCGAGAATACCGAAGAAGGTACCCACCAATGCCGCACCCACGTGCAGGCCGATGGACTTCTGGTCGCCCTCACCCAACGAAGCCATGGTCACCACGATCCCCAGTACCGCCGCGACGATACCGAAACCAGGCATGGCATCGGCGATGCCGTTGACGGCGTGGGATGGATGCTCAAGGTCTTCCTTGAGGCTGAACAGCTCCATGTCGAACAAGCCTTCCAGCTCGTGGGGAGCCATGTTGCCGGAGGACATGATGCGCAGGTAATCGCAGATGAACGCGGTCATGCGCTCGTCCTTCAGCACCGTCGGGTACTTGGCGAAGATCGGGCTCGCGGCGGCATCTTCGATGTCGCCTTCGATGGCCATCATGCCTTCGCGGCGGCTCTTGTTGAGGATCTCGTAGATCAGGCCCAGCACTTCCAGGTAGAAGGCGTGGTTGAAACGCGAACTGAACATGCTCAGGGACTTCTTGAGCACGTGCATCGTCATATAGCCGGGGTTGGCCTGCAAGAAGGCGCCGAGGGCCGCGCCGCCGATGATCATGACCTCGAAAGGCTGGATCAGGGCGGCAATCTTGCCGTGGGAAAGCACGTATCCGCCGAGCACGCTCGCGAATACGACGATGATGCCGATAATTTTAGCCATAGGTTAGGAGAGCACTTACTGAGTCGGGTTCAAGGTCATATTCGGAAGTTAAAAAATCTCTTCTTCTACTTATCGGCAAAACTGCGCCAGACTATAGCCAGTTCAGGCGAAAAGCTAATTTGACCCCTTGCGGGCACAGGTACTGTTGACGATGATCGCCTCCCACCATGGTTAACGAAACGAACGCCCCAACCCCGAAACCGACCACTCTCGAAGGCTGGGTCAAGCTTCTCGATGGCGTGCGCCTGCCGGTTCCGCAAGCCAGCCACGACCGGGTCTGCAAGGCCATCCGCGACAATCGCAGCTCGTTGCGCGATATCGCCGACCTCATGCAAGGCAGCCCGGCCCTGGCCTTGAGCGTGATTCGCGAAGCCAACCGGCATACCCACGGCGGCATGACCGAGCCTGCGGAAAACCTTGAAGTTGCGATCAATCGCCTCGGCCTGAAACGCACCGAAGAACTGCTCGCGCGCCTGCCCGCCGAACCCCAGTCCGAGATTCCCAAAGCCCTGCGTCAGTTGCAGATGATCAGCCAGCACGCCACGCAACAGGCCAATGGCTTTTTTGCCAGTCGCCTGGCGCGCCTGTGGCAGGACATCCACTGGGGCAGCCTGCTGTTTCTTTCGCCCCTGTGGCCGCTGGCGCTGACCCATCCGAAACTGCTCGAAAACTGGGAGCTGCGGGTCATCCATAAAGGTGAATCGGCACGCAAAGTCGAACAGCAACTGTTTGGCGTACGCCTGCTGGAGATTGGCCAGGCACTGGTGGAGGTCTGGCACCTGCCGATCTGGGTGCAGCAAGGCTATCGACTGCTGCTCACCGAGGAGCGGGAACTGGTGAAGGTCCTGCGTATTGCCCGTGACAGCGAGCATCCACTGCGCCAGCAGAACCGCCTCGATGACGATCCGACCCTGCGCCGCTGGCTCAATCAACCGGCCAATACCGTGCTGCTGGCCAACGGGCTGGCGCTGTCGGCGCAACACGCCTGGGACAGCCCCCACAGTGAGCGCTGGCAGTACCTGACCAGCCTTTACCTGCAAATGCCAATGGACGAGCTGCAGCAACAACTGCACCAGCAAGCCGCCAACAGCGCACGCCAACACGCCATGCCCGACCTCTGGCACCCCGCCGAGTCGCTGATCTGGCCGTGGGGCATGAACCGTGTCCACGCAGGCTTGCTGCCGGCAGCGGCACCCACCGCCGAAGACCTGGCGAAGTGGCGCAAGCAATGCGCCGAACTGCTGGTCGAGCCGAGTCGTTTCACCAATGCCATGCACTTGACCATCGCCGCCCGGGACGCCCTCGTGGCCTGCGGCATGCGCCGGGTGATGATCCTGATGGCCGACCGCACCCACGCCAATCTGCGCGTGCACCAAACGGCCGGCCTGCCGAAGGAGGCTGCCGGGTTGAATTTCGTGGTCAGCCAGAGCAACGTGTTGCAACGCCTGCTCGCGCAACAGGCCCAGGTGCGACTGACGCCAACCAACAACGCGCAATTCTCGGCCCTGCTGCCCAACAGCCTGCGTTCGCAGTTCAATGGTGAACACTTGCTGCTGCGCTCGCTGGTCAACAATGGCCGGGTGATCATGATCGTCGTGGCGGATCAAGGCGGCGGGCCGTTTTCGGAAATTTCCGTACAGGCCTTCGGCAAAACCGCGCAGTGCATCGAAAAAGCCCTGCACAGCTTTAGCCACCGTGGCCAATAAGCTGCGTTACAATCCTCCCTTTTGTGCTCTGGAGACCTCACATGTCTGACTTCTCTGGCTTGCCGCTGGTGATCGAGCCGAGCGACTTGCTCCCTCGCCTCGACGCCCGCGAACTGATTCTGGTGGACTTGACCAGTCCCGCCCGCTACGCCGAAGGGCACATTCCCGGCGCACGCTTTGTCGATCCGAAACGCACACAGCTCGGCCAGGCCCCCGCCCCGGGGCTGATGCCCCCGCAGGCAGCACTCGAAGCGCTGTTTGGTGAACTGGGACACAACCCCGACGCGATCTACGTGGTGTATGACGACGAAGGCGGCGGTTGGGCCGGGCGCTTCATCTGGCTGCTGGATGTCATCGGCCACAGCAAGTACCACTATATCGACGGCGGCCTGACGGCCTGGCTGGCGGAAGGCTTGCCCATGTCGATCCAGATCCCGCCACCGGTGGGCGGCCCGGTTTCACTGACCTTGCACGACGAACCCACCGCCACCCGCGAATACCTGCAAAGCCGCCTCGGCGCCGCCGACCTGGCAATCTGGGATGCACGCGGGCCGCAGGAGTACTCCGGCGAGAAAGTCCTGGCAGCCAAGGGCGGGCACATTCCCGGCGCGGTCAATTTCGAATGGACCGCGGGCATGGATCGGGCACGCCAGTTGCGCATCCGCACCGACATGCCGCAGATCCTCGAACAACTCGGGATCAGCAAAGACAAAGAAGTGATTACCCACTGCCAGACTCACCATCGTTCTGGCTTCACCTATCTGGTGGCCAAATCCCTCGGTTATCCGCGGGTCAAAGGCTACGCCGGCTCCTGGGGCGAATGGGGCAACCATCCCGATACCCCGGTAGAAATTTAAGATTTTTAAGGACCGTTAATGAACAAGCGTCTGTTTCTCCTCGGCCAGTACCTGCTGCCCCACAACCTGCTCTCGCGACTGGCCGGCTGCATCGCCGAATGCCGCGTTCGCTGGTTCAAGAATGCCTTTACCGCCTGGTTCGCCAAGCGTTATCAGGTGGACATGTCCCAGGCGCTGGTCGAAGACCTGACCGCCTACGAGCACTTCAACGCGTTCTTCACCCGTGCATTGAAAGACGGTGCCCGTCCATTGGACGAAACCCCGGGCGCGATCCTCAGCCCCGCCGACGGTGCGATCAGCCAGCTCGGCCCGATCGAGCACGGCCGCGTGTTCCAGGCCAAGGGCCACAGCTTCAGCGTGCTGGAACTGTTGGGTGGCGATGCGGCAAATGCTGCGCCGTTCATGGGGGGCGACTTCGCGACCATCTACCTGTCGCCGAAGGACTACCACCGCGTGCACATGCCGCTGGCCGGCACCCTGCGCGAAATGGTCTACATCCCGGGCCGCCTGTTCTCGGTCAACCAGACCACCGCTGAAAACGTTCCGGAACTGTTCGCCCGCAACGAGCGCGTGGCGTGCATTTTCGACACCGAGCGCGGGCCAATGGCCGTGGTGCTGGTGGGCGCGATGATCGTGGCGTCGATTGAAACGGTGTGGGCCGGCCTGGTCACGCCGCCGAAGCGCGAGCTGAAAACCTTCCGCTACGACGAAGCCGCGCGCGCGCCGATCCACCTGGAAAAAGGTGCGGAGCTGGGACGCTTCAAACTGGGTTCGACCGCTGTCGTGCTGTTCGGGCCGGATCAGGTGAAGTGGGCTGAAGAAATGACCGCCGGTACTGCGGTGCAGATGGGTCAGGGCATGGGCTCGCCAAAAGCTTAAAGACCGAGCTGCATCCCTGTGGGAGCGCCGCACCGCCGCTCCCACATTTATTTCGGGTGTATCAGAGCTGTCCGTCGCGATCGCGGAAGCCCAGCAGATACAGCACGCCGTCCAGGCCCAGAGTCGAAATCGCCTGCTTGGCCGACTGCTTCACCAGCGGCTTGGCACGGAACGCCACGCCCAACCCGGCAATCGCCAGCATCGGCAAGTCATTGGCACCGTCGCCGACCGCAATGGTCTGCTCCAGGCGCAAGCCTTCCTTGTGTGCCAGTTCCTTCAGCAAATCCGCCTTGCGCTGCGCATCGACAATCGGCTCGACCGCCACGCCGGTGACTTTGCCGTCGACCACTTCCAGTTCGTTGGCGAACACGTAGTCGATACCCAGCCTGGCCTGCAATTGCTTGGCGAAGTAGGTGAAGCCACCTGACAGAATCGCGGTCTTGTAGCCCAGGCGCTTGAGTTCGGCGAACAGGGTTTCAGCACCTTCGGTCAGGCGCAGCGAGGCGCCGATGGAGTCCAGCACATTAACGTCCAGCCCCTTGAGCAAGGCCAGGCGTTCCTTGAAGCTGGCGCGAAAATCCAGTTCGCCGGCCATCGCCCGCTCGGTGATTTCCGACACTTTTTCGCCGACGCCTGCGGCCTTGGCCAGTTCATCGATCACTTCGGCTTCGATGAGCGTTGAATCCATGTCGAACACAGCCAGGCGACGGTTGCGACGGAACAGCGAATCTTCCTGGAAGGCAATATCGACATTCAGTTCCTGGGCAACGCTGAGGAATTCGGCACGCAGCGCCTGCGGATCAGCCGCTTCGCCACGCACGGAAAACTCGATGCAGCCCTTGCCCTTGTCGGCCGGCGTGTCCAGCGGCATGCGCCCGGACAGACGATCGATGTGGTCGATGTTCAGGCCATATTTGGCGGTGATCGAACTCACGGCCTGCAACTGCCCGGCCGTCACCTTGCGGGTCAACAGGGTCACGATGTGGCGTTTTTTGCCCTGGTTGCCGACCCACTGCTGGTAATCCTCTTCGGACACCGGCGTGAAACGCACCTGTTGATCGAGCTCATAGCCCTTGAACAGGATGTCCTTGAGCACGGACCTGCCTTGTTCGGTGTCGGGAATTTCAACCAGGATACCGAACGACAAGGTGTCATGGATCACCGCCTGACCGATGTCGAGAATGTTCACACCACCCTGGGCCAGAACGCCGGTAATGGCCGCAGTCAGACCCGGACGGTCGACTCCCGTGATGTTTATCAGGACGATTTCGCGCAAGGCGCACCCCCGCAGGTGGAAAAAAACCGCATTCTACCCACTTTCAGTGACCATCGGGCACCGTGAGCGCTTTGACGGTCTAGGGCCTGTCGCTATACTGCGCGTCAACTCCACGGACAAAAGAGCCGAGCTCAAGTGAACCGGCCTACGCCAGTAAAAACCGACAACTTCTTCCTGCTGATCTTCCGGGCACTGCGTCACCGCCGTGTACCGATTGCATTGCGCATCGCCAGCCATAACGTGATCCTGGTCGCCCTGGCCCTGGTCATCTATGCCGGTGTGATGGGCCTGCAGTTCAAGCAGGCCATGCACGAGCAGGCGGATGCGCTGGGCGAAAGCCTGACCACGCAGACGGCCACCTCGGCCACCGAGCTGTTGGTGTCCAATGACATCCTCAGCCTCAATGTGCTGCTCAATAACCTGACCAAGAACAAGCTGGTGGCCCACGCCGCCATCTACAGCCCGGACAACCGCATCCTCGCCGAATCCGGCCAGCGTCCCAAGCATAGCCTGCTGGGCGAAGCCGAGGGCATGTACCAGAGCAAGATCACCTTCCAGGACGTGACTGCCGGGCAATTGCGCATCAGCCTGGACATGGACCAGTTCCAGCAGCCGATGACCATCAGCCTGCAAAGCATGGGCATTCTGAGCGCCATCCTGCTGGCTTTGTCCCTGGCCCTGAGCCTGCGCATGGGGCGTTATCTCTCAACGCCACTGCTGCAATTGCGGGTATGGCTGCGCAATATCGACGAATACACCCCGGCCACCGACCGCCAGGACGAAATCGGCGACCTGGCGCGCCAACTGCACGCCAACTTCGCCCCGGAGCCCGCCCCTGTGCCGGAACCGGAGCCGGAATTCGACGACATGGATGACGAGGCCGACCCGGCCTTCGAAGTCCGTAACCTGCGCGACCCGAGTTTCGACGAGAGCCGTCCGGTAGCGGCGCTCAAACCAGCGCCACGGCAGATCGTCAGCACCGTCGAAGACGACGATGATGAAGACCCGTTCGCCGATCTGCGCGACGAGTCGCTCGACAGCGCCCCACAACCGGTGGTTCGCAAGCCCACGCCGAACGTGCCGCAACACAGCGCGGTGCTGGCGGTGCAACTGGGCTCCCAGGAGCAACTGCGTCGCCTGCCGCGGGCACGTCTTGAAGAACTGCTCGAACGCTATCGCGATTGCCTCGACCAGGCCGCCTCGCTGTATCAGGGCGAAGTAGAGACCTTGAACGATGGCAGCACGTTGATGCTGTTCCACACAGAAGACAGCGGCGACGATTACCTGACCAACGCCATCTGCTGTGGCGAACTGCTGCGGGCCCTGGGCCACCAGTTGCAGATCGAAGTCGCGGACAGTGGCATCACCCTGCAATTGCAACTGGGCCTGACCCTGGGCGACGAACTGTTCGGCCTGAGCCAGATCGACCTGCTGCTGACCGATCCCGCCCAGGACGCCCTGGCCCTGTCGCAACACAGCCGCAACCTGCTGCTGGTGGAGCGCAAGATCAGTGACGACGCGTTGATCCGCCAGCGCGCACGGATCCGCCCGATTGCCAGCCCTGAGGGGGCTTGCTGCGTGGAGCGGTTGATGGAGCCGTATCCATCGATGCTGGAGCGGCAATTGGCGCGGATGCACGAGCGCCGAGCGTAGGAGCTGCCGAAGGCTGCGATCTTTTAGCCTTTAAGCCTGCAAGCCCGCAGATGAGCGATCGTCTGCGGGCTTTTTTGTGGCCTGCTCCGGCCTCTTCGCGGGCTTGCCCGCGAAGAGGCCGGAACTGACGCCAGATATCTCCATCCTGCAGAAACAACAAAGCCCGCATCTATGCGGGCTTTGTTTCAAATCCATCCAGCCTTAGAAGCGGAACACTTCCATATCCGTACGAATCGGCGCGGCCATCGGGATCTTCGGCTGCTTTTCCTGTTCTACCGCAGGTGCTGGCGCCTTGGCTGCCGGCTTGCGCGGGGCTTCGGCGATCGGCGGCTGATTGGCCAGGGGCTTGAGCGCCACCGACAATTGCTCGGCCAGGCGTTGCAACAACACGCCCTGTGCCTGGACCTGAGCCGCCGTGGTACCGGCATGCTGTTCCTGCAAATGGATGATGCGGTTGTCGCGGACCTGCCCGCGACGGTCGATCAGGCGCCATTGCGCGTCGAGGATCGCCGGCTGTTTTTCACCCGAATCCAGGCGCGTGATAGTCAGCAGGACCTGGACGTCCGGTGTAAAGCCCAGTGTTGCCGGGGCCAGCACTACGCGCTGGCTGTCCAGGCGACCTGCGACCTGACGCAGTAGCAGTTGATCGATATCCGACGAAAGGCTGCCAGCCCAACGACCGTCGGTCGAGGCTTGCAGGCTGCCATCGGGCTGGCGCTGCAACAGGGTTTCGCGTTGCAGGTAGTCGGCCACGGTCACAGGCCCCAACAATACCGCCATGCCCGCGTTCTGTGCGGGCTGAACCGGACTACCCGCGTCCAGCTGATACAACGACACCGGTTGGTGAACGCTGCAACCCGCCAGGCCAAGAACGCCGGCGAGCAAAAGAATAAAAGGAAGGCGCAGAGCAGTCATCGTCCCATCCAGGTGGTCGCAAAAAGGCTGACCACAGTGAAAATACTCAATAAATATGAAGAACGCGCGGCAATGCCGGCGCTTGAAAGGCCATATCATCCGTGAATATGCGTTCCGACTCCAGCGCAAAGCGCCGAACTACGGGTTAAATCGTAGATCGGCGCCTCAAACTCGCGTTCTTCGGTCAACTGAACGCAGTAGCGCTCAGTTGACCGGGCTTTCGACGAGTAGCGCATCTACCCGCTGGAAGCCCCGCGGCAACTTATTGCCACGACGACCACGTTCACCCTTGTAGTGTTCGAGATCGTCCGCTTTCAGTGACAAGGTACGTTTCCCGGCCTGCAACACCAGTGTTGCACCGTCCGGCAATACGGCGATGTCCGTCACATACTCTTCACGACTGGCCACTCGTTCACCGGGGATCCCGATGATCTTGTTGCCTTTGCCCTTACCTAATTGTGGCAGGTCGCTGATCTTGAATATCAGCAGGCGACCTTCGGTCGTCACCGACGCCAGCCAGTTCTGCTCACGATCGGCCACAGGGCGCGGCAGCATGACCTTGGCGTTGTTCGGCAGGCTCAACAGGGCCTTGCCCGCCTTGTTCTTGGCTTGCAGGTCTTCACCCTTGACCACGAAACCGTAGCCGGCGTCGGAGGCAATCACGTACAACGCGTCGTCTTCGGGCATCAACACGCATTCGAAACTCGCCCCTGGCGGCGGCGTCAGGCGACCGGTCAGCGGTTCGCCCTGGCCACGAGCCGACGGCAAGGTGTGGGCGGCCACCGAATAACTGCGGCCGGTGGAGTCGATAAACACGGCAAACTGGTTGGAGCGCCCGGCTGCCAGAGCCTTGAAACCGTCCCCGGCCTTGTAGGAAAGCCCGGTGGCGTCGATTTCGTGGCCTTTGGCGGAGCGAATCCAGCCTTTTTCCGACAGCACCACCGTCACTTTCTCGTTCGGCAGCAGATCGTGCTCGGTCAGGGCCTTGGCTTCGGCGCGCTCGACGATAGGCGACCGACGGTCATCGCCGTAGGTTTCAGCGTCCTTGATCAGCTCGCTGCGCACCAGTTTTTTCAACTTGGTTTCGCTGCTGAGCAGGGCTTGCAGCTTGGCTTGTTCCTTGAGCAGTTCATCCTGCTCGGCACGCAGCTTCATCTCTTCCAGTCGCGCCAACTGACGCAGACGGGTGTCGAGGATGTAGTCAGCCTGGATTTCGCTGAGGGCGAAACGTTCGATCAGCGCGGCTTTCGGGTGTTCCTCGGTACGGATGATGTGGATCACTTCATCCAGGTTGAGGTAGGCAATCAACAAACCGTCCAACAGGTGCAGGCGACGCTCGACCTTGTCGAGGCGGAATTGCAGGCGACGACGCACGGTCTGCACCCGGAACTCCAGCCATTCGACCAGCAGCGCCCGCAGGTTCTTCAGCTGCGGCTTACCGTCCAGGCCGATGATATTGATGTTGACCCGGTAGCTCGACTCCAGCTCGGTGCTGGCGAACAGGTGCTGCATCAGGGCATCGTGGTCGAAGTTTTTTCGCGCGCCCGGAATGATCACGATCCGGCACGGGTTTTCGTGGTCGGATTCGTCACGCAGGTCGGCGATTTGCGGTGCCTTGGACGGCTTGGCCTGCATCATCGCGGCGATCTGCTCAAGCACCTTGGCGCCCGAGACCTGATGTGGCAGCGCGGTGACGATGATGTCGCCGTCTTCGATGTGATACACGGCGCGCATGCGCACCGAACCGCGACCGGTTTCGTAGATTTTCAGCAGGTCGGCGCGCGGGGTGATGATTTCCGCTTCGGTCGGGTAGTCCGGGCCCTGGATGTGTTCACAGAGCTGTTCGACCGTGGCCTTGGGCTCGTCGAGCAAACGCACGCACGCCGTGGCGACTTCCCGCAGGTTGTGCGGCGGAACGTCGGTGGCCATGCCCACGGCGATACCGGTGGTGCCGTTGAGCAGGATATTCGGCAAACGTGCCGGCAACACCAGCGGTTCGTCGAGGGTACCGTCGAAGTTCGGGCCCCAGTCCGCCGTGCCCTGGCCCAGCTCGCTGAGCAGCACTTCGGAATAACGCGACAGCCGCGCTTCGGTGTAACGCATGGCGGCGAAGGACTTGGGATCATCCGGCGCACCCCAGTTGCCCTGGCCGTCGACCAGCGTGTATCGATAGCTGAACGGCTGGGCCATCAGCACCATGGCTTCGTAGCAGGCCGAGTCGCCGTGGGGGTGGAACTTACCGAGCACGTCACCGACGGTACGCGCCGATTTCTTGTGCTTGGAATCGGCGTCCAGCCCCAACTCGCTCATCGCATAAATAATGCGGCGCTGTACCGGTTTCAGACCGTCGCCGATATGCGGCAAGGCACGGTCCATGATCACGTACATGGAGTAGTTGAGGTAGGCATTTTCGGTGAAGTCAGCCAGTGACCGGCGTTCTACACCGTCCAGGCTGAGATCAAGGGAGTCGCTCATGCGGGCCTCATCGGTTCGTTGTCTGGCGCAGCAGCATGGTGCCACCGCGCTGGGTAAATTCAAGTTTGTTCAGTGCGCTCATGCCGAGCAACACCTGATCGCCGTGCAGCCCCGGGGCCACCAGTGCGCGTACATCCCGTAGCACGATGTCGCCCAGTTGCAGGCGCTCGATACGGGTGCGATAGCCCTGGCTCAGGCCGTTGGCCGTGCTCAGGGTCACGCCGAATCCTTCTTCGAGCTTCAAGCGCTTGGCCAGGCCCGCCGGAATCGACACATCGGTCGCCCCGGTATCGAGCATGAAGTCCACCGGCTGGCCGTTGATCTGGCCGCTGGCGACGAAATGCCCCTGCACATTGCTCACCAGTTTCACCTCGATGAAACCTTCGCCCTGCTCCGAACTGACCACCACATTCGGATTTTGCTGACGCGCTTCCCACTGGGCGAAAAACCGCGTGGCCAGAAACAGCGCCGCACACCAGGCCAGCACCATGAACACCCGGCCGATACGCTGCCCCGGGCTTTGTTGTCTCATGGCCTGGCACTCCAGCCACCTTCCGGTGCGGCGAAACGCCAGACCACCGGGCGGACTTCACCATCGGCGCGCGCGCCGAAGTTATTGTCGACACCGATCCAGGCGCCATCGGCATCCACGATCAACGCTTCTTCCAGCCCGTAGTTCTGTGAATAACGACGGCTCTCCTCCAACAACTCGGCGGCGTACGACCAGCAGCGCTCGACCTTGGCCGTCTGCGCATCCCGGCGACAGATCTGGAAGGCATTGCGGTCAAGGGTGAACAGCTTGCCGTTGAACAGCGACAGGTCAGAAAAATCCCGCGGGACAGGCTTGGCACGGGGAAACTGCTCGGGCTGCATTTCCATGCCCGCCTCGCTCAGCAGCACGCAACCACCGTCGCAATCCCACAACGTCTGCTGGCGCTTGATCATCAGTAACCCCCGGCCTTGACGCTCGGCGGCGAGCCACATCCGATCCCCCGCCGGATTGATCACCAGCCCTTCGAACAGCGCATTGAATTGCAACAGCAGGCCTCTGGCCCGTGCCTCGCGAACCATCATCGGCGAAATTTTAAGCCAGGTGGCAGGCCCCGTTGGCGGCACTTGCAAGACAGCGGCATGGCCTTCGCTGACGATGTAGCGATTGCCGGCGCTGTCACAGGTGATGCCTTCGAAGTCCAGATCGCCGCCACGCACGAACGAAGCCCCCCAGACGCGAGACTTCAGCCCCCAGGGCAAACCGCTGTCCGGCACCGTCGGTACGTCGATGTGCACAGTTTGTGCCTGCCACACGGATTCGCGGGTATCGAGGCGGTAGATCTGGCCATCGTCGCGGTCGGAAACCGCCCACAGGTCATTGCCGCACTGCGCCAGCCCGGACAGGTTGCCGCCGCGCATGCCGTCGATGACATGCCCGGACAACACGCGCAGCTGTGACGCCGGCTCGGCGGATACCGTAATCGACGTCAGCAGCAACCCACAGGCCAGGGCAAAGCCCAGACGCATCAGCCCAGCACCTCGGCCAGGTTGCCCTTGGACTCCAGCCAGGTCTTGCGGTCACCGGCGCGTTTCTTCGCCAGCAGCATATCCATCATTTCCGAGGTGGCCTCGAAATCTTCCAGGGTCAACTGCACCAGGCGCCGGGTGTTCGGGTCCATGGTGGTTTCGCGCAGCTGTGGCGGGTTCATTTCGCCCAGCCCCTTGAATCGGGTGACCTGCGGCTTGCCGCGCTTCTTCTCGGCCACCAGGCGATCGAGGATGCCATCGCGTTCGGCTTCATCGAGGGCGTAGTAGATCTCTTTGCCCAGGTCGATGCGGTACAACGGCGGCATCGCGACATAGACGTGACCGGCATCCACCAACGGGCGGAAATGCTGGACGAACAAGGCGCAGAGCAAGGTCGCGATGTGCAGACCGTCGGAGTCGGCGTCGGCGAGGATGCAGATCTTGCCGTAGCGCAGCTGGCTCATGTCCGCCGCGCCCGGGTCGACGCCGATGGCCACGGCGATGTTGTGCACTTCCTGGCTGGCCAGCACTTCGCTGCCGTCGACTTCCCAGGTGTTGAGGATCTTGCCCCGCAACGGCAGGATCGCCTGGAATTCCTTGTCCCGTGCCTGCTTGGCGGAACCGCCGGCGGAATCACCTTCCACCAGGAACAGCTCGGAACGCATCGGGTCCTGCCCGGCACAGTCGGCCAGCTTGCCCGGCAGCGCCGGGCCTTGGGTAATGCGTTTGCGCTCGACCTTCTTGCTGGCCTTGAGGCGACGGCCGGCATTGTTGATCGCCAGTTCCGCCAGCAGCATGCCGGTTTCCGGGTTGGCATTGAGCCACAGGCTGAACGCATCCTTGACCACACCGGAGACGAACGCCGCCGCTTCACGGGACGACAGGCGCTCCTTGGTCTGGCCGGAGAATTGCGGTTCCTGCATCTTCATCGACAGCACGAAGGCGATGCGCTCCCAGACGTCTTCCGGCGCCAGCTTCACCCCGCGCGGCAACAGGCTGCGGAACTCGCAGAACTCACGCATGGCGTCGAGCAGACCTTGGCGCAAGCCGTTGACGTGGGTACCGCCCTGGGCCGTCGGGATCAGGTTGACGTAGCTTTCCTGGACCGCGTCGCCACCTTCGGGCAGCCACAACAGCGCCCAATCCACCGCTTCTTTATTACCCGCCAGGCTGCCGCAGAACGGCTCGTCCGGCAGGCGCTCGAATTCGCTGACCGCATCCACCAGGTAGGAACGCAGGCCGTCTTCGTAATGCCATTCGATTTTCTCGCCGGTGGCCTTGTCTTCAAAGCTGACCAGCAACCCCGGGCACAACACGGCCTTGGCCTTGAGCACATGCTTGAGGCGGCTGATGGAGAATTTCGGGGAGTCGAAGTATTTCGGATCCGGCGCAAAGAACACGCTGGTGCCGGTGTTGCGCTTGCCGACCGTACCGACGATTTCCAGCTCGGTGGCCTTGTAGCCATCCTTGAAGGTCATCTGGTATTCGTTGCCGTCACGCTTTACCCGCACCCGCACTTCGGTGGACAAGGCGTTGACCACGGAAATACCCACCCCGTGCAGACCGCCGGAGAACTGGTAGTTCTTGTTGGAAAACTTGCCACCGGCATGCAGCTTGGTGAGGATCAGCTCGACACCCGAAACACCTTCCTCGGGGTGAATGTCCACCGGCATGCCACGGCCGTCGTCGCTGACTTCCAGGGAATGGTCGGCATGCAGGATCACCTGCACCGATGAGGCATGCCCGGCCAAGGCTTCGTCGACACTGTTGTCGATGACTTCCTGGGCAAGGTGGTTCGGCCGACTGGTGTCGGTGTACATGCCGGGGCGTTTGCGCACCGGGTCGAGGCCCGAGAGGACTTCGATGGCGTCTGCGTTATAAGAGCTAGCGCTGGGAGTGGCCATGGGGTCTCGTCGTCAGTGTTCGGTGAAAAAAGAATTCATGGGGCTATCGCTCACAATGCGGTGAAATCGATTGCCTGATACAAATCGGCGCCAATGCCGGCAAAACTCAACATGGCCGGCAGTTGCGTGGCAAAACCCTGGAAACCGTGATCGCCGCCCGCCTGGATACGCAAGGCGCATGCCCGGTAATACTGCTGGGCGAGGCGATAGTCCAGTGTTTCGTCAGCTGTCTGCAACCATACCTGATAACGCTGTGGATCCTGGGGCGCCGGCACTTCCAGTTCGGCCAGGGCCGTCACGTGGTCGTGGGTCATTTCCCAGGTCTCTTCGGTATACAGGTTTTTCTGCGTCCCCAGAAAGCCGTCGAACATCCGGTGCGGGCTGACGGCAGGGTTGATCAACAGGGCTTTCAAGCCAAGGCGCTCGGCCAGGTGAGTGGCATAGTAGCCGCCGAGCGAGCTGCCGACCAGCAGTGGCCGCCCCAGCTCGGCAATCGCCTGTTCCAGCTGCTCGATAGCCTGACGCGGATGGTGGTGCAACGCCGGAACGCGCAAGTGTTCGCTCAGGCCCAGACGCTCCATCACCTCGACCAACTGACAGGCCTTCTTCGACAACGGCGAGCTGTTGAAGCCGTGGATATAAAGGATCGAACCGGACATTTGAGCTCCCTGTGCGTCGGCTAAAGAGTCGGAGTTTACAGGGACCTGGGGGAATCGGGGATATCCGCGGAAATCACGGCGTCTGTGTAGACGCCTTCGCGAGCAAGCCCGCACCCACACTGGGCCTGCGTCGGTCACAAGCCCCCCCTGTGGGAGCGGGCTTGCTCGCGAAGGGCGCAACTAGGTTTTCCAGAAAAAATGAAAAATCAGTAACCGCTGGAACCGTAATCCACAGTGAAATCAAACCCGGTCACCCGCTCCACCCCGGTTTCCAGCCGCCCGTCGGGAAGCAACCACAGCCAGCGATAGCCCGGCGCCTGTTCCCCGACCTTGAAATCCTCGCTGCCGGGTTCGAACTGGATGCAGGTCGACGGCGAAGCGATCAGACGTACGCCGTTACGTAATTGATCGATTTCCTGGTGCACATGCCCCCACAGCACGGCACGCACCTGTGGAAAACGATCCAGCACTTCAAAAAACGCCTCGGGATTGCGCAGACCGATAGGCTCCATCCAGGCGCAACCAATCGAAACCGGGTGATGGTGCAAGCACACCAGATGATGACGTTCCGGCGCTTCGCTCAACGAGCGGGCGAGCAACTGCAGCTGTTCATCCTGCAAATATCCCGGCACCGAGCCTGGCACCGCCGAATCGAGCAAGGTGACCCGCCAGTTGCCGATATCCACCACAGGTTCCAGCAAAGCGCTCTGCACCGCCGCCTCGGCCATGATCCGTGGCTCGTCGTGATTGCCGGGAATCCAGCGCGCCGGTGCATCGAGCTGACGCGTCATGTCGCGAAATTGTTGGTAAGACTCCAGCGTCCCGTCCTGGGACAGATCACCCGTGGCCAGGATCAAGTCAATCCGTGGCTGTTGCGCGCGCACCAGCTCGATGACCTTTTGCAGGCTGTCGCGGGTGTTCATGCCCAGCAACGCGCCGTCCGCTTCGGCAAACAGGTGGCTGTCGGAGAGTTGCACCAGCAACGCCGGATCGGCGGTGGTCAATGTGGATACGCTCGGCAAGGCGTTCTCCCAGGGCGTGATCACGGGGATGGGTAAGTGCCGCAATTATGCTGGGGGACGATCGAAAGAGGAAATCTGTGAACCTGACGCAGTTCACAACTGCGCTTCACAACTAACGTACGACTTCGTACTCATGCCCCAGCGCCAGGCAATGGCTCAGCCATTCGCCCAGAAACATGTTCAGCTGGGCCTTTTCGTCCGGCTGGTGCATCGAGGCATTCGGGTAAGGATAGATGCCGCGAAAGCGTCGTGCATGTTCGGCGCTGACCACTTCGGCCATGCGCGCGTCGTGATAGACCTGCACTTCCAGTTGCGGCACCGGCAGCCAGGGCAGGCTGTGCTCCTGACGCACTTGCAGGGTCGTGGTGTAAGGACAGGTCAGCAGGACTTCCAGGGCCAGCACACCGAGCATCTGATCGCCATGGGTCACGGCGATGCGCCGCGCGGCGGGCTCGCTGCGCATGTCCGGCAGCAGTCGCATCAAGCGCGCGTAGTTCGCCTCGCAGGACGCTTGCAGCCCCACCAGGTCCACCCGATAGCGATCGCGCAGCTTGTTTACGACCATAACCCCCTCACTTCAACGCGGTTCAAAGCCAGCCATTGCAAGGCAATGATGCTCGCCGCGTTGGCAATACGCCCGTCGCGCACGGCTTGCAGGGCATCTTCGAAAGCCCAGACCGTGACGCGGATGTCTTCTGCCTCTTCCTCCAGCCCATGCAGGCCGCCAACCCCGGTAGTGTCGCAACGCCCCAGGTACAGATGCACGAATTCGTTGCTGCCGCCCGGCGATGGAAAGTATTTGGTGATCGGCCAGAGCGCCCCGATTTCAAGCCCAGCTTCCTCCTGCGCCTCGCGGTGAGCAACTGCTTCCGGCACTTCATCCTTGTCGATCAGACCAGCGACCAGTTCGATCAGCCACGGGTTGTCGGTCTTGTCCATGGCGCCGACGCGAAACTGCTCGATCAGCACCACTTCATCGCGCTGCGGATCGTAAGGCAGCATGCACACTGCGTCATGGCGAACGAACACTTCGCGATTGATCTCGCGGCTCATGCCCCCGGCGAACAATTCGTGGCGCAAGTGCACGCGTTCGAGTTTGTAGAAGCCCTCGTAGCACTTTTCGCGCCGCACGATATCAACGGCGGTCGGAATGGCGTTGGCAAAATCCGTCATGACTATCCTCTTTTACTGCAAGTCCTGTTCGAGGTGCTTTTTTCCTGGGCCTCGACTTCGCGCCATCCTAACGCGCCCGTGACGTTTGATGCAGCCCCTTTCCTGTCAGCGGGATGGACGGTGAGGGCGAAACCCACTCTAATTAGCTTAGTGGCGAACTGACTGCTTTGTTGAGAGTCGAAGCCGGTAACTTTTTGCCTTCCCCTGTTTCAGAAAGGACGCTCATGTCGCTTTTCAAAATCGCCTCCGTGGCCGCTATCGCCCTGACCCTGGGCGCTTGCGCGAGCCTGTTCCAGCCCAACTACCGGACGCCGCTGGAGACCACCCGCGACGCCTCCGAGCAACTCAAGCCCGGTTGCAGCAATCCGGATTGCCCGCTGGTCAACATCGACACCCTGCACTTCCCGGACGAGCCTGCGCTGGACGGGATCATCGAAAAGCGCCTGCTGCAAATGACCCGCACCTCGCCCGACGCGCCGGTTGCCCCGACCCTGGCGGCCTATCGCGAAGAGTTTTTGCGCACCGCCGGCCCGCGCTTCAGCAGCTATCTGCAGGCAAAGGTACGTGAGCAGCATGACGGCTTGGTGATCGTCGAATTGTCCAGCTACCTGGACACCGGCGGCGCCCACGGCACCCCAGGTCGAGGTTTCATCAACTATTCACGCCAACAGCATAAAGTGCTGACACTGTCGGACATGCTGGTGCCAGGGCAGGAAGACGCATTCTGGAAAGCCGCGCAAGTGGCACACAACAGCTGGCTGATCAGCACCAAGCTCGATCAGGAACCGGAGTTCGTGAAGAGCTGGCCGTTCCAGAAAACCCAGAACGTGGCGCTGACCTACGGCGGGGTGATCCTCAAGTACGAAACCAGCACCATCGCGCCTTACGCGCTGGGCCATGTCGAACTGAAGATCCCCTACCCTCGCCTGAACGGCATCATCAAGCCCGAGCTGTTTCCCGGCCGTAACTGAAGGCCCGGCCCAGCACTAGCTGGAGCAACCCTGCCACGACCAGTGCCGGCAGGGTCGCGCCGATATCCGGATACAGGTTGGCCAACAAGTGATAGGTGCTGACCCCGCCCAGCCAGGCAAGCAGCGCCGGCCAGCGCAGTGCGGCCGAGGCCACCTGGGCGCTGCGCTTGCGCAGGATGAAGTGGTCAACCAGCACCACGCCGAACAACGGCGCAAACACCGAGCCGATCAGCAGCAGGAAGTTCTGGTACTGGGCTAACGGCGCCAGCAGGGCAATCAGCGTGCAGATAACGCCGATGGCCAGGGCCAGGTGCTCGACCTTGGCGCGCAACAGAATCCCGCTGGACACCGCCGCCGAGTGAATATCGGCAAAGGCGTTTTCCGATTCATCCAGAAGAATCAGCAGCAGTGGAATCCCCAGGCCGGCACCGGCCAGCGCCAGCAGCAAGGCATTGACTTCACCGCTCGGCGCGAACGCCAGGGTATAGGCCACGCCCAGGCTCATCAGCCAGAAATTACCGATGAAGAAACCGATGGCGGTGCCACCGAAGACGTTTTTCGCCCGCTTGCCGAAGCGCGAGTAGTCGGCGATCAGCGGCAACCACGACAGCGGCATGGCAATGGCGATGTCGAAACCCACAGCGAACGGCATCGAACCGTCACCGGCCTGGGCCCACAATGCGGCCAGATCAGCCTTGGCGAACAGGTTCCAGGTCAACCAGGTGCACGCGGCCAGCAGCAGCCAGATGCCCCATTTGCGCAGGATCTGCCGGACGAACGTCAACGGGCCGCTGACAGCCAACAGGGTCGCCAGCGCACCGAAGAACAGCGTCCACATTATCGGATTGGACAGCCAGCTACCGTCGCTGAACGCCTTTGCGCCCAACAGACTGGCGGCGTCGCGCATGACGATGATTTCGAACGAACCCCAGCCGATCAATTGCAGCAGGTTCAGCACCGCCGGCAGGCTCGCGCCTTTGGCGCCGAGGCTGAGCTTGAGCGCGGCCATCGACGACAGGCCAGTGTCACTGCCAATCACGCCAACCGCGGCCAGCAGCAAAACGCCGACCAGGGTGCCGAGGAAAATCGCCAGCAACGAACCGGACAGGCCCAGGCCTGGCGCGAGCAATGCGCCGGTCTGCAACACCATCAGGCCGATGCCGAGGGAGAACCACAGGGAAAACAGGTCGCGACCGCCGAACACACGATTGTCGGTCGGCACCGCGATATCGGGAGAATAAGTGCTGGGTTGAATGCTCAAGGGTGTTATCTCAGAGGGACACATTTTGTTATTCGGATCTTCGCTGACTGGTCTGACGCCATCGCGAGCAAGCTCGCGATGGCGGCGGTGAAAACACCGCCGACCTCAGCTCAGATCAAACTTTCTGATACAGCTGACTGCCTTCCTGCTTGAAGCGCTCGGCCTGTTCGGCCATGCCCTGGGCAACGTCCACGTCGACCGCTTCGATCCGTTGGTTGGCCGCATACTCGCGGACTTCCTGGGTGATCTTCATCGAGCAGAATTTCGGCCCGCACATCGAGCAGAAATGCGCGACCTTGGCCGAATCCTTCGGCAGGGTTTCATCGTGATACGAACGCGCGGTGTCCGGATCCAGGCCCAGGTTGAACTGGTCTTCCCAGCGGAATTCGAAACGCGCCTTGCTCAAGGCATTGTCGCGGATCTGTGCGCCCGGGTGCCCCTTCGCCAGATCGGCGGCATGCGCGGCGATCTTGTAGGTGATGATCCCGGTCTTCACGTCATCCTTGTTCGGCAGGCCCAGGTGTTCCTTCGGTGTCACGTAGCAGAGCATGGCGCAACCGAACCAGCCGATCATCGCCGCACCGATGCCGGAGGTGATGTGGTCGTAGCCCGGTGCGATGTCGGTGGTCAGCGGGCCGAGGGTGTAGAACGGCGCCTCGTCGCAGCACTCCAGCTGCTTGTCCATATTCTCTTTGATCAACTGCATCGGCACGTGGCCCGGGCCTTCGATCATGCACTGCACGTCGTGCTTCCAGGCAATCTTGGTCAGCTCGCCGAGGGTCTCCAGTTCGCCGAACTGCGCTTCGTCGTTAGCGTCGGCAATCGACCCCGGACGCAGGCCATCGCCGAGCGAGAAGCTGACGTCGTAGGCCTTCATGATTTCGCAGATGTCTTCGAAATGGGTGTAGAGGAAGTTCTCTTTGTGATGCGCCAGGCACCACTTGGCCATGATCGAACCGCCACGGGAGACGATGCCGGTCACGCGCTTGGCGGTCATCGGCACGTAGCGCAACAGCACGCCGGCGTGGATGGTGAAGTAGTCGACGCCCTGCTCGGCCTGTTCGATCAGCGTGTCGCGGAACAGCTCCCAGGTCAGGTCTTCGGCCACGCCGCCGACTTTTTCCAGGGCCTGGTAGATCGGCACCGTACCGATCGGCACCGGCGAGTTACGGATGATCCACTCGCGGGTTTCGTGGATGTGCTTGCCGGTGGACAGGTCCATGACCGTGTCCGAACCCCAGCGAATGCCCCAGGTCAGTTTCGCCACTTCTTCTTCGATGGACGAACCCAGGGCGCTGTTGCCGATGTTGCCGTTGATCTTCACCAGGAAGTTACGGCCGATGATCATCGGTTCCAGTTCGGTGTGGTTGATGTTGGCCGGAATGATCGCGCGGCCACGGGCGATTTCGTCACGGACGAATTCGGGGGTGATGATTTTCGGCACGCTGGCGCCGAAGCTGTGGCCGGCGTGTTGCTGGTCCAGCAGGCCGGCGGCGCGGGCCACTTCCAGCTTCATGTTTTCGCGGATGGCGACGTATTCCATCTCGGCGGTGATGATGCCCTGGCGCGCGTAGTGCATCTGGCTGACGTTGGCGCCCGGCTTGGCGCGACGCGGGTTGTTGACGTGGGCGAAGCGCAGCTTTGTCAGCTCAGGATCGGCAAGGCGTTCCTGGCCGAAATTCGAACTCAGGCCGCTCAGGCGCTCGGTGTCGCCACGGGATTCGATCCACGGCGAACGCACGTCGGCCAGGCCTTTGCGCACGTCGATGATGACGTTGGGGTCGGTGTACGGGCCCGAGGTGTCGTACACCACGACCGGTGCATTGATCTCGCCGCCGAAGTCGGTCGGCGTCACATCAAGGCTGATTTCGCGCATCGGCACGAGGATGTCCGGGCGAGTGCCCTGGACATAGATTTTTTGCGAGCGGGTAAACGGCTGAACCGATTGCTGATCGACCTTGGCCGAGTCACTCAGGTTGGTGGCGATTTTTGATTTTGTAGTCATCACGGGCTCTCCAGACACACATCCAGGCAGTGGATTTTTTGTCGGAGCGAACCTGTAAACGAATGGACGCACGGGCGCTGGAGAAACCAGCTGTGCTGTGCTCAGTGCTCGAGGGGTGTTCGATTGTCGAACAACATCCCGGACGAAGCACAAGAGGACTCGCCGGGTGACGAGAAATCTTGTTCCCTACGCAGGCGCTAACCTGATCAGGTTCAACGGGATCCGAAATTATTCGATCTCAGCCTCATAGCAAGGCACCCCGACAAGAACCCGGCCAGTCTAGACACAACTGGCAAAGAACGCCAATCCCACTGCAATTACCGTGATGAATGGCGTAATTACACGCAGTATCAGGATTGTTGCGGCCCCAATGCACAACTACACTCGCTACGCTGAGCCGCTCATTGACGCTGTCAAACCATGGCCTTAGCCTTGGCGCTCAAATTACCTCTGTAATATCAATTCTAGGGATCGTCTATGCTGCGCAAACTCTCACTGGCCCTCGCCGTGTCTTGTGCGTCCAACGGAATGGCCTGGGCAGCAGATGCGCCCTTATCGGCCAAGACGGACCTGGTCAGCGTTTATCAGGAAGCCGTCAACAACAACGCCGACCTGGCGGCTGCCATCGCCCAATACGGCGCGCAGAAAGAAGTCGTGCCCCAGGCCCGCGCCGGGCTGCTGCCGAACCTCTCGGGCGGCGCCAATGTTGCCGAGGTGCGTACGTCGCTCGATCAACCTTCGGGCACGACCAACCGCGATGCTCATTCCTACCAGGCCACTTTGGCGCAACCTTTGTTCCGCGCCGATCGCTGGTTCCAGTTCCAGGCCGCCAAGGAAGTCAACGAACAGGCTGCCCTGCAACTCTCGGCGACCGAGCAAAACCTGATCCTGCAAACCGCTGACAGCTATTTCAACGTGCTGCGCAGCCAGGACAACCTGGCCTCGACCAAGGCCGAAGAAGCGGCGTTCAAACGCCAGCTCGATCAATCCAACGAGCGTTTCGATGTCGGCCTCTCGGACAAGACCGACGTATTGAACTCACAGGCCAGCTACGACACCGCACGCGCCAACCGCATCGTTGCGCAGCGCCAGGTGGACGACGCCTTTGAAGCATTGATCACCCTGACCAACCGCCAGTACAACTCGATCTGGGGCATCAGCCATAACCTGCCGATCCTGCCGCCAGTACCGAACGACGCCAAGGCCTGGGTCGAAACCGCGGGCAGGCAGAACCTCAATCTGTTGGCCAGCAACTATGCCGTCAGCGCCGCCGAACAAACTGTCAAGCAGCGCAGGTCCGGGCACTTGCCAACGGTTGACGCGGTCGCCAAGTACGAGAAAGGCGACAACGATGCGCTGGGCTTCAGCAATCCGGTTCCCTTGGGCCAACCCTACGGCGGCAACGTCGAGCAAACGACCGTGGGCCTGCAACTGAATATCCCGATCTACAGCGGCGGCCTGATCAACTCCCAGGTGCGTCAGTCCTATGCACAACTGGACCAGACCGAGCAGCAACGCGAATCCCTGCGCCGCAGCATCGTGGAAAACACCCGCGACCTGCACCGCGCGGTGAACACCGATGTCGAGCAGGTACAGGCGCGCAAGCAATCGATCATCTCCAACCAGAGCGCTGTGGAAGCGACTGAAATCGGCTATCAGGTGGGTACGCGAAACATCGTCGACGTGCTGGATGCGCAGCGTCAGCTCTACACCTCGGTACGCGACTACAACAACACCCGCTACGACTACATCCTCGACAACCTGCGCTTGAAGCAACAGGCCGGCACGTTGAATCCGGGGGATCTGCAAGTCCTGGCACGCTGGCTCAATCCGAACTACAACCCGGACAAAGACTTCCTGCCACCGGATCTGGCCAAGGCGGCAGAGGAGCAGTTGAAAGCGCGACCTGATCAGTAAAAACCAAAGATCGCAGCCTGCGGCAGCTCCTACAGGATGAATATCAATCCCGTGCAGGAGCTGCCGCAGGCTGCGATCCTTTTCTGTCCGACGACTCGGTCTATTGGCCGATCAACCGCCCCAACCCGTCCAGCAAGCGCTGCAATGCGCCCTGATTGGTGCGCATCACTTTCAACCCGGCCTCTGCCATTCGCTGCGCATCTCGCGGCAGTTCGAACAGCCGCTGCACCGCCACCGCCAGCCCTTCGGCATCCTCCACTTCCTGCAACGCCCCGGCACTGCGCAACTGCGCGGCAATTTCGAGGAAGTTGAAAAGATGCGGACCGCTCAATACCGGTTTAGCCAAGGCTGCTGGCTCCAGCAAATTATGCCCGCCATTCGGCACCAGGCTGCCGCCGACGAATGCGCTGTCAGCCAGGGCGTAGAGAAACAGCAACTCGCCCATGGTGTCGCCCAGCAGCACTGAAGTATTTGCGCTGACCGCATCGCCACTGGAACGGCGGACCGTGGCAAACCCCTGTTGCTGGCACAACCCGAACACCGAATTGAAGCGCTCCGGATGACGCGGTACCAGAATCAGCAGGGCATCGGGGTGACTGGCCAACAACTGACGATGAGCCGCCAGCACCACCTCGTCTTCGCCGTCATGGGTACTGGCCGCGATCCACACCGGTCGTTCCAGTGCCCGCCATTGCCCGCGCAGTTCAACAGCGCGTTCCAGCAGTTGCGGGTCGATGGTCAGGTCGAACTTGATCGAACCGGTCACTTCGACGGTTTCGTTCCGGGCGCCCAGGTTGCGCAAGCGTTGCGCCTCGGCTTCGGTCTGCACCGCGAACAGGCTCATCTCGGCCAGCATCGGCTGGGTCAGCCTGGGGAACCGGCCATAGCCCCTGGCCGAACGCTCGGACAGCCGCGCATTGGCCAGTGCCACGGGGATCCCGCGCTTGGCGCATTGATGGATATGGTTGGGCCACAGTTCGGTTTCCATGATTACCGCCAGTTTCGGCTGGACCCGATCGAGGAAGCGCCGGGCAGCGCAAGGCAGGTCGTAAGGCAGATAACAGTGCTGGATGCGCGGCTCATTGGCGAACAGTGCATGGATGCGTTCCGAACCGGTCGGCGTCATGCAGGTCACGGTGATCGGCAGATCCGGATAACGCGCCAGCAAGGCGCGGATCATCGGCGCGGCCGCAATGCTTTCGCCCACCGACACGGCGTGCACCCAGATGCCGCCCGGTTTCATCGCCGGCATTCCGTAGGAAAAGCGCTCGCCGATACGCCTGGCATAAGCCGGCGCCTTGCGCGCGCGCAGCCAAAGCCGAATCGCTACCAATGGCAGCCCCAGATAAAACAGCGCGGTGTAGAGAGTTCTATTCATGGCGGCGGAGTTTATCGGCTTTTTTCGCCTATCGCCTGCAAGTGCACGGCAAAACGTTCGGCGAGCCAGCGCGCGGCCGGACCGAGCGGTTCATCCCGGCGCCATACCAGTTCCACCACCAGGGCCGGCGGGGTCCACTCGCTGACCAGCTCGACCATCTGGTTCTGATAGGTCGGGTACTGAATTACGTGGCGCGGCAACCAGGCCCAGCCGAGGCCGCGCACCAGCCATTCGGCCATCACATAGAAACTGTCGGCACGCCAGACCTGCGGGCTGGCCGGATCACTGCCGGGATAAATGCTCGACTCCGTGGACATCAGCAACTGCCGATGTTGCGCCAGCTGCTGGCCGTCCACTGCACCTTTGCGCGCCAACGGATGATCCTTGCCGCACACCGTAACCATTTCCACGCTGCCCAGCACCCGCCGCTCAAGCGCCTCGGGAATCTGATCATGAAAGAACAGCAACCCCAAGTCGGCGCGCCGCTCCACTAGTTTGCGCGCCACATCGCCTTGGGCGGCGCTGGTCAACTGCACTTCAAGGCTGGGAAATTTTTCCGCCAGGGCCTCGAAGCTTTCGATGATCGGCTGATAAGGCATCGCCTCATCCTGTGCCACACGCAGTCGCGCTTCCTGCCCGCGCATCATCGCCAGCGCCCGGCCATTGAGTCGTTCGCACTGGCGCAATACTTCCCGCGCTTCGTCCAGCAAAGCGGTACCGGCTTCAGTGAGTTTCGGCTGACGACCGCTGCTGCGGTCGAACAGGCTGACGCCCAGGTCTTCTTCCAGCAACGCTATCGAACTGCTGACCGCCGACTGCGCCTTGCGCTGATCCCGCGCCACGGCAGAAAACGAACGCTGCTCCGCTACGCTGACAAACAACCGCAGCTGCTCCAGATTCCATTGCATGCTCATGGCCCAACCCATCTTCTAAACAGATAGGTAATGACTTTACCGCATCTGGCGAATCTCTAGAATGCCGACCTCAGAGAGCAACACTTCACACGAGGATTGACCCATGACCGCTTACTACTACCTGGCCATTGCCATCTGCGCCGAAGTGATTGCCACTGTTTCGATGAAAGCGGTCAAAGGCTTCAGCACCCCGCTGCCACTGGTGCTGGTCATCGTCGGTTACGGGATCGCCTTCTGGATGTTGACCCTGGTGGTGCGCAGCGTTCCGGTGGGCGTGGCGTACGCCGTGTGGGCCGGCATGGGGATCGTGATGGTCAGCGTCGCCGCGCTGTTTATCTATGGGCAGAAGCTGGACGTGCCGGCGATGCTGGGGATGGCGTTGATTGTGCTGGGCGTCGTGGTTATCCAGCTGTTCTCCAAGACTGCCGGGCATTGATAAAAAGATCGCAGCCTGCGGCAGCTCCTACAAAGGCAGACCGGACCCACCCGTAGGAGCTGCCGCAGGCTGCGATCCTTTTCCCGTCTCAGCTCCAATCCATGAATCTGTATACTGCGCCCTCGTCTTGAACACTGAGGTCGCCGAATGCCATCCGTTATTTCCACCGACGTGCTGATTGTCGGCGCTGGTGTCGCCGGCCTCTGGCTGAATGCGCGCCTGCGTCGCCAGGGTTTTTCGACCGTGCTGGTGGAAAGCGCCAGCCTCGGCGGCGGGCAGAGCGTGAAGTCCCAGGGCATCATCCATGGCGGGGCCAAATACGCGCTGCATGGCGCCCTGACTGGTGCCTCGGAAGCCATCGCCGACATGCCACGTCGCTGGCGTGAAGCCCTGGCCGGTAACGGCGAGCTGGACCTGTCCGGCGTACGCCTGCTGTCCGAAGCCCATTACCTCTGGTCCCCCGGCACCCTCGCCGGCAACCTCACCAGTTTCTTTGCCAGCAAAGCCGTGCGCGGTCGCGTCGATCAGGTCAAGGGCGAGCAATTGCCGCCAGCCCTGCAAGACAAGCGCTTCAAGGGCAAGGTCTATCGCCTGGCGGAACTGGTGGTCGATGTGCCGAGCCTGATCCAGCGCCTGGCCGACCTGGCCGGCGATGGCTTGCTCGCCGGCCAGACGATCGAGCCGCTGCTCGAAGGCGGCGTGCTGGTCGGCCTGAAGGTGGACGAGCGCGAGATCCGTGCCCAGCGCATCGTCCTGAGCGCCGGCGCCGGAACCGCGGCATTGCTCGAAACGCTGGGCCTGAGCCAGCCCGCCATGCAGCGCCGCCCGTTGCACATGATCATCGCCAAGGGGCCAAGCCTCAAACCGCTGTACGCCCACTGCCTGGGTGGTGGCACCAAACCGCGCATCACCGTGACCACGCACCCGGCGGCGGATGGCCAATGGGTCTGGTACCTGGGCGGCGATATCGCGGAATCCGAAGGCGTGACCCGTGAACCCGCCGAGCAGATCGCCACCGCACAGAAAGAACTCGGCCAATTGCTGCCATGGATCGACCTGAGCACGGTGCAATGGGCGACCTTGCGCGTGGATCGCGCCGAACCGCTGCAATCAGGCCTGACCCGTCCCGACAACGCCTTTGTGGCCGAGGAAGGTCGACTGCTGGTGGGCTGGCCGACCAAGCTCGCCCTGGCACCGGACTTCGCCGACCGCGTCATCGCCAGCCTGACCCGCGACGGTATCCGGCCAAGCCACCCGGCAGCGCTGCCTGAACTGCCTAAGCCACCGATGGGCGTACCCGCCTGGGAGCAACTGCTGCCATGAGCCAACCGACCCTGCACGACTTGCATCGCCCGCTGGGCAGCACCGGCCTGCTGGTTTCCCCCCTGGGCCTGGGCACGGTGAAACTGGGCCGCGACCAAGGGGTGAAGTACCCCAACGGCTTCCAGATTCCCGATGACGACGAAGCACGCATGCTGCTCAAACTCGCCCGCGACCTGGGCATCAACCTGATCGATACCGCCCCGGCCTACGGTCGCAGCGAAGAACGCCTGGGCCCGTTGCTGCGCGGCCAGCGTCAGGATTGGGTGATTGTCAGCAAGGTCGGCGAAGAGTTTGCCGACGGCCAGTCCCGTCACGATTTCAGCGCCGCACACACACGTATGTCGGTGGAGCGCAGCCTGCAACGCCTGGAAACAGACTTCATCGACCTGGTGCTGGTGCACTCCGATGGTAATGACCTGGCGATCCTCAATGACTGCGAAGTCTATGACACCCTCGCCGAGCTCAAGGCCGAAGGCAAGATTCTCGGTTTCGGCTTTTCCGGCAAAACCGTCGACGGCGGCCTGAAAGCGCTCGAGCAAGGCGACTGCGCGATGGTCACCTACAATCTCAACGAACAAAACGAGAAGGCCGTCATTGACTATGCTGCTGCACACGGCAAAGCCATTCTGGTCAAGAAAGCCCTCGCCAGTGGTCATGTCTGCCTGAGTCCGGGCGTGGATCCGGTGCGCGCCAGTTTCGAGTTGTTGTTTGAACATCCGGGTGTTGCCAGTGCTATTGTCGGGACCATCAATCCGCTGCACCTCGCCCACAATGTCGCGACCGTTGCCCAGGTCCTACGTAGCCACTGACGCCGCCCACGCGGCCTTAAGCAGGAGCCGACATGTCGCGTACGCTCATCAGAAAGAACCCGAGCAACTTCAAGACCCTGCCGTTATTCGTCGAAGCGACCCCCGAAGGCCTGGCTTACCAGAGCGTCGGCAGGCCGCTGAATTTCTCCCAGACCCTGCAACGTCGTCGGCCGGTGACGGTTGGCGACAGCGAACGGTTTGCCCTGGAACTGGCCAACCTCGGGGTTTCGGTGCGCCTGACCCTGCATTGGCAGAATCGCGACTATTGGGTGCTGGTGCGCCAACGCCGGCAGGACCGCGGCGATGTGGTGCTCAAGCTGATCTCCGGGTACGTGCCGGCCCATGAACTGAACCTGCCCTTGCACACGGCGATCCAGGAGATAGCCGAAGAGTGCCTGTTGGAAACCCCGGAAGGCTGGCTCGGTGGGCGCTTCAATGACACCTGGCTGCCGACGCCCTACTCGGCCGCCCTGCATTACCGCGAAGCCCTGCCGTTTCGCTTGTCGCCACTGTCCGGCTCGGCGCGGCCGGTACGTTGCGCCAACCTGATGCTGATAGAGCGCCCGCGGGCTTACGTGCATTTGCCAACCGCCTCGCTGCAACTGATCTACGACTTGCGCCTGGACGTTCCCAAGGATGCCAAATCCCTGAGCCTGTTCCATGTCGACGAACGACTGGAAGGTGATCAACTCGTCGCCCGCCTCGACCGCAAGCGCCCCGATCTGTACTTGATGCCCTTGCAGGACGGCCACCCGATGGCTGAGCTCTACACCTTGAAAAAGGATCAGCTGTACCCTGCCAGCACGCGCGGACTGTACCTGGCCGAGAGTTTTGCCCGACAGGAGGGCTGGCTGGTTCGCGACGAACGAATTCGCTGGAAGGACTGGGTGAGGCAGCAGGGTCTGACCCCGCCGGGGAAGGATTCGGGCCTGGCGCGATTGCGCGGCAAGGCCAAGCAATTGCTAAAGAAAATTGTGCCGCGCAAGGCGGCACGATAGCAAGAACCAGGAGCGGGGCTTTTGTGGCGAGGGAGCTTGCTCCCGCTCGGCTGCGCAGCAGTCGTGAAACCACCAGACGCGGTCCGCCTGAAAAACCGCGGTGCATGGCTTTGGGGCCGCTGCGCGACCCAGCGGGAGCAAGCTCCCTCGCCACAATCAAGACTTGCGGATCTTCTCGACAATGGCAGTGGTCGAGCTGTTTTCCACCAGCCCCAGCACTTTCACGGTACCGCCGTAGGCCGTCACAATGTCCGCGCCGACCACCTGGTCGATCCCGTAGTCGCCGCCCTTGACCAACACGTCCGGCTTGACCGCGCTCAGCAGGTTTTCCGGAGTGCCTTCCGAGAAGCTGATCACCCAGTCAACCGCCCCCAGGCCGGCCAGTACGGCCATGCGCCGGTCGACACTGTTGATCGGACGGCCCGGCCCTTTCAGGCGGCTGACCGATGCATCGTCGTTGATCGCCACGATCAGGCGATCGCCCTGGGCCCGAGCCTGTTCCAGATAGGTCACGTGACCGGCGTGCAGGATGTCGAAGCAACCGTTGGTGAACACGATCCGCTCGTTGTGCGCGCGGGCGTCATCGACCGCCAGCAACAGCTGTTCAAGGCCCAGCACTCCACGCTCGGAACCCTCCTCGCGCTGAATCGCACGACGCAGTTCCGGTGCACTGATGGCTGCCGTACCCAGTTTGCCGACCACGATACCCGCCGCCAGGTTAGCCAGGGCCACCGCATGGGGCAGTTCTTCGCCAGCGGCAATCGCGGCCGCCAGGGTGGAAATCACTGTGTCACCGGCACCGGTCACGTCGAACACTTCACGGGCCCGGGCCGGCAGGTGCAGCGCCGGATGATCCGGGCGCAGCAAGGTCATGCCGTGCTCGCCACGGGTCACCAGCAAGGCACCGAGGTCCAGGTCGTGCATCAACTGCGCGCCCTTGCTCACCAATTCGTGCTCGTCGGCGCAACCACCGACGATGGTTTCGAATTCGTTGAGGTTTGGCGTGATCAGGCTCGCCCCGCGGTAGATCGAGAAATCCTTGCCCTTGGGATCGGCCAGCACCGGGATGCCACGGGCACGGGCGGCCTGGATCAGCGCCTGATGGTTTTTCAGCGCGCCTTTGCCGTAGTCGGACAGCACCAGCACCTTGATGCCTTCGAGCAACTCGTCGACCTGCGCGGCCAGCGCCAGCGCGTCGGTGGCGAAGGGTTCCTCGAAGTCGATACGCAGCAGTTGCTGGTGGCGGCTCATGACCCGCAGCTTGACGATGGTCGGCTGGTGCGCAATGCGCTGGAAGATGGCCCGCACGCCGGCGCCCTTGAGGCTGTTGACCAGGCTGTTGGCGGCTTCATCGTCGCCGGTTACACCGACCAGCGAGGCCGGAGCGCCCAGGGCGGCAATGTTCAAGGCAACGTTGGCAGCACCGCCCGGGCGGTCTTCGATGTGATCGACCTTGACCACCGGCACCGGCGCCTCAGGAGAAATCCGTGAGGTACCACCATGCCAGTAACGGTCGAGCATGACATCGCCGACTACCAAGACAGGGGCTTGATCGAATCGCGGCATGGACAACTTCATGGTGCAACCCACATACAGAATGAACAGGGGCGCGATATTAACACAGGGTTGGTGTCGGCTAGTGCGGTGGCTGCAACCGGATGATTCGCCTGGGTTTATTGCTCATTTTTTGAGCAAAAAAATCCGCCAGACGACAGCACGTTGCCGAGATTTATTCCGGCTTGGTCAAGAAGCGTAATGGTCTGGATACAAATCACCGGACGCGTTGCACGCCAGGAGTGCGAAAGGGCGAGCCAGGCTCGCCCTTTCGGGGTCAGGCGATATCTTCGGCCGGGGCGTCGAGGCCCATCGCGTTGAGGCGCGAGTAGTAGCCGTTTTGCGCCAGCAGTTGTTCATGGGTGCCGCGCTCGACGATTTTCCCCTGATCCATGACCAGGATCAGGTCGGCCTTCTCGATGGTCGACAGGCGGTGAGCGATCACCAGCGTGGTGCGACCTTTCATGACATGATCCAGGGCTGCCTGAATATGCCGCTCGGACTCGGTATCGAGTGCCGAAGTCGCCTCATCGAGAATCAGCAGCGGAGCATTCTTCAACAGTGCCCGGGCAATCGCCAGGCGCTGGCGCTGGCCACCGGACAGCAGCACGCCGTTTTCCCCGACCTGGGTGTCCAGGCCTTCGGGCAATTGGGCAATGAAGTCCATCGCGTAGGCATCCTTGGCCGCTTTCTCGATGTCTTCACGGGGTGCGCCAGCCAGGTCGCCATAAGCGATGTTGTTGGCCACCGTGTCGCTGAACAGGGTCACGTGCTGAGTCACCTGGGCGATATGCCGACGCAGGTTCAACAGCTTGTACTGTTCCACTTCGACGCCATCGATGAGGATTTCGCCCTTGTCGTGGTGATAGAAACGCGGAATCAGATTGGCCAGGGTCGACTTGCCGCTGCCCGAACGCCCCACCAGCGCCACCATTTGCCCGGGCTCGACAGAGAAACTGATGTCATTGAGCACCTGACGCTCGGTATCAGGGTAGGTAAAGCTGAGGTTGCGCACGTCCAGGCGACCGCTGACGACATCACGCTCGACGGTGCCGGTATCGACTTCAGGCTCGACATCCAGTTGCTCGAAGATACTTTCGGCACCGGCCACGCCCTTCTGGATGGTCGAGCTGACTTCGGACAGCTGGCGAATCGGCTTGGGCAGCAGGCCAGCAAGGGTGATGTAGGCCACCATGTCGCCAGCGGACGCATCGCCCCGCAGGAACAGCACCAGGAACATCAGCACGGCCATGGCGGTGTAGATCACCAGTTGCAGCAACGGCGTGTAGATGGCGCCGGTGCGGGTCATGCGCAATTGCTTGTCGGTGTTGCCCTGGCTGGCATCGAAGAAGCGTTTCTCTTCGTACTTTTCACCGCCAAAGCTGCGCACCACGCGATAGCCCTGGATCGTTTCGGACGCCACATGCGTCACGTCCCCCATGGCCAGCTGGATTTTCTTGCTCTGCTTGCGGAATTTCTTGCTGGCCGTGCGCACCATGAGGGCGATCAGCGGCAGGATGGCGACCATGACCAGCGTCAGGCGCCAGTTCATGTACAACAGCGAGGCAAACAGGAAGATCACCGTCATGCCTTCACGGATTACGACCTTGATCGCATCTGTTGCCGCCCCCGTGACCATGGTCACGTTGAAGGTGATACGGGAAATCAGGTGCCCCGAGTTATGCTTGTCGAAATACCGGTTTGGCAACACCAGCAGGTTGTTGAACAACTGGACCCGCAAGTCATGGACCAGGCCCAGGGAAACCTTGGCCAGGAAATAGTTGCCCAGGTACGATCCCAACCCCTGCCACGCGGCGATCAGGATGATCAACAACGGCACCGCCTGTAGCAGTTGCAGATCCCGCAGGTAGGGCACGGTTGGAAACAGCACCGCTTCAGGATTGGATAGACCGTCGACGAAGTACTTCAGGATGTAGCCCAGCATTGGCTGCGTCGAAGCGAAAATCAGAAAACCGACGATGCTGATCAGGAACAGGCTGATATACGGCCGGACATAGCCGAGCAGGCGGAAGTAGATTTTCAAGCTCGATGGGCTTGCGCAGAGACTGGAATCGGTCATATCACGCGAATGTCGATGAAAAGGACGCTGACTTTACCACAGCTTCCCCAGGGTTCTGGCAATCGCATACAGTCTGTGTATTGTGGCGCGTCAAATAGCCACCAGATGTCCCTGCCTTGGTATGGTCGCTCAATTCAGGAATAAGTTACCCAGCATGCAATTAAACGCTTTGAACAGCACGTCCAACAGAATCTTCGACTTCATTTGTTTGTGGATCCTTCCGCTCGGTTATTTATTGCTGCTTTGTGCGCTGTTTTTCCTGCCGGGACGCAGTGTGCATCACAAGCTTTACTATGGCCTGTTCAGCATTCCAGCACTGTTTGCGCTGTGCCTGCGGCCGCGGCTCGGCAAAGAGTTGCTGCGCGAACCGATCGTCATTGCAGTCCTGCTGTTTATGGCGTGGGCACTGCTCAGCCTGTGCTGGAGGCCAGACGACGACATCGACTTTGGCCAGTTCAAACCGCCATTGCACACCTTGTTGCTGTTTGTTGGCTGCTACCTGCTGGTGCGCTTTCGCAGCGAAATCATCCAGCCCCTGCTGTTCTGCGCCGCGACGGTGGCACTGGTCATTTCTGCCTACAACCTGTACAGGTTCGACCAGATCTATCAACCGGAAATGCGCCTGATCGGTGTAGGCGCTTTCGACAACCCACTGCTCAGCTCCCACGTTTTCGGCTTTTTTTGCACCTACTGGCTCAGCCTGAGCATGACCTGCAAGCGACGCCAGATACTTTGGCTGAGCGTACCGGCGATGGCGATCATGTTCGCCGCAGTGCTGGCCACCGGCTCCAGGACCCCACTGGTTGCACTGACGCTGGCTGCGCTATGGCTGTGTTTCATCTGCTGGAATCGACGCTCGGTCTTCATGCTTGGCGCCATGTTCTTCGCCGGTACTGCGACTTTCGCGTTATTTGCGGACAAAATCTTCGAAAGAGGCAGTTCCTTCCGCATCGAGCTCTGGCAATTGACCCTGGACCGGATCGCCGAGCACCCATGGATCGGGCACGGCTACAACGCCGTACTGAGACTGGACCCCGGCGTAGGCTACAACCTTCAGGAGCCCCATAGCTTTGTCTTGGGCGTGCTCTACTACGTCGGCATTATCGGCCTGCTGCCATGGCTGTTCTTTCTCGCATGGGGCTTCATCAGCAGCCGGCGCCATCGCGTGCAACCGCTGTTTATCATTGCCTCAGCCTGGCTGGCCTTCGGTATCGGCGCGGGCCTGACTGAAGGTGGCGGGATCATCTCTCGCCCCAAGGAGCACTGGTTCCTGCTGTGGATCCCCTTGGCGCTGATTGCCGCATTGAGCATCAATCAACGGGCCCGGCGCCTGCTGGACATGCCAATCAGGACCGCGACACCAGGCACCCTGCAACAGCTGACTGCCGATGCCCGGATCATCGAAGAGGATGGTCTTGGCCCCAAGGTCCTGCGCCTGAGTGATGGCAGTTTTCTCAAGCTGTTCCGCCGCCGCCGCTGGTATACCTCGGGTAGTTTCACGCCCTACTCCGACCGTTTTGCCGTCAATAGCGTGCAACTGCGCAGCATGGGCATTCCGACACCGCACATCCTCGATCTTTACCGGTTCGAAGACGGCAGCACCGCTGTGCATTACTCCCCGTTGCCGGGCAACACGCTGCGCCAGATCCTGCAAGGCATCACCGCCCCGGCGGTGCGCCAGGCACTGGTGGAGCGCTTCGGTAAATTCATGGCTCAACTGCACCAGCAGGGGGTCTACTTCCGCTCCCTGCACTTGGGCAATGTGCTGGTGCTGGAGGACGGCGAGTTCGGCCTGATCGACCTGGCCGACCTGCGAATTTACCCCTCGGCATTGAGCCCTTCCCTTCGTCGGCGTAATCTGCGCCACATGCAGCGCTACGCATCAGATCGGCATTGGTTGTTCGAGGATCACTTCGAAGCGCTGCTGCTGGGATACGCCGCGACGGCTTCGAAAGCCGACGTGGATAATTTGCACAGGCACGTGCTGGCCGGGAGTCCTCCAGCCCAGGCTCACTGATGATAGAAACCAACCCGCTGATCGCGATGACGGCTTACCTGCTCGCCATCGCGACCGCTGCGCTATTGTTGCGTAGCGTGCCGAGATTCACCCGACAGCTGGAGCACTCCGGCGAAAGCCGCTTTGCCGGCATCGACGGCTTACGCGGGTATCTGGCCTTCGGCGTGTTTGTCCATCACTCGATCATTACCTGGATTTTTCTGCAAACCGGTGTGATCGATTTTCCGCCGAGCAACTTCTACTCGCAGCTCGGCCAGGGCAGCGTCGCCCTCTTTTTCATGATCACCGGCTTTCTGTTCTGGGACCGCCTGCTCACCCACGGGAGGCAACACGACTGGCTGGCATTTGCGGTATCCCGACTGTTTCGCCTCTACCCGCTCTACCTGCCGCTGATGTTGACCGTGTTTGTCTGTGTGTTCTATTTGCAGGACTGGGAACTCAAGGACTCCGGCACCCAACTCATTGGCCAGACCCTGGCCTGGCTGATCTTCGACCGGCCAGACGTCAACCAGTACCAGCAGACCGGCATGCTGATCTCCAACGTCACCTGGACGCTGGGGTACGAGGTGTTTTTCTACCTGGCCCTGCCACTGGCCGCCATGGTGTTCATCTATCGCGGCGGCTGGATGCAGACAGTGCTGTGCCTGATCGGCATTTACACCCTGTACCAGGTGGTCGGCTGGGAACACTCGCTCAAAAAGCACTTCCTGGCCAGCTTCCTCGGAGGCATCGCTGCGGCGTACTGGATTCGCCGTCCACAATGGGTCGCCTGGAGCCTGTCTCCGCTGGCGGGCATCATCGCCCTGCTCGCCTTGGCGATCGCCTTTACAGCATTCAACCGGGCATTCAACCTGGGAGCGTTGTTGCTGCTTTCACTGTTCTTTGTGATCGTGGCCTCCGGCAACACCTTGTTCGGCGCCCTGAGACCACGCAGCATCCGCTGGCTGGGGGAAATCAGCTACAGCACGTATTTGCTGCACGGCTTCGTGCTCTGGGTACTGGTGCAGCGACTACCGCCGATATTGCACCTTGACGCCCGGCAAGCCTGGGTCTTCCTGCCGTTGATGGCCGCGTGCAGTTGCCTGCTGATCATCATCGGCAGCCTGACTTACCTGTACATCGAAAAGCCCGGCATCAATGCCGGCAAGAAAACCCTGCACTGGTTGCGCCAGAACAGGAAACCGGGGAAAGAACTTCCCGAGGAAACGGCTCAACAACGTTGAGCAATGGTCGCGGCATATCACGCCCCCTTGAATCCAGCCTTCGGCTCAGTCTTTCTCCACCCGTGAGAAATACATACGGCCCAACCCACGCCAGGTTTTCTTGTTCCAGGCCTTGAACGGAATCTGCGCCAGCAACTCCCGCGCCAGCTTGCGATCACGGTTGGCGGTCTTGAGGAACATGGAATTGAGAAACTTGTAGCGCACCTCGTCATACAGCGGGTGATCGCTGAAGAGCGCGTAGGTGCGCAGGATGCTGTCGATCATGAAGCGGTGGTTCTTGTAGGAGTTGGTGGCATGCTTGCGATAGCGCGCCATCAACACATTCAGACCATCGATGAAGTAGCCGGCATGGGTCACCTTCAACTCGATCAGCAAGTCTTCCAGGCGAATGGTCGGGTCGAAACCGCCCACCTTGTCCAGCGCTTCGCGACGGATCATCAGGGTGGGTGCCGGAGGATAGGGCTTGCGCTCCAGGAACATGTCATCGAAGTCCAGGCGACGGAACGGCACATCCCGGCGCTGGCGCTTCTCGGGGTAAAGATTGCCGTCGGCATCGATCAGTTCGATATTACCGGCGCAAATGCCGACCTCTGGCTTGCCGTCCATATGCGCGACCTGGGTGGCGATTCGCTCCGGCAGCATGATGTCATCCGAACCGAACGGCACGATCAGGCTGCCCTTTGCCCGGGCAATCGCACCGTTGAGGGTATTGGTCAGCCCCTGGTTTTCCTGAACCCGGAAGTCGAAACCATGAACAGCCTGCAACGCCTTGATCCGCTCGACGCTGTCATCCTTCGAGCCATCGTCGACCACCAGCAACTCGATGTTCCGGTAGGTCTGGTTGAGGACGCTGAGAATGCTTTCCTCGATGTAAGGGGCGTGGTTGTACGACGCGATAATGACCGTGACGATGGGTTGCGCGTCGTTCATGGCTGTTCCTTGCGGGCCTGTTCCAGGCCGGAGTCGATCAGGTTGAGGTATTCGCGACGGAACTCCTCGATGTCATGGTGTTGTTGCAAATAACGAAAAGCCTGCTCGCCCTTGGCCTTGAGCTCGTCATCCGAAAGGCCAAGGTAAGTGTCCAGCGCCGCCTGCAACGTCGGCACATCCTTCGGCGTAATCGCCAGACCACCGGCCCCCTCGATGAGCGGCAACATGGCCGGCACGTTCGAGGCAATCACCGGCAAATGCCCACTCATGCCTTCAAGCAGCGCCAGCCCGAGGCCTTCGGCCAAAGAAGGCATGGTCCAGATATCGAAAGCGCGGATGTACTGCAGGGCAATTTCCTTGAACCCCAGCAAATGGGCGCGGCCACTTAGGCCGAGGCGGTCGATTTCCGCGGCCAGGCGCGACTCTTCGCGGCCGGCGCCGATGATCGCCAGCTGGGTATTGGGGTATTTGTCCTTGAGTGCGGCAAAGGCCTGCAGCAAATAGACATGCCCCTTGACCGGCACCAGTCGCCCCAACGCACCGATCAGCCGCACCGACGGATCGATGCCCAACATTTCACGGGCCTTTTCACGGCTGTGTTGCAGGCCTTCGGCTTGCTCGATGTCGATGGCATTGGTGATGGCGTAGGTATTCTGGTCGGTGAAGCCGCAGTCACAGTCCAGAAGATACTGTTTCACCGCAGGCGACACGCCGACGAAGCGCCAGTGACGATCGATCAGGCGCTGGGTCTGGCGGCGCCGGTAAAAACGGTCGTACTCGCCAAAGCCGTGGGAAATGCCGATGCACAACGGCACTTTCAACCAGCGGTTGAGCGCCAGCATCATGTTCACCGGCTTGAAGCGGTTGCAGATCACCACATCGAATTTTTCCCGGCGGCAGAACTTGTACAGCTGCCACATGGCCCGCAGGCGCATGCCCTTGAGGGATTTGTCGGAAAATTCGAAGTACACCGAACGATCAGCCCGGCTCACCGCTTCGCCCGGCCCGGGCTTGCCGCGCAGAAACGCAGCCGTCACCTCATAGCGATCGCTGGGCAGGGCCTTGACGATTTGCTCCGCGAGGTCGGCGAAATCATGGGCTTTGACGTTGTAGTCAGGCTGCAGTTGCAGGACCTTTGACCGCTGACTCATAACTCTCCCCGCTGAGAAACGTTGCCTGGTGTGTGCTTGACGGACCACAAAAGCTCGTGGCGCCGGACGGCCTTGCGAAAGAATTCGTTCTCGCCATAAGTGGGCGGCAACCGGCCGGCCAACAAACGTTGTATCAACCGACGCAAGCGACGCTTGAACGGCATCGCCGGCTGCAGGTCGTGCATCATGCCCAACGCCATGGCCTTGTCGCGTTGTTGCTCCAGCGGCAAGGGCAGGCAATAAGGCTGCATCGGTTGGGCCGGATCGAAAGCAGGCGGCAAGGCGATGCCATCACCGGTATCGCCCATCGGCCAGCGGTCGTTGTCGTGCAGGTGGTTGGCATAACCCAATAGCGTGGACGGCTGCCAGTCCAGGCCTTGCAAGGCTTCGAGGACTGCAGCCTGGGCGCAGATATGATCGGGATGCGGATCGAGGGTCGGATGCGGCAAAACGATGACCTCGGGGCGGGCCCGCAGCAGCAACTCACGCAGATCCGCCAGCAGATTGTTCCAGGTCGGCGCGCCATCGGCATCGCCGGGCAGCGTGAAAGGATTCAACTGACGGAACAGCCGGGTATCGCTCAGGTCCGCTTCCCGCGACCCTGCCGCCACCGCAGGCGCGGCCTGCATGCTCGCCAGTTGCAGACAGAAATAACCCAGTTGTACGCAGCGGGCCTCGGGCACACCGGCCCAACGTGGCACGGCGATGCTGTCCCAGGTGCGCAGACGGCCTTTCAAGCGGGCCGCATCGACCTTGTTCAGTCCCATCTGCCGGTAGTGTTCGGCTTCGATTTCACCCGCTGTCAGTGTGACGATCCAGGTTTCGTCGGCCTGGCTGTACAAACCGTAGGCCGCCAGTTCGGCGTCATCGGCGTGGGGCGCGATGACCATAACCCGCTGGCGCCGGTAATCCGGGTGCTCCAGCGCCCAGAGCACAGGCTCACCGAACACGCGGCAGAAACGCCCGCGCAAGCGCAGGTCACCACGGGACAGCGCCTGAGCCTGACCGCTGAGATTGAGGTAACGCAGGCCGTTTACGCCCCGTTCGAAGGTTTGCCGGTCAGGGTTTTCACCCCCCGCCAACTCGACCAGCGGATCGAAAAAACGACCCAGCCAGGTGCTTTTTACCCGCAGGGCCAGCACCAGCGTCGCGTCGTCGACCAGCATCACGCCCTCGTCCAGCCGCAAATGTTCACCGTTGAGGTGCACCTTGGGCTGGGGCGTGTAGGGGGGAAAGCTGTACTGATAATCGTCTTTCGGTGAGTAGAACAGATGGTCGGCAAACCAGGCTTCGTGGGCAATCCAGCCCAGAACCGCCAGCACCAGCGGCAACCACCAGGCCACCAGCACGCCAATGACGATCAACAGCACCAGCGCAATCAGCAGGCCGATACGTTTATTGCGCCGATGGCGCTTGAGCAGTTGCTGTTTGCGACTCATGGCTTGGCTCATACGGTGAACACCGGCACGGGGTTGCACCAGCGATCCTTGTATTCACGGTCGGCGCGACCGAAGGAAAAGCGCAACGGCTTGTCCTGGGCCCGGGCATGTTCCCAGGCGCTTTGGGTATTGAGGAAACTCAACACACTGCCGGGGCTGAACTCGCGAGTCTCGGGATCGACCCCGCCGTTGATGTACTCGACGCTGATCCACTGCGGGGTTTCGACGCGGTACACCAGTTGAATCGCAATTGGCGCATCGTTGAGGAAAATCACCGAGCCGATCAGCAACTCGCGCAGCAACTCGATGACCTCGGCCATGCGCTCGGCACCCGTCGCCGGGAAACCCCAGCGGCGCTGGAACAAGTCGCAGTAAATCGCCGCCAACTCAGCACTGGAAAATTCGGACACCGGCCGCACCACGCCACCGGCCTCTTCCAGCAAGCGCAATTCGCGGCGCTGGTTATAGCGAAATTTTTTCGACAGCTCTTCGGGCGTGCGGGCCATGGCCAGTTGTTCGGCTTGCAACTTGATGCCAGTGAAACGGCCTTCGTTCAGCGCCGACAGATACCGCGCGCGATGACGCAAAGGCGCCTGGGTATCGGCGGCGGCCGGCAGGATGATCTCGGCGTTGCCGAGGTCGAACAGACCCTTCTTGCCGCGACGCTTGAGCACGTCCTTGGACAAGGCCAGGTCGCGACCCCAGGTCGGGATCGCCGCCTTGACATCGTCGCCCTGCACCCAGGCCAGGTAACGCACCGGAATGTCAGCCAGTTGCGCCAGCCGCTCGACCACCATGGGATGAGTCGCGACGCTGCCGCCATAACGCTGCCAGGTTTCGGCGTAAGTCGAGGCGTCGACTACCGCCCAGCCACGCTCGCGCCAGCCTTGAAATCGGTTGAGCATCAGCCCCTCTGTGCCAGTTCGGTAACGTGCGGCAAGTGCCAGAAAGCATCGCGCACTGCGCGATCGGAGAAGCGTTCGCGCAAGCGCTCGAGCATCAACCCGGCACACTGCCGACGCTGCTGATCATCCATACCGTGCAGATGTTGCAGCCCTTGGGCCAGACGCCCGGCATCGCCCAACGGGAACAGGATGCCTACGCCTTCGACCACCTCTTTCGCTCCGCCGCACGCCGTGGCGAGCAAAGGAACGCCAGCGGCCATGGCCTCCAGCAGCACCATGCCGAACGGTTCGTGATCGGAACTCAGGGCGAACACATCGAAGGCCCGGAAGTAGTTACGCGCGTCCGGCACCTGACCGAGGAACAGAACCCGGTCACCGATACCCAGTTCCCGGGCCTGGTCCTTGAGGTCCTCCTCCAGGCGCCCTTTGCCGAGAATCACCAGCTGGCTGTTGGCGGGCAACCCCGGCAATGCCTCGGCGAATCCCTGCAGCAGCGTGGCCTGGTCCTTGTCCGGATGCAGCCGTCCGACGTTGCCGACGATCCACGCATCCGCCGACAAACCGAGGGTTTCCCGGGCCTCGCGAGCCGACACCTGGGTCGCCTGCAAGGCGTCCACATCGATACGGTTGTACAAGGTCTGAATCCGCGAGGCTGGCCACTTCGGCAGGCATTGGCGCATGTCGTCGCGCACGGCGTCGGACACACCGAGCAGACTCAAACGCTTGCGGAAAATATGCGCGAACAGTTTGCGGCTGCCACGTTTGTAATCGTCAAAAGCGTGGTGCACGCCAATCACCGGCAACGACGTGCCGAGCAAGGCGATATAGATCGGCTTGAAGCGGTGGGCGATGCAGAAACTGAAGTTGCGTGATGCGGCGATCTTGCGCAGATCGCCGATGGCACCCAGCTTGAGGCCACGAATGGCCTTGGAGCTGTACTCCATGAACAGCACTTCGTCGGAGGCGCAGCCCGCGGCGACTTCGGCATCGGCAACCCCGGTGAGAAACACCGTGGTCACTCGATAACCGGTCCCCGCGAACAGGCTGGCGTACTGCCGTGCGCAGTCCAGGAACGGCCCGTCATAGCCGTGGCAGAACTGCAGCACATGGCGTTCAGCCGAACGTGTCATAGGCGTTCGCGCCCTCTTTGACCACCAGGATGTCTTCCATGATCAGATACTGTAGATCCGAACCGAAGAACATGTTCAGGGCGTCAGTCGGCGAGCAGATCATCGGTTCGCCGCGACGGTTGAGCGAGGTGTTCAGCGACACACCGTTGCCGGTCAGCACTTCCAGCGCTTTCATCATGTCGTAGTAGCGCGGGTTGTATTCGCGCTTGAGCACCTGGGCGCGGGAGGTACCGTCTTCGTGGACAACTTCCGGCACGCGGGTCTTCCACTCTTCAGCCACTTCGAAGGTGAAGGTCATGAACGGGGCCGGGTGATCGATCTTGATCATCTGTGGCGCCACGGTGTCGAGCATCGACGGGCAGAAAGGCCTCCAGCGCTCGCGGAACTTGATCTGGTGGTTGATGCGGTCAGCCACGCCCGCAATGCTCGGGCAACCGATGATCGAACGACCGCCCAAGGCGCGCGGACCAAACTCCATGCGGCCCTGGAACCAGGCCACCGGGTTGCCATCGACCATGATTTTGGCGATCTGCTCGGGCATGTTGTCGAGCTTGCGCCAGGTCGGCTTGTTCTCATGACGGGCGCATGCGGCAATCACGTCCTCGTTGCTGTACGACGGGCCGAGGTAGACGTGTTCCATCTTCTCGACCGGCACGCCACGGGCGTGGGACACATAGGCCGCGGCACCGACTGCTGTGCCGGCATCGCCGGATGCAGGCTGTACGAACAGCTCTTTGACGTCGTCGCGGGCGATGATTTTCTGGTTCAGCTTGACGTTCAACGCACAGCCGCCAGCGTAGGCCAGCTTGCCGGTTTCCTTGAGCACGTCGCCCAGGTAATGGTCGATCATCTGCAGCGCAATTTTTTCGAACAGCGCTTGAATGCTGGCGGCGTAGTGGATGTACGGTTCGTCGGCGATGTCGCCTTCACGCTTGGGACCCAGCCACTCGATCAGCTTCGGCGAGAAGTAGTAACCCTTGCCCTTCTCTTTGTAGCGACGCAGGCCGATGACGTTGGCGTAGTCGGTGTTGATCACCAGTTCGCCATTTTCGAACGAAGCCAGGCGCGAAAAATCGTATTTGCTGGCGTCGCCGTACGGCGCCATGCCCATGACCTTGAACTCACCGTCGAGCATATCGAAACCGAGGAACTCGGTGATCGCGCCATACAGGCCGCCGAGGGAGTCCGGATCGAAGAATTCCTTGATCTTGTGGATCTTGCCGTTTTCGCCATAACCGAAGAAGGTCGTCGCGTACTCGCCCTTGCCGTCGATACCCAGGATCGCGGTTTTCTCTTTGAAACCGGAGCAGTGATAAGCGCTGGAGGCGTGGGCCAGGTGGTGTTCGACCGGCTCGATCTTGATCTTCTTCGGATCAAAACCCAATTGCTCCAGGCACCAGACGATCTTGTTGCGATAGCGCTTGTAGCGACGGTTACCCATCAGGATCGCGTCGAGGGCGCGGTCCGGGGCGTACCAGTAACGCTTGGCGTACTGCCAGCGGGCCTTGCCGAACAGGCTGATCGGGGCGAATGGAATCGCGACCACGTCAACGTCGGACGGCTTGATGCCGGCCTGTTCCAGGCAGAATTTCGCCGATTCGTAGGGCATGCGGTTCTTTGCATGTTTATCGCGAACGAAGCGCTCCTCTTCAGCCGCCGCGACCAGCTTGCCGTCGATATACAGGGCTGCGGAAGGATCATGGCTAAGGGCGCCGGACAGGCCAAGAATCGTCAATGCCACAGGGGTCTAGCCTCTTTAGTCTGCATGCAGGCGCAAGCGCCTCAAAAATTAATGTGCCCTCGCAAGGGGCGAGAGACAGCTAAAGGGCGGGATTATAGCGTAAAAGCGACGGCAAACCTCTAGCCGCAAGCGGCATGCAACTACGGCCGGGGCCTCGCGGCTTCTTTTTATCCGCGTGCAGGTCGCCAATAGATGGAAATATTGCCGTCCACGCTTTGCCGGTAAATCGTGTACGGCAAGACAACGGTGTCCAGCGCGCCGGACACGGCCAGGTCCACCAATACGAGCGGTACAAGGATGCCCGTAGGGTCTGGCGGCGCATTCAATACACAGAAGTCGTAGGCCAGGCCGCTGTAGACCCGGGGAATGGATTGGCAATAGGTCTTTTGCCGGCGCAGCCCCTGCGCGGCCTGGGCTTCATCCAGCAGGACGGTGGCGGCGGTCCCGCAGCCCGTTAGCGACACTGATAAAACACCCGCTGAAACTGCCATTTTGATCGTCACTGCCTGCCCTCCGAGAACGTCGGGCAAACTAGCATCGGGGCAATTTTGGCCACAGTTCATGACTTCCCAAGATCGCGTAGGACGATTCACAAGAACCTGTCTGCTTTCTCGGCTGGTAGTTCCGGCCCCTTCGTCGGAACGCCGCCCGGAGCAAGCCCGCTCCCACACTTGATCCATGTCGCGCACAAATATTGTGTTCGCTGGAGAGCCAATGTGGGAGCGGCGGTGCGGCGATCCGACTTGCTCGCGAAAGGACCGAAGGTCCGATTCAGGTCGCGCCTGAGATGTCCTTGGGAAGACGCTGATCGATGACCTGGTAAAGGGCACTACCTTCAGGCCAATTGCGCATGAACCGCGCGCGATCCCTGGCATACGCCGGGGCGAAGCTGCCGAGGGAGCCGTGCTGGCACATCGAGTCGAGGTCGATCAACGCCCAGCGATCCTGCTGCCAGAACAGATTATGCCCCTTGAAGTCGCCATGGCTGATGCGCAGGCGAATCAATTCGGCGAACAGATGATCCAGTGCCGCCAGTTCGGCTTCCGGTGCATCGCCACGTTCCACATACGGCGCAAAACGCTCGATGATGTCCGGCCCCGGCAGGTACTCGGTGATCAGGTAAGCCCGGCTGCGCAGCCACATGAAACGCTTTTCCAGCAACGCCAGCGGCTTGGGCGTGGCAATCCCGAGGAATGCCAGGCGGTTGCCTTCGCGCCAGGAATGCCAGGCCCGGCTCGGGCGCCAGAAACGCTTGAGCCAGTGAGCAAAACCCTTGATGTTGTAGCGCTTGATCACCAGCGTGCGGCCATCCACCTCGACCTTGCCGACACTCGCCGCACCGCCGGTCTTGTACAGATGCCCCTGATCGAGCAAGGCATCGGCCTGCTCCAGCACTGGCACCATCGACGGCACTTCCTCTCGGCGAATCGCCCGCAATCCGAAGGCCCCGCGCTGTACGCTGAACAACGTGCACTCGCGGCCAACCTTGATCAGGAAGTCCTTGAGGCGCCAACTGCGGACCTTGTCGATCTGCTTTTGCAATGCTTCCATGGGCAGGGCGTGTTCGCCGTTGCTGAGCAGGTAATACACCAGCAACTCTTCAATGAAGGGTTCGATCGACTTCGGCAACTGGGCGAAGAACACCCCGAGGTTTTCCAGGACCTTCTGCCGGGACAGCGGCTGGCCAGGCGTCTCGCAGCAGATGCCCGCGCCATCGATCAGGTACAGGCGCCCACCCTGGCGCAGCAGGTTGTCCAGATGCAGGTCTTCTTGCCACAGCCCCTTGCGATGCATCTGACCGATCGCGCCCAACGCCTCGGCCAGCACCGCGCCTTGCCCATCGGACAGTACGGGCTGCTGCTCAACCTGCTTCCAGGTGTCGCCCAGGCTTTCGGCATGCTCAAGGAAATCAAACAGCAGCCAGCCACCCTCGCCGTCCTTCAGGCCATCGGCCAACAACTGCGGCGTGGTCAGCCCCTGGGCAGACAGTAGGCGCACGCCGTCCAGTTCACGCTGAAAATGCCGTGCAGCCTTGCTGCCGACCAGCAATTTGGCCAGCACCGGCCGGCCACGCCAGACGCCGGCACCGACATAACGCTGCCCCGGCAACACCCGCAACAGGCTCAGCAATTGCAACTCGGCGGGGCCGGCGGCGTCGGCCAGCGAAACGCTCAGCGGCAAGCCTGGGGTACGGCCGGCAGACTTCAGTTCGGACAATCGCATCAGCGTGGCCTCTTCTGGCTGCGCCGCGCGGTCAACCGCTGCAGCCAGCTGTCGATCAGCGAGCTGTCCTGCGGCTGATCCAGATAGGCGGCCAGCAATTGCCGCAGTTGCGACTCGCCCCACTCGGGCGCGCGACGCGTCAGCGGTTCCAGATCCTTGATTCGGTCACGCTGCCCGTACAGCAGCGGCCGGGTCTTTTCCAAGTCAATCAATTGAGCCTGATAGCCGTTGCCGGTGGCGCGCATGAAAATGTGCTTGGGATAAAAGCACCCATGCACCTGGCGTGCGGCGTGCAGCTGCCGGGCCAGTTCGCCACTGGCCTTGAGGATTTCCGAGTGCTGCTCAGGGCTCAATTGAGCCCAGCGCTGCAACAGCGAGTCGAGGTCGTCCCAACCGTCCAGGGCGCGGGTCATCAGGATCGCGCGGACTTCGCCATTGACCTTGCGCTCCCCGTAAAACACCGCGTCCAGCGCCGGAATGCCCATCTTCCGGTAACGGGAGATGTTGCGAAACTCGCGAGCGAAACTCGGCTCGCCGAACGGTGCGCGCAAGGTGCGGGTCAGGTAGTTGCTTTGACGCTTGAGGTAAAAACCATGACCTTCCAGATCCAGCCGAAACACACTGCTCCAGCCACCGCGACCGGTGTTGGGTTCGTCCACCGCATCGAGCTGCTTGGCCCAGAGCGCCTCGAACGTGCCGAGGCCATGGCGCTCAAGCAGCGCACGGTCCTCAGCGGCCAGAAAATCAGTCATTCGCGTCCCTCGAAAAATCTCACCACATGCCGGATGCGTTTTTTGTCCGCAGCGTTGAGCCGGGTCCGGTTGCGGTATTGCAGGTAAAAGCGCAGGCGCTGGGTAGCCGACAATTGATACTTGGCGACCTTGTCCAGGCACGCCAGATCCTTGGTAATACGGTACTTGAGCCAGAAACCGCGCCAGAAATCGCCGTTGGGACAGTCGATCAGAAACACTCGAGCCTCATCGTCGATCAGCAGGTTGCGCCACTTCAGATCATTATGGGTGAAGCGGTGGTCGTGCATGGTCCGGGTGTATTGGGCCAGCTGGCGACTGACGGTATCGACCCAGGCGCGATCCGACAGCTTCGGGTCGCGGCGCTCGGCCAGTGCCGACAAGTCTTCGGTGCGCGGCAGTTCCCGGGTAATCATCGCGCCGCGAGCGTAGGCCGCACCGCGCCGCTCCAGCCCCCAGGCCACTACTTCGGCAGTGGGAATGCCCCACTTGGCGAAGCGCTTGAGGTTCTGCCATTCCATCTTCACCCGAGGCTTGCCCAGGTAACGCCGCAAGCCTTTGCCGGCACCCACATACCGTTTGACGTAATAGTTGACGCCATTGCGCTCGACACGGATGACCTCCGAGAGCACGTCACTGGTCAAACGCTCGCCTTGCAGCGCAAACACAGCCTCGAGGCTGCCAAAGTCATCGGCCAGCTCGCTGTAGGCCGGATCCAGTTTCCAACCCGACATCAGAGCGCATCCCCGTATCGCTGTTTACGCTCATAGAGCTTGTTGGCCTTGCCGTCGAGCCAGGCCAGCAAAGACGCCTCTTCACTCAGGATCTGGCGCAGCGGCTGCTGGAAATAGCCCTTGAGGAAGCGCAGCTTGTCGCGGCGGGTCAGACCGATGTCCAGCGCGGAAAAGTACAGCGCGGCCAGGTCCTTGTTGCGCCAGCGCGAGGTGATCGCCGGGCGGGTCTGGGCACGGTGCAGGTCGATCACCGAGAGCTTGAAGTCATCAAAGGTCACCGGCTTGTCGGTGTGCAGCAGGAAATGGCAGATGTAGCAGTCGCGGTGATTGACCCCGGCACGGTGCATCATGCCCGTCATGCGTGCGACTTCGGCGATCAGCGCGCGCTTGAGTTTTGGCTCGGGCGGCTGCGTGACCCAGTTGATACTGAAGTCTTCCAGGCTGACCGTCGGCGCCAGCTCTTCGGTCACGATGAACGAGTGCTGGTCGGCCGGGTTGCTACCCTTCTCGCCATACGCAACGGCGGTCATGGTCGGCACGCCGACTTCCTGCAGGCGCTGAATGGCCTGCCACTCCTGACCGGCACCCAGTACAGGGAGTTTGGCGGTGAGCAGGTTCTTGAAGATTTCGCCCCAGCCGATGCCACGGTGGATTTTCACGAAAAACCCGTTACCGTCGACTTCCGTGCGTAATGTCCTGCGTGCTTCCAGCTCGCGGTACACCTCACCCTTGAGCCCCTCGACTTCGGCGAACGGGTCACGTCCGGCCCAGAGGCTCTTGAACGGTTCAGCCAGCATCAACTTCATTTAAGCGTGCTCCGCCAGAATCACATCGGCCGCGTGCTGCGGCATGCTGTAGAGGTCGGCCGTTTCGGCGAAGGCCAGACCGTTGCGGCTCCAGGCCGCCCTTGCTTGAGCGTCGTTCAACATGCCGGTCAGGTACTGCGTCAGCTGCGCCTGATCGAACGGTTCGTCCAGCACCAGGCCCGCATCGGCCTCGGCGATGTAATGGGCGTAACCGCACACCGCGCTCACCAGCACCGGCAGGCCGGCCACCAGGGCTTCGAGCAGCACAGTGCCGGTATTTTCGTTGTACGCCGGGTGAATCAACAGATCGGCACCCAGCAGGAAACGCGGGATATCGCTACGCCCCTTGAGGAAGGTGACGTTGTCGCCCAAGCCCAATGTCGCACTCTGCATCTGGAATAATTTGGGGTCATCCTGGCCAATTACAAACAGCCGGGTGCGCTTCTTCAGATCAGCGGGCAATGCCGCCAGGGCCTTGAGGCTGCGGTCCACCCCCTTGGTCTTGAACCCGGAACCGATCTGCACCAACAGCAGTTCGTCGTCCTTGAGATTGAACTCAGCACGGAACCCGGCGCGAATTTCATCGGCATCCGCCGGTCGGCGACGGTCCTGGGCAATACCCGGTGGCAGCAGGTGGAAGCGCTCCAGCGGCGTGTCGTAATGCTTGATGAACAGCGGCTGCTGGACCTCGGAAATCATCAGTACTTCGGTCTTCGCCTCTTTGGCGAACACCGCCCGCTCGTATTCGGCGAAGTGGCGATAGCGGCCCCAACGGCGATACAGCGAGTTACGCAGGTTCTGCGCCTTGTCTTCGAAGCAGCCGTCGGCGGCATAGTAGACGTCCAGGCCCGGCATCTTGTTGAAGCCGATCAGGCGGTCGACCGGGCGCTCGGCCAGGTCCGCTTCCATCCATTCGCTGAGCTTTTCGTTGCGCCGATGGTTGAAGAACGCCTTGACCGGCGCCACCAGCACTTCGAAACCCGGAGGGACGTCGCCTTCCCAGATTAGCGTGTAGACGCGAATCTGATGGCCGCGGTTCTGGCACTCCAGGGCGATTCGCATGAAGTCGCGCTGCAAACCGCCAAAGGGAAAATATTTGTACAAGACAAATGCCAATTGCATCAGCGCAGCTCCTCAGCCATTAACAACGTGCTCAGTCGGCTGGCGACACGCTCGGGATTCAGACGCGTGAAGCACAACGGCCACTCGCGTTTCAGGTCAAATTGACGGGCATCTTCAGCCGTCGGTTGATAAGTGCATTTCTTTTGCAGGCACGGAGCACAAGGGAAATCGCTGGCCAGGTGAATCTGCACCTTGCCATAGGCGCCGGTCAGGCCCGGATTGGTCGGGCCGAACAGCGACAGCGTCGGCACATCCAGCGCGGCGGCCAGATGGCCCAGGCCGGTGTCTACCGCCACGCAGGCTTGCGCGCCCGCCAGTACCTTGCCGACACCGGCCAGATTCAGTTTGGGCAACACTTCGGCGTGTTTGAAACCGGCAGCGATACGCTCGGCGCGGGCCTTTTCCACGGCATTACCCCAAGGCAGTTTCACCCCGACCCCAAGGTAGCCGACCCGTTCGGTCAGCTCGCGCCAATAGGCTTCTGGCCAGTGTTTGGTGTCCCAGGTGGTGCCGTGCAGAAACACCACGTACGGATTCTTGCGCGGCAATTCCACCAGGCGCTCGATATTCAAGCCGTAGTCGCCCAGGCCTTTGGGCAAGTCATAGCCCAACGCGATGGCGAACAACTGACGCACTCGCTCCACCGCGTGCTGCCCGCGGGCAACGGCCAGGCGTCGATTGTAGAAGCGCGCGGCGATGGGCTCGCGCGCCGAGCTTTTATCGAGGCCGGCCACCGGGGCCTTGACGTAACGGGTCAGCCAGGCGCTTTTCAGCAAGCCCTGGGCGTCGATCACCAGGTCATATTTCGTGGCGCGAACGCTTTGCTTGAAGCGCTTCCACTCACCGCTCTTGATGGTCTGCCAGATGTTTTTGCGCCAGCGACGGATCGCCACCGGAATCACCTTGTCCACCGCTGGATGCCAGGTCGGGATCTCGGCAAAGCCTTCTTCCACCACCCAGTCGAATTTGATGCCGGGAATCGCCCGTGCAGCGTCGGTCAACGCCGGCAACGCATGAATGACGTCGCCCAACGATGACGTCTTGATCAACAGAACCCGCAAGCTATTTGACCTCGACCGGAGTGCCTTGCAACCGCTGCAGGGCTTCGTTCACCGCTTGCGGCATGAGCTGGCGCAGGCAGTTGTAATGGCCGAAACGGCAAGTGCGGTCGAAGCATGGGCTGCATTCGATACCCAGGCGAACGACTTCGACGTGCTCGGCCAGCGGTGGCGTGAAACCTGGCGACGTCGAGCCGTAGACCGCGACCAGCGGGCGGTTCAGCGCGGCGGCAACGTGCATCAATCCGGAGTCGTTGGACACCACCGCATCGGCGCAGGACATCAGGTCGATGGCTTCAGCCAGCGAGGTGCCGCCGCTGAGGTTGACCGATTCTTCACGCAGGCCGGGAATCAGCCGCGCGCGGATGTCTTCGCCCACGGCGTGATCGTTTTTCGAACCGAACAGCCAGACTTGCCAGCCTTCGCGGATCTTCGCTTCGGCAACCGCGGCGTAATGCTCGGACGGCCAGCGCTTGGATTCACCGAACTCGGCACCAGGGCACAGGACCAACACCGGGCGGTCGAGGGTCAGGCCGAATTTGGCCAGTGCCGCTTCGCGGGTAACCGGGTCGATCTGCAGTGTCGGGCGCGGATAGGGTTTTGGCAGTTCAACGCCAGGCTCGTAAGCCAGGGCCATGAAGCGCTCGATCATCAGCGGATAACGATCCTTGTCCAGCGTGCGCACGTCGTTGAGCAGGCCATAGCGGAACTCGCCACGCCAGCCGGTGCGTTTCGGGATGCCGGCAAAGAACGGCACCAGTGCCGACTTCAGGGAATTGGGCAGCAGGATCGCCTGGTCGTACTGGCCAGCCAGGGATTTGCCGATGCGCCGACGCGTTGCCAGCTCCAGGACACCGTGACCGAGCGGAAAGCTCAAGGCCTGGCGAACTTCGGGCATGCGCTCAAGAATCGGCCGGCTCCACTCGGGGGCCAGCACGTCGATTTCGCATTGCGGGTGGCGTTGTTTCAGACACTGGAAAAGTGTCTGCGCCATCACCATGTCACCGACCCAACTGGGCCCAACGATCAGAATTTTCATGTGGTTTCCATAAACGAACCGGGGAGGCCTACGCCTCCCCGCCTCGAGAATCTCTGCGGGAGCACGGCGGCTTGCGATGGGTCATCACCTTCAACATTGCTGTCGAGTGTCACTCCGCTATCGCGAGCAGGCTCGCTCCCACATTGGGTATTGGTGTACCTCGATCCGCATGACACTGCAGATCTACTGTGGGAGCGGGCTTGCTCGCGAAGGGGCCGTCACATCCAACATCACTATTGACTGACACTCCGCCTTCGCGAGCAAGCCCGCTCCCACAGGGGATATTGGGCGTATCAAATATCCCGTTTCAGCTTAGCCCCAGCTCACGCCAGATCCGCATGACCTGCCGACGTTCGTCCGCGAACTGGTCGCCCGGAATCACCCCCGGGTCCTTCTGCAAGGCCTGCCGGTGGGCGGCGGAACGGTACGCTTTATACGCTTCACGCAACAGGCTGGCATCTTCGACCGGCATCAGCCCTTCATGCTCCAGCTCTTCCAGAATGCGGATGTTGTCCGTCCAGCGCAGCAATGGCGGGTGTGTTTCGGACCACGCCAGGGCCGCGTATTGCACCATAAATTCAATATCGACGATACCACCGGCGTCCTGCTTGATATCGAACGGCGCCGTGGCTTCGAAGGCATTTGCCCCGGTGCCGGCCGCGGTGCTCTTGCTGCCCAGGTTATCGCGCATCTTGGCGCGCATCTCACTGACCTCCTGGCGCAGGGTCGGTAGATCACGGGTTTTGCCCAATATCGCGGCGCGGACTTTCTCGAAGGCCTGGCCGACATCCTGGCTGCCCACCAACACCCGCGCCCGCACCAGCGCCTGGTGTTCCCAAGTCCAGGCTTCATTCTCCTGATAGCGGGCAAACGCCCCCAGGGAGCTCACCAACAAGCCCGACGCACCGGATGGCCGCAGACGCATGTCCACTTCATACAACTGCCCGGAGTTGGTCTGCGCCGTCAGCAAGTGAATGATCCGCTGCCCCAGCCGGGTAAAGAATTGCGCGCCATCGATGGGTTTGACGCCATCGGTTTCAGCCTGCGGATCGCCGTCGTGGATGAACACCAGGTCCAGGTCCGAACCATGCCCGAGCTCCAGGCCGCCGACTTTCCCATAACCGACAATGATGAAGCCGGGATCGCACAAGGTGCCATCGGTGCGCAGCGGCGTGCCGTACTTGGCCACGGTCTGGCGCCAGGCCAGAGCCAGCACTTGCTCCAGGATCGCCTCGGCGAGCCAGGTCAGGTAATCGCTGACTTTCATCAGCGGCAGGCTGCCGGCGATTTCCGAAGCAGCCACCCGCAAGCGGTGCGCCAGCTTGAAGTGGCGCAGGGCTTCCATTTGCTGTTCGAGGTCGTCCTCGGGAATCCGTGTCAGGCGCTCGCGTAATTCGGCCGCCAGCTCTGGCGCCAGTGGCGGCTTGAACAGCCGGCCTTCGTTGAGCAATTCGTCGAGCAGCAGCGGGAAGCGGGTGATTTGCTCGGCGATCCACGGGCTCGCCGCGCACAGCGTCAGCAAACGCCGCAATGCACTGGGGTTCTCGGTCAACAGCACCAGGTACGCGGAACGACGGGCCACGGCTTCGACCAGCGGCAGCACCCGCTCCAGTACCAGGTCCGGATTGTCATGTTCCACGGCCTGTGCCAGCAACCGCGGAATAAAAGCATCGAGACGCTCGCGCCCCAGACGCTGCATCGCCCTCAATTGCGGGCTACCGCGCAAGCCGGCCAAGGCTTTCAAGGCTTTTGGGGCATCTTTGAAACCACCCTCTTCCAGTTGGCGGCAGGCAGCCTCATCGTCCTGGGCCTCTTCCCACAGCGGCAACCACTCACCGCCGACCACCACTTCGCTTTCGGCGCCCTGCTCTTCATCGGGATCGGCAATCACCTGCCCGAAGTGCCAGGCAATACGGCCGCGCCAGTACATCAGTTGTTCGTGGAACGCCGTCCAGTTGGCGAAACCGAGCATAAAGGCAATGCGCGCCTGATCCTGCTCGCCATTAGGCAACATTTGTGTCTGGCGATCGGCAATCGCCTGAATCGCGTGTTCGGTATAACGCAGGAATTCGTAGCCTTCACGCAGCTCGCTGATCACGGCCGGCGGCAGATAACCCTGGCCTTCCAGCGTGCCCAGTACCTTTAATAGTGGGCGCTGCTGCAAGCTCAGGTCGCGACCCCCGTGGATCAGCTGGAATGCCTGGGCAATGAACTCGACTTCGCGAATACCGCCGGAACCGAGCTTGATGTTGTCGGCCATGCCCTTGCGCCGCACTTCCTGCTGGATCAACTGCTTCATGGTGCGCAGCGCTTCAATGGCCGAGAAGTCCAGGTAACGCCGGTAAACGAATGGCCGCAGCATCTCCTGCAGTTGCGCGCCGGCGACTTGATCCCCGGCCACCACCCGCGACTTGATCATCGCGTAGCGCTCCCAGTCGCGCCCCTGATCCTGGTAATACTGCTCGAGCGCGTTGAAGCTCAGCACCAGTGCGCCCGCCGAACCGTAGGGACGCAAGCGCATGTCGACGCGGAATACAAAGCCGTCGACAGTCATCGGGTCCAGGGCCTTGATCAGCCGCTGGCCCAGACGGATGAAGAACTCCTGGTTATCCAGCGGGCGTTTGACGCCGACGGTTTCGCCACCCTCGGGGTAGGCGAAAATCAGGTCGATGTCCGACGACAGGTTCAACTCCACGGCACCGAGCTTGCCCATGCCAAGAACGACCATCTGCTGCGGCTCGCCGCTGCGTCGCCCGGTCGGCACGCCGAACTGCTGACAATGCCGCGTGTACAACCATTGATAGGCCTGATCGATGCTCGCATCGGCCATGTCCGAAAGGTCGCGGCAGGTCTGGATCAAGTCGGCCTGGCGTGTCAGGTCGCGCCAGATGATCCGCACCTGATGGCGTGCACGCTGGCGGCGCAAGACGCGGCCAAGCAGATCGTCGGTCTCGGCCGCGCTTACGGCGGCCGCGATCTGCCCGCATAACTCACCGGGAGCGAAGCTGCGGTCCAACTCACCGGACTGCACCAGCTCCAGCAACATCAAAGGGTCACGAACACACTGTTCAATCACAAAATCGCTGGCGGCGGTGACGCGGGCAAATTGCGCCCAGCGTTCCGGCGTCCAGGCAGACAGCCCGTGATCATCGTCCAGGGCGGCCACAGCAGCCCGGAACGACTGCTCGGCGCGAGTGACAAACGGCAGGAGAATGGCGGGCAGTTCGGCAAGCGAGGGGAGGCTCATGGTCTATCCTTGATCGGCGTACAACGGACTGCATGTAGTGGTTTTCGAAAACCCACTACCTGAGGGAGTGTCGAACAAAAGTTAGAAATAGCTGAAATTTCTTTAATTTTGGCAGCCAGCATCAAGCTTTTACCTTTTGTAGTTGGAAAAAGACCAACCTTAACGATTATTCTCACAACGCAGCCGGGGGCCACAAGCCGCTCATCTGTAGTTTTACTACTCGTATATACATTAGCCGGGCTGAAATGCCGGAAGATTTGTAGTAAAACTACACGCCGCCGGAACAACCTATCGGCAATCCAAGAATTTATATCGTCTGCCCACAAGGCCAGTCGCAAACTCAGGCAACCGATTCTGGAAGCCTTTCCGCCCTGGAGCAAGCCATGCAAGACCTCGATCCCGTCGAAACCCAGGAATGGCTGGACGCCCTGGAATCGGTTCTCGACAAAGAAGGCGAAGACCGTGCTCACTATCTGATGACCCGTATGGGTGAACTGGCGACCCGCAGCGGTTCGCAGTTGCCTTACGCCATCACCACGCCTTACCGCAACACCATCCCGGTAACCCACGAAGCACGCATGCCTGGCGACCTGTTCATGGAACGCCGCATTCGCTCGCTGGTACGCTGGAACGCGATGGCCATGGTAATGCGTACGAACCTGAAGGATTCTGACCTCGGCGGTCACATCTCCAGCTTCGCTTCCAGTGCGACCCTGTATGACATCGGCTTTAACTACTTCTTCCAGGCCCCGACCGAAGAACACGGCGGCGACCTGATCTACTTCCAGGGCCACACCTCGCCAGGCGTTTACGCCCGCGCATTCATGGAAGGCCGCATCACCGAAGACCAGATGAACAACTTCCGTCAGGAAGTCGATGGTCAAGGCCTGTCGTCCTACCCGCACCCTTGGCTGATGCCTGACTTCTGGCAGTTCCCGACCGTATCCATGGGTCTGGGCCCGATCCAGGCGATCTACCAGGCACGCTTCATGAAGTACCTGGAACACCGTGGCTTCATCCAGCCAGGCAAACAGAAAGTCTGGTGCTTCCTGGGCGACGGCGAGTGCGACGAACCGGAATCCCTGGGCGCGATCTCCCTGGCCGGCCGCGAGAAGCTGGACAACCTGATCTTCGTCATCAACTGCAACCTGCAGCGCCTCGACGGCCCGGTTCGCGGCAACGGCAAGATCATCCAGGAACTCGAAGGCGTGTTCCGTGGTGCCCAGTGGAACGTGACCAAAGTCATCTGGGGCCGTTTCTGGGACCCACTGCTGGCCAAGGACGTCGACGGCATCCTGCAACGCCGCATGGACGAAGTCATCGACGGCGAATACCAGAACTACAAAGCCAAAGACGGCGCGTTCGTACGTGAACACTTCTTCAACACGCCAGAACTCAAGGCGATGGTCGAAGACCTGTCCGACGACGAGATCTGGAAGCTCAACCGTGGCGGCCACGACCCGTACAAGGTCTACGCGGCGTACCACGAAGCGGTCAACCACAAAGAACAACCGACCGTCATCCTGGCCAAGACCATCAAGGGTTATGGCACCGGTGCCGGCGAAGCGAAAAACACTGCGCACAACACCAAGAAGGTCGATGTCGAAAGCCTGAAGTTGTTCCGCGACCGCTTCGACATTCCGGTCAAGGACGATGAACTGGAAAACCTGCCGTTCTTCAAACCGGAAGAAGGCAGCGCCGAAGCCCGTTACCTGAGCGAGCGCCGTACCGCACTGGGCGGCTTCGTACCTCAGCGTCGCGCCAAGAGCTTCAACATCCCGACTCCGCCACTGGACACCCTCAAGGCGATCCTGGACGGCTCGGGCGACCGCGAAATCTCCACCACCATGGCCTTCGTGCGGATCCTCGCGCAACTGGTCAAGGACAAGGAAATCGGCCCGCGCATCGTACCGATCATCCCGGACGAAGCCCGTACCTTCGGTATGGAAGGCATGTTCCGCCAACTGGGCATCTACTCCTCCGTCGGCCAGCTCTACGAGCCAGTCGATAAAGACCAGGTGATGTTCTACAAGGAAGACCAGAAGGGCCAGATCCTCGAAGAAGGCATCAACGAAGCGGGCGCCATGAGCTCCTTCATCGCTGCCGGTACTTCGTACTCCAGCCACAACCAGCCGATGCTGCCGTTCTACATCTTCTACTCGATGTTCGGCTTCCAGCGTATCGGCGACCTGGCATGGGCCGCTGGCGACAGCCGCACCCGTGGCTTCCTGATCGGCGGCACCGCCGGCCGTACCACCCTGAACGGTGAAGGCCTGCAACACGAAGACGGTCACAGCCACCTGCTGGCCGCGACCATCCCGAACTGCCGCACCTACGATCCAACCTACGGCTACGAGCTGGCGGTGATCATTCAGGACGGCATGAAGAAGATGACCGAAGAGCAACAGGACGTCTTCTACTACATCACCGTGATGAACGAGTCGTACCAGCAGCCAGCCATGCCGGCCGGTGCCGAAGAAGGCATCAAGAAAGGCATGTACCTGCTCGAAGAAGACAACCGCGAAGCGGCGCACCACGTTCAGCTGATGGGCTCCGGCACCATCCTGCGTGAAGTCCGTGAAGCAGCGAAGATCCTGCGCGAAGAGTTCAACGTCGGCGCCGACGTGTGGAGCGTTACCAGCTTCAACGAACTGCGTCGCGACGGCCTGGCCGTTGAGCGCACCAACCGTCTGCACCCGGGCCAGAAGCCTAAGCTGAGCTACGTCGAAGAGTGCCTGAACGGCCGTAAAGGTCCGGTCATCGCCTCTACCGACTACATGAAACTGTTCGCCGAGCAGATCCGTCAGTGGGTACCGTCCAAGGAATTCAAAGTCTTGGGCACCGACGGTTTCGGCCGCAGCGACAGCCGCAAGAAACTGCGTCATTTCTTCGAAGTCGACCGTCATTTCGTGGTGTTGGCAGCCCTGGAAGCACTGGCTGACCGTGGTGACATCGAACCTAAGGTTGTGGCTGAAGCCATCGCCAAGTTCGGTATCAACCCGGAAAAACGCAACCCACTGGACTGCTGAGGAGAGATTCTGTGAGCGAACTCATTCGCGTACCTGACATCGGCAGCGGTGAAGGTGAAGTAATTGAACTGTTTGTAAAGGTCGGCGACCGTATCGAAGCCGACCAGAGCATCCTGACACTTGAGTCCGACAAGGCGAGCATGGAAGTGCCTGCGCCGAAGGCCGGTATCATCAAGAGCCTGAAAGTAAAGCTGGGCGATCGCCTGAAAGAAGGCGACGAACTGCTGGAACTGGAAGTCGAAGGTGCCGCGCAAGCGGCCCCTGCGGCTGCCCCTGCACCGGCTGCCAAGGCTGAGGCCAAACCGGCTGCGGCACCTGCCGCCGCGCCTGCCCCTGCTGCGCCGGCTGCCGCCAGCGTTCAGCAAGTGCACGTGCCGGACATCGGTTCGTCGGGCAAGGCCCAGATCATCGAGATCCAGGTCAAGGTCGGCGACACCGTCGCGGCTGATCAATCGTTGATCACCCTGGAGTCTGACAAGGCGAGCATGGAAATCCCGTCGCCAGCCGCTGGCGTGGTCAAGGCCATCAGCGTCAAGCTCAACGACGAAGTCGGCACCGGCGACCTGATCCTGGATCTGGAAGTGGCGGGTGCTGCGGCACCGGCTGCTGCTCCGGCCCAGGCTGCCGCTCCAGCTGCCGCCGCTGCGCCTGCTCCTGCAGCAGCTCCGGCTGCACCGGTTGCCGACAGCGTTCAGGACATCCACGTTCCGGACATCGGTTCGGCGGGCAAGGCCAAGATCATCGAAGTCCTGGTCAAGGCCGGCGACACCGTTGTGGCCGACCAGTCGCTGATCACCCTGGAATCCGACAAGGCGAGCATGGAAATTCCATCGCCTGCCGCTGGCGTGGTGGAAAGCGTTTCCATCAAGCTCGATGACGAAGTCGGTACCGGCGACCTGATCCTGAAACTGAAAGTCAAAGGCGCCGCTCCGGCCGCAGCTCCGGCACCTGCCGCTGCTGCTCCGAGCGCACCTGCTCCAGCTGCTGCTCCTGCCGCCGCTGCCCCTGCTGCTGCGCCGGCCGCCGCGCCAGCCAGGCCGGGTGCAAAAGTTCACGCCGGCCCTGCCGTGCGTCAACTGGCCCGCGAATTCGGTGTCGAGCTGAGTGCCGTTGGCGCCAGCGGTCCACACGGTCGCATCCTGAAGGAAGACGTTCAGGTTTACGTCAAGGCCATGATGCAGAAGGCCAAGGAAGCGCCGGCCGCTGCTGCCGGTGCAACCGGTGGCGCGGGCATCCCGCCGATTCCGGTCGTGGACTTCAGCCGCTTCGGTGAAGTCGAAGAAGTGCCGATGACCCGCCTGATGCAGGTCGGCGCAGCCAACCTGCACCGCAGCTGGCTGAACGTGCCGCACGTGACGCAATTCGACTCGGCGGATATCACCGAGCTCGAAGCGTTCCGCGTTGCCCAGAAAGCCGTTGCAGAGAAGGCCGGCGTCAAGCTGACCATCCTGCCGTTGCTGCTCAAGACCTGTGCGCACCTGCTCAAGGAACTGCCGGATTTCAACAGCTCGCTGGCGCCAAGCGGCAAAGCGATCATCCGCAAGAAATACGTGAACATCGGCTTCGCCGTCGACACTCCGGATGGCCTGCTGGTACCGGTCATCAAGAACGTCAACCAGAAGAGCCTGCTGCAACTGGCCGCCGAAGCTGCTTCCCTGGCTGAAAAAGCCCGGACCAAGAAGCTTTCGTCGGACGAGATGCAAGGCGCCTGCTTCACCATTTCCAGCCTCGGCCACATTGGCGGCACCGGCTTCACGCCGATCGTCAACGCGCCGGAAGTGGCGATCCTCGGTGTTTCCAAGGCAACCATCCAGCCAGTCTGGGACGGCAAAGCCTTCCAGCCGAAACTGATGCTGCCGCTGTCGCTGTCCTACGATCACCGTGTGATCAACGGCGCCGCTGCTGCACGCTTCACCAAGCGTCTGAGCGATCTGCTGGGCGACATCCGCACCATGCTCCTGTAACACCGACCGGCCCTCCTTCACCGGAGGGCCAGTTGCGTTCCACGTTTCCGAGCGCCACGCTCGTACCTCAACCCCGCCAATTTGGCGGGGCTTTTTTTGCCTGAAGTTATTGCTTAAAACGTCTTCCTACATTTGTGGCTGACATCGCCCACAACTCGAATCCATTTCTGCCAGATATTTTTTCGGGCCAAATAACTAGCCTTGGCTGAAAGACTACTTATTACATCCGAAACAACCATCTAACCAATTCGCAAGCAGCCGAATGGACTCAAACATGCTCAAACCAACTGTCGGCCCGATTATTGGCCACACCACCACTAATCACGCGCGTATTTTCCTGCGCGGCGAACACAATAAAAACACCTTGGTATTTGCCGGAATTCGTTATAGGCGACAAGGCGAGTTTCACTGGTCAAAAGGCAACTTTGCAAAACTAGAACCCGAACACGACATGTGCGAAGTCTTTGCACTAAACAACCTGTCCGCCGACACCGACTATGAGTATCAGGCGGGGTGGTTCCGCCCGACGAGCCTGGCGCACACCATCGACACGGTGAAGGAACTGCCCCTGCAGTGGCCACGGCAGGTTTATCACTTGCGCACCCGCTCCAGCCAGGCCGGACTGCCAAGGGCCTACATTGTCGGCTCTTGCCGATACCTGCGCATGACCGCCGGCATCGCATTCGCCCCCCACTTGGGCGACAGAATCTTCGCTTCAATTTCACGCCTGGTGGAGCAAGCCAGCCCTCCCGTCAGTGCGCTGGTGATGACGGGTGACCAAATCTATGTCGATGACTTGAGCATCATTGCTCCTGATCGGGAACTCAAGGAAATCCTGCAAAAATATCGCGTGGCGTTTTCGCAGATAAATATCGCCGGATTAATGTCCAGCCTGCCCACTTACATGATCCTTGACGACCATGAAATAGAGGACAACTGGCCCGTCAACAAGAGCAAGTCCGACGACTACTTATATGCAAACGCAATCAGGGCCTACGAGTTGTATCAGGCCAGCCATAGTCCAGCCCATGCACTAACCGATGGTGGACTTATAAATAAACGACTGGACAAATACTGGTATCGATTTACTGAAGGTGATATCGAATGGTTTGTTACCGACAGTCGAACCCGACGCAATTTGTCAGCCACTGACCGACGCATTCTCGATACAGCCCAGGAACAGGCCTTGTGCGACTGGCTTATCCACAGCCCGGCGCGGGTCAAATTCGTGGTCACCAGTGTCATGTTCTACCCTGACCGCAAACGCCTGGGCGATGACGCCTGGCAGGGCTTCCCCGAACAACGGCTACGGTTGCTGGAGACCATTCGCACACACCGCATCAAGAACGTCGTATTCATTTCCGGGGATGTCCACGGCTCGCTGACCAGTCGCCTGACCCACAGCGAGGATGCGGACTTCGAAGTCCACACCATCGTCTCGTCACCGCTGTGCAACAGCAGAATGCTGCCCTATGCCACGGCCTCCACGTTCGTCCTCGATCAATCCTTGGCCCGCACTGCCTCCGGCGACTATCGACACGAGCTGACCAGCAACGTGATCAGCCAGGATAATTTTGCCCACCTGGTCGTCGATGCCGGGCAGATTCAGGTAAATTTCCATGACCGGGAGGGCAAGCCTTTGCAGTCCATTGGCATCCCGATTCGCTGCCCCTGAAACAGATCGCAGTCATTGGCAATACTTGCAAAACTGCGATTTTTTCGGCGAATAGAAATACTTTTTGCCACCGACTGAAGAAAACCCGTCGTCTGCCGACATATTCTTATAGCACTTGGCCTTCATCTCTCTTGTCAGTCGGTGTCGCAATGATGCAACCTTGCCGCAGGCAACAGTAAAGAGGGCGAGAGCCCGGCGCGTTCAGCATATTCGAAGCGAGTTTCCCTCCATGAAAAGCCAACCCGATGCCGCCAGCCGTATGGTGGCCGAGGTAGTGACGCAGTTGCCTGTGCCCTCGCGGCTCGGCATGCTGCGTTTCGAACGGCTTAATGAACCCAGCTGGGCGCTGCTGTTTCTCGACCCCAATTGCGAACGCCAGTTCGGCCTCCCCGCCGTTGAGCTGTGTGCGCTGGTGGGCTCGCCCTACGCCAGCCTGATGGAACCGCAAGCGCGCTATCAACTGCACGACGCGATCCAGCAGCAACTGAGCGAAAGCACGCATTACCTGATCCGCTACACCCTGCACACCACCGCTGGCTCCCTGACCCTGCTTGAACTTGGCGAAGCCTTCAAACAACACAATCGACACCTGCTGCGCGGCTACCTGCTGGTCATCGACGGCCTGTTCGAGGATGACCCGCTGCAAGCGGCCCTGGATCTGGAAACCCAGAACTCGCGCCTGCAAATCGCCCTGGAGCTCAATCAGCGTGCCCAGCAGGAGCAACTGCTGCACCTGGAGCGGGTGCGTGCCCAGCAGGACCTGATCCTGCTGCTCACCCGACAACGCTACAGCAGCAACAACTCCTTGCGCGAAGCCGCCGAGCTGATCACCCGCAGCGCCTGCAACATCTACGAAATCGACAGTGCCAGCCTGTGGCACCTCGAAGGCTCGATGCTGGTGCCGATCTCGGCCTATCACCGCACGAATCAGCAATACCTGCTGCCGCAACCGATCGATGTCAGCGTTTTCCCCGACTACCTCGACGCCCTGCACACCGGCCGTGCCATCGACGCCCATAACGCCATGCGCGACCCGCGTACCCGGGAAATGGCTGAAAGCCTGCGCCCGCGCGATGTCAACGCAATGCTCGACGCCAGTATCCGCGTCGATGGCCAGGTGGTCGGCGTTTTGTGCCTGGAGCAGACCGGGGCGACCCGCGACTGGCAGTCGGATGAAATTGCCTTCGCCGGAGAACTGGCGGACCAGTTTGCCCAGGTCATCAGCAACCACAATCGGCGAACAGCCACCAGCGCCCTGCACCTGTTCCAGCGCGCAGTCGAACAAAGTGCCAACGCCTTCTTGCTGGTCAACTGCGATGGTGTGGTGGAATACGTCAACCCGAGCTTCACCGCGATCACCCAATATTCCACCGAAGAAGTGCACGGTCAGCGCCTGTCAGAACTGCCGGCCCTGGAAAACCTCAGCGAGCTACTGTTCGATGCGCCTTCGGCGCTGGCCAAGAGCAACAGTTGGCAGGGCGAATTCAAGAGCCGCCGGAAAAACCTCGAACCCTACTGGGGCCAGTTGTCGATCTCCAAGGTTTACGGCGACAACCGCGAGCTGACCCACTACATCGGCATCTACGAAGACATCACCCAGACCAAGCTTGCCCAGCAGCGTATCGAGCGCCTGGCCTACACCGACAACCTGACCAACCTAGGCAACCGCCCGGCGTTCATCCGCAACCTCGATGAACGCTTCGCCCGTGACAGCGATGCGCCGATCAGCCTGTTGCTGGTGGACATCGACAACTTCAAGCGGATCAACGACAGCCTCGGCCACCAGACCGGCGACAAACTGCTGATCAGCCTGGCCCGACGCCTGCGCAACAGCCTGATCCCGAGCGGCAGCCTGGCGCGATTCGCCAGTAACGAATTCGCCGTATTGCTGGACAACAGCGACCTCACGGTAGGCCAGCAAGTAGCCAACCAGTTGCTGGCGACCCTCGACAAACCGATGTTCGTCGACAACCAGTTGATCAGCGTCACTGGCTCCGTGGGCCTGGCCTGCGCGCCGCTGCACGGGCGCGACCCGCAAACCCTGATGCGCAACGCCGGGCTAGCGCTGCACAAGGCCAAGGCCAACGGCAAACACCAGGTGCAAGTGTTCACCGAAGCGCTGAACGCCGAGGCCAGCTACAAGCTGTTTGTCGAAAACAACCTGCGCCGCGCCCTGACCCAGAACGAACTCGACGTGTTCTACCAGCCCAAGCTGTGCCTGCGCAGCGGTCGCCTGCTGGGTATGGAAGCACTGCTGCGCTGGGACCATCCGGAAAAGGGCATGATCCGCCCGGACCAGTTCATCAGCGTCGCCGAAGAAACCGGGCTGATCATTCCGATCGGCAAATGGATCGCCCGCCAGGCCTGCCGCATGAGCAAAGCGCTGACCGCCGCCGGCCTGGGCAACCTGCAAGTGGCGATCAACCTGTCGCCCAAGCAGTTCTCCGATCCGGACCTGGTGGCCTCCATTGCCAACATCCTCAAGGAAGAAGCCCTGCCGGCTCATTTGCTGGAGCTGGAGCTGACCGAAGGCCTGCTGCTGGAAGCCACCGAAGACACCCACCTGCAACTCGACCAGCTCAAGCGCCTGGGCCTGACCTTGGCCATGGACGACTTCGGCACCGGTTACTCGTCGCTCAGCTACTTGAAAAAATTCCCCATCGACATCATCAAGATCGATCGAAGCTTCATCCACGAAATCCCGGACAACCAGGACGACATGGAAATCACCTCCGCGGTGATCGCCATGGCCCACAACCTGAAGCTCAAGGTCGTGGCTGAAGGCATCGAAACCGCCGAGCAGTTGTCGTTCCTGCGCCGTCACCGCTGCGACGTCGGCCAGGGCTACCTGTTCGACCGTCCGATCCCGGGCAATGAGCTGGTCGACAAGCTCAAACGCTACCCCCGTGGCCCAATCGCCTGACAGACACAGAACCTGTGGATGACAAAAAACCTGTGGGAGCGGGCTTGCTCGCGAATGCGGTGTGTCAGAGCCGTGGTTACTGACTGACTCAACGCCTTCGCGAGCAAGCCCGCTCCCACAAGGTAGTGCGTATCGGGCAGGTATTGGGCACACTGACGGCCTGTTTATTTACAACCCAACCTGACTGAGAGGACTGATCATGGTTCTGCGCTCGGAAATTCTGGTGAACAAAAACGTGCTCCCGACTAAAGAACAAGCTCTGCCCGGTCGCGAAACCGCGATGACCCTGCCTGAAAAGCACTTTGTGTTTAAAGACACCCCCTTGCTCGGCCCGTTCTTCGAAGACGTCGACTTCGCGATCTTCGGCCTCGGCTGCTTCTGGGGCGCGGAACGCCGCTTCTGGCAGCGTGAAGGCGTGGTCAGCACCGTGGTCGGGTACGCCGGCGGTTTCACGCCGAACCCGACCTACGAAGAAGTCTGCTCGGGCCTGACCGGCCACACCGAAGTGGTGCTGGTGGTGTATGACAAGGCCAAGGTCAGCTACGAAGAACTGCTGGCGATGTTCTGGGAACTGCACAACCCGACGCAGGGCATGCGCCAGGGCAATGACATCGGCACCCAGTACCGTTCGGCGATCTACGCCACCAGCCCGGAACAACTGGACGCGGCGCTCAAGAGCAAGGAAACCTACCAGGCCGAGCTGTCCAAGGCCGGCCTCGGTGAAATCAGCACCGAAATCGACCAGGCCCCGACCGTCTACTTTGCCGAGACGTATCACCAGCAATACCTGGCGAAAAACCCGGAAGGTTATTGCGGCATTGGTGGTACCGGCGTGACCTGCCCGATCTGATCGCCAAAACAAAAGATCGCAGCCTTCGGCAGCTCCTACGGGTGTACGCATAGCCCTGTAGGAGCTGCCGCAGGCTGCGATCTTTTGATCATGCAGCTACTACTCGGCAATCAACCAATCCATCTGCCACCCACCCTGGGTTTGCCCCAGCTTCCGGGACAACCACGGCAGCAGTTCACGCAACTCTTCCTCCAGCCCCCAAGGCGGATTGGCAATCGCCAGCCCGGAACCGTTCAGGCTGTTGGGCGTATCTAGCGGATGCACCAGCAACTCCACCCGCAACAACTTCGGCGCACCAGTACCGGCAAGGTCCTGATAGAAGCGGCGCAGGGCACGCTGATCCTTCACCGGGTACCAGATCGCCGCCACGGTCTGGCGCATCCGGCCAATCGCTTCCTTCAACGACGCGGCACAGCGCTGCATCTCGTCGAGCTTCTCGAACGGCGGATCGATCAACATCACCGCACGCTTCTCCGGCACCGGCAGCAAGGCCCGCGGCACGTGCCAGCCTTCACCCAAGTGCACCTTGACCCGGCGATCACCGGCCATGTTGTCCTTGAGCAGCAGGCCGTCTTCCGGGTGCTTCTCGTTGAGCAACACACGGTCCTGCGGGCGGGTCAGACGCCGCGCCAACTCCGGCGACCCCGGGTAATAGCGCAACTGGCCATCCGGGTTCATCTCGTGCAGCACCTGCATGTAATCAGCGGTCAGGATCGGCAGATCCGGCTGATCCCACAAACGCGCAATGCCTTCCAGGTACTCACCGGTACGATTGGCCTGGTCACCCTGAAGGTCATACAGACCGATGCCGGCGTGGGTATCGAGATAGGCAAACGGCTGCTCCTTGCGCGACATCAGGGCGATGAGGCGGGTCAAGGTCAGGTGTTTGAACACATCGGCGTGATTGCCGGCATGGAAGGCGTGACGATAATTCATGGTTGCTCCTGCGAAGGCCGGGGAGTTTACCTTTTACCGGCCGGCAAGTCAGGGGTTGGCGGCTGAGCGGACACTTCGAGCATTCATAGTGGCAACAAGCACGCACCATCGATCGACAAATTCAGAAACGCCTCACAACAGGAAGATTCCCGAACCTGCAAACCGGCGTGATAGCGTTCTTTGTCGAAAAAAGCAAAGGACGCACAAATGACCATTCGCTACGCAAAGATTGCAATGACCCTGGCGCTCGCCGCATTCGCCTTCATGACCGTGTTCAACAACATCACCGACTACAGTTCCAACTTCAACTTCGTCCGGCATGTGCTGAGCATGGATACCACCTTCCCAGACAACGCCGCCCGGTATCGCGCAATTGATCTGCCTTGGGTGTGGCATGGAGCTTACTGGCTGATCATCCTTGGCGAAGCCATTACCTGTGGACTTCTCGGCTACGGCGCACTACAGCTCTGGCGCTCACGGTCAGCCGGTGGGCATGAATTCAGACTGGCCAGGAAGTGGGCCGTAGCGGGCTTGACGACAGGGTTTTTCGTGTGGTTTTTCGGCTTCATGGTGGTTGGAGGTGAGTGGTTTCTGATGTGGCAATCCGACATCTGGAATGGTCAGGACGCAGCCTTCAGGTTCTACATGGCAATACTGGGTGTGCTGATCTTTCTGAATCAGCCCGATGCCGATCTTGACTGATCCCCAATGAAAAACGGCCCGCATCCATCGGATGCGGGCCGCCTTCTTCAATCAGGAAGCTAAATGCCTCGCCGGAAGCCTAATTTGTTCAACATGAACTCCTTTTCCGCCGCGGCGAATCGCTGCAGCGTGCCCGTAGACGGTGCACCCAATTTACTGACGATATAGAGCTTCAGGCTGGCGAAGATGAAGCCCAGGATCTTTTGATCTTATGCCGCCGCTGTAGGCCCCGCCCGCAACCGCCGCCCAACCACATCCAGCACATCACAGCCATCGCGCAACGCAATGGCGCAGAGTAAGGCGAAATCGCTGAGGATGAAGGACTCGCACTCAATCGAACCGCGCATGGACAGGTTCTCAAGCACTTGGGTGACTGCGCGGATTCTGTAGTTGGCGGCATCGGTGAGAATGTCGAGTGGCGCGTGGGTGTCGACGAACAGGGTGGGCATGTCGTTGCAGTTGCTGGTCAATGCCAGGAAGCGGTTGTCGGGATGGGGGATTGGTTTTTCGTAGGGCGGGTCGGGATGTATTGATTTCATTTTTAACGCTCTAAGGAGGAAATGGATCTGCCATTAGCCTTCCTACGGGCTAGGGTGGCAGCTATGCACGGGGTAGGAATATCGAGACCCTTAGAGCAAAACTCGACCACGCCGAAGCGTGCCCGCGCATAGCCGCCGCAACTGATCTTACGGCCGCATGCAAACGGCCGTAAACCAGGCATTGACGCCAACGTAGCTCTAACGGTCTCGAGAGGTTCCTACACCCCACCACTGAATGGTCAGTGACCGCCAAAGACTATCGATGGAACTCACATCGCACCAGTTCATGAAAACCGTTAGGTTTTGAAGGAAAAGTCCTAGGACCCTGCCCGGAAAAACCGCAACAGCTCCAATCCACCAAATAAATTTGAGACTGAATGGCACAAAGGAAGAGCCTTGTCGATGGACCTTCCCCTCTAATGCCAAACAGCTCATGTGCCTCATTCAAAGCGCTGCTGAGACTTGCGAGGCGCTTGTAAATCGCCAACTGCTAGCTTCCTAATTATTTCCGAAAAAAATATCGAAATAAAATACAAAACCCAACCCGCGTAAAAGCTATTCTTTATTATTTTTTTATAGATTTTCTCGCTAGAGCGCCGATGATAATTTGAAATAATTAAAGACAAAAAGCTTATTGAGAACATCGTTAATGAAAATACCGGCATTAGTACTCCAAGCCCTGAAAACTCTACCATAAATGGTTGGCTGCGAGCGCCTCTAGGCAAAAGGAGATGCTGATGATAAATTGCGTACACTGAAAGCATTATAAAAACCAAAGAAACCCCACCGAGTATGACTTTTAATCGCAGCGGCGCCTCCTTCAACATATTAAAGCTTCCTGCCTCGTATATTTTTAATTGACATGAAAGACAGTGCCGACCTTCTATTAGCGATAAGCCCTCTCTATCCAGCACTCCACATTTTTTGCATTTCTTTACTCGGGGCTTCATTTGTTTTCGATCCATCTGTTCAGGCCGAGCAGCGAACGGGTGTAAATAATGGGCACACCACCAGGTCGGCTGCCCACTTTTCGACTAATGGAGGAGATCCGCTTTCCCTATTATGACCAGCAATACCATTGCAACGATAAGTCCGATAAAACTCCATTGCAGCATTACAAGCTGACGCTTAAGTGAGAGCGGGAAGCTATCTATGTCCTCAGCACTGGCTAGACCTCGCTTAAGGAAAAACCTAGGAAATGTAAGAATACTAGAGATGTTTCCTATCAACTGCATCCTGCCATAAAGGCTTGAACGTTTATATATGCCGAGAGTCAGGAGGGATGAGCTGCTTTTGAAGTGCGATGACATCAAGTCACCCTTAGTGTGACTCAGATACAAAGCTGCCCCAATGCACAGGAATTGGCCAATAATAACGAGACCACACACACTAATGAATATTACATCAGCGATAGTCATTTCATAGAGTCGTAAATTTTATCGCCAACCATTTCACCGAATGCACCGCCCAACTCTCCTCCAGCGTATGAACCGACTCCAACCACCAAAATACCGCATGCCAATGGCGCAAGGCCGGCTGTAGGTACACTTAGCCCGATGCAGAGAACTCCTACTAACGGAGCAGTTATCCCGCCTGCCAATGCACCGCCCCCAATCCCACCCGCAAAACTCCCCGCTTCCGTAAACCTGATTCGTTCGCAAGCTTCGGCACTTCCCGCCGTACACACTTCCTGTACCTTCATAGCCGACGCCCCTCCACCAATGGCCGTGCCGACCCAACCACCATACTTGAGGTACTTGGAAGCCCCGGCCACACCCTCAATGTGAGTAGCGTATCCCGGCATCTGCCCTACACCACCGGCTTCAGTCCAGCGATGAACCAAGCTGGGAGGCGAGAGGAACATTGCACGATTCAAATTGGGGTGGTCGGGGAAACCGATACCTTTGCGCGTCAGGCTTGTCAGGTGGATATCGAGTTGAGCGAGCAGCTTTTGGCGCTCTGCCAGAAACGTTGGTGAACTCAAGTGGCCATCGCGCAGAAATGAATGCTGATGCAACGCTTCGATTTTTCTCAGGGTGTCGCTGACGTTATCCAGATTGTTTTTGAGAATACTCGCGCCAACGCCTATTGCGGTCGAGCCATGGCCCAGGAAGGTCTGGATGGCATCACGGTGCTGCACCATGAAATCCGCCTCTTCCGGGCTGAGCGTTTCAAGCACTTGGTTGGTCCTGGCTGCCACGTCCATGAGCAGGGCTTCTTCACGGGTGCACTGGTAGTTATTGGGGTCGCTCAGCACGATCATCGAGCCGGCCTTGACGTCGCCCAGGTTGGGATTGAGCAGCTTGAATTTACCCATCACCGACGGGTCGCGCAGGGTGAACAGCGAGGCTTCAAGCTCTTCGCGCGTGGTGCTCTTCGGAACGATGTAAAAGCCTGGCTCTGCTGCTTGCGCGCTGTTGTCACGCATCGGCACGGGAGAGCTTGATGCAGGCGCGTAGCTGGATGATCGTGACACGACCGGAGCGCCGGTTGCAGCGGGCGAAGCCTGCCCTGTGGCGGCCCGCATGGTGTGTGTTTCCGCGCTGCGGTTGGACTCGTACTTCGCCGTGGACTGCGATGGGATAAGCCCGGCGTTGCAAGGACAACTACTGAAGCTATCCAGCGATCCCGCCACCATCCTGCCGTTGCTTTTGATGTATGAAACACCGCCAGTGATCACGTAGATTTTATTGTCTTTTCCGCAGGAAACCCGATCACCGTCGCGCGCATGGGCGAAGCCAAACATCATGATATGAGTATCGCCCTCCAAAACTTTGCCACCGCAAGTGGTCTCGTCACCTTCGCGAATGAAGTATCCCTTGGCCATTGCTGTTCTCCCTTTCTACGGCGCCTCAGTTATGAGAACGCGCCACTGTTAACGATGGATATCGCCGACTCGGGATGAGCGGCCTAACGCAAAGTACGTGGACGGAAAGGAAACTCAAGACAGCCGAGAAAATCAGGAAATTTCTCACGACCAATACTGAAAAGGACCACGGATATTGGAGGGCCAATGCTTGTTTTTTGGACTTGGCTAGCAAAAAAAAACGGCCCGCAACATAAAGCTGCGAGCCGTTCTTTTATCAGGATATGGGTAGAGTTCAACCCACCTCTCATCACTTGTTCAGGCGGTAATCACTCTCTGCAGCAGCAAAACGCTGGAACATGCCGGCAGTCGGCGTGCCCATTTTGCTGACGAAGTAGATCGCCAGGCTGGCGAAGATGAAACCAGGGATGATTTCGTACAGGCCCAGCAGTTCGAAGTGTTTCCACACGATCACGGTGATCGCGCCGACCAGGATACCGGCCAGTGCGCCGTTGCGAGTCATGTCTTTCCAGATTACGGAGATCAGCACGACCGGACCGAATGCGGCACCGAAACCGGCCCAGGCGTAGCTCACCAGACCCAGTACACGGTTTTCCGGGTTGGCCGCCAGTGCGATAGCAATCAGGGCAACCAACAGCACCATGGCACGGCCGACCCACACCAGCTCAACCTGGGAAGCGGATTTACGCAGGAAGGTCTTGTAGAAGTCTTCGGTCAGGGCGCTCGAGCACACCAGCAACTGGCAGCTCAGGGTACTCATCACCGCAGCCAGGATGGCCGACAGCAGGATACCCGCGATCCATGGGTTGAAGAGGATCTTGGCCAGTTCGATGAACACACGCTCGTGGTTCTCGGAGACTGCGCCAGCCATGTCCGGGTGCGCCGAGAAGTAGGCGATACCGAAGAAGCCGACAGCCACGGTGCCGCCCAGGCACAGGATCATCCAGGTCATGGAGATGCGACGGGCCTTGGCGATCGACTTAACCGAATCGGCAGCCATGAAACGCGCCAGGATGTGCGGCTGGCCGAAGTAGCCCAGACCCCAGCCCATCAGCGAGATGATGCCGATGAAAGTGGTGCCCTTGAGCATGTCGAAGTTGCTTGGATCTTGCGCTTCGATGGCCAGGAAAGTGGTGTCGACGCCGCCGGTGGCCAGCAGCACGATAACCGGCGTCAGGATCAACGCGAAGATCATCAGGGTGGCTTGTACGGTATCGGTCCAGCTTACAGCCAGGAATCCGCCGATAAAGGTGTAGGCAATCGTCGCCGCGGCACCGGCCCACAGCGCCGTCTCGTAGGACATGCCGAAGGTGCTTTCGAACAGACGGGCACCGGCCACGATGCCGGAAGCACAATAGATGGTGAAGAACACCAGGATCACGACCGCGGAGATGATCCGCAGCAGGCCGCTTTTGTCTTCGAAACGGCTGGCGAAGTAGTCCGGCAGGGTCAGTGCATCACCGTTGTGCTCGGTCTGCACACGCAGACGGCCGGCGACGAACAGCCAGTTCAGGTAGGCGCCGACGATCAGGCCGATGGCGATCCAGCTTTCGGAAAGACCGGACATGTAGATCGCGCCGGGCAAGCCCATCAACAACCAGCCGCTCATGTCGGAGGCACCGGCGGACAGTGCGGTCACAACGCTGCCCAGGCTGCGGCCGCCCAGAATGTAGTCGGAAAGGTTGTTGGTGGAGCGATAGGCCATCAAGCCGATCAGCACCATTGCTGCGATGTAGATCACGAACGTGATCAGGGTTGGATTGCTTACGCTCATTAAGTTACGCCCTGGCTTTGTTTTTATGTAGCGGCGGCTGGTGAACCGCTCGCAAACGCATACGTTTGACAGACGATCCGGATTCCCGCGCATTTATGACTGATGTTTCCCCAGGAAAGCCATCAGCCGGAGCACCCGGTTTTTTCCGGGTTGCACCTTGGGCGCGAATGCTATTCAACAAAGCAAATAAGGTGCAACCAGTTTCTCGAGAATAAGTTGCACCCAGTCGGAAATAAATTTCAAACCCGGTTTTTTGCTCCTTTTCGGAGCAAGAACGGAGGCTGACCAACCTAAAAAGCACCAAGCAGAGGCGGGACCGTGGTACCAGAATTTATTTCCTGACGAGCTGCGTAATATTCCGACAAAAAAAGGGTTGCACCCGGTTGCACCTCAACAGTCGCACGGCTAATCTTGCCGCCAGCTGATGCCACGCAGTCGTGGCAAACATGAGGATAAAAACATGGCTACCACCACCCTTGGGGTCAAACTTGACGACCCGACCCGCGAACGCCTCAAGGCCGCCGCGACCTCGATTGATCGCACGCCGCACTGGCTGATCAAGCAGGCAATCTTCAATTACCTGGAAAAACTCGAGGGTGGTGCAACCCTGTCCGAGCTGAACGGTTTGACCAAGGATTCCGACGACAGCGTCGATGCGCCTCTGGATCACGCCCACCAGTGCTTCCTCGAATTCGCCGAAAGCATCCTGCCGCAATCGGTACTGCGCGCCTCGATTACCGCCGCCTACCGTCGCCCTGAGCCGGAAGTCGTGCCGATGCTGATCGAGCAGGCTCGCCTGCCGGCACCAATGGCCGAGGCCACCAACAAACTCGCCGCCTCGATTGCTGAAAAACTGCGCAACCAGAAGAGCGCCGGCGGCCGTGCCGGCATCGTTCAGGGCCTGCTGCAGGAATTCTCCCTGTCGTCCCAGGAAGGTGTGGCGCTGATGTGCCTGGCCGAAGCGCTGCTGCGCATCCCGGACAAAGGCACCCGCGACGCCCTGATCCGCGACAAAATCAGCACCGGCAACTGGCACCCGCACTTGGGCAACAGCCCGTCGCTGTTCGTCAACGCCGCCACCTGGGGCTTGCTGCTGACCGGCAAACTGGTCGCCACCCATAACGAAGCCGGCCTGACGTCGTCCCTGAGCCGCATCATCGGCAAGAGCGGCGAGCCAATGATCCGCAAGGGCGTCGACATGGCCATGCGCCTGATGGGCGAACAGTTCGTGACCGGCGAAACCATCGCCGAAGCCCTGGCCAACGCCAGCAAGTTCGAAGCCAAGGGCTTCCGCTATTCCTACGACATGCTGGGTGAAGCCGCACTCACCGAGCACGACGCCCAGAAATACCTGGCCTCGTACGAACAAGCCATCCACTCGATCGGCAAAGCCTCCCACGGTCGCGGGATTTATGAAGGCCCGGGCATTTCGATCAAGCTGTCCGCCCTGCACCCACGCTACAGCCGCGCCCAGTACGAGCGCGTGATGGACGAGCTGTACCCGCGCCTGCTGTCGCTGACCCTGCTGGCCAAGCAATACGACATCGGCCTGAACATCGATGCCGAAGAAGCCGACCGCCTCGAACTGTCGCTGGATCTGCTCGAGCGCCTGTGCTTCGAGCCGCAACTGACTGGCTGGAACGGCATCGGCTTCGTGATCCAGGCTTACCAGAAGCGTTGCCCGTACGTAATCGACTACGTGATCGACCTGGCTCGCCGCAGCCGTCATCGCCTGATGATCCGCCTGGTAAAAGGCGCGTACTGGGACAGCGAAATCAAGCGCGCCCAGGTCGAAGGCCTGGAAGGCTACCCGGTCTACACCCGCAAGGTGTACACCGACGTTTCCTACATCGCTTGCGCCCGCAAGCTGCTGTCGGTACCGGAAGTCATCTACCCGCAGTTCGCCACGCACAACGCCCACACCCTGTCGGCCATCTATCACATCGCCGGTCAGAACTATTACCCGGGCCAGTATGAGTTCCAGTGCCTGCACGGCATGGGTGAACCGCTGTACGAACAGGTTGTAGGCAAAGTCTCCGAAGGCAAGCTGAACCGTCCGTGCCGCGTGTACGCTCCGGTCGGCACCCACGAAACCCTGCTGGCGTACCTAGTACGTCGTCTGCTGGAAAACGGCGCGAACACCTCGTTCGTCAACCGTATTGCCGACCAGTCGATTTCGATCCAGGAACTGGTGGCCGATCCGGTAGCCAGCATCGAGCAGATGGCGACCGTGGAAGGTGGTTTCGGCCTGCCGCACCCGCGCATTCCGCTGCCACGTGACCTGTACGGCTCCGAGCGCGCCAACTCCAGCGGCATCGACATGGCCAACGAACATCGTTTGGCGTCCCTGTCCTGCGCCCTGCTCGCCACCGCGCACAACCACTGGAAAGCCGCGCCGATGCTCGGTTGCGCCTCCAGCAGCGAAGCGCCGGCACCGGTCCTGAACCCGTCCGACCTGCGCGATGTGGTCGGCCATGTGCAGGAAGCGACCGTCGAAGACGTCGACAACGCGATCCAGTGCGCCCTGAACGCTGCACCGATCTGGCAGGCCACGCCGCCCGCCGAACGCGCTGCGATCCTGGAACGCGCCGCCGATCTGATGGAAGCCGAGATCCAGCCGCTGATGGGTCTGCTGGCCCGCGAAGCCGGCAAGACCTTCGCCAACGCCATCGCCGAAGTGCGTGAAGCCGTGGACTTCCTGCGTTATTACGCAGTGCAGGCACGCAATGATTTCACCAATGACGCTCACCGCCCGCTGGGCCCTGTGGTGTGCATCAGCCCGTGGAACTTCCCGCTGGCGATCTTCAGTGGCCAAGTGGCTGCTGCGCTGGCCGCTGGTAACCCTGTATTGGCCAAGCCTGCGGAACAGACTCCGCTGGTCGCGGCTCAGGCCGTGCGCCTGCTGCTCGAAGCCGGCATTCCGGAAGGCGTGCTGCAACTGCTGCCGGGTCGCGGTGAAACCGTCGGTGCCGGCCTGGTCGGCGACGATCGCGTCAAAGGCGTGATGTTCACCGGCTCCACCGAAGTCGCTCGCCTGCTGCAACGCAACATTGCCGGCCGCCTGGACAGCCAGGGCCGTCCGATCCCGCTGATCGCCGAAACCGGCGGCCAGAACGCAATGATCGTCGACTCCTCGGCGCTGACCGAACAAGTCGTGATCGACGTGGTTTCCTCGGCCTTCGACAGCGCTGGTCAGCGATGCTCGGCCCTGCGCGTCCTGTGCTTGCAGGAAGATTCCGCTGACCGTGTCATCGAAATGCTCAAGGGCGCGATGGCCGAAAGCCGTCTCGGCAACCCTGAGCGCCTGTCCGTGGACATCGGCCCGGTCATCGACGCCGAAGCCAAGGCTGGCATCGAGAAGCACATCCAGGCCATGCGCGACAAAGGTCGCAGCGTGTACCAGGTGGCCATCGCCGACGCTGAAGAGGTCAAACGCGGCACCTTCGTGATGCCGACCCTGATCGAACTGGAAAGCTTCGACGAGTTGCAGCGGGAGATCTTCGGCCCGGTGCTGCACGTGGTGCGCTACAAGCGCAAGGACATCGATCAACTGATCGGCCAGATCAACGCTTCCGGCTACGGCCTGACCCTGGGTGTGCACACCCGCATCGACGAGACCATCGCCAAGGTGATCGACAACGTCAACGCCGGTAACGTCTACGTCAACCGCAACATCGTCGGTGCAGTGGTCGGTGTGCAGCCATTCGGCGGCGAAGGCCTGTCGGGTACTGGCCCGAAAGCCGGTGGTCCTCTGTATCTGTACCGACTGTTGTCGACCCGTCCTGCGGATGCGATCGAACAATCCTTCGCTCGTGGCGATGCTGCCGCAGCACCGGACGTTCGCCTGCGCGACACCATGAGCAAACCGCTGAACGCCCTGAAAGCCTGGGCCGACAGCCACAAGTTCGCCGATCTGAGCACCCTGTGCGTACAGTTCGCCGCGCAATCGCAAAGCGGCATCACCCGCGTTCTGGCAGGCCCGACCGGTGAGCGCAATAGCTATGCGATCTTGCCGCGCGAGCACGTACTTTGCCTGGCGGAAGTGGAAGGCGATCTGCTGACTCAACTGGCGGCGGTCCTGGCTGTCGGTGGTTCGGCGGTATGGCCGGAAGCCGACATGACCAAAGCCTTGTTCGCACGTCTGCCGAAGGATATTCAGGCGCGCATCAAGCTGGTTTCCGACTGGAACAAGGACGAAGTGGTGTTTGATGCGGTTGTGCATCACGGCCACTCCGACCAGTTGCGTGCGGTGTGCCAGCAGGTTGCCAAGCGTGCTGGCGCCATCGTTGGTGTGCAGGGTCTGTCGCAGGGCGAAACCAACATTGCGCTGGAGCGTTTGGTGATCGAGCGGGCGTTGAGCGTTAACACGGCTGCGGCGGGTGGTAATGCCAGTTTGATGACGATCGGCTAAACCGCAACACGACCGGGCAGTTACGGCTGCCCGAGTTTTAAAAGCAAGATCAAAAGATCGCAGCCTTCGGCAGCTCCTACAGGGGATCGCATTCCAATGTAGGAGCTGCCGAAGGCTGCGATCTTTTGCTTCTGTATCACGCACATCAATCATCCTGTTCAGTCTTTATTCCCACGCCTAGACTCGGCCCATTCCAATAAAAGGTAGGTCGCCATGTCCGAGACGTTGCTCAGTTCCCGCAATCTGGCTTTCGAGCTGTATGAAGTCCTCGATGCCGAGGGCCTGACCCAGCGTGAGCGTTTCGCCGAGCACAATCGCGAGACCTTCGATGCGGCCATTGGCACCGCCCGCAGCATTGCCGAGAAGTTCTTCGCCCCGCACAACCGCAAGGGCGACGAGAACGAGCCGCGCTATGAGAACGGTCAGGCGATTCTGATTCCAGAGGTGAAACCGGCGGTGGATGCCTTCCTCGAAGCCGGTTTCCTCAACGCCGCGCGCAGTTTCGACGCTGGTGGCATGCAACTGCCTACCTTGCTGTCCCAAGCCTGTTTTTCGCACTTCCAGTCCGCCAACGCGGCTTCGACCTCGTATCCGTTCCTGACCATGGGCGCGGCCAACCTGATCGAAAGCTTCGGCACTGACGAACAGAAGCAGCGCTTCCTGCAACCGATGATCGACGGGCGCTTTTTCGGCACCATGGCCCTGACCGAACCCCACGCCGGCTCGTCACTGTCGGATATTCGTACCCGCGCGGAACCTGCGTCCGACGGCACTTATCGCCTCAAGGGCAACAAGATCTTCATTTCCGGTGGCGATCACCCGCTGTCGGAAAACATCGTGCACATGGTGCTGGCCAAGCTGCCGGACGCACCAGCCGGGGTGAAGGGCATTTCGCTGTTCATTGTGCCGAAATTCCTGGTCAACGATGACGGCAGCCTCGGCAAACGCAACGACGTGCTGCTCGCCGGTCTGTTCCACAAGATGGGCTGGCGCGGCACCACCTCTACCGCGCTGAATTTCGGCGATAACGGAGAATGTGTCGGCTATCTGGTGGGCAAGCCGCACCAGGGCTTGAGCTATATGTTCCAGATGATGAACGAGGCGCGCATCGGCGTCGGCATGGGCGCGGTGATGCTTGGCTACGCGGGCTATCTGTATTCGCTGGAATACGCCCGCGAGCGTCCGCAGGGTCGCGTGCCGGACAGCAAGGACCCGAACACCGCGCCGGTGGCGATCATCAATCACGCCGACGTCAAGCGCATGCTGCTGACACAAAAGGCCTACGTCGAAGGCTCGTTCGACCTCGGCCTGTACGCAGCGCGGCTGTTCGATGACACCACGACCCTTGCGACCGAAACCGAACGCAAACAGGCCCATGAACTGCTGGACCTGCTGACGCCGATCGTCAAATCCTGGCCGTCGGAGTTCTGCCTGAAGGCCAACGAACTGGCGATCCAGATCCTCGGCGGCCACGGCTACACCCGCGAATACCCGGTGGAGCAGTATTACCGCGACAACCGCCTGAACCCGATCCACGAAGGCACCCACGGTATTCAGTCACTGGACCTGCTGGGTCGCAAACTGGCGCAGAACGGCGGCGCGGGACTCAAGCAACTGATCCGCCTGATCGCCGACACTGGCGAGCGAGCACAGGCGTTTGACTCATTGACGCCGCTGCGTGAACCGCTGGAAAAACTGGTTGCTCGTTTGCAAACCGTGACCATCGGCCTGCTGACCGACCTGGCCCAAGGCAAGGTCAACAGCAGCCTGGCGAACTCGGCGTTGTACCTGAAGGTGTTTGGTCACACGGTGATTGGCTGGCGCTGGCTGGAGCAGGCGATCCGTGCCGAGGAAGGTTTGGCCAAGGGTAGTGCGGCGGATGTGAGCTTCTATAAAGGCAAGCTGCAGGCGGCGCGGTATTTCCTGACGTGGGAAGTACCGGGCTGCCACCATGAGCTGGCGATTCTTGAGGCGCGGGATGATGTTTGCCTGGGGATGCAGGATGAGTGGTTCTGATCAGGTATAGATTGGTGTAATGGCCACAAAAAAGATCGCAGCCTTCGGCAGCTCCTACAGGGTGTATATCAGATCCATGTAGGAGCTGCCGAAGGCTGCGATCTTTTGATTTTGAGCTTCTAGCTCAGCTTGAATCCCCCCATCTGCCGCGCCAGATCATCCGCCAAGCGCTGCAACGTCTGGCAAACATCCCGACAGGCCCTGACCTCCCCCGCCGTCGCCCGGGCCAGATCGGAAATGCCCTGCACGTTACGGTTGATCTCTTCTGTCACCGCCGATTGCTCTTCCGTCGCCGTCGCCACCTGATGGTTCATGTCGCTGATGCGCTCGACCTGCCCGGTAATCGCGGTCAACGAAGCCCCGGTGCGCTGGCTCGACTCAACACCCGTGCCCGTCGCCGCTTGCCCCGAATGCATCGAGGACACCGCATTCTCCGCGCCTTGCTTGAGGCTGCCGATCATCTGCTGGATCTCGTCGGTGGATGACTGTGTGCGTCGCGCCAACGTCCGCACTTCATCGGCCACCACGGCAAACCCGCGCCCCATGTCCCCGGCCCGCGCCGCTTCGATAGCGGCGTTGAGCGCCAGCAAATTGGTCTGTTCGGAAATCCCGCGAATCACCGCCAGCACCTGATCGATGGACGCCACCTGATGCGCCAACTCACCCACAGCGCTGGCCGCGATGCCGATTTCGTCAGACATGCTTTCGATATGGCGGATCGAGCCACCCACCACTTCCCGCGCCTGCATCGCCTCATCCCGAGCGGTTTGCGACGCGACTGCTGCGTTGCCGGCATTCTGCGCGATTTCCTGAACGGTCAGGCCCATTTCATGGACAGCAGTGGCGACCATGTCGGTCATTTCCTGCTGGCGACCGGAACGTTCAGCGGTGTTATCCACAACCTTGGCCACCTGAACCACCGCCGTGCGCAGGCGTTCACTGGTGGTCAGCACTTCACCAATCATGTCGCGCTGGCTGTCCAGGAACCGATTGAACCCACGGGCCAGGTCGCCCAGCTCATCGGCACGGCTGGAATCTAACCGGTGGGTCAAATCTCCACCACCGCTACCGATGGCAACCAGTGCCGCTGTTACCTGACGAATCGGCCGTACCAACCCACGGGCCAGCAGTACTACCAGCAACAGGCACACCAGCGCGACAGCCAGGCCGATCCCGCTGCTCATCCACATGGCGCGGCGGGCTTCGGCGTAGATCTGCGACTGTGGCACTTCGGCCACCAGGGTCCAGCCGAGATCGCGCAGCGGCAAGCTCAACGCCAGATAATCTTCGCCATCACGCTGGAAGCCACTGTTGGTGGCGGACGCTTTGGAGGTAGAGAGTTGACCCATCACCGCTTGCGCTGCCGTAGCACCAATCTGCTCGGCCAAGGTACGTTTGCCGCTGAATTGCGCCTCGGGATGCACCTGGATCAAACCATCCGAACGCACGAGATAGACCTTGCCGCGCTCTCCGAAGCTGAAGTTGTGGATCAGCTCCGACAGCTCTTTCATGCTCAGGCCAAGACCCGCAACACCAACGATTTTGCCCGCCTGCTCCACCTTGAGATCGATGAAAAGCGCCAATTCTCCGGTCGCCGTGTCATTGTCGATATTGAGGGTGCGCGGCTGGTTGCTGTCGAGGAACGAGTAGAACCAGGCGTCTTTGGGATTGGAACGACTGAGGGTGCGGTCCAGGCCTTTTTCGCTGATGTAATGGCTGGACGCGGTGCCGATGATCAGCGCGGTAAAGGCTTTGTACTCGGCGCGGATGCCTTCCAGGTACTGCGCGAAGCTTGCGGTTTGGGCACTGTCTTCACCCCCGGCCAACCAGTTGCGCACCATGCTGTTGCTGGCAATGTCCTTGGCGGCGGTGAGGGGTTGAACGAGGACCCGCTCGATATCGTTGCGCATCGCTTCGATGCTCGACGGCAAGGCTTGCTCGACCAGATAGCTCTGGGCGAGGCGGTTGACCACCAGGGTATAAATGCCAACCACGATCAGGATACTGACGAGCAGAGCGGTGCCCATGCTCAGGATCAACTGCCATTGAATACTGCGTCGCCAGAACTGCATGGAGCACCCCCAAAGAATAAGAGGCTGAAACACTGCAACAGCCGTGCCGATTGTATACAAGCCAACCGACAATTTATTCTTTGGTTGTGCGCAAAGCCGATCAGGCCTGATTGATCGTCTTGGAAATCACTTCAACCGTGGCGCTGACTTGCTCTTGGTAACGGTCGAGTTCGAGCTTGTGCTGCTTCTGCATTTCGATCTGCTGGGAGCACAGATTCATCGCCGCCAGCACCAGCAGTCGGTCACCGATCAGCGTCGGGTACTTCCTCTTGGTTTCGGCCAGGGCTGCCTTCAACATCATCGCGGCGTCCAGCAGGGTCTGTTCTTCCCCGGCCGGTGCCTTGATCGAATAGTCCTCCCCCAGGATCGAGACGACTTTTACCCCTGCGGCGTTGTAACTCATGCGCTGACAGGGCCTGCGCTGACGCGCTCAACCAGGGCCTGGATGCGAGCCGCCGTGGCGCCTTGCTTTTCTTCGTGCTCCATCAGGCTCAGTTGCAGGCTTTCGTTTTCATCTTTGGCCTGGGCCAGTTCCGCGGCCAGGTTCTGGTTCTGTTGCACCAGGTCGCTGACCAGTTGTTCCAATTGGCTAAGGGATGCTTCCAACATTTTGATTTTTCCGGGCATTTTCAAAGGGCGCGTACGATAAAGAAAAGTCACCCTGGATGCCAGGGTTATACAGGCGCAAAGCCTTGATTTTGCTGACGGGCAACCTTCCTCGCGAGTTTTAAAGACTGTGATTGGCCAATCTGGTTCCTGCACTTCGTCGCCACAAGGTGCAACCGGTGGAAACGAGACGCGCTCAAGACCTCAGTCCGGCGCTCTGTGATGACACAAAACCTTTTTGACAGCATCACATTTCAACAGGTTAGAATCGCTGGCACGCAGACTGCATGGTCAGTTTGCGCCCGCCTTTCAGCTTTTTGGAGTACTGCCTTTGAATGCGACGACCATCAACAGCCTGTTCTTGATCGGCGCGTTGCTGGTAGGTGCAAGCATTCTGGTGAGCTCACTTTCGTCCCGCCTCGGCATCCCGATTCTGGTGATCATCCTGGCCGTCGGCATGGTGGCCGGTGTCGATGGCGCCGGCATTCTTTTTGATAACTACCCCACGGCTTATCTGGTCGGCAACCTCGCACTGGCAGTGATCCTGCTCGACGGTGGCTTGCGCACCAGGGTGTCGAGTTTTCGCGTGGCGTTATGGCCGGCGCTCTCTCTGGCCACGGTCGGCGTGCTGATTACCACCGGGCTGACCGGCATGGCGGCCGCATGGCTGTTCAACCTGAATCTGATCCAGGGCCTGCTGATCGGCGCCATCGTCGGCTCCACCGACGCCGCCGCGGTGTTCTCGCTATTGGGTGGCAAGGGCCTGAATGAACGGGTAACCGCCAGCCTTGAAATCGAATCCGGCAGTAACGACCCGATGGCGGTGTTCCTCACCGTCACCCTGATCGACATGCTCGCCAGCGGCCAGACCGGCCTGCACTGGAGCCTGCTGACCCACTTGCTGCGCGAGTTCGGTATCGGCGGCGTCATCGGTCTCGGTGGCGGTTGGCTGATGCTGCAATTGGTCAACCGCATCAATCTGGCCACCGGTTTGTATCCGATTCTGGTCATCGCCGGCGGGTTGGTCGTCTTTGCCCTGACCAACGCCCTGCACGGCAGCGGCTTCCTGGCGGTGTACATCTGCGGCCTGGTGATCGGCAACCGTCCGGTGCGCAGCCGCCACGGCATCCTGCACATGCTCGACGGCATGGCCTGGCTGGCGCAGATCGGCATGTTCCTGGTGCTGGGGCTGCTGGTGACGCCTCACGACCTGCTGCCTATCGCCTTGCCGGCACTGGCCCTGGCGCTGTGGATGATTCTGTTTGCCCGGCCACTGTCGGTGATGGTTGGCCTGCTGCCGTTCAAGGCATTCCATGGTCGCGAAAAGGCTTTCATTTCCTGGGTCGGCCTGCGCGGCGCGGTCCCGATCATTCTCGCGGTGTTCCCGCTGATGGCCGGCCTGCCCAACGCCCAGCTGTACTTCAACCTCGCGTTCTTTATCGTGCTGGTGTCGCTGCTGGTTCAGGGCACGAGCCTGCCATGGGTCGCCAAGCTGCTAAAGGTGACGGTGCCCCCGGAGCCGGCGCCCATCTCCCGCTCGGCCCTGGAAGTACACGTCACCAGCGAGTGGGAGCTGTTCGTCTATCGCCTCGGCGCGGAAAAATGGTGCATCGGTTCACCCCTGCGCGAGCTGAAAATGCCCGAAGGCACCCGTATCGCCGCTTTGTTTCGTGGCCAACAATTACTCCATCCGTCGGGTAGTACGGTACTGGAAGTCGATGATTTGCTGTGTGTTATCGGCCATGAACACAACCTGCCGGCCCTCGGAAAACTCTTCAGCCAAGCGCCGCAACGGGGCCTCGATCTGCGTTTCTTCGGCGACTTCGTACTCGAAGGAGACGCCCAGCTGGCCGCGGTTGCGGCACTGTATGGCCTGAAGGTCGAAGGCATCGATCCGGACATGTCCCTGGGCCACTTCATTGCCCAGAAGGTTGGCGGCGCGCCGGTGGTGGGTGACCAGGTGGAATGGAACAACACCATTTGGACCGTGGCCGTCATGGACGGGAACAAGATCGGTAAAGTGGGCGTCAGATTCCCCGAAGGAAGTCGCCCGGGCCCCGGACTCTTCCTCTAAACTGCTTCCACTCTCACTTGCTTGACCGGTCTTTATGCCTAACCTGCGCTCCATTTTCGCCATTGCCCTTTTGGGTTTGAGTCTCTCTGTCGGCACCCTTGGTTTATCGCAAGCGGCGCAAGCGGCCGAACCGCCTTCCAGCGAAGCCGTGCAAGCGAGCCTGGACAAGATTGCCGACCGCAAACTGCCGGAAGCCGATCAGAAGGCCCTGCAATCGGTCCTGCAAGGCACGCTGAACCAGCTCAACAACAAGCGCGACTACGAGCAGAAGCTGATCGCGCTCAAGCAGCAATTGAGCAGTGCGCCCAAACAGACCATCGAGAACCAGCGTGAACTGACCCGCCTCAAGGCCAGTTCCGTGGTGCCGGTGGCGCAGCGTTTCGCCAAGGAACCGATCCAGCAGCTGGAACAATTGCTCACCGAGCGCTCCACCCAGCAAAGCGACCTGCAAAAGGCCCTGGCCGATGCCAACAGCCTGATCATCACCGCCCAGACCCGCCCCGAGCGCGCCCAGGCGGAGATATCCAGCAGCCAGACGCGCATTCAGCAGATCAACAACACCCTCAAGAACGGCAAAGACGCCGGCAAGACCCTGAGCCCCGAGCAGCGCGACCAGCTCAATGCCGAGCTGGCAGCGCTGAACGCCCTGATCCCGTTGCGGCGCCAGGAACTGGCCGGCAATACCCAGTTGCAAGACCTCGGCAACAGCCAGCATGACCTGTTGTCGGAGCGGTCCGACCGCCTGGATCGGGAAATCCAGGAACTGCAAACCCTGATCAACCAGAAGCGCCTGGCGTTGTCCCAGGAAACGGTCACCCAGCAATCCATCGAAGCGCAGAAGGCCGGCGGCAGCAGCCTTTTGGCCACCGAAAGCGCGGCCAACCTGAAGCTCTCGGACTACCTGCTCAAAAGCACCGACCGCCTGAACGAAGTCACCCAGCAGAACCTGCAGACCAAGCAGCAACTGGACAGCCTGACCCAGAGCGATGCGGCCCTGGACGAGCAAATCAACGTGCTCAAAGGCAGCCTGCTGCTCTCGAAGATTCTCTACAAACAGAAACAGGCGTTGCCGCGCCTGCGGCTCGACCGCAACCTGGCCGACCAGATCGCCGACATTCGCCTGTATCAGTTCGAAGTCAGCCAGCAACGGGAATTGCTGAGCAACCCGACCACCTACGTCGAAAACCTGCTGTCGACCCAACCCCCCGAGCAAGTCACGGCGCAGCTGCGCAAAAGCCTGATGGAGCTGGCCACCACCCGCGCCGACCTGCTGGAGCGACTGAACCGCGAGCTGAGTGCGGTGCTCAATGAATCCATCACCCTGCAACTGAACCAGAAGCAATTGCTCAGCACCGCGCAAAGCCTGCGGGCGACCCTGGATGAGCAGATGTTCTGGATTCCCAGTAACAAGCCGCTGGACCTGGAGTGGATTCACAGCGTGCCGGATCGCCTGCAGCGGCAACTCGACTCGCTGCCGGTACTGTCAAGCCTGAGCGAACTGACCGACGGCCTGACCCAGCGCCCACTGCTGTTCCTGCCACTGGCCCTGCTGATCGGCGCGTTGCTGTGGCGGCGCAAGAATCTGTACGCGCGACTGAACAAGGTTCACCAGGACATCGGTCACTTCAAGCGCGATAGCCAGTGGCACACGCCGCAGGCGATTCTGATCAACATTCTGCTGGCGATGCCGGTTTCCCTGGGCCTCGCCTTGTGCGGGCTGGCCTTGCAGATCGACGCCCGTGGACAGAACGCCAATATGGGCGCGGCGCTGCTGCAAATGGCCGGGGCCTGGCTGGTGTTCTACACCGCCTACCGGATCCTCGCGCCAGGTGGTGTGGCAGAACTGCATTTCCGTTGGGAAAAGCCCCAGGTGGAATTCCTGCGCAGATGGATCCGCCGCCTCGGTATCGTGGTGATGGCACTGGTGACCGTCGTCGCCGTTGCCGAACTGCAACCGGCGGCACTGGCCGATGACGTGCTCGGCATGCCGGTGGTGCTGATCTGCTACGCCTTGATGACCTTGCTGCTCAGCCGCCTGCTCAGCAGCAGCCCGACCCACGAAAACGCTTCGCTGTTCCGCAAACTGGTGGGGGTCCTGTTCACCGCCCTGCCCGTCGCCCTGTTCGTGGCGGTGTGCTTCGGCTACTACTACACCGCGCTGAAGCTCAGCGACCGTTTGATCAACACCCTGTACCTGCTGATGTTCTGGCTGGTGATCGAAGCCACCTTCGTGCGCGGCCTCAGTGTGGCGGCGCGGCGCCTGGCCTACCAGCGCGCCCTGGCCAAGCGGCTGGCCGCCAAAGAGGCCGGCGATGGCGAAGCGGTGATCGAAGAACCGACGATGGACATCGAGAAGGTCAACGAACAGTCCCTGCGCCTGATCCGCCTGGCACTGCTCGGCGGCTTCATGGCGGCACTGTATTGGGTCTGGGCCGACCTGATCACGGTGTTCTCGTACCTGGACAACGTCACCCTCTACGAATACACCAGCGGTACCGGCGCCAACATGAGCATGGTACCGATCAGCATCGGCGACATGCTCGGCGCGCTGATCATCATCGGCATCACCTTCGCCCTGGCGCGCAACCTGCCGGGCTTGCTCGAAGTGTTCGTGCTGTCGAAGCTGAATCTTGCCCAGGGCAGCGCCTACGCCACCACCACACTGCTGTCTTATGTGATCGCCGGCGTCGGTTTCGTCTCGACGCTGTCGACCCTCGGCGTGAGCTGGGACAAGCTGCAGTGGCTGGTGGCGGCCCTGTCGGTCGGCCTCGGTTTCGGCATGCAGGAGATCTTCGCCAACTTCATTTCCGGCATCATGATCCTGTTCGAACGCCCGGTGCGGATCGGTGACACCATCACCATCGGCAACCTGTCGGGCACCGTGAGCAAGATTCGCATCCGTGCCACGACCATCACCGACTTCGACCGCAAAGACATCATCGTCCCGAACAAGACGTTCATTACCGGGCAACTGATCAACTGGTCGCTGACCGACACCATCACCCGGGTGACCCTCAAGCTCGGCGTCGACTACGGCTCGGACCTGGACCTGGTGAAAGAGCTGCTGCTCAAGGCCGCACGGGATAACCCGCGCGTGCTGAAAGACCCGGAACCCCACGTGTACTTCCTCAACTTCGGCGAAAGCACCCTCGACCACGAGTTGCGCATGCACGTGCGCGATCTCGGCGACCGCAACCCCGTGCTCGACGAGGTCAACCGCTTCATCAACCGCGAATTCAAGAAGCAGCACATCAACATCTCGTTCCGGCAGATGGAGGTCTACCTCAAGAACCTGCACGGCCAGGAATACAAGATGGTGCCGATCGAACCGGAAGCGAAAACCATCGTGCCGATCGTCGACGGCAAGCCAGCGCAAGAACCGCCCGCCGCCAAACTCGACTAACCGGACTTTCCCCAGCAGAATGCTCGGACATTCTGCTGGAGCCGGCCCTTGAAAGCCCTCGACGAACTCACTTTCGATAACCGCTTCGACCGCCTGGGCGATGCGTTTTCCGCCCATGTGCTGCCCGAGCCCATCGATAATCCGCGCCTGGTCGTGGCCAGCCCCGCCGCCATGGCGCTGCTGGACCTCGACCCGGCCGTGGCCGAAACCCCGGAGTTCGCCGAACTGTTCAGCGGCCACAAGCTCTGGGCCGACGCAATTCCAAGGGCGATGGTCTATTCGGGGCATCAGTTCGGTTCCTACAACCCGCAACTGGGCGACGGTCGTGGCCTGTTGCTCGGCGAGGTGTACAACGAGGCCGGCGAACACTGGGACCTGCACCTAAAAGGCGCCGGCCAGACGCCGTTCTCGCGCATGGGCGATGGTCGGGCGGTACTGCGTTCGTCGATCCGCGAATTCCTCGCCTCCGAAGCCCTGAACGCGCTGAATATCCCGACCACCCGCGCCCTGTGCGTGATCGGCTCCGACACCCCGGTGTGGCGCGAAAAACAGGAGCGCGCGGCCATGGTCCTGCGCCTGGCGCCGAGCCATGTGCGCTTCGGGCACTTCGAATACTTCTACTACACCAAGCGCCCCGAGCAGCAGAAAGAGCTGGGTGATCACGTGCTGGCCATGCATTTTCCGCAGTGCCTGGAACAACCGGAGCCGTACCTGGCGATGTTCCGCGAAGTGGTGGAGCGCAATGCCGAACTGATCGCCAAATGGCAGGCGTATGGCTTCTGCCACGGGGTGATGAACACCGACAACATGTCGATCCTGGGCATCACCTTCGATTTCGGCCCGTTCGCCTTCCTCGACGACTTCGACGCCAACTTCATCTGCAACCACTCCGACGACCAGGGCCGTTACTCCTTCAGCAACCAGGTGCCAGTTGGCCAGTGGAACCTCAGCGCCCTGGCCCAGGCCCTGACGCCGTTCATCAGCGTCGAAGCCCTGCGCGAAACCCTCGGCCTGTACCTGCCGCTGTTCCAGGCTCATTACCTGGACCTGATGCGCCGCCGCCTCGGCCTGACCACCGCGGAGGATGACGACCAGAAATTGCTGGAGAACCTGCTGCAACTCATGCAAAACAGCGGCGTCGACTACAGCCTGTTTTTCCGCCGCCTGGGTGATGAAGCACCGGAACAGGCCATCACCCGCTTGCGTGATGACTTCGTCGACCTCAAGGGCTTTGATGCCTGGGGCGAACTCTACGTCGCCCGGGTGGCACGTGAAGGCACGCTTGATCAACAGCAGCGCCGCCAGCGGATGCACGCGGTCAATCCGCTGTACATCCTGCGCAACTACCTGGCGCAGAAGGCCATCGAGGCGGCGCAGAACGGCGACTACTCGGAAGTCCGCCGGCTACACGCCGTGCTGAGCAATCCGTTCGAGGAACAACCGGGGATGCAAAGCTACGCCGAGCGACCACCGGAATGGGGCAAGCACCTGGAGATCAGTTGTTCGTCGTGAGGCACTGCACGATTGAAAATCTGCAGTCCTGTCTCCAGATAAGGATCATTCGCTTTCGACTGGACGTTTTGTCATGACCGACCCACTCCTCATCCCCTGCCCCCACTGCAACGGCCTCAACCGCATTCCCGCCGAGCGCCTGAACGACCACCCGAAGTGCGGGCGCTGCAAGGCTGAAGTCCTGCTGAGCAAACCGTTTGAATTGAAACAAGGCGACTACGCCAGCCAGATCAAGGGCGATCTGCCGCTGCTGGTGGATGTGTGGGCGGACTGGTGCGGGCCGTGCAAGTCGTTTGCACCGGTGTTCGAGCAGGCGGCCGGGCAACTGGTGGGCAAGTGCCGACTGGCCAAGCTGGACAGCGAGGCGAACCAGCAGTTGTCGGCGCAATTGGGGATTCGCTCGATTCCGAGCCTGATCCTGTTCAAGAACGGCCGGGAAGTCGCCCGGCAGAGCGGGGCTTTTCCGTTACCGCAGTTGATGAGCTGGTTGCGTAGCCAGGGGATCTGAGACTGCCCGGAAAGATCGCAGCCTGCGGCAGCTCCTACAAGGACATCAGCGCCCAATCTGTAGGAGCTGCCGCAGGCTGCGATCTTTTGATCTTCAGGCGTTTTCCAGCAGGTTGTGCAACTCGACAAACTGCTGGGTCAGCTTGTGCCGCGGGTCGAGATGGATCAGTGGCGTATTGGCCTGGTGGGATTCGCGCATGCGTACCGAGCTGGCCAGGTACACCGGCAACACCGGCAGGCCTTCGGCGATCAACTCATCGAGAATCTGCTGGGGCAGGCTGGCGCGGGCCTGGAACTGGTTGACGACAATGCCTTCGACTTCCAGGCCTTCGTTATGGTCGTCCTTCAACTCTTCGATTTCCGCCATCAGGCCATACAGTGCCTGGCGTGAAAAGCTGTCGCAATCGAAGGGAATCAATACACGATCAGCGGCAATCAACGCTGAAACCGCATAGAAGTTCAGCGCGGGCGGGGTATCGAGGTAAATCCGGTCGTAGTCTTCGCTCAGCTCTTCAAGCAACTTACGCAGCTTGTTGATCTTGTGCTTGGCTTCAAGTTTTGGCTGCAAGTCCGCCAGTTCGGCGGTGGCGGTAATGACATGGAGGTTATCGAAGGGGGTTTCGTAGATGTCGACCTGATTCTTTTTGGAGAACGGCCCGGAAGACAGCGTCTGCTTGAAGAAATCGGCGATGCCCATCGGGATATCGCTACCGGTGAGCCCCGTCAGGTACTGAGTGGAGTTGGCCTGGGCATCGAGATCCACCAACAAGGTGCGAAAACCCTCGCTGGCACTGACCGCCGCCAGATTGCAGGCAATGCTGGATTTGCCAACGCCACCTTTCTGATTGAACACCACGCGCCGCATGTCAAAACCTCCGTGTATCAAAGAATGACCGAGTGTAGTGGTCCCCGGCATGGCTACGCTACCTCACCAGTGCAAGGACTACACAGTCAGTTGCCTTCTCCTGCTTGAAAGGCCCTGAACAGCCCGGCGATTCGACGCCAGAACTGACAGACGGAGTCATAATTCTGTGAATAATTACCAATCGTTCAATTTTTGCGAGCCAGTCGCTTCATCTTGCTGAGCAAAATGTAACCAGCATTTGCTACACGTTCCCGGCACCGGGATAATGCGCGCCACTCGGCGCCAAACGCCACGCAGGGTAAGTCCCGGCTTTCGGCCACTCCCCCGCGTCAAGTAAGCCCGTGAGGGTGGAATGAATGTCTGTGATCAACTTCAACATCGCCCAATGGCGCGCCTGGGCCCCTGGGCTTGATAGCGTGTCCGATTGGCAGGCCTGGTGCCGACAACCGGTTGTGCTGCCGGACAGCGATGCCGCTCCCGACGTTTCCTTTCTGCCGGCCATGCAGCGTCGGCGGCTCAGCCGTCTGGCGCGCATGGCATTCAGTGTCGGCTGGCCATTGGCCGAAGGTCGGCAGGATCTGCCATTGGTCTTTGTTTCCCGTCACGGCGAAACGCCCCGCACGATCGAGATCCTCAGCGACTTGGCCACCGATCAACCGCTGTCGCCAACCCGCTTCAGCTTGTCGGTGCATAACGCGATCATTGGCCTGTGGTCGATCATGCGTGGTGAAACCAGCGAAATGACCGCCCTGGCCGCCGCAGGCGATGGCCTGGAACATGGCATGCTCGAAGCTGCCGCGCTGCTGGCTGAAGGCGCTGGCGCGGTACTGCTGGTAGTCACCGAAGAGCGGCCGCCCGAGGCTTACTCGACCTGGATCGACGACGTACCGTTCCCTTATGCCGTCGGCCTGCTGATCACGCCCGGCACCGACTGGCGGTTGTCCCTGAACAGCCCCCCGGATGCGTTGTCCAAATCCCGCTGGCCCCACGCGCTGAATCTGCTGCGTACGCTGCTCGGCCAGCAAACCACCTGCCAACATGCCTGGAAAAATCGTGTATGGACCTGGCAACGCAACCCGTGACCGAGAAAAACCGCGACGCCTACCACTGGCGCTTGCTGGCCACCGCCGCGAGCTTTGCCCTGTTCGGGTTGGGCGGGCTGTGCCTGCGCCTGGTGATTTTCCCTGTGCTGAACTGCCTGCCGGGCGACGCCCGGACCCATCGGCTGCGGGCCCGGCAAACGGTCAGCCGCTGTTTCTGGATTTTTGTGCGTTTTATGGCCCGTACCGGGGTACTGACCTATAACATTGAAGGCGCGGAAAAACTCGGTCGTCCCGGGCAAATGATCATTGCCAATCACCCATCGCTGATCGACGTGGTCTTTCTGATCGGTCTGGTGCGTCACGCCAACTGCGTGGTCAAGCAAAGCCTCTGGGAAAACCCTTTCACTCGCGGGCCGCTGCGCTGCACCGAATACATCAGCAACGACGGCAGCATGGACATGCTCGACGCGGCTGCCGACGCGCTGAAAGACGGCCAGACCCTGATCATTTTCCCGGAAGGTACGCGCACCCGACCCGGCCAGCCGCCGGCCTTTCATCGGGGCGGCGCGGCAATCGCCCTGCGGGGTGCGAAAATCCTCACCCCGGTCATTATCAAGGTCAGCCCGACCACGTTGACCAAGGCCGAGCCCTGGTATCGCATCCCCAAGCGGCGCGTGCACTTCAGTTTTCGGGTCGGGGCCGATATAGACCCACAGACCTTCGCCACGCAGGGGCCGGCTCCGCAGGCCTCGCGCAAGCTCAACGATTATCTACATTCTTACTTTATTAAGGAGCTCGCCGAAGATGAGCGATCTGCACCGTGATATCAAAATGCTTATCATCGACGCCCTTGGCCTGGAAGACATCAGTGCCGACGACATCGGCAATGAGCAGACCCTGTTCGGCGAAGGCCTGGGCCTGGACTCGGTGGACGCCCTGGAGCTGGGCCTGGCCATCCAGAAAAAATACGGCATCAAGATCGACGCCGATGCCAAGGACACGCGCAATCACTTCAGTAACGTGGCGAGCCTTGCGGCGTTCGTCATTGCAAAACAGGCAGCTTGAGACCGGACCATGCAAACTCGTGACGACATTTTCAACACCCTGCGCGATGCCTTGGTCGAGCTTTTCGAGCTGGACCCTGAGCGTGTGAGCCTGGAATCCAACCTGTATCAGGACCTGGAAATCGACAGCATCGACGCGGTCGACCTGATTGATCACATCAAACGTCAGACCGGCAAGAAAATCGCCGCCGAAGAATTCAAATCGGTGCGTACCGTCAGTGACGTGGTCGAGGCGGTCTACCGTCTGGTTCAACCGGCCGCATGAATCGACTGATTGGCCTCGGCCTGCTGCTGGCGGGCCTTTTGTATCCCTTTGCGGTGTATTTCGGCATGGAGCATTTCGCCCCGTGGCAGTTCGGGATGCTGCTGGGCGCACTGTGGCTGGGCCGGGCGCTGACCGGCAAGCGACGGCCTGGCAGCCGGTGGATGGCCACGGTGGCCATTATGTTCTGCCTGTTGCTGGCACTGTTCGACAGCCCGGCGCTGTTGCGCTGGTATCCGGTGCTGATCAGCAGTTTCATGCTGGCGCTGTTCGGATCGAGCCTGATATTCGGCCCACCGATCGTTGAACGCCTGGCCCGGGTACGCGAGCCGCATTTGCCCGCCAAGGGTATTCGCTACACCCGTCAGGTAACCATCGCCTGGAGCGTTTTTTTTCTATGCAACGGTTTGTGTGCCGCCGCCCTGACACTCTGGGCGCCGCTGAGCTGGTGGACGCTGTACACCGGGCTGATTTCCTACGGATTGATAGGCCTGATGTTTGCCATTGAATGGCTCATACGACAAAGGGTACGAGGCCGCCCATGAATTGGATAAAACTTGAGCACCTGCTGCTCAAGGCTCAGCCTGAGCGTGCCGTAACGACCGCCCCGGCACTGGATCACGCCCGACTGTGCGAACAGGCACTGCGCCTGGCCGCCGGCCTGCAAGCCCGGGGTGTGCGGCAGATGGCCGTGCACCTTGAGGATGCCGCCGACCTGGCGATTGCCCTCTTCGGCGCCTGGCGTGCCGGGGTCAGTGTGCTGCTGCCGTCCGACCTGCAACCCCAGACCCGCCAACGCTGGTCAGGTGAAGTCGATCTGTGGCTGAGCGATCAGCCCGACGATGCGCACCTTGGCGACCTACAACAGCAGCCACTGAGTGCCGCCGCCCTGGACCTGGATAACTGCCGACTCAGCCTGTGCACCTCCGGCTCGAGTGGCGAACCCAAGCGCATCGAAAAGAACCTGCGCCAACTGGCCAATGAAGTCGAAGCCCTGGAACAGCTGTGGGGCGCCGACCTGGGCCCGGCATGCATCATTGGCAGCGTCGCCACCCAGCACATCTACGGCCTGCTGTTCCGGGTGCTGTGGCCGCTATGCGCCGGGCGCCCGTTCGTACGTCGGCAGTTGGCCTTTCCGGAAGACCTGCAACGCGCCAGCCGCGAGCACCCGGCCTTCGCCTGGGTGGCCAGCCCGGCGCTGCTCAAGCGCATGGGCGACAACCTCGACTGGCCTGCCTTGAGTTCCGTACGCCGGGTGTTTTCCTCCGGCGGCGCATTGCCGGTCGAGGCTGCACAGAGCCTGCATGAGCGTCTGGGGCAATGGCCAACGGAGATCTTCGGCAGTTCGGAAACCGGTGGAATCGCCTGGCGTCAGGGCGCGGAACTCTGGCAGCCCTTTGCCGGTGTCACGCTGACCCAGGACAGTGACGGTGCACTGCTGATCGCTTCGCCGTATTTGCCCCATGGCCATGTCGAACACACGGCCGATGCCGTGCGTATCTCTGTCGACGGTCGTTTCGAATTGCTTGGGCGACTGGACCGGATCGTCAAGCTGGAAGAAAAACGCATCTCGCTGCCGATGCTGGAACAAGCGCTGACGGCCCATGAATGGGTCATCGAAGCGCGGCTCGGTGTCGTTCAGGAAAACCGCGCCTCCCTGGGGGCATTGCTGGTGCTGAGCGATGCCGGTCTGCATGTGCTGCGCAATCAGGGGCGACGCAGCCTCACCGAGCAATTGCGCCAGCACCTGAGCCAACACTGCGAAGCCCTGGCCCTGCCAAGACGCTGGCGCCTGCTGCGCCAACTGCCGCTGAACGCTCAGGGCAAACTGCCCCAGGCCGACGTCGACGCCCTGCTGTTGGCGCCGCGCCCCAAGGCGCCCGAAGTGCTGGAACAAACCGAAAGCGATGGCGAGTGGAGCCTGCAACTGGCGGTGCCACCGGACCTGGCCTATTTCAGCGGACACTTCCCCACGGCGCCGGTGTTGCCTGGCGTGGTGCAGGTGGACTGGGCGCTGTGCCTGGGCCAGCAACTGATGAACCTGCCGAAAAAATTCGCCGGCATGGAAGTCTTGAAGTTCCAGCAACTGGTGCGCCCGGGGGATGAGATCCAGCTGCACCTGCGCTTCGACCCGGCGCGCGGCAAATTGTATTTCACCTATCGCGACGAAACCGCCACCTGCTCCAGCGGGCGGATCTTGCTGGAGGCGGCGCATGCATAGCCCCTGCGCCATCGTCCCGGTGTATAACCACGAAACAGCCATTACCACGGTAGTCGATGCGCTGATCGCCAGCCATCTGCCGTGCATCCTGGTGGACGATGCCAGCAGCCCGCGTTGCGCCCGGGTGCTGGATCGCCTGGCCCAGCGTGAAATGGTTTACCTGATCCGCCTGGCCGAAAACCAGGGCAAGGGTGGCGCGGTCATGACCGGTTTGCGCGAAGCTTCGCGCCTGGGTTTCAGCCATGCCTTACAGGTGGATGCCGATGGCCAGCACGATTTGCAGGACGTCCAACGCTTCATCGAACAGTCACGCCGCTACCCACGAGCGTTGATTTGCGGTTATCCGCAATATGACGCCAGCGTGCCGAAAGGCCGTTTGTATGCACGCTACCTGACTCACGTCATGGTCTGGATCAACACCCTGTCATTGCAGATTCGCGACTCCATGTGCGGTTTCCGGGTCTACCCTTTGGCACCGGTCCTGGCGTTGATCGAGTCAGCAAAAATCGGCAAGCGCATGGACTTCGACTCGGACATCCTGGTGCGCCTTTCCTGGCGCAATCAGCCGATGTTATGGCTGCAAACCAAGGTCCATTACCCGCTGGACGGCGTTTCGCACTTTCGGATGTTCCACGACAACGTCCTGATTTCCAGCATGCACACGCGGCTGTTCTTCGGCATGTTGCTGCGTGCGCCAGTGATCCTCTGGCGACGGTGGCGGGCATGAGTGCAGACAAGCAACACTGGGCCGACCGCAAAGAACGGGGCAGTTTCTGGCTGATGAAGCTCACTGCGTTCGGCGCCAAAGTGCTGGGCCGTCGAGTACTGAGCCCAGTGTTGTACGGCATCGTCCTGTACTTTTTCCTGTTCGGTCGCAGCGCCCGACACAGTGCCTGGCAATACCAGCAACGACTGGCCGACTGGAGCGGTCGCAGCGAATTGCGCCCGAGCCATTGGCGGGTGTTCGGCCAGTTCATGGCTTTCGCCGATTCGATGCTCGACAAACTCGACGTATGGAACGGCAAGCTGAGCATCGAACAAATCGAAATCATCGACCCGGCGCTGCTGCGTGACCAGCTGCGCGGTGCCCGCGGGCAGATGCTGGTGGGCGCACACCTGGGCAATCTGGAAGTCTGCCGCGCACTGGCGGAGATCGGCGAAAAGGTCACGATGAACGTGCTGGTGCACACCAAGCACGCCGAACAGTTCAACCGTTTACTGGGTGAAGCCGGGGCGACCAACTTGCGCTTGATCCAGGTCAGCGAACTGGACCCCGGGATCATGCTGCAACTGAGCGAGCGCCTGGAGCGTGGCGAGTGGCTGGCGATCGCCGGCGACCGCGTGCCGCTGCATGGCGGACGCTGCGCGACCGTGGACTTCCTCGGTCATCCGGCCAGGTTCCCCCAGGGCCCGTGGCTGCTGGCCGGCCTGCTGAAATGTCCGGTCAACCTGCTGCTGTGCCTGAAAAAGCCCGACGGTGACTATCGACTGACCATCGAGCCGTTCGCTGAGGCAATCACCTGGAAACGTACTGACCGCGAACAGGTCATTCATCAGTGGGCCTCCCGCTACGCCGAACGCTTGGGTCACTATTGCCTTGAAGCGCCCCAACAATGGTTCAACTTTTACCCTTTCTGGAAGACCGATGACGACGCCAACGCTTGAGCCGGTAACCTTCGGCGAACGCCCTTTGCGCATAGAAGATGTGCTGGCACTGGCCAACCGCAAAGTGCCGACGCTGTTGCAAAGCGATCCCGCCTACCGCGAGCGCATCGCCAAGGGCGCGCGTTTTCTGGACTCTCTGCTGGACAAGGAAGGCGTGATCTACGGCGTGACCACCGGTTACGGCGACTCTTGCGTGGTCGCGGTGCCGCTGCATCACGTCGAGGCGCTGCCCCGTCACCTGTACACCTTCCACGGCTGTGGCCTGGGCAAACTGCTCGACGCCCAGGCCACCCGCGCGGTACTGGCGGCGCGTTTGCAGTCGTTGTGCCACGGTGTTTCCGGAGTGCGAGTGGAGCTGCTGGAGCGCCTGCAGGCGTTCCTTGAACACGACATCCTGCCGCTGATTCCAGAGGAAGGCTCGGTGGGCGCCAGTGGTGACCTGACGCCGCTTTCGTACGTGGCCGCCACGCTGTCCGGTGAACGCGAGGTGATGTTCCGCGGCGAGCGCCGGCAAGCTGCCGATGTGCACCGCGAACTCGGCTGGCAGCCACTGGTGTTGCGTCCGAAAGAAGCCTTGGCGCTGATGAACGGCACCGCTGTGATGACCGGGCTGGCCTGCCTGGCGTACGCCCGCGCCGATTACCTGCTGCACCTGGCCACGCGCATTACCGCGCTGAACGTGGTCGCCCTGCAAGGCAACCCGGAGCACTTCGACGAGCGCCTGTTCGCCGCCAAGCCACACCCGGGGCAGATGCAGGTCGCCGCATGGTTGCGCGAGGATCTGGCCATCGACGCGCCCACCGCGCCCTTGCATCGTCTGCAAGATCGCTACTCCCTGCGTTGCGCCCCCCATGTGCTGGGCGTACTGGCCGACAGCCTGAACTGGCTGCGCTCATTCATCGAGATCGAGCTCAACAGTGCTAACGACAACCCGATCATCGACGCCGAGGCCGAGCGAGTGCTGCATGGTGGGCACTTCTACGGAGGCCACATCGCCTTCGCCATGGACAGCCTGAAAAACCTCGTGGCCAACGTCGCCGACCTGTTGGATCGACAACTCGCGCTGCTGGTGGACGAGCGCTACAACCATGGCTTGCCGAGCAACCTGTCGGGTGCCACTGCCGACCGCGCCATGCTCAACCACGGCTTCAAGGCGGTGCAGATCGGCACCAGCGCCTGGACTGCCGAAGCCCTGAAGAACACCATGCCGGCCAGCGTCTTCTCGCGCTCCACCGAATGCCACAACCAGGACAAAGTGAGCATGGGCACCATCGCCGCCCGGGATGCGATCCGCGTGCTGGAACTCACCGAACAAGTGGCGGCCGCCACGCTGCTGGCGGCCAATCAGGGCGTCTGGCTGCGCGGCCAGGCCGAAGATGCACGCCCCCTGCCACCCGCTTTGGCTACCATGCACGAAGCCTTGGCCAAGGACTTCCCACCGGTCATCGAAGACCGCGCGCTGGAAGGCGAATTGCGCCTGTGCCTGCAACGCATCGCCGAACAACACTGGAGGCTGCATGCGTAGCAAGGGATTTCTCTACACCGACACGGAAATCGTCGTACCGTTCTTTGACGTCGACAGCATGCACGTGGTCTGGCACGGCCATTACGTCAAATACCTGGAGGTGGCCCGCTGTGCGCTGCTGGACAAGATCGGCCACAACTACACGGCGATGAACGAATCCGGCTATGCCTGGCCGGTGATCGACCTGCAATTGCGCTACGTGCGCGGCGCGGTGTTCGGCCAGACGCTCAACGTGCGCGCCAACCTGGTGGAGTGGGAGAACCGCTTGAAGATCAACTACCTGATCAGCGACCTGCAAACCGGTGAGCGCCTGACCCGAGCCATGTCGGTACAGGTGGCCGTCGACATCGCCAGCCGCGAGATGCAACTGGCCTCGCCGACAGTGTTCACCGACGCGGTTGAGAGGGTACTGGGATGATCGATATTTCCCTTGAGACCAGCCGCCCCGCCTGTGGCGAGCGAGCTTGCTCGCGCTCGAGTGCGCAGCACTCGCAACCCCGCCGAGGTTTGCTGACGTATTGGGGCCGCTACGCAGCCCAGCGCGAGCAAGCTCGCTCGCCACGTTTCTCAGTGTTCAAATTCCTCAGTGTTTTGGCGTTACTCGGGGTGTCGTCGATGGCCAGCGCCTTCGACCTGCAACAACTCAGCGATCAACTGGCCAGGCCCGAGGTGATCCACGGCAGTTTCATCCAGGAAAAACACCTGCGCGCCCTGCCCCAGCCGCTGACCAGCAAGGGCACGTTCGTGCTGGCCAAAAACCACGGCTTGTTGTGGCTGCTGAAAACGCCACTGCAACAGGACTATCGCATCACCGCCAAAGGCATTGCCCGGCGCGACGGCATTGTCTGGCAAATGCTGCCGGGCAAAAGCGCCGGTGCCGAGCAGAACCGTTTGTTCCTCGCCGTTCTGCAAGGCGACAGCAGTGGCCTGCAACGGGATTTCGAACTGTCCCTGAGCGGCGATGCGCAGAACTGGAAACTCACGCTGCTGCCGCGCTCGATGCTGCTCAAGCAGGTGTTCAACCAGATCAACATTACCGGCGCAGAACTGGTGCACAGCATCGAACTGCTCGAGACCCAGGGCGACAGTACGTTATTGCGCATGCAGGACAGTACCAGCAGCCAGCCGTTGAGCGACGCGGAGCAGCATGACTTTGCCGAGTGAACGGTGGTTGCCACGGTTGTTCCTGATCCTGCTGCTGGCAGTACTGGCGCTCGCCGGTTGGCAATGGCGTGACGCCGCGCCGCTGTCGGCCAACCTGATGGACCTGGTGCCCGGTACGGCGCCCGACGCTCTGGAACTGCGCGCCGAACAACGCATGCAAGAGCCGCTGAACCGCGAAATGCTGGTGCTGGTCGGCCACAGTGATCGCCAGCAGGCCGTCGCCATGGCGCAGACACTCGGCGAGCAATGGCAGGCCAGCGGCTTGTTCGAAAAGGTCCAGTGGACCCTGCAAGCCGACTTGCCGGCGTTGCGCACACAATTGCTGCAAGGTCGCCTGGCGATGCTCCAGGCGGCGGACCGGCAACTGCTGATCGAGCACCCCGACACCTTTATCCAGCAACGGGTGCAAGCGTTGTTCGACCCGTTCAACGGGTACAGCCTGGTGCCAAGCCAGGACGACTGGCTGGGCCTGACCGGGCGCATCCAGAACAGCCAGCCGCAACGTGGTTCGGTGCAACTGGACATCGGCAGCGGCGCCCTGGTCGCCGATGCCGATGGCAAGAGCTGGGTGCTGCTGCGCGCGCGCACCACCGGCAACGCCTTCGACATGAACCTGCCGCTGCAGGTGGCCGACCTGCTTGAACACAGCCGCGAGGAAGCCGCCCGGCACGACGTGCAACTGCTCGCCGCCAGCGGCCTGTTGTACGCCGCCAGCGGTCAACGACAGGCCGCCCGGGAGATGACCTGGGTCGGTGGCGGTGCCACCGTGGGGATTTTGTTGCTGCTGCTGTTGGCCTTCCGGCGCTGGCGCGTCTTGCTGGCGTTCGTGCCGGTGCTGGTGGGCATGCTCTTCGGTGCGGTGGCCTGCGTTGCGTTGTTCGGCCATATGCATGTGATGACCCTGGTACTGGGCTCAAGCCTGATCGGTGTCGCCGTCGACTACCCGCTGCATTACCTGTCCAAGAGCTGGAGCCTGAAACCCTGGCACAGCTGGCCGGCCCTGCGCCTGACCCTGCCCGGGCTGACCCTGAGCCTGATCACCAGCGGCATCGGCTATCTGGCCCTGGCCTGGACACCCTTCCCGGCGCTGACCCAGATTGCCGCCTTCTCTGCCGCCGGTTTGCTCGGCGCCTATTTATCCGCCGTGTGCCTGCTGCCGGCATTGCTCAAGGGCGTAGACCTGCGCCCGGCGCAATGGCCATTGCGCGTTTGCGAGTTTTTGCTGGGCTGTCGTGAAGCACTGCTCAAACACCTGAAAACGCCAGCCTTGCTGGCACTGCTGATCGCTTTTTGCGTGGGTGGCCTGCTGCAACTGGACAGCAAAAACGACATTCGTCAGTGGATCAGCGCGCCGCAACAATTGACCGACGAAGCCCAGGCTATTGCCCGGATCACCGGCTATCAACCCACCAGCCAGTTCTTCCTGATACGCGCCGCCGATCAGCAGCAGTTGCTCGAACGCCAGACCGACCTGAGAGAGCGGCTGGATCAATTGATTGGCCTGGAAAAGCTCCAGGGCTATCTGTCGCTCAATCAACTGGTCAGCCCGCCGAACGAACAGCAACAGGTGCGCGAAACGCTGAACAAACTGCCTTCTTTCTGGCAACCCTTGCTCGACATCGGCGTACCGGCCGAGGCGCTGCAAGCCGAGCTGACGAAGCTACAGGCACTGCCGACCGTGGACATCGACGCAGCGCTCAGCGGCCCGTTGGCGGAACCCTACCGGCCCTTGTGGCTGGGGCCGACCGATGACGGCGTGGCGGCGATGGTCAGCCTGCAAGGCATCAACAACCCGGCCCTGCTGCGGCTCCAGGGCGAGGACTTGCCCGGCGTGACACTGGTGGATCGACTGGGTGAGTTGAACAACGTCTTCGCGGCCACCCAAATCAGTGCCGCTGAACTGAAGCTCGCCTCCTGCGTGCTGATCGTGCTGGTGCTGATCCTGCCATTCGGCTTCGGCGGCGCGTTGCGAATCGTGTCCCTGCCCCTGCTGGCGGCGTTGTGCAGCCTGGCCAGTCTCGGCTGGCTGGGGCAGCCGCTGACCCTGTTCAGCCTGTTCGGCCTGCTGCTGGTGACGGCGATCAGCGTCGATTACGCGATCCTGATGCGCGAACAGGTCGGCGGCGCAGCCGTGAGCCTGCTGGGCACCCTGCTGGCGGCGTTGACCACCTGGCTATCGTTCGGCCTGCTGGCGGTGTCGAGCACCCCGGCGGTGAGCAACTTCGGGCTGTCGGTGAGCCTGGGCCTGATCTTCAGCTTCCTGCTCGCGCCGTGGGCCGGTCGCCAGGTGCATGAACCCACGGCCATGGAGCGGGCAATATGATGGTCGTTCTGTTCTGGGCGATGGCGTTGGTGTTGTTCGCCCTGGCGACCCGTGCCGGCCGGCATTTCGGCCTGATTCCCATCGTCAGCCAATTGTTGCTGGCGACCCTCGGCCTGCCGCTGTTGATGTATTTCTGGATCGAGCCCCAATGGCAATTGAGCGGTGCGCTGCTGGTGTCGCCGGGCTGGCTGAAGAACCTCTACAGCCTGAGCTTTGCCCTGTTGCTGGGCTACATCCTCAGCGATGTGATCGACCTGCAACTGGATCGCCAAAGCCTGAAAATCGCCCTTCCCAGCTTTTGCATTCCGTTTGCCTGCGGCCTGGCCACGGCGGTCTGGTTGTTGCCGGCACAACCGTGGATCAGCTCGCTGGCCGTCGGCCTGTTGTTCGCCATCACCGCGATTCCGGTGCTGTACCTGTACCTGCGGCACATCGATTACCCACCCGCCGCCACCCGACGTCTGGTGCAAACCGCGATCCTCATCGACCTCGCCTGCTGGACGCTGTTCGGCATCGCCCAGGGCAGCCTGCACCTGAGCAGCCTGTTGCTGCCGTTGGCCGGCGCGTGCCTGCCGGTGCTGCTGCGGTTGCTCGGTTTGCGCCAGACATGGCTTTACAGCCTGAGCTTTTTCGCCCTGCTGGTCGTCGCCGAACACTTCAAGCTCAATGCGCTGATTTTCGGCATCGGCTATGTGTTGATCATGGCCGCGCTGAAAGCCCCACTGGTCCTGCCACTGCCAGCCGTGTGGATGGGCCGCTTGCAGACGTACATCGCCATCCCGCTGATCCTTACGTTCGGCATTGTGCAGATCAATGTGCACAGCGCGATGGACAGCCTCGGTTGGGTGCAACTGCTCGCCCTGCTGCTGTTGCCGATGCTGAGCAAACTGCTGGGCAACTGGCTCGGCCTCGGCTGGGCCGGGGCCTCGTTCCAGGGCGCCAGCCGCTGGCGGGAAAGTGTGCTGCTGAACATCCGCGGCTTGAGCGAGATCGTTTTTCTCAACCTGCTGCTGCAACAACAACTCATCAGCCCGCCGCTGTACTTTGCCCTGATGCTGATGGGCCTGATCGCTACACTGCTGCCAGCCCTGACCGGCATGCACCGAATTCCCCTGAAAGCCGCTGTCCCCGCAAGGAGCCCCCATGCCAACCGTTGAAATGGAATGTCGCCAGGTCGTGGTCATCGGCGCCGGTCCATCCGGCGCCATCGCCGCCGCGTTGCTCAAGCGCAAGGGACACGATGTGCTGGTGATCGAGCGCCAGCATTTTCCACGGTTTTCCATCGGTGAAAGCCTATTGGCCCATTGCCTTGATTTCGTCGAAGAGGCGGGCATGCTCGACGCCGTCAACGCCGCCGGCTTCCAGCTGAAAACCGGTGCCGCGTTTGCCTGGGGCGAGCGCTACAGCGCGTTCGATTTCGGCGAGACGTTCAGCCACGGCAAATCGACGACATATCAGGTCCTGCGTGCCGATTTCGATAAGCTGCTGGCCGATCAGGCTACGTTGCAAGGCGTGGAGATCCGCTATGGCGAAACCATCGTCGACGTCAACATTACCCCCGAAAAACCGCAGCTCGGCGTGCGCCGCGAAGACGGTAGCGAGTACCGCGTCGAGGCCGGTTTCCTGCTCGATGCCAGTGGCTACGGTCGCGTACTGCCGCGCTTGCTCGACCTCGAGGCGCCGTCGAACTTCCCGGTGCGTCAGGCCGTGTTCACTCACGTCGAAGACCGTATCGACCTCCCGACCTTCGATCGCAGCAAGATCCTGGTGACCACTCACCCGACCCTGCGCGACGTATGGTTCTGGACCATCCCGTTCAGTAACGGGCGTTGCTCGGTCGGCGTGGTCGCCGCCGAGGAACGTTTCGCCGGCCGCAGCGATAATCTGGACGAGTGCCTGCGCAGCTTTATTGCCGAGACGCCAAGCCTGGCCAGCGTGTTGCAAAATGCGCAGTGGGACACCGAGGCCCGAACCATCGGCGGATACTCGGCCAACGTCAAAACCCTGCACGGTCCGGGCTTCGCGCTGCTGGGCAATGCCGCGGAATTCCTCGACCCGGTGTTTTCCTCCGGCGTGACCATCGCCATGCGTTCGGCGAGCATGGCCGCCGGGGTTTTGCACCGTCAGCTGCAAGGCGAAGCCGTCGACTGGCAAACCGAGTTCGCCGAACCGCTCAAGCGCGGCGTCGACACGTTCCGCTGCTACGTCGAAGGCTGGTACGCGGGGACCTTCCAGGATGTGATCTTCCATGAGGGCAGTTCGCCGGAAATCCGCAGGATGATCAGCTCCATACTTGCCGGATATGCCTGGGATCAAAGCAACCCGTTCGTCAGCGAAGCCAGGCGCCGGTTGAAGGTGATATCAGAATTCTGTGCAAGGGATGCGTCATGAACCACTCGTGTGTGCAAGCCAGCCCCCTTTGGCCAACGGGAAGACCCTCTGGTCAATGTGATGGCGCGCAAAAACCTTTTGAAGGAACTGTGTGATGTTGATTAGCCGTCGCTTGAACTGCACAGGGGTAGCCAGTGCATTGCGATTGCTGTTAATCGCCGCAACCCTGCTTTTGAGCGCCTGCGCCGGCCGGGCGCCGCTGCCCGTGCACAATCCGGATCTGCCGCTGCCGCTGCAATTGCACATCCAGCGCGGGCAGGCCGACGAACGCGAGGACTGGGTGCTGGTGATCCAGCGTGAAGAGGCGGGTATCCGCTGGTCGATGATGGACCTGTTGGGCATTCCCCAGGCCCGCCAGAAATTGGTCGATAAAACCTGGGAGTCCGATGGTTTATTACCGCCCAACCCGCGAGCCCGGGAGCTGTTCGCGGCGCTGCTGTTTGCGCTGACGCCGCAAGATGAACTGGCGGCCAACTATCCCGGCGCCTGGCAGCACGGCAGGCAACGGTACCTGCCCGAGCGCTGGGACATCCACTACGTACAACCGCAGAATTTTGAATTGAAGCTACCGCGTGGTCCGGCCTATCAAGTCACCCCCCTGAGCGGTGAAACGCCATGACGGCTTACCTCAATGCCCTCGGATTGGTCTGCGCGCTGGGCCGCGACAAGCAGGAAGTTGCCCGCAACCTGTTTGCCGGCGACTGCGGCGGCATGCGCGAACAAACCGGTTGGGTGCCACAACGCACGCTGCCGGTCGGTGCGGTCCAGGGCAAACTGGCAAGCATTCCAGCCGATATGTCGCGCCATCACAGTCGCAACAATCAGTTATTGCTGGAAGCCACGCTGCAAATCCGCCCGGACATCGACAGCGCGATCCAGACCTACGGCCGCGACCGCATCGGTGTGGTGCTGGGCACCAGCACCTCGGGCATCGACGAGGCCAGCCAGAGCCTGGCGCATTACCTGCGCGAAAAACAGTTCCCTGCCGAGTACGACTATCAGCAACAGGAACTCGGGGCACCGGCGGACTTCCTCGCCGAGTGGCTGCAGTTGAGCGGGCCGGCCTATGTCATTTCCACGGCCTGCACCTCCAGCGCCCGGGCCTTGATGAGCGCCCAGCGCCTGTTGGACCTGGGCATTTGCGACGCGGTGCTGTGTGGCGGCGTCGACACCTTGTGCAAGCTGACCCTCAACGGTTTTTCGGCGCTCGAAGCGGTCTCGGAACAACGCTGCAATCCGTTTTCGGTGAACCGCAACGGCATCAACATTGGTGAAGCGGCGGTGCTGTTCCTGATGACCAGGCGTGCAGGCGACAGCCAGCCGATTGCCTTGCTCGGCAGCGGCGCCAGTTCCGATGCGCATCACATATCCGCCCCGGAGCCGACTGGTCGTGGCGCCCTGCAAGCGATGCGCAAAGCCCTGGGCCGCGCCAACCTGCAACCAGAGCAGATCGCTTATCTGAACCTGCACGGCACCGCCACCCAGCACAACGACGCCATGGAAAGCCAGGCCGTGGCGACGCTGTTCCCGGCCGGCGTGCCCTGTTCGTCGAGCAAACCCATGACCGGCCACACCCTCGGTGCCGCCGGGGCGCTGGAAGCGGCGTTCTGCTGGTTGAGCCTGAGCCCGGACAATCGAGAGCATGCCCTGCCGCCACACGTCTGGGACGGACAGCCCGACCCCGAATTGCCGCCGCTGCAATGGGTGACCCCGGCCACGCGCCTGACGTCCATTGCACCTCGCTACCTGATGAGCAATTCCTTTGCCTTCGGTGGCAACAACGTCAGCCTGATTATCGGAGACGCCCCATGATTGACTGGCCGATCGCTGAATTGCTGCCCCACGCTGGCGACATGATCCTGATCGACCGGATCCTGGCGTTCGATGAAGAACAGATTCACACGCGCCTGACCGTCAAGCCCGATGGCCTGTTCAATCTCCCCGACGGCAGCCTGCCGGCCTGGGTCGGCATCGAACTGATGGCCCAGAGCGTGGCCGCCTTCGCCGGTTGCCATGCGCGCCAGCGCGGTGATGAGGTGGAATTGGGCTTCCTGCTCGGCAGCCGCAAATTCGAATGCAACGTCGAAAGTTTTCCGGCCGGTACCGAGTTGACCATCCACGGTATTCGCTCCCTGGAAGACGATAACGGCATGGGCGTGTTCGAATGCCACATCAACGCCCCCGGCATTCACGTTACCGCCCGTCTGAACGTGTACCGCCCACCCCAGGCCGCTCAATATCTCCATGAACCCGAAGGAGTCCAGTGATGACTGAATCCGTACTGGTCACCGGTTCCAGCCGTGGCATCGGCCGCGCCATCGCCTTGCGCCTGGCCCAGGCCGGGCACGACATCGTGTTGCATTGCCGCAGCGGCCTGGCCGACGCCGAAGCCATCAAGGCCGAAGTCGAGGCCCTGGGCCGTCGTGCGCGCATCCTGCAGTTCGACGTGTCCGACCGCGCCCGTTGCAAGGAAGTTCTCGAAGCCGACGTGGAAACCCACGGTGCCTATTACGGTGTGGTGCTTAATGCCGGGCTGACCCGCGACGGGGCCTTTCCGGCCCTGAGCGAGGAGGATTGGGATGTGGTGATGCGCACCAACCTCGACGGTTTCTACAATGTGCTGCACCCGGTGATGATGCCGATGATCCGTCGTCGCGCCGCCGGGCGGATTGTCTGCATCACTTCGGTGTCGGGGCTGATCGGCAACCGTGGCCAGGTCAACTACAGTGCCTCCAAGGCCGGGTTGATCGGCGCGGCCAAGGCATTGGCGATCGAGCTGGGCAAGCGCAAAATCACCGTTAACTGTGTCGCACCCGGCCTGATCGACACAGCCATGCTCGACGAGAACGTGCCGGTGGAAGAACTGATGAAAATGATCCCCGCACAACGCATGGGCACCCCTGAAGAGGTGGCCGGCGCGGTGAATTTCCTGATGTCGGCGGAAGCCTCGTACATCACCCGGCAGGTTCTGGCCGTCAACGGAGGCCTGTGCTGATGAAGCGCGTCGTCGTCACCGGCATGGCCGGCATCACCTCACTGGGCAGCGACTGGGAGACCATCGCCGGCAACTTCGCGGCCAACCGCAGCGGCATCCGCCGGATGGACGAGTGGGATCGTTTTACCGAACTCAACACGCGCCTGGCTGGCCCCATCGATGACTTCAAGGTGCCGAGCCACTGGACCCGCAAGCAACTGCGCAGCATGGGCCGGGTTTCGCGGCTGGCCGTCGGCGCGTCGGAACTGGCACTGGCCGACGCCGGATTATTGGGTGACGAATCGATCAAGGACGGGCGCATGGGCGTCGCCTGCGGCTCCTCCACCGGCAGCACCGACGAGATCAAGGCGTTCGGCAACATGCTGCTCAACTCAGTGGCCGAGGGCCTGAACGCCAACTCCTACGTGCGCATGATGCCGCACACCACGGCAGCCAATATCAGCATCTTTTTCGGCCTCACCGGTCGCCTGATTCCCACCTCCAGCGCCTGCACCAGCGGCAGCCAGGGCATCGGCTATGCCTACGAGGCCATCAAGTTCGGGCGCCTGCCACTGATGCTCGCCGGGGGCGCCGAGGAACTGTGCCCGACCGAAGCCATGGTCTTCGACGCGCTCTACGCCACCAGCCTGAAAAACGACACCCCGCAACGCAGCCCGCGCCCTTACGACACCGCACGCGACGGCCTGGTGATCGGCGAAGGCGGCGGCATGCTGGTGCTCGAAGAACTGGAACACGCCCTGGCCCGTGGTGCGCGCATCCATGCCGAGATCGTCGGTTTCGGCAGCAACGCCGACGGCCAGCACACCACCCGTCCCGAACAAGTCACCATGCGCCGGGCCATGGAACTGGCCCTGGAAGACGCCGGGTTGAAACCGTCGGACATCGGCTACGTCAACGGCCACGGCACCGCCACCGAACAGGGCGACATCGCCGAAACCCTGGCCACCAGCAGCCTGTTCGGCGAACACATGCCGATCAGCTCGCAGAAAAGCTTCCTCGGCCACACCCTTGGCGCCTGTGGTGCGCTGGAGTCCTGGTTCAGCATTGAAATGATGAACCGCGATCTCTACGCCCACACCTTCAACCTCGACGAAGTCGACCCGCATTGCGGCAAGCTCGACTACCTGCGCGGCGAGTTTCGGCAGATGAGCAATCAGTATGTGATGAACAATAATTTTGCGTTTGGCGGGGTGAATACTTCGCTGATTTTCAAGCGCTGGCCGTAATCAATGTCAAAAGATCGCAGCCTTCGGCAGCTCCTACAAGGAACCCGTAGGAGCTGCCGAAGGCTGCGATCTTGTTGATGTGCGATGTAGCTATCAGGGCGAATCGAGGTTATCCAACACCCGATTCACCGCCAGTTCCCCCAGCATGATCGACTGCTGAATGCCCAGCAGGGCGTTGCTTTGCGCTCCGTTCAGACTCCTCGCGAAGTCGCTCGCCATGGCATTGGCTGATGCCAGTGACACACATGCGTACTCCAGCAGAGTGTGGTTGTCGACTTCAGGAGCGACGAGGAAGATTTTGCTGGGTTGGCGTGAGGTATCCGGATCGGTGTCCGACCGGTTTTTTGCTTTGTTGGTCATGATTCAGTGCCCAGAAAAGAGGAGCCGACACCGAATCGCTACTGATCAAAAGGGTGGCAGCTGTACGCAGGTTAGCAGACCGGGCCACGATGAAACCGGCGCGCCCGAAGGCGCCCTGCGCACAGCTACCGTCAAAAGCAGGTATGGATATACCTGCCTATCAGGAGCGCAAATGCGCTTCATCGTGGACACGGGCTGCTAAACCCGATCACTGACCATCAGTGACACGAATCAAGTTAGCGATGGCCCTCAAAGCGCACAAGCCGGCGGATTCTGGAGTAGTTGCAGGCAACGTCGCAAGGCGCTGTAGCCTTTGCGAAGGATTTCGGAAATGTCCCACGGCGGGTGGTGAAGCTTCCGGCAGGACTGATGCTTCTTGCTCCATACAGCTAGTCTTTTTGGTGTTCTCTCGGACGCCATCGCGAGCAAGCTCGCGATTGACTCGGGCCGCGTTCGGACGCAGCAGTCACGCCTCTAACGGCTCGACCTTCCTGGTCAACAACTCCACAAACGCCCGCGCCATCGCCGACTTCTGATCCTTGCGCTGCACCAGCCAAACTGCTGACACCGCCGCCGGATCGAGCAGCGGGCGATAGACCACACCGTCAATACGCATCCGCTGATAAGACGCCGGCAGCACCGACACACCGAGCCCCGCTGCAACCAGCCCGATGATGGTCATCGCCTCGCCGGCCTCCTGGGCGAAGTGCGGGCTGAAGCCGGAGTCCCGCGCCAGGCTGAGCAGCTGTGCGTAGAGGCCACTGCCATAGCTGCGCGGAAAAAACACAAAGGGCTCAAGCGCCAGGGCTGACAGGAACAAGCCCTCCTCGCTGCCCTCTACCAACGGGTGCTTGGAGCTGAGTACCGCGACCAGCGGCTCGCGCATCAATTCGACCACGCTAAGGCAGTCCGGCAGCCCGAGCGGGCGCATGATGCCGACTTCAATCGACTCGTCCACCAGCGCATCGGCCACCTGGGTGCTGCTCATTTCCCGCAGGTTCAGGTGCACCGCCGGGAAGCGCTGGCGGAAAGAGAAAATCGCCTGGGGAATGGTCGAGTTGAAGGGGGCCGACGAGGTGAAGCCGATTTTCAGCTCACCCAACTCGCCCAGTTGCGCTCGTCGCGCGACATCCGCCGCTTTGTCGACCTGCGCCAGCACCAGCCGTGCCTCTTGCAGAAACAGCCGACCGGCCTCGCTCAGCTCGACCCGACGATTGGTACGCTCGAAAAGCCGCGCGCCGACTTCCTGCTCCAGCGCCTGAATCTGCTGGCTCAGCGGTGGCTGGGAGATGCCCAGCACCTGTGCGGCGCGGCCGAAGTGCAGTTCTTCGGCGACAGCGATGAAGTAGCGCAGATGACGCAATTCCATGGAAACCCCATTAGGTCGTTAAAGCTATCAAACAGGTCGAACAATATATTGGATTGAATCATTAGCCAGCTATATGCTTTTTTCATTGCCTGACCGGCTGCGTCCTCCGAGGTCCCCCGTGAAAACTGCTGTCGCCCCACTCGCCCATGAAGTTCCTCCCGCAGCACCGGACGCTATTGCCGCTGAGCTGGCGGAGATCTACATCGAAAAAGGCACCCCGGCGTTCATGCGCACGGTGCTGGCGTTGTTCTGCGGCGGCTTCGCGACGTTCGCCCTGCTCTACTGCGTGCAACCGATGATGCCGCTGCTGTCCGACGAGTATTCCATCAACGCGGCGCAGAGCAGCCTGATCCTGTCTATCGCCACCGGCATGCTTGCCATCGGCCTGCTGATCACCGGCCCGATTTCCGACCGTATCGGGCGTAAACCGGTGATGGTGGCCGCATTGTTCGCCGCGGCGCTGTGCACCATGGCCAGTGCGATGATGCCGAGCTGGCACGGTGTGCTGCTGATGCGTGCGCTGATTGGATTGTCGTTGAGCGGTCTGGCGGCGGTTGCGATGACCTATCTGAGCGAAGAAATCCACCCACAGCACATCGGCCTCGCCATGGGTTTGTACATCGGTGGCAACGCGATTGGCGGTATGAGCGGACGCTTGATCACCGGGGTATTGATCGACTTCGTCAGCTGGCACACGGCGATGCTGGTGATCGGTGGCCTGGCGCTGATCGCCGCGGCGCTGTTCTGGAAAATCCTCCCGGAATCGCGCAACTTCCGCGCCCGCTCGCTGCACCCGCGCAGCCTGCTCGACGGTTTCACCATGCACTTTCGCGACGCCGGGTTGCCGCTGCTGTTTCTTGAAGCCTTTGTGTTGATGGGCGCATTCGTCACGCTGTTCAATTACATCGGCTATCGCCTGTTGGCCGCGCCGTACCACATGGAACAGGCCTTCGTCGGGTTGCTGTCGGTGGTGTACCTGTCGGGCATCTACAGCTCAGCGAAAATCGGCTCGCTGGCCGACAGACTCGGTCGCCGCAAAGTGCTCTGGAGCACCATCGCGCTGATGATCGTTGGCCTGGCCCTGACGATGTTCACGCCACTGCCGCTGGTGATCATCGGCATGCTGATCTTTACCTTCGGCTTCTTTGGCGCCCACTCGGTGGCCAGCAGCTGGATCGGCCGCCGCGCCACCAGGGCCAAGGGACAAGCATCGTCCTTGTACCTGTTCAGCTACTACGCCGGGGGGAGCATCGCCGGTACGGTGGGTGGCGTGTTCTGGCACCTGGGCGGCTGGAACGGCATCGGGTTGTTCATCGGCACGCTGTTGGTGATTGCGCTACTGGTCGCGTTGAAGCTGGCGAAGTTGCCGTTGTTGCCGCAGAACACCTCGACTACCTGAGCACCACCCGTGCCTCCAGGGCATCGTCGCGTTTTTCCAGGGTCAGCGATTGCAACGCGACACCGTTGCGCTCCATGCCGTCGAGCCACTGCATCAACGGTTGTGCATTGCCATTGAGGGTCACGCGCAGCAGATCGGTGTCGCTCTCCATCTGACGGATCTCCAGCCCCGTCGCCGCGGCGCTTTCGCTGATGCGCAGCGATAGCGGTTTTTCGCTGTCGACGGGGACATCGCTGCGCGGTAACGCCCGTTGCAGTTGCGCGGCCAGCCCCGCCTGCTGTTGATACTGTCGCTCGGCGGTTTCCAGTCGCTGCCGGGTCGGTTGCCAGATCAGGCTGAAAGCCACGACCGCCAACAAAAAAGTCCCCGACACTTGCAACAGCCGTTGTTCGCGCACGGAAATGCGCCGCCATGCCTGCTTCATGCCCCGTCCTCCACGGTGAGGGTGGCGTGTACCCGGCCAGCCGTTTTGTTCGCGCTGTCGAGCCGCACGGGCATGCCTTGTTGTCGCCCGCGTTCGCGCAACTGCTCCAGCTCGGTAAAACCGCTGGCGGTCAGCTGGATTTTCCAGCCTTCGCCTGCTCGAAACTCGATGCGCTGGACCTCGACCGGGCTGGCGCCAATCACCTGTTCGATCAACCGGATCAGCCCGGCAATGCGGCTGTTTTGCGAATCCACAGGCTGGCTTTGCAGGGCCTTGAGTTGCGCAGCCATATCGACGATGCGGCTTTGCTCCGGGTAAAGCGCCTTGAATCGCTGTTCATTCTGGGTGGCCAGGCGGCGGGCTTCGCTGTCGAGGAAGCGGATGCGCGTTTCGCTGGCACCCCAGGTCAACAGCGCCAGCATCAACAACGCCCACCCGCCGGCGCGCCAGGGCAGACGCTTGCCCCGTGGGGCAAATGCGCCTTGCAGCAGGTTGATGGCCCGGGTTGGGCACTGGGTCAGGCATTGGTCGATGACGGCGGGGGCCTCACGGGCATCCAGCCATTGCATGTCCTTGGGCAATAACGGAGTGAGCAGCGCCAGGTCGTCTTGCGATATCGCCAGGCGCGCCGACAGGCCTGCACCCAACAACCAGCGACCGAACCACCATGCGCCGCACGGCTGATCACCGGACAACAGATCGGCATCGACGAACACCCCGCGCACCTCAATGCCCGCCTCTCGCAGCAAGTCGAGCACGGCGGCCAACCGTTCACGGCCAATGACCATGACCGGGAAGCAGCCGTCACGATCACGAGCGCCAACGCTCAGATGCACGCCTTCCAGCGCTTCACTCAGTTGATCTTCCACGGCGTAGGCCATGGCCTGGGCTTCGGGCCTGCGTCGCGACGGCCATGGCTCGCTGCGAACCCAACTGCACATTTCCATGGGCATTAGCACATCGACTACCTGGCCTTGCAATGCCGAGGCCGCCTGATTCAGTGGCATCGGCTGGCGTTGACCGGTTTTTGACCACAGGACGCAGGGCCAGAGGCCTGATGGCGCGTCCTGCCCTTCGGCGGTCAGGTAAAGCCAAGTGTTCATCGCGGTCTCTCGTGGCTGCTCATGGGAAGAAAACGTCGTTGCAGCACTGTCAGTTGTCGAGTCTTGGGGTCGTGCCCGATATCCGTGGCCAGGTGCAGTTCGCGCCCGTCCCGGGTCACCCGCACCCTTATCCGATACCAGCGGCTTTGGGTGCCAAGTCCGTGACTGCTCAGGCCCTGCCCGGAGAGCAAGGGGTCTTGGGTAAACGCCTGGACGCTCGCCCAAGGCGTTGTTGCCGCCTGACGCGCCAGCGCATCGGCGGTCGCGGCGTCCACCTCGCCGAGTGCTCTCAACAGCAGTGCCGGCGCGGTGTTGATGTTCAAGGCGGCTTCAGTGGGCAGCAGCGCCACCCAAGGCTCCAGCCGCTGCAGCAAGCGAGCGTCAATGCCGGGCAGCAAGCGCAACTGGCTGAGTTCCCGCAGCGGCCCGACCTGACTCAGTTGCAGAGGAGGCAGTTCGAGCAGCTCGAGCAGACGTGCCCAACGATTGAGGGTGACTTGATCCACCTGCCCCTGGCGTAACAACGCATTGAGATTGAAGCGCCCGGCGAGGTCGTCGATATCGATAAGGAACTGCGCATCGTCAACCTCGAAGTCAGGCGCCATGTCAGTCCAGCCTTGCAACCGTTCGACGGGTTTTTTCGCGTCCTGCAACGCATCGCGCAACAGCAACAACGCCCAGGTTTCCCCGCCCGATGCGAGTTGCCGCAGCTGTATCTGCTGCAATTGTTGCCCGCTGCTTTGCAACGCAAGGTGATGACTGCGCAACACGCCGCCGATGATCAGCAGTGCCAGGCTCATGACCAGCAATACACTGATCAAGGCAATGCCGCGTTGGCGCCCGTTCATGGCAATGCACCCGGCATCGGCAACACCCGACGAATCGATTCGAAGCGCCCGACAGAGACTTGCACCTCCAGCGCCATGGGCGCCTTCGCGTCCTGCCCGGCCGGCCAATGAGCAACCCAGCCGGACTGGCTGTCGAACAGACGCCAGCCCAATTCGCGAACGTCTTCGAGCAACTTTTGCCGCTGCACGAACTCCGTACCTTCGCCCTGGCTTTCGCGCCACAGCACGCCGCCGTCGAGCCGATAGCTCAGCATCTGGCGCTCACTGCGGGGTTGGTCCAGAGGGTTGCGCCAGTGACTGCGCTGGAACTGCAAAAGCGGCCCGGCGAGCACCACCGGCTGTGCGGTGACGTGCAGCAGATCCCGCTCGATCACCGCCATCGCTCGTTGCAGGCTCCTGAGTGCTCGCTCGTGGGCCGCCGTGCCCTGTTGCACTCGCAGCACGCTATCGAACAAACCCCAACTGGCCAGCCCCAGCACGGCGAAGATGGCCAGGGCGATAACCAGCTCCAGCAAGGTGAACCCACGCTGCCTAGTCATGAACCGCAAGTATCCAGCCGCTGGCACGATGCAAGGCGTGCGCACTGTTCGCCGGGCTGACCTGGATGTCGACCTGGAGCAAACGCGGATCGCCGGTGGCGCTGATGTGCTGTTGCAGCACCCAGTCGCGTTGATCCATGGACACGATCTGTTGTTGCTGACCGGCCGCCAAGCCCGATTGCAGGCGCAATTCGTTCAAGCGGTTGTCCGCCAGCCACGCTGCGAACAGCCGAGTCTCGACGGCGCCGCGCTGCTTCACCGCGTATTGACTGGCCGACAGCACGGCTGCCGCCAGTGTCGCGAAGACCGCCAGGGCCACCATGATTTCCAGCAGCGTGAAGCCGCCCATGGACGACAAGGGTGGCCGACTAGTCATCGATCACCACCTCGCCGGTACCATCGCCGGACAGGCTCAGCCAGGTCCTGTCGCCGGACTCGAATGTCAGCGTGAAGGCACTGGTTTCATCGTTGCTGAGCAAGAGCAACTGCGGCGGTCCTTCGTCAGCGTCCAGCCCTACCCCATAGCCATCCTGCTGCAAACGTACTCGTATGCTCAAAGGCCAGGTAGTCAGCCCCTCCACCGGCTCCCACCCGCCATCACCCCGGCGCATCACCCGGTGGCCATCGGTACCCAGCCGCAAGCCATATTCCTGCCCCTCGAACACCGCGCGCTCACGCAATTGATGAATCACCTGCACCATCGCCTCGGCTACCTGCCTGACCTCGCGCGCGGGACTGCCCCCACCGACAAAGCTCACCATGCCCAGCAAGACGCCAACCACGACAATCACGATCATCAGCTCCAATAACGTAAACCCCCGACTGCGGTAGCCCACGGATCAATGGCCCCAATTGCCGATTTCGGCTGCAAACCCTTCGCCGCCCGCTGCGCCATCGGCGCCCAGGGAATACAGGTCGTAAGTGCCGTCTACCGATCGCATACCCGGATTGAGGTACTGATAAGGCGTGTTCCACGGGTCGACCGGCATGCTCTTGAGGTAACCCTGGGGGTTCCAGCCCCGCGCCACGGGCAGTCCGGAAGGACGCTTGACCAACGCTTCCAGGCCTTGCTGGGTCGAGGGGTAATGGGCGTTGTCGAGGCGGTACATTTCCAGGGCGGTGGCGATGGCCTGGATATCGATTCTGGCGGCAGTGACCTTGGCTTGATCGGGGCGGCTCATGAACTGCGGCACCACAATGGCCCCCAGCACGCCGATGATGACCACCACCACCATGATTTCGATCAGGGTAAAACCGCGTTGCGCGCGGGAAGGTTTTTTTCGGACAGGTTGCATGGATCAATTCACCAATTGGTTGAGGCTGAGAATCGGGAGCAGGATGGCCATGACGATCAGCAGCACGACGCCGCCCATCAGCACCAGCATGGCCGGCTCGAAGAGGCCCACCACCAGCGCGATGCGCGCGGCGAGGCTGTTTTCCTGTTGTTCGGCGGCCCGGGCCAGCATGCGGTCGAGTTCGCCGGCACGTTCGCCGCTGGCGATCATGTGCAGCATCATCGGCGGGATGTCGCCGCTCATCTCCAGGCCACGGGTCAGCGTTGCGCCTTCGCGGACCGAGCGGGCGACATCGACCATCCGCGCGCGGATGGTCAGGTTGCCGATGACTGCGGCAGCAATTTCCAGGGCGTCCACCAAGGGCACGGCACTTTTGCCGAGGATTGCCAGGGTGCTGGCAAACCGCGCGGCTTCCATGGCGCGCAGCACTTCACCGATGACGGGGGCATTGAGCACCCAACGATGCCAGCGCAGACGCCACTGCGGCTGCTGCCAGCTCCAGCGCCACAGGCCGAGCAGCACCGCCAGCACGCCCATCAACAACAGGAAATGGTCGCGCAGGCCGTTGCTCACGCCGATCAGCGCCCGGGTCAGCCAGGGCAACGGCTGGCCGCTGTCGACGAAGATCTTCACCACATCCGGCACCACGTAACCGAGCAGAAAACCGACGATTGCCACGCTGGCCAACATCAGGATCAACGGGTACACCAGGGCCATCTGAATCTTTTGCCGCGAGGCCTGGCGGGCCTGGGTGTAGGCCGCCAGTTGCTCCAGCACATGGCCCAGATGCCCCGAGCGTTCTCCGGCGGCCACGGTGGCGCGGAACAACTCGGGAAAGGCCCGGGGAAATTGCCCCAGTGCCGAGGCCAGGGCGTGACCTTCCATTACCCGGCTCCTGACCGCCGAGAGCAAGCTTGCAACCTTGCGCTTTGAGCTCTGCTTCGCCACCGCATCGAGCGCTTCCTCAAGGGGCAGTCCGGCCTGAACCAGCGTTGACAGTTGCAACGTCAACAGCGCCAGATCAGCGGCACTCAGGCGTCCACCTCGCGACCGCTGGCCCGCACCGCCGCCAACCCTGACCTCGATCAAGACACGCGGCCACAAACCACGCTCACGCAACAACTGTCGCCCATGGCGGGGTCCATCGGCCTCCAGCCGTCCCTTGCAGGATCGTCCCTGGGCATCGTGGGCGCGGTAGTCGAAGGTCGGCACCGATCAGTTCTCCTGGGTCACACGCAGCAATTCATCGAGGCTGGTCAACCCTTCAAGCACCCGCTGGCGCCCGTCCTGGAACAGGCTGCGCGAGACCTTGCGTGTTTCGTCGACGAGCAATTGCTCACTGGCGCCCTGATGGATCAGCGCCGAGACGGCGGGCGTCACGCTGATCAGCTCGTAAATGCCGATGCGGCCGCGATAGCCGTTCTGGCACTGTTCACAGCCCGAAGCCTTGAACAGGGTGTGCGACGTGCTGGTGTCGAGCCCCAGGCGCTGGCAGGCTGCCGCGTCGGCGAGGTACGAAACCTTGCAATGGGGGCACAAGGTGCGCAGCAGGCGCTGGGCCAGAATGCCCACCAGCGAGGACGCCAACAGATAGGCATCGACACCCATGTCTACCAGCCGCGTGACCGCGCCGGCCGCGCTGTTGGTGTGCAGGGTCGAGAGCACCAGATGTCCGGTCAAGGACGCCTGGACAGCGATCTCGGCAGTTTCGCGGTCACGGATTTCGCCAACCATCACCACGTCCGGATCCTGGCGCAAAATCGCCCGCAGGCCCCGGGCGAAGGTCATGTCGACCTTTGGGTTGACCGGCATCTGGCCGACACCCGGCAGGTGATATTCGATCGGGTCTTCGACCGTGAGAATATTGCGGGTCTGGTCATTCAGGCTGCTCAGGGCGGCGTACAGGCTGGTGGTCTTGCCGGAACCGGTCGGCCCGGTCACCAACAAAATGCCGTGGGGCTTGCCCAACAGTTGGCGCAGGGCCACGAGGGTATCGTCCGGCATGCCCAGCCGATGCAGGTCCAGGCGCCCGGCCTGCTTGTCGAGCAAACGCAGCACCACCCGTTCGCCGTGGGCCGAAGGCAGCGTCGAGACCCGTACATCGACTTCATGCCCGGCCAGGCGCAAGGCCATTCGCCCATCCTGGGGCACGCGTTTTTCCGCGATGTCCAGGCGCGCCATGACCTTGATCCGCGACACCAACAGCGTCGCCAGTTCGCGCTTGGGCCTGAGCATTTCACGCAGTTGGCCATCCACCCGCATGCGCACCGACAGGTACTGCTCGAAGGTTTCCAGGTGCACATCCGAGGCATGCTCACGCACTGCTTCACCGAGTAGCGCGTTGATCAGGCGAATGATCGGTGCGTCGCCCTGTTGCTCCAGCAGGTCGGCGGTTTGCGGGACCTGATCGACCAGGCTGAGCAAGTCCAGTTCTTCGTCCAGCCCTTGGGCAACCTGCTCCACCGCACTGTGCCCCTCGCGATAGGCCGCCGCCAGGCGCGAGGCGTACTCATCGGCCCCGACGATTTGAAACGGCAACGTCCGTCCGCACACCCGGCGCGCTTCCGCCAATGCGGTGAGCGGCGCATCACTGCGCAGGGCAATGCGCAGCTCGTCGCCGTCATGCTCCAGCAACACACCAAAACGCCGGGCGAAACCGAAGGGCAATTGCTCGCAGAGTTCGCTCATGGATTCACTGCGCCTTGCCGCGCAAATCGAACACTGGCGCGTCGCTGGCCGGTTCGAACAACCCGCGCGCCTCGGAAGGCAGCAACAGCGAGTTGTTTTCCCCCGCCCCTGATTTGCTCAAGTCACGCAGCGCGTTGTAACGCTGCTGGCTGACCTGAGACAGGTCTTCCTTGCTGCGCACGATGGTCGGGCGCAAGAACACCATCAGGTTGCTTTTGGTCTGGGTGTCGCGGCTCCAGCGGAACAACGCGCCGAGGTAGGGAATGTCTCGCAGCAGCGGCACGCCGCTTTTCTGGGTGCGCACGCTGTCCCTGATCAGGCCGCCGATCACGATGATTTCGCCATCGTCGGCGAGAATGGTGCTCTTGAGTGCTCGCTTGTTGGTGATCAGGTCCGAGGAATCGATGCCCGACACCGACGGCGCGATGTCCGACACTTCCTGCTCGACCTCCAGGCGCAGCGTCGAGCCTTCGTTGATGTAAGGCTTGATCTTCAGGCTGATGCCGACGTCCTTGCGCTCGACGGTGGTGAACGGATTCTCCGCGCCGTTGCTGTTGGTGGCGTAGGAGCCGGTCTTGAACGGCACGTTCTGGCCGACGATGATTTCGGCTTCCTGATTGTCCAGGGTCAACAGGCTCGGCGTGGACAGCAGGTTGCTGTGGGTGTTGCTGGCCAAGGCCGAAATCAGCGCACCGAAGCGGTCGCCGCCCAGTTGCAGGATCGCCCCCTCCGGCGCCGATCTTTTCTCGTCGAACTTCAACCCGCCGACGATCGGAATGTCGGTGCCGGGAAAGTTGATGAAGCCCTTGGCGTCACCTGTGCTGAGGTTCCACTGCACACCGACGGCCTCAGCGATGTCGCCGGAGATTTCGACGATGGCGGCATGGATCAACACCTGGGCCCGTGGCTGGTCCAGCTGGCGCACGATGTTTTCGATGGTCCGCACTTGCGCCGGCTCGGCGATCAGCACCAGCGCGTTCTGGCTTTCGTCGGCCTTGATCATGAAGCTTGCACCGCCAGACGTGTCCTTGGCGTTGCCGATGGCGGATGTCTGCTTTCTGCCCTGCCCCATCGACTCCAGAATCTCGGCCAACTGCTTGGCATCGCTGTGACGCAGGCGAATCACCCGGGCATTGTCGAGGGTCGTGGTAGCCGGCGTATCGAGACCTCGGGCCAGCTCGATCAAGCGCTGGCGAACGACCGGCGGGCCAATGAAAACCAGGCGATTGGTCCTGGTGTCCGCCAGTACCTGTATCGCTGAATCGGCATTGCGCTTGCCCATGGAGGCCTCGATCACCGGCGCGACATCGCCCGCCAGGGCATGCTTGAGCGGGACCACCGCGTGCAGGTTGTTCTGACCGGAGTCCAGTTCGCGGATCACCCGCGCGATGCGCTTCACATTGGCAGCCGTGTCGGTCAGCACCAACGCATTGGCCGACACCGAAGGGCCGACATAACCATTGGCAGACACCAACGGTCGCACCAGCCCGGCGATATCGGAGGCACTGCTGGTGTTCAAGCCGATGACTTCGGTCACGAACTGCGACGCCGTAGTGGTTTTCACCGTGCCCTGGCCGGCCCGGGTCTTGGCCTCGGCAACCGGGGTGATGAGGATCCGGTCGCCCTCATCAATCACCGTGAAGTGGTGGGCGTCGAGCACCGAATAGAACAACCGACGCACGCCTTCACGATCGAGGGCCTGTCGGGACATGACCGTGACGCGACCGGAGACTTTGGGGTCCAGCACCACGGTGGTCCCCAGAATGTTGGAGATCTCTTCGACGATGTCGCGCAGCTCTGCGTTGTTCATCGCCAGCTGCCATTTTTCTTCCTCGGCCAGAAGCGCGCCGTGGGAAAGCGTTACCACCATGGCGACGAAAAAAATCACCGGTCGCAGTGCTTGCGCACCGAGAAAGCTATTCATGAACTTGATCACTCTGTCGACCCGGCAAGCGGGCTAAAAAAACGCGGAGAAACGCTGGGCACTTGGGGCTTGCCGTGGGGATCGAGCCGTTGCAGAAAACCCGGTGCGGGAGGCTGGAGCGTCAATAGTTCCTCTCGGCCCTTGCTCCACAACACCGCGTGGTCGGGCTCGACGCGACGCAAGACGCTGCCACCGGGCAAGCGCTCGCCGACCTGGTAGATGCGCGCGCCTTGTGAGTCCGCCAACAACACCCGGGACAAGCCATGAGTGACGACGAAGCTTGCCTTCAAGCTCAGCGGTTCCGCGCTCGGCAGCAACTCGGCGCCCGTCGTCAGACCGAGCACCGTTGCAACCGCCGTTGCGTCGAGCGTTTGCCGGGGTGCGGGTGCGGTTCGCGAGGTTTCGACCCGCGCTGGCAGCATCAACTGTTCGCGATAGCGCCACTCCTGCCAGCCCAGGAACGCCCCATAGGCCAGCGGCACGACCAGCAGGCTCGCCTTGCCCAGGAGCAAGACCAGTCCGGCCAAGCGTTCGCGCGAAAGCATCACCATGGCCTCACTCAAGTCGCCCGGCCCCAGGCTTGCCACACAGACGCAAAGACATCCGTTGCAGCACCCGGTGGTTGCAGGCCTCATGCACGATGACGGCACCGATGTGGACGGCCAGCAGCAGCGACAACACCACACACGCCCACGTGTGGACCGTAACAAACAGGGCGATCAGGCATGGATCGCTTAACGGTTGAGCGATCCCGATAACCCCGAATACATTGATCGGGCGATCCATCATCAACACGCCGGTCACCAGGACGGCCCCGACGATGAGGTAAATCGAGGTCCACAGGATCACCGCCGCAGACAACCAATGCAGCAGCACGCGCAGTCTGGAATAACCCGAAACCGTCATTTTCAACTCGATCAACATCAAGGGAATAAAGCGTCAGGCGATCGGCTACCGATCGCCTGAAGTGCTACGAGGGGGACTTACAACTTGTTCCACGCCATGTGCCAGTGAGCACCGACACTCGGTTCGAAGCCGTTGGCGGAGGGGCTGTACTGCTTGCAGTAACCCGACTCGGGGAACGGTTTGCACTCAAAGACTTCGTTGGTCTTCGGATGCAGCACCTTGGTACCGGCTGTGTAGTCGCTGAGGCCTTCAGGGAACACGAAATCGTATTCGATGCCGGCGCCCTCACCGGTCAGTTGGGTGGTCTGGGTGTCCTGACGGGTCGTGCGGCCATCCAGGGTGGTGCCGACCAGGGTCAAGGTGTGCGCGCCCGGGTTGCTGCGCACATCCATGGACAGCGAGGTGGAGCCACTGGCCACTTGTGCCGAGGTGGTGCCTACCGGTTTGTTGTTCTGGTCGAGCAAAGTGGCTTCGACGTTCATCGCACGGTTCGCGATCATGCTGAAATCGACCTTCGCCCGGCCCTTATCCAGAACGTATTCGGCTTGCTGCGAGGCCACCGACATGCGCGCAGCGGTGTCCTCCTTCATGTCCAGTTGCACTTCGTAGCGCACTACCCCGCTTTCTTTTTGTGCGTAGAGGCTGTTGGTGCCTTTGACCGGCTCGACATTGCCGCTCTCGTCGCGGATACCGGCGCGAACAAGGGTGTGGGTCTGGTTGATTTTCTCTGCCAGCTTGAACGACCAGTTTTGCGGCGTGCCTTCTACAGCATTATCGATGCTGATTTCGACACTGTAGTCCGGGCTCTCGCCATTGCCGGTGAATGCGCGGGCCTTGACCTTGTCGCCCACCAACAGCGCCGTCGAAGGCGCAATGCTGCCTACGGAGGACCAGCCGCCAGGCAGTTCAGGCTCCGCCAGGATGTTCAGATCCGTAGCGTTGTAGAACGCGGCATCGGTATCGCCCACGGTCCAGATGGCCAGGACGACGTGATGACCAGACTTGTCTGCCGGAATGTTGCAGTTGTGCTTGTCGCTGGACTCCGGACGCTTGTTACCGCCGTCGATGGTGCAGAACGGCGTGCTTTCGAAAGTGGCGCGTTTGAGCGATTCGTTCGGATTCCAGCCGTTGCGGGTGATGAAATACTCGTGTTTGGTAGCCGGGTGAACCGCTGTGTAATGCCACTTGAAATCGATGTTGCGGTCCTTGATTTCAGTCAGGTGCCAACGGGTGGCGGACTGTGCATCCATGGCAGAAAACAGCGAGTGACCACCGCTGGCGATCTTGCCATCGACCGGCCCCTGCAAGGGAGCACCGCCGACGCCCGCCGGAAAGCCTTTGAAGGTTTCACCGACACTCTGCGGTTCGTACTGGGCGCCACCGCAGTTGGTGTTCAAGCCTTTCTGGCAAGCCAGCGCGCGCGACGGCGGCACTTCCAGATAGCCATGGGCGGAAACGGTTTGAGAGGCCAGCATTGCCGATAACAGGATCATCGATGAAGTGCAGGCCGTTAAAGCACTTCTTTTATCAAATGTAATTTTCATGATGTATTCCAGACTGCTTATCGAAAACAGGGCGCCTTGTGGGCGCCCCTGTTCGCTTCGTGATTGTTCGGCAATACGCCGGACAAGGGCCTGGAACCTTACGGGGATGGAGGAAAATTCTATGTAGGAGTAATCACCACGCGAGGCAGGAACAGTCTCTCCTTGCCTCAATCCGACAAAAAAAGAAAACATTCTTACAGTTGGTGATGCTCTATTTTTTGAGCTTTTAAGCGGCACAAAAAAACCTGTCCGGCACGAGGCGGGACAGGCTTTGTGAAAACGGGCAATCGCTACTCGTGATACTGCGCCGACAGCTCATGTACCGCGCGCAGGAATGCACCAGCATGTTCCGGATCGACTTCCGGCGTGATGCCATGGCCGAGGTTGAACACGTGGCCGCTGCCTTTGCCGTAGCTGGCCAGGATGCGCCCGACTTCGGTACGGATGGCTTCCGGCTTGGCGTAGAGCACGGTCGGGTCCATGTTGCCTTGCAGCGCGACCTTGTCGCCAACACGGGCACGGGCGCTGCCGATGTCGCAGGTCCAGTCCAGGCCCAGTGCGTCGGCGCCGGCATCAGCGATGCTTTCCAGCCACAGGCCACCGTTCTTGGTGAACAGGATGACCGGCACCTTGCGACCTTCGTGTTCGCGGATCAGGCCGCTGACAATTTTCTTCATGTAGGCCAGGGAGAATTCCTGGTACGCCGCCGCCGACAGGCTGCCACCCCAGCTGTCGAAGATCTGTACCGCTTGCGCACCGGCCATGATCTGGCCGTTAAGGTAGCTGGTGACTGTCTGCGCGAGCTTGTCCAGCAGCAGGTGCAAGGCTTGCGGGTTGTCGTAGAGCATGGTTTTGGTCTTGCGGTAGTCTTTCGACGAGCCGCCTTCGACCATGTAGGTCGCCAGGGTCCACGGGCTGCCGGAGAAACCGATCAGCGGTACGCGGCCGTTCAGTTCGCGGCGGATGGTGCTGACCGCGTCCATCACGTAACCCAGGTCTTTGTGCGGATCAGGAATCGGCAGGGCTTCGATGTCGGCCAGGGTGCTGACGACTTTCTTGAAGCGCGGACCTTCACCGGTTTCGAAATACAGACCCTGCCCCATGGCATCGGGGATGGTCAGGATGTCGGAGAAGAGGATCGCCGCATCCAGTTGTGGATAGCGGTCGAGCGGCTGCATCGTGACTTCGCAAGCGAACGCCGGGTTCATGCACAGGCTCATGAAATCGCCGGCCTTGGCACGGCTGGCGCGGTATTCAGGCAGGTAGCGACCGGCCTGACGCATCATCCACACGGGGGTGACGTCTACGGGTTGCTTGAGCAGGGCGCGCAGGAAACGGTCGTTCTTCAGGGCAGTCATGTCGGCATCCGGAAAAAAAGTGAGGGCATTTTCTCAGAGCCGGGAGCAAAAGGCACGGTTGCAGGTCAGCCTTTTGTCTATCGGGTCAATTTGTCGCGGTGGAATGCAGTATTTGACTCACCACAAAACGACTGTGGGAGCGAGCTTGCTCGCGATGAGGGCTTCACATTCAACATCTCTGCTGACTGATCCACCGCTATCGCGAGCAAGCTCGCTCCCACAGGGGGTATTACATTTAGTTCCGGGGCGGGGTTACACGCCCAGGTAATCCAGGATCCCTTCGGCGGCATTACGGCCTTCGAAGATCGCCGTCACCACCAGGTCGGAACCGCGCACCATGTCGCCACCGGCGAAGATCTTCGGGTTGCTGGTCTGGTGCTTGTACTGACCTTGTTCCGGCGCCACCACGCGGCCCTGGCTGTCGGTCTGGATTTCGAACTGCTCGAACCACGGCGCCGGGCTTGGACGGAAACCGAAAGCGATGACCACGGCGTCGGCCGGGATGATCTCTTCGGAGCCCGGGATCGGCTCGGGGCTACGGCGGCCACGGGCGTCCGGCTCGCCGAGACGGGTCTCGACCACCTTCACGCCTTCGACCTTGTCTTCACCGACAATGGCGATCGGCTGGCGGTTGTAGAGGAATTTCACGCCTTCTTCCTTGGCGTTCTTCACCTCTTTGCGCGAGCCCGGCATGTTCGCTTCGTCACGACGATAGGCGCAGGTCACCGACTTGGCGCCCTGGCGGATCGACGTACGGTTGCAGTCCATCGCCGTGTCGCCGCCGCCGAGTACCACGACCTTCTTGCCTTTCATGTCGACGAAATCTTCCGGCGACTTTTCAAAGCCCAGGTTGCGGTTGACGTTGGCGATCAGGAAATCCAGCGCGTCGTACACGCCCGGCAGGTCTTCCCCGGCAAAGCCGCCCTTCATGTAGGTGTAGGTGCCCATGCCCATGAATACCGCATCGTATTCTTCGAGCAGTTGCTCCATGGTCACGTCCTTGCCCACCTCGGTGTTGAGGCGGAACTCGATGCCCATGCCAGTGAAGACTTCGCGACGATTGCTCAGCACGGTCTTTTCCAGCTTGAACTCGGGGATGCCGAAGGTCAGCAGACCGCCGATTTCCGGGTTCTTGTCGAACACCACCGGGGTCACGCCGCCGCGCACCAGCACGTCGGCACAGCCCAGGCCCGCAGGCCCGGCACCGATGATCGCGACACGCTTGCCGGTCGGCTTGACCTTGGACATGTCCGGGCGCCAGCCCATGGCGAACGCGGTGTCGGTGATGTACTTCTCCACCGAACCGATGGTCACCGCGCCGAAGCCGTCGTTGAGGGTGCAGGCACCCTCGCACAGACGATCCTGCGGGCACACCCGGCCGCAGACTTCCGGCAGTGTGTTGGTCTGGTGCGAGAGTTCGGCGGCCTGGAGGATGTTGCCCTCGGCCACCAGCTTCAGCCAGTTGGGAATGAAGTTGTGCACCGGGCACTTCCATTCGCAATACGGGTTACCGCAACCCAGGCAGCGGTGGGCCTGGTCGGCCGACTGCTGGGGTTTGAAGGGTTCGTAGATTTCCACGAACTCTTTCTTGCGTTGACGCAACAGTTTCTTCTTCGGATCCTTGCGCCCGACCTCGATGAACTGGAAGTCATTATTCAGACGTTCAGCCATTTTAAAACCTCATCAAACTCTTCAGGCGCATATCACTGCGGGTTGGCACGGGTGCTGGAAAGCAACGATTTCAGGTTGGCAGCCTTGGGCTTGACCAGCCAGAAACGACGCACGTAATCATCGAGGTTCTCGGCGAGTTCACGACCCCACTCGCTGTCGGTCTCCTCGACGTACTCGTTCAGCACGCGTTGCAGGTGGCTGCGATAGGCTTCCATCGCCTCGCCGCTGATCCGCTGGATTTCCACCAGTTCGTGGTTGACCCGGTCAACGAAGCTGTTGTCCTGGTCGAGCACGTAGGCGAAACCGCCGGTCATGCCAGAGCCGAAGTTGTACCCGGTCTTGCCCAATACGCAGACGAAACCACCGGTCATGTACTCGCAGCAGTGATCCCCAGTGCCTTCCACAACGGTGTGGGCACCGGAGTTACGCACGGCGAAACGCTCGCCCGCGGTGCCGGCGGCGAACAGCTTGCCGCCAGTGGCGCCGTACAGGCAGGTGTTGCCGATGATGGCACTGTCCTGGGTGCGGTAGACGCTGCCCTTCGGCGGAACGATGACCAGCTTGCCGCCGGTCATGCCCTTGCCGACGTAGTCGTTGGCGTCGCCTTCCAGGTACATGTGCAGGCCACCGGCGTTCCATACGCCGAAGCTCTGCCCTGCCGTGCCCTTGAAGCGGAACGTGACCGGCGCGTTGGCCATGCCCTGGTTACCGTGTTTACGCGCGATTTCGCCGGAGATCCGTGCGCCGATGGAACGGTCGCAGTTGCAGATATCCAGGTCGAACTCGGCGCCGCTCAAGTCGTTGATTGCCGGGGAGGCCATGTCGACCATTTTCTCGGCCAGCAGGCCCTTGTCGAACGGCGGGTTGCGTTCAACGCCACAGAACTGCGGCTTGTCCGCCGGTACGTGGTCGCTGCCCAGCAACGGAGTCAGGTCCAGGTGATGCTGCTTGGCGGTCTGGCCTTCGAGGACTTCCAGCAGATCGGTACGGCCGATCAGTTCTTCGAGGGAGCGCACGCCCAGCTTGGCCAGCCACTCACGGGTTTCTTCGGCGACGTAGGTGAAGAAATTCACCACCATGTCGACGGTACCGATGTAGTGATCCTTGCGCAGCTTCTCGTTCTGGGTCGCGACGCCGGTGGCGCAATTGTTCAGGTGGCAGATACGCAGGTATTTGCAGCCCAGGGCGATCATTGGCGCGGTACCGAAGCCGAAGCTTTCAGCGCCGAGGATCGCAGCCTTGATCACGTCGAGGCCGGTTTTCAGGCCGCCGTCGGTCTGTACCCGGACTTTGCCGCGCAGGTCATTGCCGCGCAGGGTCTGGTGGGTTTCGGCCAGGCCGAGTTCCCACGGAGCGCCCGCGTATTTGATCGAGGTCAGCGGCGATGCGCCGGTTCCGCCGTCGTAGCCGGAGATGGTGATCAGGTCCGCATAGGCCTTGGCCACACCGGCGGCGATGGTACCGACGCCCGCTTCTGCTACCAGCTTCACCGAGACCAGCGCCTTCGGGTTGACTTGTTTCAGGTCGAAAATCAGCTGCGACAAGTCTTCGATCGAATAGATGTCGTGGTGCGGCGGTGGCGAAATCAGGGTCACGCCCGGCACTGCGTAACGCAGCTTGGCGATCAGACCGTTGACCTTGCCGCCTGGCAGTTGACCACCCTCGCCGGGCTTGGCGCCCTGGGCGACCTTGATCTGCAGCACTTCAGCATTGACCAGGTATTCCGGGGTTACACCGAAACGGCCGGTGGCAACCTGCTTGATTTTCGAGCTCTTGATGGTGCCGTAGCGCGCCGGGTCTTCGCCGCCTTCACCGGAGTTGGAGCGCGCACCGAGGCGGTTCATGGCTTCGGCCAGGGCTTCGTGAGCTTCCGGCGACAGGGCGCCCAGGGAGATACCGGCGGAGTCGAAGCGCTTGAGCACCGATTCCAGTGGTTCGATCTCGCTGATGTCCAGCGGCGTGTCCAGGGTTTTGACTTTCAGCAGGTCGCGGATCATCGACACCGGGCGGTTGTCCACCAGCGACGTGTATTCCTTGAACTTGCTGTAGTCGCCCTGCTGCACAGCGGCTTGCAGGGTGCTGACCACGTCCGGGTTGTAGGCGTGGTACTCGCCACCGTGGACGAACTTCAGCAGGCCGCCTTGCTGGATCGGCTTGCGCGGGCTCCAGGCTTCGGTGGCCAGGGCTTTCTGCTCGGCTTCGATGTCGACGAAACGCGCACCCTTGATGCGGCTTGGCACGCCACGGAAGCTCAGGTTGCAGACTTCCTCGGACAGACCGATGGCTTCGAACAACTGCGCACCGCGGTACGAGGTGATGGTCGAGATGCCCATCTTCGACAGGATCTTGAGCAAGCCTTTGGTGATGCCTTTACGGTAGTTCTTGAACACCTCGTAGAGGTCGCCCAGTACTTCACCGGTACGGATCAGGTCGCCCAGCACTTCGTAGGCCAGGAACGGGTAAACGGCAGAGGCGCCGAAACCGATCAACACGGCGAAGTGATGCGGGTCACGCGCAGTCGCGGTTTCCACCAGGATGTTGGAGTCGCAACGCAGGCCTTTTTCGGTCAGGCGGTGGTGCACAGCACCTGTGGCCAGGGACGCGTGGATCGGCAACTTGCCAGGGGCTATGTGACGGTCACTCAGCACAACCTGGGTACGACCTGCGCGCACGGCTTCTTCAGCCTGATCGGCGACGTTGCGGATCGCCGCTTCGAGGCCGACGCTTTCGTCGTAGTTCAGATCGATGATCGCGCGCTCAAAGCCCGGACGATCGAGGTTCATCAGCGAGCGCCACTTGGCCGGGGAAATGACCGGCGAGCTGAGGATCACGCGCGAAGCGTGTTCCGGCGACTCCTGGAAGATGTTGCGCTCGGCACCGAGGCAGATCTCCAGCGACATGACGATGGCTTCACGCAGCGGATCGATCGGCGGGTTGGTGACCTGCGCGAACTGCTGGCGGAAATAGTCGTACGGCGTGCGCACGCGCTGGGACAGCACGGCCATCGGCGTATCGTCGCCCATCGAGCCCACGGCTTCGTAGCCCTGTTCGCCCAGTGGACGCAGCACCTGGTCGCGCTCTTCGAACGTGACCTGATACATCTTCATGTATTGCTTGAGCTGATCGACGTCGTAGAACGCCGAGCCGTGGTCGTTGTCTTCCATGGTCGCCTGGATGCGCAGGGCATTCTTGCGCAGCCATTGCTTGTACGGATGACGGGACTTCAGACGGTTGTCGATCGCGTCGGTGTCGAGGATCTGGCCGGTTTCGGTGTCCACGGCAAAGATCTGGCCCGGGCCAACGCGGCCTTTGGCGATCACGTCTTCAGGCTGGTAGTTCCAGACACCGATTTCCGAGGCCAGGGTGATAAAGCCGTTCTTGGTGGTGACCCAACGCGCCGGACGTAGACCGTTACGGTCGAGCAGGCACACCGCGTAACGACCGTCGGTCATTACCACGCCGGCCGGGCCATCCCACGGTTCCATGTGCATCGAGTTGTATTCGTAGAACGCACGCAGATCCGGGTCCATGGTTTCGACGTTCTGCCATGCAGGCGGAATGATCATCCGCACGCCACGGAACAGGTCGATGCCGCCGGTGACCATCAGCTCCAGCATGTTGTCCATGCTCGAGGAGTCGGAACCCACACGGTTGACCAGCGGGCCGAGTTCTTCCAGGTCCATCAGGTCGTTGGTGAACTTGGTGCGACGGGCCACGGCCCAGTTGCGGTTGCCGGTGATGGTGTTGATCTCGCCGTTGTGCGCCAGGAAGCGGAACGGTTGAGCCAGCGGCCATTTCGGCAGGGTGTTGGTGGAGAAGCGCTGGTGGAACACGCAAATCGAGGTTTGCAGGCGCTCATCGCTCAGGTCCGGATAGAAGGCGGTCAAGTCCGCCGGCATCATCAGGCCTTTATAAATGATGGTCTTGTGGGAAAAGCTGCACACGTAGTGGTCGGTGTCGGCGGCGTTGGCCACGGACGAGCGACGACGGGAAGTGAACAGCTTGACGGCCATGTCCTGATCACTCAAGCCTTCACCACCGATGAACACTTGCTCGATCTGCGGCAGGCGCTCAAGGGCCAGGCGGCCGAGGACGCTGGTGTCGATCGGCACTTTGCGCCAGCCGACCAGTTGCAGACCGGCGGCCAGGATCTCGCGGTTCATGTTCTCGCGAGCGGCTTCGGCCTTGACGGGGTCCTGGTTGAAGAAAACCATGCCCACAGCGTATTGCTTGGGCATTTCGACGCCGAAGGTTTCCTGGGCGATGGCTCGCAGGAACACGTCCGGCTTTTGAATCAGCAGACCGCAACCGTCACCGGTCTTGCCGTCGGCATTAATCCCACCGCGGTGGGTCATGCAGGTCAGGGCCTCGATGGCCGTTTGCAAAAGGGTATGACTGGGCTCGCCCTGCATATGAGCAATCAGGCCGAAACCGCAGTTATCCTTGAATTCATCTGGTTGGTACAGACCTGCTTTCATAGACACTTTCTCACCAGGCTGCTTCTCTCGAAGCAAATTTCTTTTCAATTCAACCACTTACCAACCGCGCCGAACGTACGCCAGCTTTGCGGGGGCAAAAGGGAGGTCATTGTACACACCGACACGGAGGCTCACAAATTTGACGACGAAATGTCGCAAATCTATGTCGCATTTGTGAAAGGTTTAAAGCGATCTGCTGTGCTAGTCAAAACTTTTTTTAATTCTGACCGCAACGACTCAAAGACTACTGTGACGCAGACACCACAAGGCACGCAGCCCGGAAGGTTGCGCGCACTTGTAGAAATTTTGAGGTGCTTGGAGAGGCGGCCTGGGTAAGGCCGCCGAATCTTCAGCGAGTTGTTGCCAGTTCCTGTTGGACGCTGGCGACAGTGCGAGGCCAAGGTTTACCAGCCTGAACCTTCGCTGGCAAGGCCTTGATGGCGGAAACGGCTGCATCACGATTGGCGAAGCTGCCGTAGGTGATCACGTAGAGCGGCTTGCCATTGAGGACTTTCTTGAAATAACGGTACTCGCCGCCCTGCTCCTTGACGAAGCTTTGCGCGGCGGTCTCGGAGCTGGTGCCGAGGATTTGCACCACGTAGTTACCCGGTGCCTGACCAGCGTACCAGGTACCGCCAGCAGCTTTGGCCACCGGAGCGGATTTCTCCGCGGGCTTGGCCGCCGCGGCAACGACTGGCTTGGCTGGCGCTGGAGCAGGCTTGGCCACTGGAGCAGGCGCAGGCTTGGCAGTGGCGACCTGAGTCGGCGCAGGTGTCGGCTTGGCCGCTGGTGTCGGCGCAGGGCCGGCAGGTACACCCGCTGGTGGTGCAGTAGTCGTAACGGTCGGCGGCGTAGCGCTGGAGCCTTCTACCGGAACGCCATCATCGCCTTCGGTGATGCCGCCCGCGGCTTCAGCCAGTGGAGCGCGCATGACCGGTTGCGAGTTACCGACCAACGGCAATGGCATCGGCTGCGTGCTGCCGGCGAATTCGACGGCCGGAGCACCGCCATTCGCGGCTGGCTGACCCTGGCCAAGCGGCAGTTGCGCCTGTTCATTGGTCGGTGCACCGGTGGTCGGCGCCTTGTTGCGACCCGGAATCAACCAGGCGGCAGCTACCGCGACCACGACCACGGCGGAAATCGCCAATACGTGTTTCTTCGGCATATTGAACCCCATTTTTGGACGCTTGACCGCTGAGCGGCTGGCGATCATGGCTTCGATCATTGCATCGCGGGCGACCTGATTGATGCTGCCAGGCCAGCCTTCGGAGCTTTCGTGAATATCAGAGATCTGATCCGCGGTGAAAAGTTCGATACCGCGACCCGCGCCTTCGAGCCGCTGCTCCAGATATTCGCGGGTTTCTTCTTCGGTGTAGGGCTGCAACTCGATGACGTGGAAGCGCTCTTCCTCGAGATGCAGAGCCTCAAGTTGACCGATCAGCGAGGTCTCACCGAACAGGAACACATGCGGGCGACCCTCAGGCGCGCCGGCAGCCAGGACCATCAGAGTCTCAAGGGCGGATTCGTCGAGTTGTTCGGCGTCATCGACCAGCAGATAGACTTCTTGCCCGGTCAGTGCGAGTTGCACCACTTGGGCCAGAATCGCGTCGGCATCAGCCTGGCCGACGTTCAGCGCCTGGGCCACCTGACGCAGCACACCGGCCGCATCGCCGGCGCCGCGGGCAGAAACCACCACACTTTGTACCGATTGCTTGTTGGTGCTGGCGACCAGGGCCTGACGCAACAGGGTCTTGCCACTGCCTTCGGGGCCAGTGACTACCAGCAGCAACTGGCTGTAGCGGGCCAGGTGATGCAGTTGTCCCAGCACGGGTTTGCGCTGGGCCGGGAAAAATTTGAAGCCAGGTACCCGTGGAGCAAAAGGGTCATGACTCAACTGGTAATGGCCGAGGAAAGCCTCGTCGGCATGCAAACTAGTCATCGTGTTCTTATTAACCTTTAAGCTGAGCCAGGGCGCGGTAGTCTGCTCCCAGCGTGGCCTGTAGAACCTCTTTCGGATAATCGTCGGTCACCACCGCTTCGCCCATGTGGCGCAGCAGCACCAGGCGCAAACGACCGTCGATCACTTTTTTATCAATGGACATATGTTCGAGGAAATCGGCTTCTGTCATCTCTTGCGGCGGAATGACCGGCAGCCCCGCACGCTGGAACAGACGAATACCGCGATCACGCTCCTGCTCGCTGATCCAGCCGAGTCGCGCGGACATTTCCAGCGCCATTACGGTGCCAGCAGCCACTGCCTCACCATGAAGCCATACACCATAGCCCATGTGGGTTTCGATGGCGTGGCCAAACGTATGGCCCAGGTTCAAAGTGGCACGAACGCCCGTCTCTTTCTCATCGGCACCGACCACCGCCGCCTTGGCCGCGCAGGAGCGCTCGATGGCATAGGTCAGGGCTTGCTGGTCCAGACTGCGCAGGCGGTCAACGTTGTCTTCGAGCCAGGTCAGGAACGGCTCATCACAGATCAGCCCGTACTTGATGACTTCGGCCAGCCCGGCGGACAGCTCGCGCGCCGGCAAGGTGTTGAGGCTGGCGGTATCGATCAGCACCACGTTCGGCTGATAAAAGGCGCCGACCATGTTCTTGCCCAGCGGATGGTTGATCCCGGTCTTGCCGCCCACCGAGGAGTCGACCTGCGACAGCAGCGTGGTCGGAACCTGGATGAAATCGACGCCGCGCTGGTAGCAGGCGGCGGCAAAGCCGGCCATATCACCGATCACACCGCCACCGAGGGCGATCACCGTGGTGCGCCGATCATGCCGGGCGGTCAGCAGGCCGTCGAAAATCAGTTGCAGGGTTTCCCAGGTCTTGAAGGCTTCGCCGTCGGGCAGCACCACGGAAATCACCGAGAACTGCGCCAGGCTGCGGGTCAGACGCTCGAGATAGAGCGGCGCAACCGTCTCGTTGGAGATGATTGCTACTTGCCGTCCGCGAATGTGCGGGGCCAGCAGCTCAGGCTGATCCAACAAACCTTCGCCAATATGAATCGGGTAGCTGCGCTCGCCCAGATCGACCTTGAGTGTCTGCATGTGTCCCCACAGTGAAGATGGAATCAGGCGTTCTGCCCTGAGTTAACGAATATCCACGGCCTCATCTGGCGTGACGCCGTCCGGTAGCCATCCGCCACAACCTGGAGTGGTCCTGGCGGACGCCGAGGATAGCGCATTTCCCGCGGCGCTTTAACGGGGTGGCAACTGCTGCAGGCGCTCCAGAATGTCGAGTACGACCATTCGTGGCGGCCGCTCATCGGTTTCGACCACCAGGTCGGCAATTTCCCGATAAAGCGGATCGCGGATCGCCAGCAGATCCCGAAGGGTCTTGGCGGGATCAGCGGTACGCAACAATGGCCGATTGCGGTCGCGAGACGTGCGGCCGACCTGTTGCTCGACCGACGCATGCAGATAAACCACACGCCCACCGGCATGCAGTGCCCGACGATTGGCTTCGCGCATGACCGCGCCCCCGCCTGTCGCCAGCACCACACCGTCGTAATCGCACAGCTCGGCAATCATTGCCTGCTCGCGATCACGAAAGCCCGGTTCGCCTTCCTTATCGAAGATCCAAGGGATATTGGCGCCCGTGCGCAATTCAATTTCCTTATCGGAATCTTTGAATGGCAGGCGCAGCTCTTTGGCCAGCAACCGGCCGATGGTGCTTTTTCCAGCACCCATCGGTCCAACAAGAATCAAATTTCGCACAGAATCAATGACTCACAGCAATCGCCCGATTATTCATGATACGCGGAGTGAGGAATACCAACAGCTCGGATTTTTTCTCCGAAACCACGTCACGCCGGAAAAGGCGGCCAAGATACGGCACATCGCCAAGAAATGGCACCTTATCTACAACCTTGCTCTGAGTATTTGAGAAAACACCGCCAATGACGATGGTCTCGCCATCGTTGACCAGGACCTTGGCGTTGACTTCGTTTTTCTTGATGGGCGGTACATCCTGAACCTTGTTCAGGAAGTCCGGTTCGTCCTTGGTGACCTTGACCTCCATGATGATCCGGTTGTCGGGCGTGATCTGCGGCGTCACCTCCAGCGACAGCGAAGCCTCCTTGAACGAGACCGAAGTCGCGCCGCTGGAGCTGGCTTCCTGATAGGGAATCTCGGTGCCCTTGAGGATTTTCGCGGTTTCCTTGTCGGACGTGACTACTTTGGGCTGTGAGACGATTTCCCCGTTGCCGGTTTTCTCCATGGCCGTCAGCTCCAGGTCCAGCAAGACGTTATCGGTGATGAACGCGATGCCGATTCCCGAGGTGTTGTTGGCTACACCCATGTCGACGAACGGTGAGTTGGTGCTGGTACTGCCGGGCGTGCCGATGGTCGATGACCCATTGAGCCCATTGCTGACGCCGGAGGTGTTCCAGTTGCCCTTGTTCTGTATCGAACCGCCCCAGCGCACCCCGAGGCTTTTGTCATAGTCGACGTTGGCTTCGACTATGCGCGCCTCGATCATCACCTGACGCACGGGGATATCCAGCTGCGTAACGATCCTGCGCAACTCATCCAGCCGGTCCTGGGTCTGGTAGGCAATGATGTTGTTGGTACGCTCATCGACAGTGATCGACCCCCGTTCGTCGGGCTTCGCTTCAGCACTGGTCACTGACTGGAAGAGCTTGGCGATGTCCGCCGCCTTGGCGTAATTGACCTGCAACAACTCCCGACGCAACGGCGCCAGATCGGCAATCTGCTTCTGCGATTCGAGCTCCTGACGCTCACGGGCAGCAATTTCATCGGCCGGCGCAACAAGCAGGACATTGCCGACCTTGCGCTTGTCCAGCCCCTTGGTTTTCAGCACCAGATCCAGCGCCTGATCCCACGGCACGTTCTGCAGACGCAGGGTAATTCCCCCCTGGACCGTATCGCTGGCCACCAGATTGAGGTTGGTGAAATCGGCGATCAGTTGCAGCACCGAGCGCACATCGATGTCCTGGAAATTCAGCGATAGCTTCTCGCCGCTATAGGCCTGTTGCCCGGCATTGCGCTTTTGCAGTTCGTCGACCGTCGCCGGGCGAACGCTGATAGTGAGCTTGTTGTCAGTCTGATAGGTCGAGTAATCGAACGTGCCGCCGGGTTCAATACTGATGGTGGCTCGATCGCCGCTCGCGCTGGCATTGACGAACTGCACGGGCGTGGCGAAATCCTTCACGTCCAGTCGCACGCGCAATCGCTCGGGCAATAAGGTTTTGGCAAATCCGACGATGATCCTGCCTTCGCGCTCTTGTATGTCGGGTGCAATCGATGGATCCGACAAGTCGATCACCACGTTGCCTTCGCCCTGGGTTCCCCGCTGGAAATCCACACCCCGAATGACCTTGCCCGCCGTCGCGGCGGCCCGAGCCGGAACCGGCATTGCTGTGGCCGCCGGCCTGGATGTCGACGGTTTGACTCCCTGCCCGACGACGACCAGCAGATTGTTGCCTTCAATTCGCGAGGCGTACGGGGCCGACTGGGCCAGGCTGATGATCAATCGCGTACGGTCCCGGGCTTCCACCACCGTTGCACTGCGGGCATTTCCACTGCCGAGATCGCGAGTCTTGCTGGCCAACTGACTGGCGACACCCGGCAAGTCCAGGGCAATCCGGGCCGGCGAATCCGTCGTGTAGCCGTGGGGCACCGGGGGTGGTGCATCGAACGACAACTTCAACTCGACACGGTCACCGGGCAGCGCAGCGACATCCAGCGCCTTGAGATTGGCTGCTTGTACCATCGGCGACAACAACGCTATCCATAGCGAAAGGCCGACGGTGGAAAGAATCCTGTTCATTATTGGAGTTCCACTATGAGTGCTCTTTCAAGGAAATGGTCCGGGGACGCTCCAGCCAAGCACCCTGACCATCCGGGACAATTTCAACCACATCGACTTGAGAGCCGCTGATCGCAACGATCCGTCCGTCGTTGCGCCCCAGGTAATCGCCGACTTTCAGCCGGTGCACCCCACCCGCCCCACGCAGCAGGGCATAGGAGCCCGTCGCATTGGAAAGGGTGCCGACCATTTGAAACTGCTCGATGTTGAAGCCTTCGAGGTATTGCTTGACCCGACCCGGGTCGGGTTTGACGTTGTGCGAGCCCCTGCGCCGGGCCGCCAGATCAGTGCTGATCTGCGGCGAAAACGGGCTGCGCAGATTCGCCGCGTTGTAAGTGAATGCCGGGTAAGACCGGAATACCGGCGTTGGTTCAATCTTCCCCGGCCCATGCAGGCGCGTTTCGTTCATGTACGCGTCCAGATCGGTGTAGTCATCGCCTGCGCCACAACCGGACAGGGCAGACAGCAACACCACCATAAAACAACGTCCCGGGATCATTGATGCGGTCCCTTGTCGTTGTAGCGGTAGGTCTTGGCGAGGATGGTCAAGCGCAGCTTCGGACCACCCTCGGGGCTGACGGGGGCAAGGTCGAAATCGTGCAAGGTGACGATTCGCGGCAACCCGGCCACACCACTGACGAAAGTGGCCAGGTCGTGGTAGTCCCCGTTGACCGTGATCTGGATCGGCAGTTCGATGTAGAACGGCTGGGCGACTTCAGGCAGCAACTTGATCTCTTCGAACTCCAGGCCGCTGCCCAGGCCCGTACGCGTGATGTCTTCCAGCAAGCCGGGGACTTCGGTGTCGCTGGGCAGTTGACGCAACAGCACGACGAAGGCGCTCTCCATCTCCTTCAACTGCCGGGTGTAGAGATCCAGATTCGTCGCCATGCGGGCCTTGTCGGCGAACTGTTCCTTGAGTGCCGACTCCTCTTCGCGCTTGAGATCGAGCTGGCTCACAAGGTCGCGGGTGAAAAAACTATAGCCAAAGGCCAGCACCAGAAGCACGAGCAAACCAGCCACCAGACACTTGATCGCCGGCGGCCAGGAACCCATGTTGCTGGTATCCAGATCATTGATGTCGATCTTGCGCAGCCCTTCAAACCATTCAGACAGACTCATTTGCCTTCCTCCGGTTTTGCGGGCTGAGTCTGGCGAACGGTCAGCTGGAAGACGTTGGCCTGCCCCACCTGACCGGCAGCCGTGGCCTTGACTTCGGTCAGGCTCGGCGCATCGAACCAGTCTGATGCCTCCAGGTTGCGCATCAAATCCGAAACACGGTTGTTGGATTGCGCGGCGCCGGTGATGGACAAGGTCTTTGCGGTCATTTTCACCTCGGTGAAATACACGCCGTCGGGCAGGGCTCGCGCCAATTGGTCAAATATTCGCCCGCTGATCTGGCGATTACCTTGCAGGTCCTGGATGACGCCCATGCGCTCGACCAGTTGCTGGCGGCGCGCCTTGAGATCATTGATCCGGGTGATCCGCTCATCGATATCGGCGACTTGCTTGCCGATGTAATTGTTACGGGCGACTTGCCGGTCGATGGCACCGCTGATGACCTGGTTCGCGACCAGCACCGCACCCATCGTGCCCACCATCACCGCCACCAGGGTCAGAAGGAAACGCTTGCGGCGAACTTCACGTCGCTCCTCGCGCCAGGGTAAAAGGTTGATCCGTGCCATCAGTCGAAGCTCCTGAGGGCCAGACCGCAGGCGATCATCAACGCCGGGGCATCACTCGCCAGGGCAGCACCATTGACCTTGCTGCCCAGAGTCATATCGCAAAAAGGGTTTGCGACCTGGGTCGGCGTGCCCAATTGCTGCTCGATCAAACGGTCCAGCCCCGGGATCGATGCGGTACCGCCAGCCAGCAGGACATGGTCGACGGTGCTGTACTGGCCGGAGGCAAAGAAGAAATGCAACGAGCGCGACACCTGCTGCACCAGCGCCTCTCGAAATGGCTGCAAGACCTCACCTGCATAGTCATCCGGCAAACCGCCCTTCTTTTGCGCCAGCCCCGCCTGCTCCAGCGTCAGGCCGTAGCGACGCTGGATTTCCTCGGTCAGTTGCCGACCGCCAAACAGTTGTTCGCGGGTGTAGATGATCCGCCCGTTGTGCAGCACGCTCAGGGTGGTCATGGTGGCGCCGATGTCGATCACGGCGACCGTCGAAGGTCCCCCGGAAACCGTGAGCCGACTGGCCAGCAATTCGAATGAGCGCTCCAGCGCGTAGGCCTCGACATCGACCACACGAGCGGTCAGCCCCGCCAGGGCCAGGGCGGCCTCGCGGACCTCGACGTTTTCCTTGCGACAAGCGGCGAGCAGCACGTTGACGCGTTCGGGATTGCGCCCGGAGGTGCCCTGTACTTCAAAGTCGATCGCGACTTCGTCCAGGGGATAAGGAATGTACTGATCGGCCTCGATCTTCAGCTGGCTTTCCATCTCGTCCTCGGAAAGTCCGGCCTCCATCTCGATGGTCTTGGTGATCACCGCCGAGCCCGCCACGGCCACGGCCACGTTCTTCTGGCCGGTTCTGGCCTTGGCCAGCGCGCGCGCAAGGGCCTGCCCCACGCCTTCGAGTTCGGCGATATTCTTTTCGATCACCGCGCCGACCGGCAACGGCTCGACCGCATACGCCTCGACCCGGTAGCGCTCGCCCTGACGGCTCAACTCAAGAAGTTTCACCGAGGTGGAGCTGATATCGATTCCCAAGAGCGTATTGGATTTTTTGTTGAAGAGTCCTGGCACTACCAATTCCCTATGACTTTCCGTGAGTTACGGACTCTGCAATGTCCATTGCGTTCAATCCGCCCGTCTTGACAGCAGCGCCAGCCGCGCTCCCGATCAGAAAAATGCTTATAATGCCCAGCGTTTTTTTTCCGCATTTGCTCAAGCGCGGGTCGTTCTGATTTAGCCTGAACCCTGTTGCCCAATTCATTTTTACCCTGGATATCCAAAAGCCTTGATTCGTCTGCTGAAGTTTTTCGGTTGGTCCATCGTCGCGGTTTTCTGCGGACTCCTTCTGGGTCTGAGCGGGGCGTACCTCTACCTTAGTCCCGGACTTCCGTCCGTGGAGGCGCTGAGAAGCATCCAGTTGCAGATCCCTTTGCGGGTCTACAGCAGCGATAACAAGTTGATCGCAGAATTTGGCGAAATGCGCCGTACACCGATCCGTTTCGCCGACATTCCCCCCAACTTCATCAATGCGTTACTAAGTGCTGAAGACGACAATTTCGCCAACCACTACGGCGTCGATCCGAGCAGCCTGATGCGTGCCGCGACCCAGCTGGTCAAAAGCGGACACATCCAGTCCGGCGGCAGCACGATCACCATGCAGGTGGCGAAGAACTTCTTCCTGACCAGCGAACGCAGCTTTTCACGCAAGACCACCGAGATCCTCCTGGCCCTGCAGATCGAACGCCAGCTGACCAAGGACGAGATCCTCGAGCTGTACGTCAACAAGATCTATCTGGGTAACCGCGCCTACGGCATCGAGGCGGCGGCGCAGGTCTATTACGGCAAATCGATCCGCGATGTCAGCCTGGCGCAGATGGCGATGATTGCCGGCCTGCCCAAGGCGCCGTCGCGCTTCAACCCATTGGCCAACCCGGCGCGCAGCAAGGAGCGTCGCGACTGGATCCTGGGGCGCATGTACAAGCTCGGGAAAATCAGCGAGGCCGACTACACCGCTGCGGTCAACGAGCCGCTGAACGCCAGCTATCACGTGCCGACTCCGGAAGTGAACGCCCCGTACATCGCCGAAATGGCCCGTGCCGAAATGGTCGGGCGTTATGGCAGCGACGCGTATACCGAAGGCTTCCGCGTCACCACCACGGTGCCGAGCGATCTCCAGGAACTGGCCAACACCGCGGTCCACGAAGGCCTGATGACCTACGATCAGCGCCACGGCTATCGCGGGCCCGAGTCGCGGCTGCCGGGCAAGACTCGCGAAGCCTGGGCAACCGAGCTGACCAAACAACGCACCATCAGCGGCCTGGAACCGGCCATCGTGACCCTGGTCGACAAGAGCGGCCTGCAAGTGCTGACCCGCACCGGCCAGGAACACGTGAACTGGGACACCATGAAGTGGGCCCGACCGTTCCTGAACACCAACAGCATGGGGGCCAACCCGAAACAACCTTCGGACGTGGCCCAGGTCGGCGATCTGATTCGCGTACAGCGTCAGCCTGACAATTCGCTGAAGTTCAGCCAGATCCCGCAGGCCCAGGGCGCACTGGTATCCCTGGACCCACAGAACGGTGCCATTCGCTCGCTGGTCGGCGGTTTCGCCTTCGAGCAGAGCAACTACAACCGCGCACTGCAGGCCAAGCGCCAGCCAGGCTCGAGCTTCAAGCCATTCGTCTACGCCGCCGCACTGGATAGCGGCTACACCGCCTCCAGCCTGGTGAACGACGCGCCGATCGTGTTCGTCGACGAGTACCTGGACAAGGTCTGGCGTCCGAAGAACGACACCAACACCTTCCTCGGCCCGATTCGCCTGCGTGAGGCGCTGTACAAGTCGCGCAACCTGGTGTCGATCCGCTTGCTGCAAGCGATGGGCGTGGGCAAGACCATCGACTACATCACGCGCTTCGGCTTCAACAAACAGGACCTGCCACCCAACCTGTCCCTGGCGCTGGGCACCGCGACCCTGACGCCAATGGAAATCGCCACCGGCTGGAGCACCTTCGCCAACGGCGGCTACAAGATCACCCCGTTCATCATCGACAGGATCGAAAGCCGCAACGGCGACACGCTGTTCGTCGCCAACCCGCCGAGCGTGCCTCAGGGCGGCGCCGCCAGCGATGGCATTGCCGCGCCAGCCGTCCCTCAAGCCTTCACCGTCAACGCGACGCCAGGCGAAGCCCCGGGCACTACGCCGATGCCACAAGCACCCGCCGTGGCCGAACGCATCGTTGACGGGCGCACCACGTACATCCTCAACAGCATGCTTGAGGACGTGATCAAGCTCGGCACCGGTCGTCGCGCGCTAGCCCTGGGCCGCCCTGACATTGCCGGCAAGACCGGTACGACCAACGAATCCAAGGACGCCTGGTTCTCCGGTTACAACGCCGATTACGTGACGACCGTGTGGACCGGTTTCGATCAACCGGAAAGCCTGGGTCGCAAGGAATTCGGCGGCACCGTCGCACTGCCGATCTGGATGAACTACATGGGCGCCGCGCTCAAAGGCAAACCGCCGCATACGCAAGCGGAGCCCGAAGGCATCCTCAGTCTGCGAGTCGACCCAATCAGCGGCCGCGCGGCCAGCCCGGGCACGCCAGGCGCCTACTTCGAACTGTTCAAGGTCGAAGATACGCCACCGTCCGGGAGCGAACTGGGCAACGGCCTGGCACCTGGCAGCCCGCTGCCAGCGGATGAAGCGGCGCCGATCGATTTGTTCTGATTGCCGCAATACTGAAAAGCCCCGCCTTCGAAAGAAGTGCGGGGTTTTTTTGCCTGCCGGTTTTGATGTTGTCTGGTCCAGCCTCTTCGCGGGCAAGTCGAATCGTCGCACCGCCGCTCCCACAGGAATCAGCGGCGTATATAAATTCGATGAACACCATCGCCCACAGTGGGAGCGAGCTTGCTCGCGAAGAGGCCCTCATAGGCGGCGCAAAACTGTCAGGCACAAAAAAGCCCCGACTCTCACAAGCCGGGGCTTTCATTGAAGCGCTACAACGGCTTAGCCGTTGAACACGTCATCCACGCTCTTGAGCGGGTAGTTCTTCGGATACGGCAGGGTCGCCACGCCGGTCTCGATCGCAGCTTTGGCCACGGCATCGGAGATCAGGGTGATCAGACGGGCATCCATTGGCTTCGGAATGATGTACTCACGACCGAATTCCAGCTTGATGCCGCCGTAGGCGTCGCACACTTCCTGAGGTACTGGCAGCTTGGCCAGTTCACGCAGGGCGTTGGCCGCAGCCACTTTCATTTCTTCGTTGATGCGCTTGGCGCGAACGTCCAGGGCACCACGGAAGATGAAAGGGAAGCCCAGTACGTTGTTGACCTGGTTCGGGTAGTCGGAACGACCGGTGGCCATGATCACGTCGTTACGGGTCGCGTGCGCCAGCTCCGGGGAGATTTCCGGATCAGGGTTCGAGCACGCGAACACGATCGGGTTCGGCGCCATCGACAGCAGGCCTTCAGCGCTCAGCAGGTTCGGGCCGGACAGGCCAACGAACACGTCAGCGCCTTGCAGGGCGTCAGCCAGGGTGCGCTTGTCGGTCGCGTGAGCGAACACAGCCTTGTACTGGTTCAGGTCGTCACGGCCGGAGTGGATCACGCCCGTACGATCGACCATGTAGATGTTTTCGATGTTGGCGCCCATGCTCACCAGCAACTTCATGCAGGAGATAGCGGCAGCGCCGGCACCCAGGCAGACGATCTTGGCTTCCGGCAGGGTTTTGCCAGCGATTTCCAGCGCGTTGATCATGCCGGCGGCGGTCACGATAGCGGTGCCGTGCTGGTCATCGTGGAATACCGGAATATCGCACTGCTCGATCAGAGCGCGTTCGATTTCAAAGCACTCCGGTGCCTTGATGTCTTCCAGGTTGATGCCACCGAAGGTGATGGAGATGCGCTTGACGGTGTCGATGAAGGCTTGCGGGCTTTCGGAGTCGACTTCGATGTCGAAAACGTCGATGCCGGCGAAGCGCTTGAACAGCACGCCTTTACCTTCCATCACTGGCTTGGAAGCCAATGGGCCGAGGTTACCCAGGCCGAGAATCGCGGTGCCATCGGAAATGACTGCAACCAGGTTGCCTTTGCCGGTGTACTTGTAGGCCAGTTCAGGATCGCGGGCGATCTCGCGTACTGGTTCGGCTACGCCCGGGCTGTAGGCCAGCGACAGGTCGCGGGCGGTAGCGGTGGCCTTGGTGAGCTCGACACTCAGCTTCCCTGGACGAGGATTGGCGTGATATTCGAGAGCGGCAGTTTTCAGATCAGACATTTTGGCATTCCGCTTTTACTGTTGGACAGACTGGTCAGCGAGGATACGCGCCTCGCAAAATCCCCACAAGACTGACCGGTCACCCCTGTCAAGCGCCCGGCCCTACGACTTTGGGCCAAGAGCCACAGCACACAAGGGCTAGACTGTTCACAATCGACAGAAAAAATGTCTACAATTTTTTATCACTGCATCACTTGAAACATCGCCGGGTCGGTCAAGGGCAACATCCAGCGCGCCTGACCTTCTTTCAGTCCGCCACGTCGCGAACGATCCAGCACCCAACCGCGCGCCTCGATCTGCTTGCCTTCGAGCCGTTCCAGCGAGGCTGCATCGAACCGTCCCAGCAGATTGGGCGCAACCTTCAATACAACCGAATCCTGCAATTCGATCCAAACCCCGCCGCGATTGCGTTGAACCTTGCTCACACGACCGCTGAGCACGGCAAAGCCGGAAGTGCTGATCTGCTCCGCCTTCAGTACAGGCGACTGGCGCCACACACCGAGCCCGGCCTGCCGAGCGCTGTTTTCTGCGGCTTGCTGACAGGCGACCAGATCGACATTCGGTGCCACCGCCACCTGAAACCCCAGGCCTTCGGCGAGCATTTGCGCTTCGAGGTTGGCGCCATCGGCACCGTAGACATGAGCCAGGGTGCGACCGTAATGGTCTTTGCTTTCTTTGCCGGGCAGCAAACCAACCTGCCCGTCACTCGCCGCCACCAGGGCTTCAAGTCGCTTGCGCGCGACCACGGCGAACGGTTCGTCGGAACGGCCATTCTTGCCCAGCTCCGGCGTGTTCAAGCCGATCATGCGCACGCTGCGGCCATCGCTCAGGCGCAGGGTGTCGCCGTCCACCACCCGCTGCACCGCGACGGGCGTCAGGCCGCCGGGTGCCGGGCAAAACGCCTGGGCGCCGGATAGCCAAATCGCGGACATAAAAAAGGCGCCCGCGAGGGACGCCTTTTTCATCAGCATGGAAAAACCGGAACGGCTTCCCAAGTTGATTGGCCTTAGGCCTTTTTCGCGCCGAAAGCACCGAAACGGTCGGCGAAGCGCTGTACGCGGCCGCCAGTGTCCAGAGTCTTCTGCTTACCGGTGTAGAACGGGTGGCATTCGTTGCAAACGTCGATCGCCAGGGCTTTGCCGAAGGTCGAACGGGTTTCGAACTTGTTGCCGCAGCTGCAGGTAACAGCAACTGCCGGGTATTCTGGATGGATATCAGCTTTCATGGTGTCTTCCTCAGGCTAGCGTGCCGCCACCCAACACTATTGTTGAATACCGCACGTAATTAGGCCGCGGATTCTACCAGACAATCCTGATCACGCAAGCTGTCCCTGAGACCGACCGTCTGCTAGGCTCCCGGCCTCAAGCGCATTCCCATGTGGGAGCGGGCTTGCTCGCGAAAGCGGTGTGTCAGGCGATAAATGCGTTGACTGACACTCCTTCTTCGCGAGCAAGCCCGCTCCCACAATTGATCTGCGTCCACCCCTTCTTTATGTTGCCTGCTAACCGAGATCCCCCCGCGTGCCCGACGCCATTTTGCGCCTCGCCCTGCCTTCGCCGCTGCGCCGCCTGTTCGACTACCGCGCTCCGGCTGGCGTACTGCGCGCCCAGTTGCACCCCGGCATGCGCCTGCGGGTACCGTTTGGCCGGCGCGAGATGATCGGCATTCTGGTGGAAGTCACCGACACCAGCGAAGTGCCAGTCGAGAAGCTCAAGCCGGCCCTGGCCCTGCTTGACGCTACGCCACCGCTGCCACCCGCGCTGTTCAAGTTGTGTCTGTGGACGTCCCAGTATTACCAGCACAGCCTTGGCGACACCTTGAGCTGGGCGCTGCCGGTTTTGCTGCGCCAGGGTGAGCTGGCTGAAGCGCGCCAGGAGCGTTTCTGGTCTGCCGTGCCGGGGGCAAGCCTCGATGATCCGCGCATCGCCCGCGCCCCGCGCCAGCGTGAAGCCCTGGCCACGCTGGCCCAGCACCCCCACGGCGTCGCCCATCAATTGCTGAGCAAACTGATGCTGAGCAAGGACAGCCTGGATTTGCTGCTGGCCAAGGACCTGGTGCAGGTCGAGATCCGCCGGCACGCCCCGGGTGCACGCCACGAACACTGGCTGGCGCAACCGGAACTCCCGCTGAACCCGGAGCAGCGCGCTGCCTATGAGGCGATTCGCGCCGGCTTCGACAGTTATCACGCGTTCCTGCTGGCCGGCGTCACCGGCAGCGGCAAGACCGAAGTTTATCTGCAATTGATCCGCGAAACCCTTGAGGCCGGCAAGCAGGCGTTGGTGCTGATCCCGGAAATCAACCTCGGCCCGCAGACCCTGGCGCGCTTCGAACAGCGTTTCAATGCCCGGATCGCGCTGATCCATTCGGCGGTCAATGACCGCGAACGCCTCGAGGCCTGGCTGGCCGCCCGGGACGGTGAGGCCGACATCATTATCGGCACCCGCTCGGCCCTGTTCACACCGATGAAGAACCCAGGCCTGATCATCATCGACGAAGAGCACGACGGCTCCTATAAACAGCAGGAAGGTTTGCGCTATCACGCCCGTGATCTGGCATTGGTGCGGGCGCGACAGGAAAACATCCCGATTGTCCTCGGCTCCGCCACCCCTTCGCTGGAAAGCCTGCACAACGCCTACACCGGTCGCTATGGGTTGCTGCGCTTGAACGAGCGTGCCGGCGGCGCCAAACAGCCGCGTTTCCTGCGTCTGGATGTCAAAAGCCGCCCGCTGGACAGCGGCATTTCCGGGCCGATGCAACAAGCCATCGGCCAGACCCTGGCCGCCGGGCAACAGGTCCTGGTGTTCCTCAACCGCCGCGGCTTTGCTCCGACCCTGCTGTGCCATGACTGTGGCTGGATGTCCGAGTGCCAGCGCTGTGATGCGCGGATGACCGTGCATCAGCGTTACGGCGAGCTGCGCTGCCACCATTGCGGCTACGTCGAACGCGTGCCGCGCCAGTGCCCGAAGTGCAGCAAGGTCGATCTGCGCCCCGTTGGCGCCGGCACCGAGCGGGCCGAGGAGCGCCTGGCGATTCTGTTCCCGGACTATCCGGTGCTGCGGGTCGACCGCGACAGCACATCGCGCAAGGATGCGATGAACCAGTTGTTCGCGACCATTCAAAAAGGCCAGCCGTGCATCCTGATCGGCACGCAGATGCTTGCCAAGGGTCACCACTTCCCACGGGTGACGCTGGTGTCGATCCTTGACGCTGACGGCGGCCTGTTCTCCGGTGACTTCCGCGCCAGCGAGCGCATGGCTCAACTGATCGTCCAGGTCGCCGGCCGCGCCGGTCGCGCCGAAGAGCCGGGCAAGGTGATTATCCAGACACACCTGGCCGACCATCCGCTGCTGATCCAGCTGACCGAGCAGGGCTACTTCGCCTTTGCCGAGCAAGCCTTGAGCGAGCGACGCGCTGCCGGCCTGCCGCCATTTGCGCACTTGGCGCTACTGCGGGCCGAGGCGCATAAACCGGGCCAGGCCGAAGGCTTCCTCGATGAGGCTTGCAGCGAGGCGGAGCGTTTGCTGGCCGAGCAGAATCTGACGGGAATCGAGCTACTTGGACCGGTCCCGGCACCGATGGAGCGCCGGGCCGGGCGTTATCGTGCGCAGCTGTTGGTACAGGCTACGGCGCGGGCACCCTTGCATCGATTGCTGGCCAGTTGGTTGCTGGTGCTGGAGCAGATGCCGAGTGGACGGGCGGTGCGCTGGTCTTTGGATGTTGATCCGGTCGATTTGTATTGAAAGGTCAAAAGATCGCAGCCTTCGGCAGCTCCTACAGAAACGCGCAATCCGTGTAGGAGCTGCCGAAGGCTGCGATCTTTGCCTCTTTTGTCACCACACATCCATATCCTGCCTGCTATGGTTGGCAAGCCCGTCTTCGCAACGGATAATGCCCAGTTTTTCCACCAGCGCATGATGCGCCGCCGCGCCTGCGGTCGAAAGAGAAGACCATGAAAGACACCATCCGCCAGCTGATCCAACAAGCCATCACCCAACTCGTCAACGAAGGTGTGTTGCCTGAAGGCCTGTCGCCGGCGATCCAGGTGGAAAACTCCCGCGACAAGAAGAATGGCGATTTCGCCAGCAACATCGCCATGATGCTGGCCAAGCCCGCCGGCATGAAGCCCCGCGACCTGGCGGAAAAAATCATCGCCGCGCTGCCGACTGACGAAAATGTCGCCAAGACCGAGATCGCCGGCCCCGGCTTCCTGAATTTCTTCCAGAACACCGACGCCCTGGCCTCGCGCCTGGACGCTGCCCTGGCCGACGCCCACATCGGCGTGCGCAAGGCTGGCCCGGTGCAGCGCACCGTGGTCGACCTGTCGGCGCCGAACCTGGCCAAAGAGATGCACGTCGGCCACTTGCGCTCGACCATCATCGGCGACGGCGTGGCCCGTGTGCTGGAATTCCTCGGCGACACCGTGATCCGTCAGAACCACGTCGGCGACTGGGGCACCCAGTTCGGCATGCTGATGGCTTACCTGCAGGAAAACCCGATCACCAGCGACGAGCTGTCAGACCTGGAGAACTTCTACCGCGCCGCCAAGCAACGCTTCGACGAATCCGCAGAATTCGCCGACCGCGCCCGTGGCCTGGTGGTCAAGTTGCAGGCCGGCGACGCCGACTGCCTGGCACTTTGGACCAAGTTCAAGGACATCTCGCTGTCCCACTGCCAGAAGATCTACGAACTGCTCAACGTCAAACTGACCATGGCTGACGTGATGGGCGAAAGCGCCTACAACGATGACCTGATCAACGTGGTCAACGACTTGAAGGCCGCAGGCATGCTGGTCGAGAGCAACGGCGCCCAGTGCGTGTTCCTCGACGAGTTCAAGAATGCCGACGGCGACCCGCTGCCGGTGATCATCGTCAAGGCTGACGGCGGCTATCTCTACGCCACCACCGACCTGGCAGCCGTGCGCTACCGCAGCGGCAAGCTCAAGGCCGATCGCGCGCTGTACTTCGTCGACCAGCGTCAGGCCCTGCACTTCCAGCAAGTGTTTGCCGTGGCGCGCAAGGCCGGTTTCGTGACCCATCCAATGGAAATGGAACACATGGGCTTCGGCACCATGAACGGCGCGGACGGTCGTCCGTTCAAGACCCGTGATGGCGGCACCGTGAAGCTGATCGACCTGCTGACCGAAGCCCAGGAGCGCGCCTACACCCTGGTCAAGGACAAGAACCCGGAACTTGCCGAAGCCGAGTTGCGCAACATCGCCAAGGTGGTGGGCATCGGCGCAGTGAAATACGCCGACCTGTCCAAGCACCGCACCAGCGACTACAGCTTCAACTTCGACCTGATGCTCAACTTCGAAGGCAACACCGCACCGTACCTGCTGTACGCCTACACCCGCGTGGCCGGTGTGTTCCGCAAACTCGGCAAGGACTTCAGCGAAGTCGACGGCCAGATCGTCCTCGAAGCGGCCCACGAACACGAACTGGCGGCGAAGCTCGCGCAGTTCGGCGAGATCCTGAACAACGTGTCCGAAAAAGGCACCCCGCACATCCTCTGCACCTACCTGTACGACGTCGCCGGCCTGTTCTCCAGCTTCTACGAGAACTGCCCGATCCTCGCCGCCGATACCCCGGCACAAATGCAGAGCCGCTTGCGCCTCGCCGCGCTGACCGGACGCACCCTCAAGCAAGGCCTGGAACTCTTGGGCCTGGAAACTCTGGAGCGCATGTAAGTTGGCTGCCAAGAAAAAACCTGCACCCAAGCGTGGCGCCAGCCGTTACCAAGCTCCTGCAAAGCAACCGATCCCGGGTTGGTTGTGGATGGCGATCGGCCTGACGGTCGGCGCCTTCATCGTATTCCTGATGAAGCTGGAACCGGGCAAGGGCAGCGACACGGTCAAGCGTGAGAAAGTCGAGCAACAGCAACAGCAGAAAGCCAGCAAGATCGCCGAGGCCAACAAGACCCCGCCGAGCCCGACGCAACCGGTGAAGCCGAAGTACGACTTCTACACCTTGCTGCCGGAATCGGAAGTCATCGTGCCGCCGGATGCCGTGCCGGAGAAAACCCTGCCGACACCGCAAGTGCCGGCTATCCCGACCACGCCGGTCACCCCGGCCGAAGCGGCGAAGATCGACACGGCTCGCGCCCAGGCTGCCTTGGCCGGGATTACGCCGCCTCCTGCGCCGCCGGTGAAGGCTGCGCCGGTGACCAAGTTCTTCCTGCAGGCTGGCTCGTTCCGCAAAGAGACCGATGCGGACAAGGTTCGGGCACAGATCATCCTGCTGGGCCAGGCCGTGGCGGTTGAGTCCGGCACGGTGAAGGACGAAACCTGGTATCGGGTGCTGGTCGGTCCGTTCAGCAACCGCGAACAACTGACCACCGCGCAGAAACAATTGGCCGGTGCAGGTTTCAGCAATTTGTTGTTACAACAACGCCAGAGCCGCTGACCGACTGCCACAGCAGCTCCTACAGAGGTATCTACCCCTGTAGGAGCTGCCGCAGGCTGCGATCTTTTCAAGGCTCGCGCGGCATTCGTCTTCCCGGTATAAAGAGCGAGATCAAAAGATCGCAGCCTTCGGCAGCTCCTACGCGCCTCGCACCACTCGTCCCCTCTCCCGTCCTACAGTTGAAATCCTCTCCACCACCCCCATATGAATGGGCATAAGGCATTTTCGCCCCGCTGCGTGGAGACTCTTCCCTTGACCACCATCGTTTCAGTTCGCCGCCACGGCAAAGTCGTCATGGGCGGCGACGGCCAGGTTTCCCTTGGTAATACCGTGATGAAAGGCAACGCGAAAAAAGTTCGCCGCCTGTACCACGGTCAGGTCATTGCCGGTTTTGCCGGTGCCACCGCCGACGCCTTTACCCTCTTCGAACGTTTCGAAGGCCAGCTTGAAAAACACCAGGGCCACCTGGTGCGCGCCGCCGTCGAACTCGCCAAAGAATGGCGCACCGACCGCTCCCTGAGCCGCCTTGAAGCCATGCTCGCGGTCGCCAACAAGGACGCCTCCCTGATCATTACCGGCAACGGCGATGTGGTTGAACCCGAAGACGGCCTGATTGCCATGGGTTCCGGTGGCGCCTACGCCCAGGCCGCGGCCAGCGCGCTGCTGAAAAAGACTGATCTGTCGGCCCGTGAGATCGTCGAAACCGCCCTCGGTATCGCCGGCGACATCTGTGTATTCACCAACCACACCCAGACCATTGAGGAGCAGGACTGCGCCGAGTAAGCCTGTTTCGGCCCCGCGCCACGGCTCATTCTTGCTTGAGGTCCTTTAAATACTATGTCCATGACTCCCCGTGAAATCGTCCACGAACTCAACCGCCACATCATCGGCCAGGACGATGCCAAGCGCGCCGTCGCCATTGCCCTGCGCAACCGCTGGCGCCGCATGCAGCTGCCTGAAGAGCTGCGTGTTGAAGTAACGCCAAAGAACATCCTGATGATCGGCCCGACCGGTGTCGGTAAAACCGAGATCGCCCGTCGCCTGGCAAAACTGGCCAACGCGCCGTTCATCAAGGTCGAAGCAACCAAGTTCACCGAAGTCGGCTATGTCGGCCGCGACGTCGAATCGATCATCCGTGACCTGGCCGATGCCGCGATCAAGCTGCTGCGCGAACAGGAAATCGTCAAGGTTCGCCACCGCGCCGAAGACGCCGCCGAAGAGCGCATCCTCGACGCCCTGCTGCCACCGGCACGCATGGGCTTCAGCAGCGACGACGCCCCGACGGCCGACTCCAATACCCGCCAGCTGTTCCGCAAACGCCTGCGCGAAGGTCAGCTGGATGACAAGGAGATCGAAATCGAGGTCGCCGAAATGGCCGGCGTCGATATCTCCGCGCCACCGGGCATGGAAGAAATGACCAACCAGTTGCAAAGCCTGTTTGCCAACATGGGCAAGGGCAAGAAGAAAGCCCGCAAACTCAAGGTCAAGGAAGCGCTGAAGCTGGTGCGCGACGAAGAAGCCAGCCGCCTGGTCAACGATGAAGAATTGAAGGCCAAGGCCCTGGAAGCGGTCGAACAGCACGGCATCGTGTTCATCGACGAAATCGACAAAGTGGCCAAGCGTGGCAATTCCGGTGGCGTCGATGTGTCCCGCGAAGGCGTGCAGCGCGACCTGCTGCCGCTGATCGAAGGCTGCACCGTCAACACCAAGCTGGGCATGGTCAAGACCGACCACATCCTGTTCATTGCCTCCGGTGCGTTCCACCTGAGCAAGCCGAGCGACCTGGTGCCCGAGTTGCAAGGCCGCCTGCCGATCCGTGTCGAACTCAAGGCCCTGAGCCCCGAGGACTTCGAACGCATCCTCAGCGAGCCTCACGCCTCGCTCACCGAGCAATACTGCGCACTGCTGAAAACCGAAGGCCTGGGCATCGAGTTCCAGCCGAGCGGTATCAAGCGCATCGCGGAAATCGCCTGGCAGGTCAACGAGAAAACCGAAAACATCGGTGCCCGTCGCCTGCACACCCTGCTCGAGCGCCTGCTCGAAGAGGTGTCGTTCAGCGCCGGTGACCTGGCCAGCGTCCATGACGGCAAGGTGATCCAGATCGACGCCGACTACGTCAACAGCCACTTGGGCGAATTGGCGCAGAACGAAGACCTGTCCCGTTATATCCTGTAGGTCACCTATTCTCCTGTGAGAACGAAACACTTGTAGGAGCTGCCGCAGGCTGCGATCTTTTGATCTGGTTTTTGAAGCAAGACCAAATGATCGCAGCCTGCGGCAGCTCCTACAGATCGTTCCACATAGACGGACGACCAGCCATGACCCAACTCCCCACCGACATCAAGCTGCACAAAGCCTCGAAAACCCTGACGCTCAAATACGCGTCCGGCGAGGAATACACCCTGCCCGCCGAGTTCCTGCGCGTGCACTCTCCTTCCGCCGAGGTCCAGGGCCATGGCAAACCCATCCTGCAATTTGGCAAGATCAACGTAGGACTGACCAAGCTGGAACCGGCCGGCCAGTACGCACTGAAACTGACCTTCGACGACGGCCACGACAGCGGCTTGTTCACCTGGGAATATCTGTACGAGTTGGGGCGACGTTATGACGCACTCTGGGAAGATTATCTGGCCGAGCTCAAAGCCGCCGGAAAAACCCGCGATCCGAACGAATCCGTCGTCAGGCTGATGCTCTAATCCGAGCCTCTTGCTCTTTAGAGGGCATTTTCTAATTTCATCTGTTTGAATGCTCCGCTCCAGGGCCGCCGATTGGCCTGCTTGCGAAAAAAATTAAACTCGGGTAACCAATGGAACTGGCAAGTTCCCTGCAGTGCTCTCTGCATTAAAAAAGCAGCGATGCAGTATTAACGGTCACCCCGAGCAGTAGTACCTGGCATTGGCTGTGTGACTACACAGCAGGACCCGGTACTCGTCTCAGGACAATGGAGCGTCGTAGATGAGTAACAAGAATAACGATGACTTGAAGAGTCAAGCCTCGGAAAACACCTTGGGGCTGAATCCTGTCGTTGGACTGCGTGGAAAGGATCTACTGGCTTCTGCTCGAATGGTGCTCAGGCAGGCCATCAAGCAACCGATTCACAGCGCCAAGCATGTCGCTCATTTCGGCCTTGAACTCAAGAACGTGCTGCTCGGTAAATCCGAGCTGCTACCGACCAGCGATGACCGTCGTTTCGCGGATCCGGCCTGGAGCCAGAACCCGCTCTACAAACGCTATCTGCAAACCTACCTGGCGTGGCGCAAGGAACTCCACGACTGGATCGACGACAGTAACCTGCCGGCCAAGGACGTCAGCCGCGGGCACTTCGTGATCAACCTCATGACCGAGGCCTTCGCCCCGACCAACACGGCGGCCAACCCGGCGGCGGTCAAGCGCTTCTTCGAAACCGGTGGCAAGAGCCTGCTCGATGGCCTCTCGCACCTGGCCAAGGACCTGGTGCATAACGGCGGCATGCCGAGCCAGGTCAACATGGGCGCATTCGAGGTCGGCAAGACCCTTGGCGTGACCGAGGGTGCGGTGGTCTTTCGCAACGACGTGCTGGAGCTGATCCAGTACAAGCCGATCACCGAGCAGGTGCATGAACGCCCACTGCTGGTGGTACCGCCACAGATCAACAAGTTCTACGTTTTCGACCTGAGCCCGGAAAAGAGCCTGGCGCGGTTCTGCCTGCGCAACAACATGCAGACCTTCATCGTCAGCTGGCGCAACCCGACCAAGGAGCAGCGCGAGTGGGGCCTGTCGACCTACATCGAAGCGCTCAAGGAAGCGGTTGATGTGGTCACCGCCATCACCGGCAGCAAAGACGTGAACATGCTCGGTGCCTGCTCCGGTGGCATCACCTGCACCGCGCTACTGGGCCACTATGCGGCAATCGGCGAGAACAAGGTCAACGCCCTGACCCTGCTGGTCAGTGTGCTCGACACCACCCTGGACAGCGACGTGGCCCTGTTCGTCGACGAGCAAACCCTCGAGGCCGCCAAGCGCCAGTCGTACCAGGCCGGTGTGCTGGAAGGCCGCGACATGGCGAAAGTCTTCGCCTGGATGCGCCCCAACGACCTGATCTGGAACTACTGGGTCAACAACTACCTGCTGGGCAACGAGCCGCCGGTATTCGACATCCTGTTCTGGAACAACGACACCACCCGGTTGCCCGCCGCGTTCCATGGCGACCTGATCGAGATGTTCAAAAGTAACCCGTTGACCCGTGCCGATGCACTGGAAGTGTGCGGAACGCCGATCGACCTGAAGAAGGTCACCGCCGACATCTTCTCCCTGGCCGGCACCAGCGACCACATTACCCCGTGGCGTTCCTGCTACAAGTCGGCGCAACTGTTCGGCGGCAACGTTGAATTCGTGCTGTCCAGCAGCGGGCACATCCAGAGCATTCTGAACCCGCCGGGCAATCCGAAATCGCGCTACATGACCAGCACCGAAATGCCCGCCAATGCTGATGACTGGCAGGAAGAGTCGACCAAGCACGCCGACTCCTGGTGGCTGCACTGGCAGGCGTGGCAAGCACAGCGTTCGGGCAACCTGAAAAAAGCTCCGCTGAAACTGGGCAACAAGGCCTATCCAGCGGGTGAAGCCGCACCGGGCACCTATGTACACGAGCGGTAACTGACACACCTCAACTTCCCTGTGGGAGCGAGCTTGCTCGCGATGACGGTGGCAGGTTTGGCATATGCGCTGACTGACACTCCGCTATCGCGAGCAAGCTCGCTCCCACAGGGGGCGAGGATGAATTGGAAAAAGCGACCCACAGGGCCAGAAGCATGCCGCAACCCTTCATATTCCGTACCGTCGATCTGGATGGCCAGACGCTCCGCACGGCAGTACGCCCCGGCAAGCCTCACTTGACGCCCCTGCTGATTTTCAACGGCATCGGCGCCAACCTGGAGCTGGTGTTCCCGTTCATCGCGGCACTGGACCCGGACCTGGAAGTCATCGCCTTCGACGTACCCGGCGTTGGCGGTTCGTCAACACCGAACCGGCCTTATCGTTTTCCGAGCCTGGCGAAACTCACGGCGCGCATGCTCGACTATCTCGACTATGGGCAAGTCAACGTCATCGGCGTGTCCTGGGGGGGCGCACTGGCCCAGCAGTTCGCCTTCGACTATCCGGAACGCTGCAAGAAACTCGTGCTGGCCGCGACGGCGGCGGGTGCGGTGATGGTGCCGGGCAAACCGAAAGTGCTGTGGATGATGGCCAGCCCGCGACGCTACATCCAGCCGTCCCACGTGATCCGCATTGCACCGATGATCTACGGTGGTGCGTTCCGTCGCGACCCGACGCTGGCCGCGAGCCATGCGGCCAAGGTGCGTTCGGCGGGCAAGCTCGGTTACTACTGGCAGCTGTTTGCCGGCCTCGGCTGGACCAGCATCCACTGGCTGCACAAGATCCGCCAGCCGACCCTGGTACTGGCCGGCGACGATGACCCTCTGATCCCGCTGATCAACATGCGCGTGCTGGCCTGGCGGATTCCCAACGCCCAGTTGCACATCATCGATGACGGGCATCTGTTCCTGATTACCCGGGCTGAAGCGGTGGCCCCGATCATCATGAAATTCCTGGAAGAGGAGCGCCAGCGCGCGGTGATGCATCCGCGTCCGGCGCCATTAGGCGGCTAAAACCGCTGCATCAGCGGTCGGCAGGACGCCACGCCGCGCAACAACCCGTTACAGCGTCTATGGTGTTTTGGTTCGGTGTGTTTGTTTTTGGCCTGAAGACGAAGGAGTGTTGACTCATGCGCGAGAAACCAGCGAGGGATTCTTTACCGACTCCCGCCGCGTTCATCAATGCACAGAGTGCGATTACCGGTCTGCGCGGTCGGGATCTGCTGTCGACCCTGCGCAGTGTGGCCGCCCATGGCTTGCGCAATCCGGTGCACAGCGCCCGACATGCCCTCAAACTCGGCGGTCAGCTTGGCCGTGTGCTGCTGGGCGAAACCCTGCATCCGACCAATCCGCAGGACGCCCGCTTCACCGATCCGGCGTGGAGCCTCAACCCGTTTTATCGGCGTAGCCTGCAGGCCTATCTGAGCTGGCAGAAACAGGTCAAGAGCTGGATCGACGAGAGCGACATGAGCCCGGACGACCGTGCCCGCGCCCACTTCGCTTTCGCCTTGCTCAACGACGCCGTATCGCCCTCCAACACTCTGCTCAATCCACTGGCGGTCAAGGAGCTGTTCAATTCCGGCGGCAACAGCCTGGTGCGCGGCATCAGCCATTTGGTAGACGATCTACTGCACAACGATGGCCTGCCCCGGCAAGTCACCAAGCAAGCGTTCGAGGTTGGCAAGACGGTCGCCACCACCACCGGTGCCGTGGTGTTTCGCAACGAGCTGCTGGAGTTGATCCAGTACAAGCCGATGAGCGAAAAGCAGTACTCCAAGCCCCTGCTGGTGGTGCCGCCGCAAATCAACAAGTACTACATTTTCGACCTGAGCCCCCACAACAGCTTCGTCCAGTTCGCCCTGAAAAACGGCCTGCAAACCTTCATGATCAGCTGGCGCAACCCGGATGTGCGCCATCGCGAATGGGGGCTCTCGACCTACGTGGAAGCCGTGGAAGAAGCCATGAATGTCTGCCGGGCGATCACCGGCGCACGGGAGGTCAACCTGATGGGCGCCTGCGCCGGCGGGCTGACCATTGCCGCATTGCAGGGTCACTTGCAGGCCAAGCGGCAGCTGCGCAGGGTGTCCAGCGCGACTTACCTGGTGAGCCTGCTCGACAGTCAGATGGATAGCCCCGCGACGCTGTTCGCCGACGAACAGACCCTGGAAGCGGCCAAGCGCCGTTCCTATCAGAAAGGTGTGCTGGACGGCCGCGACATGGCCAAGGTCTTCGCCTGGATGCGCCCCAACGATTTGATCTGGAGCTACTTCGTCAACAACTACCTGTTGGGCAAGGAGCCACCGGCGTTCGACATCCTCTACTGGAACAACGACAACACGCGTCTACCGGCCGCCCTGCATGGCGACCTGCTGGACTTCTTCAAGCACAACCCGCTGACTCACCCGGGTGGCCTGGAAGTGTGTGGCACACCGATCGACTTGCAGAAGGTCACCGTCGACAGCTTCAGCGTCGCCGGCATCAACGATCACATCACGCCGTGGGACGCGGTGTATCGCTCGACGCTGTTGCTCGGTGGCGAGCGCCGCTTCGTGCTGTCCAACAGTGGTCATGTGCAGAGCATCCTCAACCCGCCGAGCAACCCGAAAGCCAACTACGTCGAGAACGGCAAACTGAGCAGCGACCCCCGTGCCTGGTACTACGACGCCAAGCGTGTCGACGGCAGTTGGTGGGCCCTGTGGCTGAGCTGGATTCAGGAACGCTCCGGCGCGCAGAAGGAAACCCACATGGCCCTCGGCAACCAGAACTATCCACCGATGGAGGCGGCACCCGGTACTTACGTGCGCGTGCGCTGACGTTCAACGAGCCACGGCCGCTGTCGGCCGTGGCAAGACCCGATCATTAAGAAGACTGGATGAAAACCCGCGACCGGATTCTCGAATGTGCTCTGCAGTTGTTCAATCAAAAGGGCGAACCGAATGTCTCCACCATGGAAGTTGCCAATGAAATGGGCATCAGCCCGGGCAACCTCTACTACCACTTCCACGGTAAGGAACCGCTGATTCTCGGGCTGTTCGAGCGCTTCCAGGGAGAACTGGCGCCCTTGCTCGATCCACCGGCCGATGCCGAACTGGCACCCGAAGAATACTGGCTGTTCCTGCACCTGATCGTCGAGCGCCTGTCCCACTACCGGTTCCTGTTCCAGGACCTGTCGAACCTCGCCGGGCGCCTGCCGAAACTGGCCAAGGGCATTCGCAATCTGCTCAATGCACTCAAGCGCACACTGGCGTCGCTGCTGGCGCGGTTGCAGGCGCAAGGACTGCTGGTCAGCGATACCCAGGCACTGGGGCAACTGGTGGAACAGATCACCATGACGCTGCTGTTCTCACTGGATTACCAGCGGATCCTGGATCGTCAGGGCGAGGTGCGATTGGTGGTTTACCAGATCATGATGCTGGTGGCGCCGCACCTGCTGCCGTCGATGAAGGCTGCAACCGAACAGATGGCGATGGAGTATCTGGAAGACCATTAAGATCAAAAGATCGCAGCCTTCGGCAGCTCCTACGATTGCCCTGTAGGAGCTGCCGAAGGCTGCGATCTTTTTCTATACGCAAACAAAAACGCCCGGCCTTCACAGGTCGGGCGTTTTCTTGAGCCCTGAAAATCAGGACTGACTGGTTGGCGTCGTTGGAGCTGGCGCGACAGTCGGGGTGACAGCAGGGGTCGGTGCGGTCGCGGAGTTCGATGCGCTGACCGGAGCTGCCGGCGTTGCCGGTTTGGCAGCTGCCACTGCTGGTTTTGGCGCGGCGGCTTTTGGAGCTGCCGGCTTTTTCACCGCTGGTTTTTTCGCTGCAGCGGGTTTGGCTGCTGGCTTGGCCGCTGCAGTTTTCGCTGCAGGCTTGGCGGCCGGTTTAGCCGCAGGTTTAGCGGCGGCTTTTGCGGCAACCGGCTTGGCCGCTGGTTTGGCTGCGGCCGGTTTGGCGGCTGCAGTTTTAGCCGCAGGCTTGGCAGCAGGTTTGGCCGCTGCTTTTGCCAGTGGCTTGGCTGCGGTTTTGGCGGCCGGTTTGGCAGCAGGCTTGGCTGCCGCGGTTTTCGCCGCAACAGGCGCAACCTTGGCACCGGTCAGTTTTTCGATTTGCTTGGTCAGTGTTTCGACCTTGCTGTGCAGTGCCTTGACTTCGTTGCGGCTCGGTACGCCCAGACGCGAAATGGCGCTGTTCAGACGCTTGTCGAAAGCACCTTCCAGCTCATCCCACTTGCCCAGTGCGCGATCTTTCACGCCGCTGATACGCGATTTGGCCGAAGAAGCGGAGTCCTTGGCGGCGTCGACAGTCTTGCCAACAGCGCTCTTGGTGAGCTTCTCGGCTTTCTCGCCGTCTTTAACCAATGCATCGAAGAGTTTGCTGCCGTCAGTGTCGATCTTCGAGTACACGCCTAAACCAGCCAGCCAGATTTTTCGGGAGTAATCTTCAACCTTCCCGATCCACGAGCTGCCTTCTTTTTCGGTTTTCTTTTTAACAGCCATCCCGTTCTCCTTAAGATTTACGCGCGACACGTTCGAGCAATGCCGTCAGCTCATCGAGCTTAGCAGAGAGTGTCTCAACGTCATGTTTAGACGGAATACCGATACGATTCAAGGCACTTGCGACACGCGTGTCGAACGCCTTCTCGACCTTGTCGAGTTGAACTTCGACACGGCCTTTGAAAGTGCTGACTTCACTCTTGGCTTCATCGATCTCGGCATTGGCCGCTTCAAGTTTCTCGGCAACTACCTTTTTGCCTTTCTTTTCAACAACCTGACCAGCCTTGATCAGCTCTTGAAAGTACTCGCTGCCCTCTTGGCCGACCTTGGCGTAGGCACCCAGGCCTGCCAGCCAGATCTTGCGGGCATAGGATTTGACGTCGCCCAGCGTGCCAGTCGACGGGTCGATTTTTTTCTTCAAAATAACTTTGGCCATGGTGCACCTCACGCGCAGAAGGTTTGAGGAACTGCCCGCGAAATTGTCGGGCTTGGGCACAAAGTAGGGAGAAAAATTAGAAACGGCACCCTAACAACTGACATAAATCGGTGGTGCCTTCAGGAAAAGATCGCAGCCTTCGGCAGCTCCTACAGACTTATGCCGTACCAATGTAGGAGCTGCCGAAGGCTGCGATCTTTTTCGTGTTACGCCAACGCTTTATCCAGCGCCTTTTCGATTTCCGCTTTGATCATGCCGCTCATGGCCGACATCATCAGGCCCAGTTCCACGTCGACCTTGATCGAGTCTTCACTGACATGCACCGCGCCCTTCACACCCGAGCGCTTGAGGTTCAGGGTGTCGCCGGACCACTGCGGCTCCAGGCCATACTGGTCGGAAAGTTTCTGCGCCAGCTTGTCGGCCTTTTCGCGAGCCGCTTCCTTACCCAGGCCATGGGCACGTTCAACACTAATACGGGCCATCGAATGACTCCTGCTTTATGGATGCTTTCCCGAGGCATCTTGACCTCTGCTGCGTCAAAACGTCCCGATGGTTGCCCATCTTACCTTCAGCCTTGCCAAGACAAAGCATGCCTTGGGGATTAGAATGTCGCGCATTCTCTTTTGGTGACAGCGATATGACTGATCAGCGCAAAGGCAGCGATGCCGAACCCACCACTCACTTCGGCTTCAAAAACGTTCCGGAAAGCCAGAAAGCGGAAAAAGTCGCTGAGGTTTTCCACTCGGTAGCCGCCAAGTACGACCTGATGAACGACCTTCTGTCGGGTGGCATGCACCGCCTGTGGAAGCGTTTTGCGATCGAATTGTCGGGCGTGCGCACCGGTAACCGCGTGCTGGACATCGCCGGCGGTACCGGCGATCTGACCCGCAAGTTCTCGCACCTGGTAGGCCCGACCGGCCAGGTCGTGTTGGCCGACATCAACGAATCCATGCTCAAGGTCGGTCGTGACCGCCTGCTGGACCTCGGTGTGGCCGGCAACGTCGAATTCGTCCAGGCCGACGCGGAAAAACTGCCGTTCCCGGACAACCATTTCGACTGCGTGACCATCGCCTTCGGCCTGCGTAACGTGACCCACAAGGAAGATGCCCTGCGCTCGATGCTGCGCGTGCTCAAGCCCGGCGGCCGTTTGCTGGTTCTGGAGTTCTCCAAGCCGACCAACGCGCTGATGTCCAAGGCCTACGACGCCTACTCGTTCGCCTTCATGCCGCTGATGGGCAAGCTGATCACCAACGATTCGGAAAGCTATCGCTACCTGGCCGAATCGATCCGCATGCACCCGAACCAGGAAACCCTGAAGTCGATGATGGTCGAGGCCGGTTTCGATCGCGTGACCTATCACAACATGACCGCAGGCATCGTTGCCCTGCACCGCGGCATCAAGCCCTGATGCTGCTCGCCGGCCTGCTCGCCAGCGTTGAACTCGGCCTGAACCGGGTGCTGCGTCTCGACAGCACGGCGCTGCCGCGGCTGGCGCACTTGACCGGCAAAGTGATTGCCGTCGATTGCCGCAGCCCGGCGCTGCAACTGTTCATCCTGCCCAGCGACGAAGGCCTGATGCTCGCCTCCCAGTGGGAAACCGGCGCCGATTGCACCTTGCGTGCACCGGCCTCGAGCCTGTTGAAACTGGCCATGAGCAAGGACAAGACTTCCGTTCTGCACGCCCCTGAAGTCGAACTCGACGGCGACAGCGGCGTGCTGCTGGAGCTGGCGGCGATCCTTCAGGACCTGGAGCTGGACTGGGAGTACGAGCTGTCGCGCTGGCTCGGCCCGGTAGCCACGCAGCTGGTCGGCGGTCACCTGCGCAGCCGCGCCCGCTGGTATCAACAAGGCTTTGCCAGCCTGGGCCAGAACCTGGGCGAATACCTGGCCGAAGAATCGCGCACCCTCGTCGGTCAGCGCGAGGCCGAAGCCCGATTCAGTGAACTGGACCAGATCAAGCTCGATCTGGAACGTCTCGAGGCGCGTTTCGAGCGCCTTTCCCGATCCCTCGACCCAAGCGATAACGCATGAAGCTGCTTGCCGTCCGCCGTTTGTTGCGCATCCAGCGCGTCGTGATCCGTTACCGCCTCGATGACCTGCTGTTCGCCCTGCCACTGCCCTGGTTCTTGCGGGCACTGCGTTATGCCTTGCCGTGGCGCTGGTTCCCACGCAAGACCCTGGACCTGAGCCGTGGCGCGCGCTTGCGCCTGGCATTACAGGACCTGGGGCCGATCTTCATCAAGTTCGGACAGATCCTGTCCACCCGCCGCGACCTGCTGCCCGAAGACATCGCCGATGAGCTGATGAAGTTGCAGGACCGGGTGCCGCCGTTCGACTCGCAAGTGTCGGTCAAGCTGATCGAAGAACAGCTGGGCAAGAAAATCAGCGAAGTGTTCAGCCGTTTCGACGTCGAACCGCTGGCCTCGGCCTCGGTGGCGCAGGTGCATGCCGCGCAACTGAAAACCGGTGAAGAAGTCGTGGTCAAGGTGATCCGCCCAGGCCTCAAGCCGGTGATCGCCCAGGACCTGGCGTGGCTGTTCATCCTCGCCCGCGCCGCCGAAAAACTCTCGGCCGATGCGCGCCTGCTGCACCCGGTGGACGTGGTCAGCGACTACGAAAAAACCATCTACGACGAACTCGACCTATTGCGCGAGGCGGCCAATGCCAGCCAGTTGAAGCGCAATTTCGAAGGCTCGCCGCTGCTGTACGTGCCGCAAGTCTATTGGGACTGGTGCCGGCCGAAAGTGCTGGTGATGGAACGCATCTACGGCATTCAGGTCACCGATCTGGCGACTCTTGCCGACCAGCGCACCGACATGAAAATGCTCGCCGAACGTGGCGTGGAGATTTTCTTCACCCAGGTGTTCCGCGACAGCTTCTTCCACGCCGACATGCACCCTGGCAACATTTTCGTCAGCACCGTGAATCCGTGGAGCCCGCAGTATATTGCCATCGACTGCGGCATCGTCGGCAGCCTGACCCCGGAAGACCAGGATTACCTGGCGCGCAACCTGTTCGCCTTCTTCAAGCGCGATTACCGTCGCGTGGCGCAGTTGCACATTGATTCGGGCTGGGTGCCGGCGGAAACCAAACTCAACGAGTTCGAAGCAGCGATCCGTACCGTGTGCGAGCCGATCTTCGAAAAACCGTTAAAAGATATTTCCTTCGGCCAGGTGCTGATGCGCCTGTTCCAGACTGCGCGCCGCTTCAACATGGAAGTGCAGCCACAATTGGTCCTGCTGCAAAAAACCCTGCTGAACATCGAAGGCCTGGGCCGCCAGCTGTACCCGGACCTCGATCTGTGGAACACCGCGCAGCCGTTCCTCGAACGCTGGATGCGCGAGCGGGTCAGCCCCAAAGCCCTGCTCGGCAATGTGCACAGCCAGTTCGAACAGATCCCGCACCTGGCCAACATGGCCCGCGACCTGCTCGAACGCATGTCACAACCCCATGCCCTCAACCCGCCGCCTTCGTGGCACCGACGCCGAGACGACTGGTTCCTGCGCCTGCTCGGTACGGCCCACCTGGCCGGTGGCGCCGTCCTTGCCGCGGGCGGTCCGCTGAACCAGTTGGCCTATTGGCCGGCGGGAATCATGATGGCGGTCGGTTTGTATCTGGTCGTGCGCCGATAGCCAGTTGTGTGAACGACTGGCACACTGTTTGAACGCCTGAGCTCGGCTATTGAAGTGTCGAGCCCGCTGTCGGAGTCGAAGATGAAAAACTGGCTGGACGAGATCAAGTGGGACGCTGACGGCCTGGTGCCGGCCATCGCCCAGGATCACAAGACCGGGCGCGTCCTGATGATGGCCTGGATGAACCGCGAAGCACTGGAACTGACCGCTGCCGAGAACCGCGCCATTTACTGGTCACGTTCGCGTGGCAAGCTGTGGCGCAAGGGCGAAGAGTCCGGCCATGTGCAAACCCTGCACGAGATGCGCCTGGACTGCGACGCCGACGTGATCATCCTGATGGTCGAGCAGATCGGCGACATCGCCTGCCATACCGGCCGCCAGAGCTGCTTCTACCGCGTCTATGAGAACGGCGACTGGACAACCGTCGACCCGGTCCTGAAAGATCCGCACGCCATCTATTGCGCAGGGCACAAACATGAGTGACACGCTGAACCGTCTGGCCGAGGTACTGGAAGAGCGCAAAGGCGCCGCTGCCGACAGCTCATACGTCGCCAGCCTGTACCACAAGGGCTTGAACAAGATTCTGGAAAAAGTCGGCGAAGAGTCGGTCGAAACCATCATCGCCGCCAAGGACGCCGCCGTCAGCGGCGACTGCAGCGATGTGATCTACGAAACCGCCGATCTGTGGTTCCACAGTATGGTCATGCTCGCCCAACTGGGGCAGCATCCACAGGCTGTACTCGATGAACTGGACCGTCGTTTCGGTCTCTCCGGACACGCCGAGAAAGCCTCGCGCCCGTCCGCCTGAATAACTATTAGAGAGGAGCAGCAGCATGGGCATTTTTGACTGGAAACACTGGATCGTCATCCTGGTGGTCGTGGTACTGGTGTTCGGCACCAAGAAACTGAAAAACCTTGGCACCGACGTCGGCGAGTCGATCAAGGGCTTCAAGAAAGCCATGAACGATGACGAAAAACCGGCCGATCCAAATGCGACCCCGGCCCAACCGGTTCCACCGGTACAGCCTCAGGCCTCTGTAAATCAGCCGCACACCATCGACGTGCAGGCACAGAAAGTCGAAGAGCCGATCCGCAAAGACGTGTGAGCACTGACTAATGTTTGGTATCAGCTTCTCTGAACTGCTGCTCGTCGGCCTCGTCGCCCTGCTGGTGCTGGGTCCCGAGCGCTTGCCGGGCGCTGCGCGCACCGCTGGCCTGTGGGTCGGGCGCCTGAAGCGCAGCTTCAACGCAATCAAACAGGAAGTTGAACGTGAAATCGGTGCCGACGAAATCCGTCGGCAACTGCACAACGAGCACATCCTGTCGCTTGAGCAGGAGGCGCGGAAAATCTTCACGCCGACCCAGCAGGAGCCGACGCCGGTGGAGCACGTGGGCGCGCAGACGATTCATGCGCCTGCCGCTGCCGTCGACCCGACACCCGCTCCCGTTGTCGCGCCTGTCGAACCTGCGCCTGTTGTTGCAGCCACTGCGGTTGAACCCGTTACACCTGCGGCTGCGCCCGTTGCGCCGGCCCCTCATGACCCAACACTGCCGCCGCGAGCCCCATGAGCGATCTTCCTGAAAACGACCAGCACATGCCGCTGGTTTCGCACCTCACCGAGTTGCGTACCCGTCTGCTGCGCTGCGTAGCGGCGATCTTCATCATCTTTGCCGGGCTGTTCGCCTTTACCCAGCAGATCTACACCTTCGTCTCCACGCCGCTGCGCGCGTACCTGCCCGCTGGCGCGACGATGATTGCCACTGACGTGTCGTCGCCGTTCCTGACGCCACTGAAGCTGACAATGATGGTCTCGCTGTTCCTGGCCATCCCGGTGATCCTGCACCAGATCTGGGGTTTCATCGCCCCAGGCCTGTACAAGCATGAAAAGCGCATCGCCGTGCCCTTGCTGGTCTCCAGCATCTTTCTGTTCTACGCCGGCATGGCGTTCGCCTATTTCCTGGTGTTCCCGCTGATCTTCAAGTTCTTCGCCTCCGCCACCCCGGCCGGCGTGGAAATGATGACCGACATCACCAGCTACCTCGATTTCGTCATGACGCTGTTCTTCGCCTTTGGCGTGGCGTTCGAAATTCCGGTGGCCGTGGTGCTGCTGGTGTGGATCGGCGTGGTCGACGTCAAGTACCTGAAGAAGATCCGCCCGTACGTGATCATCGGCTGCTTCGTGGTCGGCATGATCCTGACGCCACCGGACATCTTCTCGCAGACCCTGCTGGCCGTGCCGATGTGGCTGTTGTTCGAGATCGGCATCCTGTTTGGCAGTCTGATCAGCAAGCGTGGCGAGCATCCGGACGACCAGCCGGTTGACGATCACAACGACCAGCCGCCAGCGACTCAAGCGTGAACCTGCTGCTCCTCGAAGAGGCCGATTTCATTGCGGCCGACCGCGTGGTCCTGCGTGATCGCCGGTTGACCCACATGCAGGAAGTCCACCGCTGTGAAGTGGGCGACAGCATGCGCGTCGGGCGGATCGGCGGGCTGATGGGCTCGGCTGAAGTGCTGCGCCTGGGCGCCGACGAAGCGCAATTGCGCGTCACCCTCGACCAGCCCCCACCGGCCAAGCTGCCATTGACCCTGGTATTGGCCCTGCCACGACCCAAGATGCTGCGTAGGGTGTTTCAGACCGTGGCGGCCATGGGTGTGCCGCGTATCGTGCTGGTCAACAGCTATCGCGTCGAGAAGAGCTTCTGGCAGACCCCGTTCCTGGAGCCCGAGGCGATTCGCGAGCAGCTGATCCTCGGCCTCGAACAGGCCCGGGACAGCGTACTGCCGCAAGTCGTGATCGAGAAGCGCTTCAAGCCCTTCGTCGAAGACCGTCTGCCCGCGATCACTGAAGGCACCCTCGGCCTGGTGGGTCATCCGGGCAATTACCCGCCTTGCCCTCGCGCCCTCAGCGAACCGGTGACCCTGGCTATCGGCCCCGAGGGTGGCTGGATTCCCTACGAGATCGACCTGCTGGGCAAGTCCGGCCTGCAACCGGTGCAACTGGGCGAACGCATCCTGCGCGTCGAAACCGCCGTAACCGCGTTGCTGGCACGCCTTTTCTAATCCCGAACACAATCCCACAGGTCATCATCCGCCCATACATCGGGCGACACCTACAGAACCGCGCCCTCCTGCCGATACACCCCCCATAAAACCAAATTGTGGTCCAGGGAGTTTCAGCATGTACCAATGGCTAGCCGAGAATCTGGGAAACGTCAGCGTTAAACGCAAGCTGGGGATCGGCTTCGGCCTGGTGCTGTTATTGACCCTGCTGATCACCTTCACCGGCTGGAGCGGCCTGAGCGACGTGACCAGCCGTGGCGACAAACTGGGGTTCATCGCCAGTCTCAACGACCTGACCAAGGATCTGCGCATCGCACGTCTGAATTACGAGATGCGTCGCGGTGAACAAGGTCCCGGTGCTGTCAACGATCTGTTGGGCAAGCTCGAAAGCGGCCTGCAGACCGCCCGTGGCCTGATCGAGCAACCGGCCGATACGGCCATGGTCGATCAACAACTGGCCGCGGTCGCCGAATACCGTCGTGCCTTCAACGACATGACCCAGGCTGGCGCCCACCGTGAAGATGCCCGCAGCAAACTCGGCGCCACCGCCGACAACGCCGTGGCCCGCGTCGCCGAAGTGGAAAAATCCATGCTGCAAGGTGACAGCGTGGCGGCGTTCAACAGCGTGATCGACCAGAGCAAACTGATCCAGCAGGCGCGCTTCCAGGTGCGTGGCTACACCTATAGCGGCAAGAGCGAAGCCGAACAGCCAGCCCTAGACGCAATCGACAATGCCCTGAAGAACCTCGAGAGCCTGCCGGCCAAACTGCCTGAAGAACACATCGCCAACCTGCAACAGGCAACTGACTCACTGAAGGCCTATCGCGCCGCCGTCAGCCAGTTCCGCGACTCTCAGGTGGCCAGCGCCAAGGCTCTGGCACGCATGTCTGCCCAAGGCGAAATCCTGTTGGACATGAGCCAGAAACTCACCGCCTCGCAAACCGTCGTGCGTGATACCGACGCCGCCCATGCCAAGAACATGCTGACCCTCGCCACCGTCCTGGCCATCGCCTTCGGCCTGCTGGCCGCCTGGGCGATCACCCGACAGATCATCATTCCGTTGAACCAGACCCTGGTCGTGGCCCAGCGCGTCGCCAGTGGCGACCTGACCCACAACCTGACGTCCCAGCGTCGCGACGAACTCGGCCAGCTGCAGCGTGCCATGCAGAGCATGACCCAGGGCTTGCGCGAACTGATCGGCGGCATCAGCGATGGCGTCACGCAGATCGCCAGCGCCGCTGAAGAGTTGTCTGCCGTCACCGAGCAGACCAGCGCGGGGGTCAACAGCCAGAAGGTCGAGACCGATCAGGTCGCCACCGCCATGAACGAAATGGCCGCCACCGTACAGGAAGTCGCGCGCAACGCCGAAGAGGCCTCCGAAGCCGCCGTCGCCGCCGACCAACAGGCCCGTGAGGGCGACAAAGTGGTCGCTGAAGCCATCGCCCAGATCGAACGCCTTGCCAAGGAAGTCGGCCACTCCACCGAGGCCATGGGTGAACTCAAACGCGAAAGCGACAAGATCGGCAGCGTGCTCGACGTCATCAAGTCCGTGGCCCAACAAACCAACCTGCTGGCCCTCAACGCCGCGATTGAAGCTGCTCGCGCCGGTGAAGCCGGGCGTGGTTTTGCCGTGGTCGCCGACGAAGTCCGCAGCCTGGCCCAGCGCACCCAGAAGTCCACCGAAGAGATCGAAGAGCTGATCGTCGGCCTGCAAAACGGCACCCAGCAAGTCGCGACCATCATGGACAACAGCCGCACCCTGACCGACAGTAGCGTTGAACTGACCCGCCGCGCCGGCGGTTCACTGGAAAGCATCACCCGCACGGTGTCGGCGATCCAGGCGATGAACCAGCAGATTGCTGCAGCCGCCGAACAGCAAAGCGCCGTGGCCGAAGAGATCAACCGGAGCGTGCTGAACGTGCGGGATGTGTCGGATCAGACCTCGGCGGCGAGTGAAGAGACCGCGGCGTCCAGCGTTGAATTGGCGCGGTTGGGGACCCATTTGCAGATGTTGGTGGGGCGGTTCAAGGTTTGATGTGATTCGGCAACTGCTTGCAACCCCAACGTACCCGAATATATTGATCGCCGGTGCAAGCCACACGCCGGCGATTTTACTCAAGCCTGAGCTTCACATCCGAAAGATCGTCTGCGCATAACCCTTAAAAATAACAGAACAACCACCAGTCTTTACTAACAGTTCTGTTAGTTACGCAGTGCGTTAAAACTGCTCATGATATTGGTCCTGCTTTTTTTCACAGGAGCAATATCATGTATAACGGCCCAATCGACTCCACTGCCACTTCACAAAAAGAACTCTCTGACTCTATCGCACCCAATGCCAATTACAGCCGTTGGATGACCGACATGGCAGCGGACATCGCCCACCTGAAAATACACCAACTGGCCATTCCTGGCGCACACAACTCCGGTGTCGACAAGGATGGTAAATTTAATATCGGTTCGCATTGGGCAATTTGCCAATTATACAGCTTCTCTCGTCAACTAACTGCTGGAGCACGATATCTGGATTTACGTCTTGTTGACGCCAGCTACAAAAAGGATGTCGGGGGAAGCAAAATTCCAAGATACAAATTCATTGAAATTTTCGAATTTGCACATGGCTTTGTTTCCGTAGGCCGACACCTGAATCATTTAGTTGATGCAGTCAGGAACTTTTCAGACGCCAACCCAGGTGAAATTGTAACAATTGACTTCCGCAAATACGATCGGGGACGCAACCATGCGCACAACAGTCTCGAACGCTGCCTGCCTAAATTCAGCTCAATAAAAGATCGCTTAATACCTCCCTCAGCTGAAAACTTAAGCATCGGTGAAATACGTAAAAACCATCCAGGCTGCAATATAATTCTACGTCTCAACCACAACTATCCAACACCCGCCAGTGGAAACATAGACAAATGGCCGAGTGGAACAGTACGCAGAGAACAAATATGGTATCCCATCGATCATATATGGACACCCGATACATCTGAAGAAAGCATTACAAATTTGGTCACCAGCGCAATGCTTAGACCACAGGAAGGCTACTCGGTACTATCAGCTACAGTTTCAAAACATTCAAGTCCATATGACCTGGATCCCGATAGCCCTGTAAGAACGGAGGCTTTCAAACCAGGCTTCCAAAATGTAAATATACTTATGGTTGATTTTATCAACTCTGAATCTTCGAGAGTCAGCGTTGTCGACAAATGCATAGAATTAAATAAATTAAGAGCAAAGGACAATATTGCCCCAATATTCACATCAGCCAACCTGACCGTAACAGCAAAAGATGAAACCATAATCGATGGATCATTTCAAAACACTTTGGTATTTAGCTGGAATCCAGCATCTGACAACCTTGGCGTGAAAAAATATGAAATATACCAAAATGGTGACCTCATCGCAACTACTGCCGATAACCCATATATGCACAGAAACTTTGCGCTTAGAAACTATTCATTCAAAATCAGAGCGATCGATAACACGGAGAACAAGTCGGAATTTTCTGACGAATTTGTTTTAATCTTAGACACCGTTCCTCCAACAACCCCTGTCAACCTTACCCTGGAACAAGGACTCAATGGAACCTCCGTGAGTCTAACGTGGGACCACTCAATCGACCTTGCCGGATTAGAAGGTTATGAAGTTTATCTAGATGATACCTTCTTAAAAACGGTACCCTACTCACCAACCAACAGGGGATTCACTGATATTTACGGATTGATACATACTCAGCAATACGATGTTAAAATCCGCGCGAAAGACAATAATGGTCTCTACTCTGAGTTTTCGACAATCACGCTTTATCCCCGCCCAACTGTTATCAATGCTAAATATTTCATCACCGGATATGACGAAGCAACCGAAAAATATGATGCCTGCATTCTATGGGAAACCGATGCATACTCATTATATCCAGACGTATACTACCAAGGCGAGACACAAAACCATTGGGATTTCTCCCGCCCCGAACCCGGTAAATTGCCGACGTTCAGCTTTCAAGCCAGTCAAGGCGAGCGCATATCTCACCGCTGCATGACCTGGTATGAGCGTTACCCAGTAAGCGACTTTATCCAACACGATTTTGTTTTTGATGCAACATCTCCAGTGAAGCCATGGAACCTAACCGTCACATCTCGCACCGAAGCAGGCACGTCTATTTCCTGGGCCCGCTCAAGCAGCGCCAATGTAATAAATTATGCAGTTTCGATAAACGAGGAAGCCCCTCTATTAATTCCAAGCACAGAAAACAGCTATACGTTCAAGGAATTACCACTGGACAAGTCCTTTCTCATCGAAGTCTGGGCTATCAACGACAAAAATGTCCCTTCCACTATCGACGCAATCACAATTGAATCTGTTGACAACATCTCCCCAACAAAACCGGGAACCCCGGTTATTACAAACATCACACAAACATCTGCAACAATCAGTTGGACACCATCCAGCGACAACATCGCGGTAACCGGTTACACAATCACCATAAACAATAAGCTAGCCATTTCTACTACAAGCACGCAATACACACTTACCGAGCTAGAAGAAGCAAACCAATATACAGTTGAAATAAAAGCCTTTGACGGCGCCGGAAACTTATCGCCGTCTGCCAGCGTATCCTTCAGGACCAAGGCAAGGCCCACTTCGCCAAGAGAGCTTAGCTACAGCAACCTAACTTCTGCTAGTGTCAAGTTGTCATGGCTGGCTGGCAGTGACGATGGATGGGTGGCTGGTTATCAGGTTTTTCGCGATGGCACATCGCTTCGCATGGTTGATATCACCACTTACGACACTTATTGGCTGTCCCCAGGCAGAACCTACCTTTTCGAAGTACGAACCAAAGACAATGAAGGGTACTTCTCCGAACCTGCCCACCTGCAAGTCACGACACCTGAGGCCTCTACACCGCCGGGGCCCGTTGGAAACCTACGACTGAATACCACTGGCACTCCAACCCTGCTTTGGCATCCACCTGAAACCGGTGCAGCGATTCAATACATCGTGACCAAGGACGATCGCCAATGGGCTGCTACCCCTGCGTCACCGACCCCTCAATGCCTGATTGCGATGCCTGCAAGCGGCGAAGCTTATCTTTATGAGGTACGTGCGCGCAGTATGGCCGATCAGTTTTCCGAGCCTGTCGCTATTCGAATAGGTTTTGCCCCCCCTCATGTACTGCACTTGAGAGATGTGACAAAAACATCATTCAGGTTGGTCTGGGATGCACCACTTGGCGCAGTGGGGATAACGGGTTATCAGCTTACCCTTGACGATGCGCCGCCGTTTTTTGTCGCGGAAACTCAACATGTTTTTTCTGGACTGACGCGCGCAGGCAATTACACCGTTACCGTGAAAACGCAAATTGAATCCGGCGAATTATCCGAGCCAACTTCGATCGATTTATACATACAAGGCAATGCACCAAGTGCACCTCAGAATTTCCGCTATACCCAACCAACAGATGAAACAATTCTTGAATGGGATGCACCAAGTGAACCTGTAACCGGCTACCAAGTCACGCTGGTCAATCCGGAGGGGAGGGAGTTCAACTACCGTCCGAGCGCAACAACCATGAGGGAGCGCCTGCCTTCACGCACGCGTTACGAAGTGAGAGTCGTCGCTATCAATAATGAGGGACCATCTCGACCGTTAATCTCTGAGTTCACCACAAAGTAATAAGTGGCGACCCAAGGCTAATCACCGCATCTGCAAAACCAGTCGCAAGAACGATCACCCCAAGCAAACAAAAAAAACCCCGCTTTCGCGGGGTTTTTTCATCAGGCCGGTTGAGCCTGCAAGCTGACAGGTCGAAGCGGCAACAGCGGCGCATGGGGATCGGCTTTCACCGATGCCCGCCACGCATCCAACCACTCGGCATGTCCTTCGCCCCAGACCTGCTCATGCAAGCGAGCCAAGGCCACCGGGTCGCTCAGCAGTTGCACCTTCTCGTTGTTGGTCAACCCTTGCGGGCCAACCTTCATCGCGTGGCGAACCCGCTCGATCCGCAGCCATTCAATCGGCTCGGCCTGATTGTGCCGGGAAGTCGCCAACGAGCACGCCAGGGCGTTCTGTTGTGGGTCGACCACCGAACGGACAAAGCCGTCGTTCAGCGCATGCCAGCGGTTTTCGTGGGTGTACTGGTCGGTCGCCAGCAGGGCCTGCGGCGGATTGTATTCCTCAGGGATCAGGAACAGGCTCTCGTCACGTGACTTCAGGCCCAGGCCGACACGGCTGGAGATCACCGATACCGGGATCGACAGCATCAACGAACCGACGATCGGCACCAGCCACCACAGGAAGCTCGGGTTCAGCCAGATCACCAGCATGGCCCAGAAGAAGCCCAGCAGGGTTTGCGGCCCGTGGCGCTTGACCGCCTCGCTCCATGGCGTGGAGTCGTCGTCACGTTGCGGCGAGTTCCAGGTCGCGGCCCAGCCGAGGAACGCGGCGAGGACGAAACGGGTGTGGAAGATCATCCGCACCGGCGCCAGCAGCATGGAGAACAGCATCTCCAGCAGCATCGACAGGGTCACCTTGAACTTGCCGCCGAACTCTTTCGCACCCTTGGCCCAGATCAGGATAATGCTCAGCAGCTTCGGCAGGAACAGCAGCACGATGGTGGTCGAGAACAGCGCAATCGCCTTGTCCGGGTGCCATTGAGGCCACAGCGGATAGAGTTGGCGCGGTTCGAGGAAGTACTGCGGCTCCATCAGCGTGTTGACCGCCAGCAGCGCGGTCGACAGCACCAGGAAGAAGAACCACAACGGCGCCGACAGGTAGGACATCACGCCGGTCAGGAACACCGCGCGGTGCACCGGGTGCATGCCCTTGACCAGGAACAGGCGGAAGTTCATCAGGTTGCCGTGGCACCAGCGACGGTCACGCTTGAGTTCGTCCAGCAGGTTCGGCGGCAGTTCTTCATAGCTGCCCGGCAAGTCGTAGGCAATCCACACGCCCCAGCCAGCACGGCGCATCAACGCGGCTTCTACGAAGTCGTGAGACAGGATCGAGCCGGAGAACGCGCCTTTACCCGGCAACGGCGCCAGGGCGCAGTGGTCGATGAACGGCTTCATGCGGATGATCGCGTTGTGGCCCCAGTAGTGCGACTCGCCCAGCTGCCAGAAGTGCAGGCCGGCGGTGAACAGCGGGCCATACACGCGAGTGGCGAACTGCTGCATGCGCGCATACAGGGTATCCATGCCCGACGCCCGTGGCGCGGTCTGGATGATCCCGGCGTCCGGCGTGGCTTCCATCAGGCGCACCAGACTGGTCAGGCACTCGCCGCTCATCACGGAGTCGGCGTCGAGTACGACCATGTACTTGTAGTCACCGCCCCAGCGACGGCAGAAGTCGTCGAGGTTGCCGCTTTTGCGTTTTACGCGACGACGGCGACGGCGATAGAAGATCTTGCCGAAGCCCCCGGCTTCACGGCAGACGTCCAGCCAGGCCTGCTGCTCGGCAACGCAGATGTCAGCGTCGTTACTGTCGCTGAGCACGAAGAAGTCGAAGCGGTCCAGGTCACCCGTGGCCGCCACCGACTCGAAGGTCGCGCGCAGGCCGGCGAATACACGAGGCACGTCTTCGTTGCAGATCGGCATCACCAAAGCGGTGCGTGCATCCTTCGGAATTGGCTCGTTGCCGGCACTTTTACCGGAGATACGGTATTTATCGTGACCGGTCAGCAATTCGAGGAAGCCCATCAGCGCGGTCCAGAAACCGGCCGACACCCAGCAGAACAGAATCCCGAACAGGATCAGGATGCTGGTCTGCAAGGCATACGGCAGCACTTGCGTGGCGGTTTGCAGCAGCGGTTGGTGCAGGACTTCTTCGAGGTCGACGAACGACCAGCCCTGGTACGGCATGATGCCTTTCATGTACCAGCCGGCGACGATGGTCTGGCCGAGCATCAGCAGCAACAGAATGTAGCGACGGATCGAACCCACGGTGCGCCAGCGTGCGGCCGGCAGGACACGCTCGTCCTTCGGCGGCTTCGGCGGGTTGGTACGACCGGTCATCCGGCGCCAGCCACGCACCAGAATGTTGGTGCGCCACGGCTCCGGCACGACCTTGGTCCGCCGGATCGGCGGGGTCGCCTTGAGGCAGACCCGGCCGTTGGCGTCGAGCACCAGCATTTCCGCGTCCTGCAGCTCTTCGGCAGTGCTCAGGGTCAGGCGTTTGCCCACCGAAGCCTGGGCGGCTTCGGTCGGGGCGTCGAACGTCGACGATGACAGGCGTTCGTGCAATTCGCTGAAAGACTGGCAGCCCGCGAGTTCCGCGCGCTGCTGGTCGGTCATCGGCAGATGCGCCAGATACTCGGAAAGAGTTTCTGGCCGTACTTGAGAGTTACTCATCGGCAGGCAACTGATAGCTCCAGGTTTCGGTCAGGACTTCTTCAGTCGGTGCCGATTCCGGTGTGGCTGGGGCCGCGTCGGCAGCAACAGGCTGCTTGGCGTCTTTATTGGCCTGGTCCTTGGCATCTGCAACAGGCTTGGCTTCGGCCTGCTTGGCCTCCGCTTGCCTGGCTTCCTTGTCCGCTTTCTCTTGTTGCTTGGCGGCAACCTTGTCGGCCTTGGCAACCGACGAGTTCGACGCTGGAATCGAAGTCTTGGCCAGGTCCGCCGGCACGATGTTCTGCACCAGCGCGGCACGCATCTCGGTGGACTTGCCCGGATCCTTGATCTTCATCCGCAGGGTCAGGCGCCAGCCCTTGGTTTCAGGGTTGTAGCGCACGCTGTTTTCCACCAGCTCGGCGTTGTCGCCGACGCTGACCTGGCTGCGAACTTCCGTATCGGCCGGCAATGCCGCCAGGGACGGGCCTTCGAAGTCCACCAGGTAGGCAACGCTGCCGTCCGGCTGACGAATCAGGTTGGACTGCTTGACGTCACCCGTGGACCGCAGGGTCTGTTTGACCCAGGCGCTGTCCGGCGCGTGAATCGAGGCTTCATCCATGGTCCAGTGCATACGATAAGCGACATCGAGCGGCTGGCCAGGTTCCGGCAGTTTTTCCGGATTCCAGAAGGCAACGATGTTGTCGTTGGTTTCGTCGGCGGTCGGAATCTCGACCAGGTCGACTGTGCCTTTGCCCCAGTCACCCTTCGGCTCGATCCAGGCGCTTGGACGCTTGTCGTAACGGTCGTCGAGGTCTTCGTAATGGCTGAAGTCGCGGCCACGCTGCAGCAGACCGAAGCCGCGCGGGTTTTCCACGCTGAAGTTGCTCACGGCCAGGTGTTTCGGATTGTTCAGCGGGCGCCAGATCCACTCGCCGTTGCCGGCATGGATCGCCAGACCGCTGGAGTCGTGCAGCTCGCGACGGTAGTTCAGTACTTTCGACGGCTGGTTGGCGCCGAACAGGAACATGCTGGTCAACGGGGCAATGCCCAGTTTGCCGACCTTGTCACGCAGGAACATCTGCGCCTTGACGTCGACGATGGTGTCGCTGCCCGGACGCAGGGTCAGGCGATAGGCGCCGGTGGCACGCGGCGAATCCAGCAGGGCGAAGATCACCAGGTGCTTGTCGCCTGGCTTGGGCTGCTGAATCCAGAACTCGCGGAAACGCGGGAATTCTTCGCCGGACGGCAATGCGGTATCCAGCGCCATGCCGCGAGCGGACAAACCATAGACGTGACCCTTGCCGACGACGCGGAAGTAACTCGCGCCAAGCATGGTCATGATTTCGTCTTGCTTGTCGGCCTTGTTGATCGGGTACAGCACACGGAAACCGGCATAACCCAGTTGTTCAGTGGCCTTTGGATCGAACTGCAAGTCGCCGAAGTCGAAACGACTCGGATCGTATTTGATCTCTTCGACGGTGTTGGCGGTGATTTCGTTGATTTTCACCGGTGTATCGAAATGCATGCCCTGGTGATAGAAGGACAGCTTGAACGGCGTCTTCTGATCAGCCCACTCGGCCTTTTCCGTCAGAAAACGAATTTTCTGATAGTCCGCGAATTTCATGTCGCGGAACTCGTTCGGCAGGTTACTGCGCGGCGCTTCGTATTTCTGCGCGGCCAGCTCTTTTGCCTTGACCGATACATCATCCAGACTGAATGCCCAAAGCTGACCGGCGCTGAGCAGGCAGAGCAGTGCAGAGCCCGCTACCAGGGCGCTGCGTAACCGTTTGGCAGACAATTTTGGTGCGTTACAGGGACTAACAATCACGAGCAACCCTCGCCGAAAACAGATCAAAAAACCAACGGCCAGTTAAAGGGCCTGCACGGTGTACGGTCTGAAAAAACCGCCCTTGCAAACCACTCTTGCCAAGTTGGCGAGCATTGTTCCGACTCCGCTGAGGCGAAATGATTCCCCAATCGGATCCGGACAAGTCTCTACCTAAGTCAAAATGGACCAACGAACGCTGATCCCCGTAGCGCGGGATTATCTAGTAGGCCGCGTTACAACGCATCAGGGGTAACAAAGTATTTATCGCGAAAAAGCCCTGTTTTCAGTCGAAATGAGCGTAAAAACTTGTTTCAAACGCTTTCAGGTCTGTAACAGGAAGGTTACCGGGCCATCATTGACCAGGTGCACCTGCATATCCGCGCCGAATCTACCTGATGCCACAGTGCCATGCACCTGTTTCGCTTTGCTTAATAGATAGTCGAACAACTCCTCGCCCAGCGCCGGAGGGGCCGCGGTCGAGAACCCCGGACGCAGCCCGCTTTTGGTATCGGCAGCCAGGGTGAACTGAGAGACCAGCAGCAGCCCGCCGCCCACATCCGCCAGGGACAGATTCATCTTGCCCTCGGCGTCACTGAATACCCGATAGTTAAGCAGTTTATTAAGGAGTTTGTCGGCGTTGGCCCGCGTATCGTCGGGCTCGACGGCTACCAGGACCAGCAATCCCTGATCGACGGCACCCACGATCTCGCCCGCGACCTCGACCCGCGCGCCGCGCACACGCTGTAGCAGACCCTTCATGCTTCTTCAGGCGGCAGGTCGAGCAGACGCCGGGCCATCTGATCGGCGGCGCGTACCAGCGCGTCGGTGATGCCCGGCTCGGAAGCGGCATGACCGGCATCGCGGATGACCTGCAGTTCGCTGTTCGGCCACGCTTGATGCAATTCCCAGGCGTTATCCAGCGGGCAGATAACGTCATAGCGACCATGGATGATCACGCCAGGCAAATGGGCGATCTTGCCCATGTCGCGAATCAACTGGTTCTGCTCCAGGAAGGCATTGTTGGTGAAGTAGTGGCATTCGATGCGGGCAATCGACAACGCACGTTGTGGTTCGGAGAAGCGATCGACCACCAGCGGATTGGGACGCAGGGTCGCGGTACGGCCCTCCCAGGTGGACCAGGCCTTGGCCGCGTGCATCTGGGCGATCTGGTCGTTGCCGACCAGGCGCTTGTGGAACGCGGTGAGCAAGTCGTCGCGCTCGTCCAGCGGGATCGGCGCGATGTAGTCCTGCCAGTAATCGGGGAACAGGCGGCTGGCGCCGGCCTGGTAGAACCATTCGATTTCCTGCGGGCGGCAGAGAAAGATCCCGCGCAGGATCAGGCCGTGTACCCGCTCAGGATGGGTTTGTGCGTAGGCCAGCGCCAGGGTCGAACCCCAGGAACCGCCAAACAGCACCCACTTATCGATGCCCAGGTGCTGGCGAATCCGCTCGAGGTCGGCGACCAGGTCCCAGGTGGTGTTGTTTTCCAGGCTGGCGTGGGGGGTGGATCGACCGCAACCGCGCTGATCGAAGGTGACAATGCGATAGAGGTTTGGATCGAAGAAACAACGACTTTGGGCATCACATCCGGCGCCGGGGCCACCGTGGATGAACACCACCGGCAAACCTTCCGGTGAACCGCTTTCGTCGACGTACAGGGTGTGGGTTTCGTCGACGGCCAGATCGTGCCGGGCGTGGGGTTTGATCTGCGGGTACAAAGTCTGCATTGCGCACTCCGTAAGGGGTCGAGGTCATCCCTGGGGGGACTTCTATTATTCTGCCGTCCGGCATCATAAACCCGAATTACGTCAATGAGCATGCCCGCGCGAAGTCAGAGTCTTTGCGCAAGATAACCAAACAGGGTTTCGTACAGCGCATCGACCTCGGTTACCTGCCCGCGGGCCCGCAAACAGCCATGGACCAAACCCTCGCCGACATACAGAGTGGCAATCACGCCCGCGGCATTCAGTCGCTCGGCATACAGCACGCCGTCATCACGCAACGGGTCGAATTGCGCCACCGCGATCAATGCCGGTGGCAGTCCACTGAAATCCGTGGCGAGCAATGGCATGGCGCAGGCGCTCGGATGGCGGGTGCCTTGCAGGTAAAGCGCGTGATAGTAATCGACGTCACTGCTGCTGAGTAACGGCGCGTCGATGCACTCACTGCGCGACGGCAGCCGGTGATCGCCACCCAACCCCGGATAGATCAGCACCTGCGCGCACGGCAGCGGCTCACCGGCATCGCGTAGCGCCAGGCACAACGCCGCCGCCAGGTTGCCACCGGCACTGTCGCCGGCCACCAGCGTGCGCTCGGGGTCGAGTTTAAACGGCCCGGCGCGCAGTGCTCGCCACACCGTCAGGCAATCATCGAACGCGGCGGGAAACGGATGTTCCGGTGCCCGACGGTAATTGACGGCGATCACCCGTACACCGAGTGTCGATGCCCATTCGGCGCAGATGAAGTCGTGGGAATCGAGGTCCCCCACCACCCAGCCACCGCCATGCAAATAAACGATGCACGACGCACCGCTGGCCGGTGGCTGATAGGAACGAACCGCAACACCGTCCAACTCGAAATCGACCACCTGCAACCCGGCGGGACGTGCCGGGGTAAATGCCCGGCACATCTCGCTGTAGGCCTGGCGCAACCCGGTGATACTGCTGTCGGTACTGTTGAAACTCAGGGTTTTGTCGACGAAAGCCGTCATCTGTTTGGAAAGCGGGTATGGAGCCATGAGCCTGGTGCTCGTTCAGGGAAATGTGTGGGACCCACAGGACTTGATCAGACAGGGATCAGTTCTTCAGGCTGGCCTGAACCGTGGCCACGCCGTCCTTGCCATCGAAACTGCTGACACCCGCCAGCCAGCGCTGCAAGTCCTCGGGATGGTCACGCAGCCATTTTTTCGCGACATCCTGAGCCGTCTGGCGCTCCATGATCGGCACCATCAACTGGCTTTCCTGGGCGGCGGTGAACGTCAGGTTTTCCAGCAACCGATTGACGTTCGGGCAGCGCTGGGCGTAATCCGGTGCAGTCACGGTGGAGACCGTCGCGGCGCCTTCATTCGGTCCGTAGACGTCTTCGCTGCCGGTCAGATAGTCGATCTTCATGTTGATGTTCATCGGGTGCGGGGTCCAGCCGACGAACACCACGAACTCCTTGCGATTCACCGCCCGCTGAACGGCAGCGAGCATGCCGGCTTCACCGGACTCGATCAGTTTGAAGTCCTTGAGGCCAAAGTGATTGGTTTCGATCATGGTCTTGATCGTGGTGTTGGCGCCGCTGCCCGGCTCGATGCCGTAGATCTTGCCGCCGAGCTGATCCTTGAACTTCGCGATGTCGGCAAAGGTTTTCAGGCCCGCCGCTGCCACATAATCCGGGACCGCGAGGGTGGCCTGGGCATCGGCCAGGCTTGGCTTGTCCATGACCTTGACCTGATTGGCAGCCACGAAGGGCGCGATGTTTTTATCCATCGCCGGCTTCCAGTAGCCAAGGAAGATGTCCAGGCGCTTGTCGCGGATACCGGCGAAGATGATTTGCTGTACGGCGCTGGTTTGCTTGCTTTCGTAGCCCAGACCGTTGAGCAGCACATCGGCCATGCCGCTGGTAGCGATCACGTCGGTCCAGTTGACCACGCCCATACGCACGGTTTTGCAGGAGGCGTCGTCCGCGGCCATGGCGCCGGCGCCCAACAGAGCGGTGCCGCAGAAGATTGAGAGACAGCGGGTGAACAGACCTTTGGGGCTTGTCATAGTGAGCATTCTCGTGCGGCAGCGGATTATTGTCGGGGCGGTGTCTTTGTGCACCGTGGCCAGAACATTACGCAGCGGACGAGTGGTGAAAGCGAACTGTGGCGACCGTGTTTTGCACGGTGGCGACTGTCATGTGCAGATGTTGAGGCATATGAAAACCTGTGGGAGCGAGCTTGCTCCGGGCGGCGTTCCGACGATGAGGCCATAACATCCGACATTAATGTCGCCTGACAGTACGCCATCGCGAGCAAGCTCGCTCCCACAGGGTTTTGCGACAGTATTAACGGTTGTAGTGCTTCTCGCCCCAGGCCAGCAACCCTTGCAGCAACTCCTTCAACACCACCCGCGTCGGCTCCGCCAGGTCCGGGCGATAACGGAACGGCACGAACTCATCCATGTAGGTGCACTGCCCCAACTCCAGCTGCACCGCATGAATGTTTTCTGCCGGGTTACCGTAATGACGGGTGATGTGCCCGCCCTTGAAGCGCCCGTTGAGTACGTGGGTGTAGTTGTCGTGAAGCGCGCAGATCGCTTCCAGACGGGTCGCAAGCTGTGGATCGCAACTGGCACCGTTGAAGGTGCCGAGGTTGAAGTCTGGCAGCTTGCCGTCGAACAGGTGCGGGATGATCGAGCGGATCGAGTGCGCATCGAACAGCAGCGCATAGCCGAACTCGGCTTTCAGCCGCGCCAGCTCCTGCTGCAAGGTGCTGTGGTACGGCGTCCAGATCTGCTCCAGATAAGTCGCACGTTCTTCTTTCGACGGCTCCAGCCCTTCACGGAACAACGGCACGCCGTCGAACAGCGTGGCCGGGTACAGGCCTGTGGTCGCGCCCACGTACAGCGGCTTGTCGTCGGATGGCCGGTTCAGGTCGATGACGAACCGCGAGTACTCGGCGGCCAGGGTGCTTGCACCCAGTTGCGCGGCGAAGTCGTAAAGCTGCGGGATATGCCAGTCGGTATCCGGCAGGCTTTTCGCGTCAGGGATCAACCCGGCTTCGACCGCAGGTGTCAGGCGCACGCCAGCGTGGGGCATGCTGATCAGCAGCGGTACGCGGCCTTGTTTGAAGTTCAGAACCTTATCCACAACAGATCTCCTACAGACTTGATTCGACGCCGTGGCGCACGACGCGTTTTTCCAGGTCGCCGCCCAGCCAGTAACACAGGTCGGCCGGACGATCGATTTGCCAGGCGACAAAATCCGCGACCTTGCCGACCTCCAGCGAACCATGGGTGTCAGCCATGCCCAGTGCGGTGGCGGCATGAATCGTCGCGCCGGCCAAGGCCTCTTCCGGGGTCATGCGGAAGCAGGTGCAAGCCATGTTCAGCATCAGGCGCAACGACAGCCCCGGCGAGGTGCCCGGGTTGAGGTCGCTGGCGATGGCGATTTTCACGCCGTGCTTGCGCAGGGCCTCCATCGGCGGCAATTGGGTTTCGCGCAGGAAGTAAAAGGCGCCGGGCAACAGCACCGCGACCGTCCCGGACTTGGCCATGGCAATGGCGTCGTCCTCGGTCATGAACTCCAGGTGATCGGCGGACAATGCGTGATAACGCGCCGCCAGGCTTGAACCATGCAGCGACGACAACTGCTCGGCATGCAGCTTCACTGGCAGGCCCAGTTTCTGGGCGGTGATGAACACCCGCTCGACTTGTGCCGGGGAGAACGCCAGGTACTCGCAGAACGCGTCCACCGCATCGACCAGACCTTCGGCGGCCAGGGCCGGGAGCATGTCGGCGCAGATGTGATCGATATAGTCGTCAGCGCGATCCTTGTACTCCGGCGGCAAGGCGTGAGCCGCCAGGCAGGTGCTGCGCACGCTGACCGGCAGTTCGGCGCCGAGGCGACGGGCCACGCGCAGCATCTTGCGTTCGTTGGCCAGGTCCAGGCCGTAGCCGGACTTGATTTCGATGCTGGTGACACCATCACGCATCAGGCTTTTCAGGCGCTTGGCGGCACTGGCGAACAGTTCATCTTCGCTGGCTGCGCGGGTGGCGCGCACGGTGCTGGCAATACCGCCACCGCTGGCGGCAATTTCCGCGTAGCTGACGCCTTGCAGGCGCTGTTCGAATTCACCGCTGCGGTTACCGCCGAACACCGTGTGAGTGTGGCAATCGATCAGGCCCGGCGTGACCCAGGCCCCACTCAAATCATTGACGGCCGGGTACTCGCCCGCCGGCAATTCACCGCGTGGGCCGATCCACTCAATGTGCGCTCCTGACGTCACGATGGCCGCGTCCTCGATGATCGAGTAGACGCCTTGTGCCATGGTTGCGACGTGACAGTGTTGCCAGAGAGTTTTCATCCGTGGCCTCCATTAGGTTATCGATGAGAAAAAACAGGGTCCTGTGTCACCAGGGCTGCCTGGCCCGCCGCCGGTTTCACCCACGTCAGGTAGGCCAGCACCAGCAACACGATCCAGACCACGCCGACGATCAGCGCTGCCTGGGTGTCCGGGAAATAGCCCAGCACGCCGAAGATGAACAGCATGAAGACAATCGCCGCCGCTGGCGCATAAGGCCACAGCGGTACCGGGAATTTCAGTTGTGCCACCTGCTCGGCGCTCATGGACCGGCGCATGGCCACCTGGGTCACCAGAATCATCAGCCAGACCCACACCGTGGCAAAGGTCGCGATGGAAGCGATCAACAGGAACACGTTTTCCGGGATCAGGTAATTCAGCAACACACCCAGCAACAGCGCGGCACTCATCACCACCACCGTCATCCATGGCACGCCATTGCGCGACAGGCGGGCGAAGCCCTTGGGTGCATGCCCTTGCTGGGCCAGGCCGAACATCATGCGGCCAGCGCCGAAGATGTCACTGTTGATCGCCGAAATCGCCGCCGTGATCACCACGATATTGAGGATGGTGGCCGCCGAACTGATCCCCAGCTTGTCGAAAATCTGCACGAACGGGCTGCCCTGGCTGCCGATCTGCTGCCATGGAAAGATCGACATCAGCACCAGCATCGTCAGCACGTAGAACAGCAGGATCCGCAACGGTACGGCATTGATCGCCCGTGGCAGCACGTGCTGCGGATCCTTGGCTTCACCTGCCGTTACGCCGATGATTTCAATACCGCCAAACGCAAACATCACCACCGCGAACGAAGCGATCAGACCGGCCATGCCATTGGGCATGAAGCCGCCGTGGTTCCAGAGGTTGCTGATGTCGGTCGCCTGGCCTGGGGCCGAGCTGATGCCGAACCACATGATGCCGAAACCGCCCAGGATCATCGCGACGATGGCCGCGACCTTGAGCAGCGACAGCCAGAACTCCATTTCACCGAAGACTTTGACGTTGCACAAGTTCAGGCCGCCAACGATGGAAACGACACCCAGCACCCAGATCCAGCGGGAAACCTCCGGGAACCAGAAGCCCATGTAAATACCGAATGCAGTGACGTCGGCCATGCCGACGATGACCATTTCGAATGCGTAAGTCCAACCGAGGATGAAGCCTGCCATCGGCCCCAGGTAGGTGCTGGCGTACTGGCCGAAAGAGCCGGCCACCGGGTTGTGCACCGCCATCTCACCGAGGGCGCGCATGACCATGAACACCGCCGCGCCGCCGATCAGGTAAGCGAGCAGTACCGCAGGCCCGGCCATTTGAATGGCCGAGGCAGATCCATAAAACAGCCCGGTGCCGATTGCCGACCCCAGCGCCATGAAGCGAATATGTCGGGCAGAGAGCCCGCGTTTCAAACCTTTTTCTGGCTGTTGCATTTCTCGTCCCTAATTATTGTTATTCGACGCTAAATCGAATCGCTGGCAAGCCAGCTCCTACAGGTTCAACGCGATCCATGTGGGAGCGGCGGTGCGACGATTCGACTTGCTCGCGAAGGGGCAATTACAGGCTAGGCAGCAACTTCGCCGTTACCAGTTCGTTCAGGCAACGCGAGGCCAACAATTCAGACGCCGCATTGATGTCCGGCGCAAAGAACCGGTCCTTCTCATAGAAAGGCACGTCGGCACGCAGGATGGCACGGGCCTTTTCCAGCTTTGGCGAAGTCTTAAGGCCGTTGCGCAGGTCCAGGCCCTGCACTGCCGCCAGCCATTCCACCGCGAGAATCCCGCGGGTGTTCTCGGCCATTTCCCACAGACGCTTGCCAGCCGCTGGAGCCATGGAAACGTGGTCTTCCTGGTTGGCGGAAGTCGGCAGGCTGTCCACCGAATGCGGATGGGACAATGCCTTGTTCTCGCTGGCCAGTGCCGCAGCGGTCACCTGGGCGATCATGAAGCCGGAGTTCACGCCACCGTTGGCCACCAGGAACGGCGGCAGTTGCGACATGTGCTTGTCCATCATCAGCGAGATACGGCGCTCGCTCAGGGAGCCGATTTCGGCGATGGCCAGCGCCATGTTGTCAGCGGCCATGGCCACTGGTTCTGCGTGGAAGTTGCCACCGGAGATCACGTCACCTTCAGCGGCGAACACCAACGGGTTGTCGGAAACGGCGTTAGCTTCGATCGCCAGTACTTCGGCCGCTTGACGGAACTGGGTCAGGCAGGCGCCCATGACTTGTGGCTGGCAGCGCAGGGAGTACGGGTCTTGTACCTTTTCGCAGTTTTCGTGGGAGTCGGACACTTCGCTGCGCTCGCCCAGCAGGTCGCGGTAAGCGGCGGCGGCGTCGATCTGGCCTTTCTGGCCACGGGCAGCGTGGATGCGGGCGTCGAACGGCGAACGCGAACCCAGGACCGCTTCAACGGTCAGGCCGCCCAGGGCCAAGGCACCGGCGAACAGGTCTTCTCCTTCAAACAGGCCACGCAAGGCGAAAGCGGTGGACACCTGAGTGCCGTTGAGCAGCGCCAGGCCTTCTTTCGCGGCCAGGGTCAGCGGGGTCAGACCTGCAACTTTCAGCGCTTCGGTGGCTTCCATCCACTCGCCTTTGTAGCGTGCCTTGCCTTCGCCCAGCAGCACCAGGGACATATGGGCCAGAGGCGCCAAGTCACCGGAAGCACCGACCGAACCTTTCAATGGAATGTGCGGGTACACCTCGGCGTTGATCAGGGCGATCAGCGCGTCGATCACCACGCGGCGGATGCCAGAGAACCCACGGCTCAGGCTGTTGACCTTGAGCACCATGATCAGTCGCACCAGCTCATCGCTGATCGGCTGGCCGACACCGGCGGCGTGGGACAGCACCAGCGAGCGTTGCAGGTTTTCCAGGTCTTCGCTGGCGATGCGGGTCGAGGCCAGCAGGCCGAAACCGGTGTTGATGCCGTAGGCGGTGCGATTTTCGGCGAGGATCTGTTCCACGCAGGCAACGCTGGCTTCGATCTGGGCCGAGGCGCTGTGGTCGAGGGTCAGTTTCACCGGCTGCTGATAGACGTCACGCAGTTGGGCGAGGCTCAGTTGGCCGGGAATCAGGTTTAGCGCAGTCATTTTGTGCTCCTTTTGAGAGTTGTTGTTAACTCACCAGACGCTCCGGAGATGTCCGTTGTCCGTCGCGTCTGCCTTTTGGGGAGCCGCGCCTTGGCACGCTGGTGTTGTTGAAATCAGTTCAGGTTGGGAAAAGTGTTGTGCAGCAAAGTCGGGTCTTTCAATACAGCGGCAGCGGCGGCGATGTCCGGTGCCAACCAGCGATCCTGGTCGTAGGGGGCAACATGCTCGCGCAGCAGACGCCAGGCCGCATCGGTGCCGGCGCCGAAGCGTTGTTCTTTCAAAAATTCAAACGCCTGGGCTGCCAGCAAATACTCGATGGCGAGGATCTGCGTGCAGTTTTCGAGCGCGCGGTGCAGCTTCAGCGCGGCGTTGGTGCCCAGGCTCAGGTGATCTTCCTGCAGGCCCGACGTCACGAAGTTATCCAGCACCGCCGGTTGCGCCAGTTGACGGTTTTCCGCACACAGCGAAGCGGCGACGTATTGCACGATCATCATCCCGGAGTTCACCCCCGGGTTGGCCACCAGGAAGGCCGGCAGGCCACTGACGTGCGGGTTGATCAAACGGTCCAGGCGACGCTCGGCGATGGAGCCGATTTCCGCCATGGCAATCGCCAGCAGGTCCGCCGCCATTGCCACGGACTGGCCGTGGGGGTTGGCTTGGGACACCACGCGATAGCTGTCCGCAGTACCCAGTACCAGCGGGTTATCGGTGGTGCCGTTGAGTTCGGTTTCGATCTGTTTGCTCGCGTGTACCAATTGGTCGCGAGCGGCGCCGTGCACCTGCGGGATCGAGCGGATGCTCAGGGCGTCCTGGGTACGGATGCCTTTGCTCTGGGCAATTACTTCGCTGCCGTCGAGCAAGGCCCGCAGGTTGATCCCGACCTGTTGCATGCCAGGGTGCGGCTTGAGCGCGATGATCTCGGCATCGAAGGCGTCGATCTGCCCGCGCTGGGCCTCGAAGCTCATGGCACCGATCACGTCGGCCCATTCCAGCAGGCGCGTGGCATCGGCAATCGCCAGGCAGCTCAAGCCGGTCATGCACGGCGTACCGTTGACCAGGCACAAACCGTCCTTGGCACCGAGCTTGACCGGTTGCAAGCCTTCTTCGGCCAGCGCTTGCTGCGCGGAAACGACCTGGCCGCGATAGCTGACATTGCCAACGCCCAACAGCGCGATGCCGATGTGCGCCATGTGGGTCAGGTAGCCCACGGAACCCTGGGACGGCACTTGCGGCGTGATGCCACGGTTGAGCAGGGCCAGCAGGGCTTCGACGACCTGACGGTGCAGGCCGGATTTACCGTGGCTGTAGTTGACGACGGCGGCGCACATGATCGAGCGGGTCTGCTCGTTGGTCAGTGGCGCGCCAACGCCACAGGCGTGGCTGAGCAAGGTGTTGCGCGACAACTGGCTGAGTTGTTCGTCCTGCAGCGAGACGTTGCACAGCGCGCCCAGGCCGGTGTTGATGCCGTAGGCACGTTCGCCACTGGTAACGATGCGCTGGACGATGGCCTGCGCGTTTTCGATGCGCGCCCAGATCGGTGCCGACAGTTCAAGCTGTGCGCCATGACGAGCAACGGCGACCACGTCCTGCCAACTGACCTGCGCCTCGGTGATAACGATTTTTTCAGCCTGGGACATCTTCAACCTCATCTAAATAAAATCAAAAGATCGCAGCCTTCGGCAGCTCCTACACCGAGTACGGCTCACTTCTGTAGGAGCTGCCGCAGGCTGCGATCTTTTAGAGCCTTAAACCACCGCCGCCCGACGCTGCACAAAGCGGTCTACATACTCATCCGCCGGCGAATGCAGGATCTCTCGTGGCGTGCCGACCTGAATCAGGCGGCCATCCTTGAGGATCGCGATGCGGTTGCCGATGCGCACGGCCTCGTCGAGGTCGTGGGTGATGAAGACGATGGTCTTGTGCAGGGTCTTTTGCAGCTCCAGCAACTGGTCCTGCATCTCGGCGCGGATCAGCGGGTCGAGGGCGCTGAACGCTTCGTCCATCAGGATGATGTCGGTGTCCGCCGCCAGGGCGCGGGCCAGGCCCACACGCTGACGCATGCCGCCGGAAAGCTGGTGCGGGTATTTGTTTTCGTAGCCCTTGAGGCCCACGGTGTTGATCCAGTGCAGCGCACGCTCGGCACACATGGCTTTGCTTTCGCCACGGATTTTCAGGCCGTAGGCGACGTTGTCCAGCACGCTCTTGTGCGGCAACAGGCCGAAGCTCTGGAACACCATGCTGATCTTGCGCCGACGAAATTCGCGCAGGGCTTCCATGTCGTATTGCAGGATGTCCACGCCGTCCACCAGGATCGCACCGCTGGTCGGGTCGATCAGGCGGTTGAAGTGGCGGACCAGGGTCGACTTGCCGGAACCCGACAGGCCCATGATCACGAAGATCTCGCCGCTGCCGATGCTCAGCGACAGGTCGTTTACGCCGACCACGCAGCCGGTTTCGGCCAGCACCTGGTCCTTGGTCTTGCCCTGGCCGACCATGGCCAGGGCGTCCTTGGCACGGTTGCCGAAAATCTTGAAGACGTTCTTGACTTCGATCTTGCTCACGGTTGCGTTGTTCATTTGCTCACCTCATGCCGTGCGCGACCGTACGCCTGTGTAATGCGGTCGATCACCACAGCCAGAATCACGATCGCCAGACCGGCTTCAAGGCCACGTCCGACGTTGAGGGTCTGAATCCCCACCAGCACGTCTTCACCCAGGCCACGGGCACCGATCATCGAGGCGATCACCACCATCGAAAGGGCCATCATGGTGGTCTGGTTGATCCCGGCCATGATGCTCGGCAGGGCCAGCGGCAGTTGCACGCCGAACAGTTGCTGCCAGCGGTTGGCACCGAAGGCGTTGATCGCTTCCATCACTTCGCCGTCGACCTGGCGAATGCCCAGATCGGTCAAGCGGATCAGCGGCGGCGCGGCGTAGATCACCGTGGCGAAAATCGCCGGGACCTTGCCCAGGCCAAACAGCATCAGCACCGGGATCAGGTACACGAAGCTCGGCATGGTCTGCATGATGTCCAGCAACGGCATCAGTATCGAACGCAGGCGATTGCTGCGCGCCGAGAGAATGCCCAGCGGAATGCCGATCAACACCGAAATGATCGTCGCCACCATCATCAGCGCCAGGGTCTGCATCAGTTTGTCCCAGAGGCCGACCGCTCCCACCAGGAACAGCAAACCAACGATGACGGCAGTGGTCACGACCTTGCGGGTCGCATGCCAGGCCACACCGGCCACGATCGCCAGCATCAGCCACCAGGGTGCGGCACGCAGCAGGCCTTCAAGATTGACGATGGCCCACAACAGGGTGTCGGAGATGTGCCGGAACACGTCGCCGTAGTTGGTGACCAGCGAATCGACCCAACCGTTGACCCAGTCGGCGATGGAAAAGGTAAAGCTTTCGGGAAACATAAGAGACTCTCAATCAAGGGGTTGCGATCAAGCATCCGACTGCCGTTGCCGACAGCCGGAGAAGCTCGACCTACAAGGCCGCGTCGATTTTCTTGGCTGCGTCTTCGCTCACCCATGCGTGCCAGACTTCAGGATGTTCCTTCAGGAAGATCTTGGCCAGTTTTGGTGATTCGATCCGCTCTTTGGTCATGCGCCCAAGGTTCTGGTTCAGCAGGTCGATCGGCACGTTGACCTTTTCCAGCACGGCCACCAGCTCCGGGGCTTCGTCGTGGAAAGTCTTGGACAGGCCGACCTTGATATCCACGGTCTTGTTCACGCCTGGTTTCTCTTCGAGTTTCACCGCGTCGATCTGGCCCATCAGCGGCGTTGGCGACCAGTAGTAGAACAGGATCGGCTCGCCACGCTTGTAGCTCGACAGCACCGCGGCATCCAGCGCCGGGCCGGTGCCTGGGCGGAAGTTGGTGTAGGTGCTTTCCAGGCCGTAGCTCTTGAGCATTTCGCTATTGTCCAGCTCACAGGTCCAACCGGCCGGGCAGTTGTAGAAACGCCCCTTGGACGGCTCTTCGGCGTCCTTGAAGATCGCCGAGTATTTGCCCAGGTCAGCAATGTTTTTCAGGTCCGGAGCCTTGGCTTCCAGCTTGCGCTTGGCGTCGCCTTCGATCACGTAGCGCGGCACGTACCAGCCTTCGATCGCGCCAACCACCGGTGCGCCGACACCGACGACCTTGCCGGCCTTCTCGGCCTTGTTCCAGACTTCACTGCGGCCGACCCATTCTTCGGCAAACACTTGAATATCGTTGCTGCTCAGGGCGTTTTCCATGGTGATGGAGTTGCCTGGCAGGCTGTCGGTCTTGCAGTCGTAGCCTTTCTCCAGCACGACTTGCATCACGTCGGTCAGCAGCATGGCGCTTTCCCAGTTCAAACCGGCGAACTTCACCGGTTTGCCCGACTCGCACCAACCCGCCGCCTGAGTGGCGCCAGCGCTGGCCAGCAGGCCCATGGAAAGCAATGTGGTCAGCAGGGTCTTGTTCGATTTCATTGTTGTGACGCTCCTAATCATGAATTGGCTTACGGCAGTCAAGAGGCATCCAGCCCTGTCCACGTCCAATCAGGCCTGCGCCGCAGCGCGACCGACTTCGCTTGTTGTTAGGTCTGCAACGTCGTGATCTCTGTAGGAGCTGCCGCAGGCTGCGATTAAAAGATCAAGATCAAAAAATCGCAGCCTGCGGCAGCTCCTACAGAGCAAGCATTACTTGCCGGTAATCATCGGCAGGTTCAGCCCTTGTTCCTTGGCGCAGTCGATGGCGATCTGGTAACCGGCATCGGCGTGACGCATGACGCCGGTGGCCGGGTCGTTGTGCAGCACGCGAGCGATGCGCTCGGCCGCTTCGTCAGTACCGTCGCAGACGATCACCATGCCCGAGTGCTGGGAGAAGCCCATGCCGACGCCGCCGCCGTGGTGCAGGGAAACCCAGGTCGCGCCGCTTGCGGTGTTGAGCAGAGCGTTGAGCAGTGGCCAGTCGGAAACGGCGTCGGAACCGTCCTGCATCGATTCGGTTTCGCGGTTAGGGCTCGATACCGAACCGGAGTCCAGGTGGTCGCGGCCGATCACGATTGGCGCAGACAACTCGCCGCTGCGCACCATTTCGTTGAACGCCAGGCCCAGCTTGGCGCGCAGGCCCAGACCAACCCAGCAGATACGTGCTGGCAGGCCCTGGAAGCTGATGCGCTCGCGGGCCATGTCCAGCCAGTTGTGCAGGTGGGCGTCGTCCGGGATCAGTTCCTTGACCTTGGCGTCGGTCTTGTAGATGTCTTCAGCGTTGCCCGACAGCGCAGCCCAACGGAACGGACCGATGCCACGGCAGAACAGCGGACGGATGTAGGCCGGTACGAAGCCTGGGAAGTCGAATGCGTTTTCCACGCCTTCTTCCTGCGCCATCTGACGGATGTTGTTGCCGTAGTCGAAGGTCGGTACGCCCATTTTCTGGAACTCGAGCATCGCCTTGACGTGCACGGCCATCGATTGCTTGGCGGCCTTGATCACAGCGGCAGGTTCAGTCTTGGCGCGAGCGCGGTACTGGTCCCAGGTCCAGCCGGCAGGCAGGTAACCGTTGAGCGGGTCGTGGGCGCTGGTCTGGTCGGTGACCATGTCCGGGCGCACGCCACGCTTGACCAGCTCCGGCAGGATTTCAGCGGCGTTGCCCAGCAGCGCGATGGAAATCGCCTTGCCTTCCTTGGTGTATTTGGCGATGCGGGCCAGAGCGTCGTCGAGGTCGGTAGCCTGCTCATCGACGTAGCGGCTTTTCAGACGGAAATCGATGCTGACCTGCTGGCATTCGATGTTCAGCGAGCAAGCGCCGGCCAGGGTTGCAGCCAGGGGCTGGGCGCCGCCCATGCCACCAAGGCCGGCAGTCAGGACCCAACGACCTTTCAGGTCATCGTTGTAGTGTTGGCGACCGGCTTCTACGAAGGTTTCGTAGGTGCCCTGGACGATGCCCTGGCTGCCGATGTAGATCCAGCTGCCGGCGGTCATCTGACCGTACATGGCCAGGCCTTTGGCGTCCAGTTCGTTGAAGTGTTCCCAGCTCGCCCAGTGTGGAACCAGGTTGGAGTTGGCAATCAGTACGCGCGGGGCGTTGCTGTGGGTCTTGAACACGCCGACCGGCTTGCCGGATTGCACCAGCAGGGTCTCGTCGTCGTTCAGGTTGGTCAGGCTTTCGACGATCTTGTCGTAGCATTCCCAGTTACGTGCAGCGCGACCGATACCACCGTAAACCACCAGTTCTTTAGGGTTCTCGGCGACTTCCGGGTCGAGGTTGTTCATCAGCATGCGCAGCGGCGCTTCGGTCAGCCAGCTCTTGGCGGTCAGCTTGTTACCGCGTGCGGCACGGATTTCAACGTCACGAAACTTAGTAGGTTTAATGTCAGTCACGAAAAAGACTCCTCAGCAATCAATCCAAACCAACCCAGGCAGTGGGCGAGCAAGCCAATGGGCATCAGTGCACACCAGCGAATCAGTGGACGATGGTTGAGTCCTCGTGACTCATACACATACGTCTTTACTTGTACATACAAGCATATGCAATCAAGCGGCCAACTTGTTGGATGAGCATTCAAGAAAAACTCGGAAATGGCTGGAGAGCGCCTGGAACAAGGGTTCTGGCGTAGATGAAAAATTTTCGGGGGGATTTTTGTGGCGAGGGGATTTTGTTACTTGAGCGTGATATTGCGCCACGCTGGGGCATTCGGTAACAAAGTGGTGCGCTTTCGGGAACGCTGAAATGCAAAAAATCGCAGCCTTCGGCAGCTCCTACATGGGATGGTGTGCATCCTGTAGGAGCTGCCGAAGGCTGCGATCCTTTGAAAATTCAGAATCAGCGTGCGGCCAGCTCAATCACACAGCATGGACCATTGACGGAGACTTCCAGCAGCCCGGCGTTACCGTCGAGTTGCAGGCAGTCATGACGACCGAGCTTCGAAGCGCTGTTACCGACCACAACTTCCAGCGCATCGCTGATGCTGAACACCAACACCGTGCCCGCTGAACTGAAGAACCGCTGCTCACCGCTCAACCACTGCAACCGCGCGGCATAACGCTGCGGCGCGTAAATCAGATTGAAATCACGAATCGACCCGCCCAGCAATGTGCAGGCAACCTTGCTTTCACCACTGAAGGCAAACGGGTCCAGCGGTAACAGTGGCCGAGTGTCCTGGCCATCCACCGTCAGGCTCATGCCGTCGCCCTGCAAAACGGTGATCACTCGCTCGTAACCGGCGAAGGTGGAAAAGCCGCCCGATTCGCCAATGTCGGCAATCGACAGGCGCCAGCCAAAGCCATCCAGGCCGGTGCCGGCATCGCGGGTGATCTCTTCGGTGCTGCCGCCGCCGTTTTTCCACGGCATGCGCGGGTAATCTTTGGCGCGTAAAACCTTCAACTGATTCATTTATGAAACCGACCTTCCAGACGATGACGGGAACCGGGGTGGATCAAGCGAGCGGCGGTCACTGGCTGACGACCGGACCAGGTGCGGCGACGGATCAGCAGGCACGGCTCGCCTTTTTCAATCTGTAGCAATTTGCATTCGGACGGCTCGGCCAGGATCGCCTCAACCACGTGCTCGCCTTCGGTCAGCGGCGCGACCTGATTCAGGTAGGCGTAGGGCGTTTGCAGGGTGAAGTCCTGTTTAAGGTAGTCCGGCGCCACCAGCGCATTGACGAAACGGTCTTCGATTTGCACCGGAATATCGTTTTCGAAATGCACGATCAGCGAATGGAACACCTTCTGCCCTTCGCGCATGTCCAGGGCCAGGGCGCGCTCGGAGCCGGCGGCTTCTTCTTCGAGCGTGATGACCTTGCAGGTGTGGCGATGGCCGCGAGAGGCGATTTCGTCGGCGATGTTGTGCACTTCAAACAGCGCAGACTGGCTTTTCGGCTCGGCGACGAACGTGCCGACGCCCTGCATGCGCACCAGCAGGCCATCGGCGGTCATCTCGCGCAGGGCGCGGTTGATGGTCATGCGGCTGAAGCCCAACTGGCTGACCAGCTCGCTTTCCGACGGAACGCGGTAGTGCGGCGGCCAGTTTCCACTGTCGATTTGCTGGGTGATCATTTGTTTGACGCGGGCGTACAAGGGCGCCGGACTGTCGCCCATGTTCGCGGCCAACGGAGAGACTGGAGGCGGAGTCGGCACGGTTAATCCTTGGTCATTTGATTGATGTCGCTAGCTTGCCGGAGTTTACCGGGCAGGCAAACGTCTGTATATGTATATACAAATAACACACGATGGGGTGCTGAACCATGTCCGCCTTCTTTGCCGAACGCGCGCTGCTGCCTAGTGGATGGGCCAACAATGTACGTCTTGAGGTCAGCGCCGACGGCGTATTGACCCATATCCAGGCCGATTCCAACGCAGATGGCGCCGAACGGTTAAGCGGTCCGCTGTTGCCTGGCATGCCGAACCTGCACTCCCACGCTTTCCAGCGGGCCATGGCCGGGCTGGCGGAAGTGGCGGGCAATCCGAACGACAGTTTCTGGACCTGGCGCGACCTGATGTATCGCCTCGTCGGAAAAATCAGCCCGGAGCAACTCGGCGTCATCGCCCGTCAGCTGTACATCGAAATGCTCAAGGCCGGTTACACGTCGGTGGCGGAATTTCATTACGTACACCATGACATCAATGGCCAGCCTTACGCGGACCCGGCCGAACTGGCCCTGCGTATCAGCCAGGCTGCGGGTTCCGCCGGTATCGGCCTGACCCTGCTGCCGGTGCTCTACAGCCATTCCGGTTTTGGCGGCCAGGCTCCGAACGAAGGCCAGCGCCGTTTCATCAACAGCACCGAAAACTACCTCAAGCTGCAATCGCGCCTGCAACCGGTGCTGGCGCAGCAACCGGCGCAAGCACTGGGCCTGTGTTTCCACTCGCTGCGCGCGGTAACACCGCAGCAGATCAGCGAAGTGCTGGCGGCCAGCGACAAGCAATGCCCGGTGCACATCCACATTGCCGAGCAGCAGAAAGAAGTCGACGACTGCCTGACCTGGAGCGGTCGTCGTCCGCTGCAATGGCTGTATGAAAACGTCGATGTCGATCAGCGCTGGTGCCTGGTCCACGCGACCCACGCCAACCCGGAAGAAGTCACGTCGATGGCCAGGAGCCGCGCCATCGCTGGCCTGTGCCTGACCACCGAAGCCAACCTGGGCGACGGGATTTTCCCGGCGGTGGATTTCCTCGCTCAGGGCGGTCGCATGGGCATCGGTTCCGACAGCCATGTGTCGTTGAGCGTGGTGGAAGAATTACGCTGGCTGGAATACGGCCAACGTCTGCGCGACCAGCGTCGAAATCGTTTGTATGGCGCAGATCAGCCAATGGTCGGTCGTACGCTGTTTGATGCGGCGCTGGATGGCGGCGCCCAGGCACTGGGCCAGCCGATTGGCGCCCTGGAAGTCGGCAAGCGCGCCGACTGGCTGGTGCTCGACGGCAACGATCCGTACCTGGCAACGGCCAGTGGCGACGGGATTCTCAACCGTTGGTTGTTTGCCGGCGGCGATCGCCAGGTGCGTGATGTGCTGGTCAATGGCCAATGGGTCGTGCGTGACGGTCGGCATGCGGACGAAGAGGAAAGCAGCCGCGCCTTCACCCAGGTCCTGCGCGACTTGCTCGGTTAAAAGCAAAAGATCGCAGCCTGCGGCAGCTCCTACAGGTTCCGTGGTTATCCGCATGATTGCGACCAACCGGATCGATGTAGGAGCTGCCGCAGGCTGCGATCTTTTTCAGTCGCACCGCTAGTTAGATGTCTTCGCCATCTGCTGTTCCGATGCCCGCCAGATCAGCCGCGTGGTGTCGTAACCCTGCTGACGCGCCTTGCTCAGCAGCTCCTCACGCACCACACCGTTCACGGTCGGCGTGCGCGACAACAGCCACAGATACTTGCGGCTCGGATCACCGACGATGGCGGTCTTGTAGTCATCGCTGACATACAGCACCCAGTATTCGCCCTTCGCCGTACCCGGGATCAACCTGGAAAACCAGGTATCGAACTCGACCCACAGCTTGTCGTTCTTGCCGGGCGTCTGTGGATAAGCCGTGCCCTTGACCTCTTCCCATTGCCACTGCGCCGTCAGGCAGCGGTTCAACACCGCGACGTTGCCGTCGGGCTTGAGCGTGTAATGGGCTTCGGACTGCGCGCAGTCGCGCTGGAAGTACATCGGCATGCGAGCCAGCTCGTACCAGGTGCCCTGGTAGCGCTTGAGGTTAACGCTATTGACTGTCTTGGGGGCCAACGGGTCCGGGCCAGACGTGGCACAGCCGGCCAACACCAGGCCGGCAAAAAGGATGATCAATAACCGCTTCATTATTTTTCTCCCGTGGGCGATCGCCCCGGTTTACTTCAGGCCTTGGCCGGAAAACATCAGCACTTTGTCACCGGCGAACTGCACGCTGATAAAGCTGTTCTTGTCGCCCCAGGTGCAGCTGGACATGCCGAGCGCGCCTGAACAATCGGCGGGTTTGCCCAACAGGGTCTCCACTTCGGCCTTGGCCATGCCGGCGGAGAGCTTCGAGTAGTTTTCCTGATTGACCTTGCTGCAGGCAGCGAGCAATACGCAGAACGAAAGCAGGGCGATGGAACGCAACGACATGGTGAAACTCCGGGGGCGTAGGGGATTGGCATGGCTGCCAAGCTGAAGCTTAGAAGAGAAAACCCCTGTCTGGTTCCCTGCCCGGCAGGCTATTTATCGGGCCACTCGTCTACCTTTTGCCGAAAATCAGCCACTTTGCCTGTTTACCGGGCATTTCATCGTTTTTCAGAAAATCCGCCTAATCTTTGGCGCCGTTCAGTCGACATAAATGCAACGCAAAGCCACGTCGCTGGCGCTTGCTCTCCCATTTTGTCGAACAGCCCCTCTGCGGTAGCTCATCCATGACCCGAAACATGAAGTTCAGCCACAAGATATTGCTGGCTGCCGCCCTCGTGGTGGCCGTCGCATTCGCTTGTTTCATCCTGTTCAACGACTATCGCCAGCGCGAAACCTTGCGCAACAGTACCGAGGCCTCGATGCAGGAACTCGGCAGCCTGACCACCAGCAACATCCAGACCTGGCTGGAAAGCCGCATGCAATTGCTGCAGTCGATGGCCCAACAGATCAACGCCGACGGCAATGCTCCCGCTGGCCTGAAACGGATCATCGACCTGCCCGCCTACACCGGCAACTTCCAGCTGAGTTACTTCGGTGGCACCGACGGCGTGATGTTCTCGGTCCCGGCGGGCAACCGCGCGGCGGACTATGACCCGCGCGTCCGTGGCTGGTACAAGGCGGCCAACAGCGCGCAACAGACCATCGTCACCGAACCCTACATCGCCGCCTCCTCCGGCAAGCTGGTAATCACCGTCGCCACTCCGGTGCAGCATCAGGGCCAGATGATTGGTGTCGCCGGCGCCGACATCGACCTGTCCAGCGTCAGTGCAATCATCAATTCGCTGAACTTCGGCGGTCACGGCCATGCGTTCATCGTCGGTGCCGACGGCAAGATCCTGATTCACCCGGACAGCAAGCTGGTACTCAAGAACCTGACCGAGGCCTACCCCAACGGTGCGCCGAAAGTCAGCCCGGGCATGAAAGAGGTCGAGATCGACGGCAAGCGCCAGTTCATCTCCTTCACCCACGTCAACGGCGTACCGTCGGCGGACTGGTACGTGGCTCTGGTGCTCGACCAGGACACCGCGTTCTCGATGCTCAGCGAGTTCCGCACCTCGGCGATTATTGCCATGGTGATTGCCGTGGTGATCATCATTGTGCTGCTGGGCATGCTGATCAACCTGTTGATGCAGCCGCTGCTGACCATGGGTCGCGCCATGCACGACATCGCCGAAGGCGAAGGTGACCTGACCAAGCGCCTGGTCATTCACGGCCACGACGAGTTCGGCGCGCTGGGGCTGTCGTTCAACCGATTCGTCGAACGCATTCACACCTCGATCATCGAAGTGTCCTCAGCCACCGGCCAGGTCAACGAAGTGGCGCTGCGGGTGGTGGCCGCGTCGAACTCGTCGATGCTCAACTCAGACCAGCAAGCCTCGCGCACCAACAGCGTGGCCGCGGCGATCAACCAGCTCGGTGCCGCCGCCCAGGAAATCGCCCAAAACGCCGCCCTCGCCTCGCAACATTCCAGCGATGCCCGCAGCCTGGCCGAAGACGGCCAACAGGTAGTGGATAAAACCATCGCTGCGATGCAGCAACTGTCGGCCAAGATCAGCGATTCGTGCGGCAACATCGAGACCCTCAACAGCAACACGGTCAACATCGGGCAGATCCTGGAAGTGATTACCAGCATCTCCCAGCAGACCAACCTGCTGGCACTGAACGCGGCGATTGAAGCGGCGCGAGCCGGTGAGGCCGGCCGTGGTTTCGCGGTGGTTGCCGACGAGGTGCGCAACCTCGCTCACCGCACCCAGGACTCGGCGCAACAAGTGCAGACGATGATCGAAGAGCTGCAAGTCGGCGCCCGGGCAGCGGTGGGCATCATGACCGACAGCCAGCGCCAGAGCGAAAGCAGCGTCGGCATCGCCAACCAGGCGGGCGAGCGACTGGGGAGCGTGACCCTGCGCATCGGGGAGATCGATGGCATGAACCAGTCGGTCGCCACCGCCACTGAAGAACAGACGGCCGTGGTGGAGTCGATCAACGTCGACATCACCGAGATCAACACACTGAACCAGGAAGGTGTGGAGAACCTGCAGTCGACCTTGCGTGCGTGTGCCGATCTAGAGCAGCAAGCGGCGCGTTTGAAGCAGCTAGTCGGAAGTTTCAGGATCTAAGGCGCGCTCACCGGCCCCTTCGCGGGCTTGCTCGCGAAGACGGCATCAGCAGCGACGAAAAAATTAGAACCGAGACCCGGGCCCCGAAAGAAACTCAATTTCCTCAGCCGTCGATTCCCTTCCCAACACCGCATTGCGATGCGGAAACCGCCCAAACTGCGCAATCACCCTCTGATGCCGCTCGGCAAAGTCCAGATAATCGGCGAACAACGCCCGATCGACCTCCGGCTGCTGCGCCACCAATTCGATGTAACGCGAGACACCTTCGTTCTGCACCGCGAGGTTTTCGCTGTGCTCGAACACCAGGTAGATGAACACCCGCTGAATCGGCTGCAACTGCCGATCGAAATCCGCCGCAATGCCTTGGGCCACGAGTTTCTGTGCCCGGGAATCGCCGGAAAACGCTTTGGGGGTGTCGCGAAAGATCATTCGCGGGATTTGATCGAGCAACAGCACCAGGGCCAGCCAACCTTCGGGACGTTGCATCCACTCGGTCAATCCGCCGGCCAGTGCCTGCTCGGCCAAGTCCCCGAAACGCTCGCGCGCTTCGAGGTCCTGGCTGTCGCGCTTGCCAAACCACAACCTGCCCTTCTGCGCCGCCACTTCCCTCGCTGACCCGGAGTTTCCGAACCACCAATCAAGCAACGGCTGCCAGGGCGCGGTCATGGTTTACTCCTTGTGGTAAGCCGTGACGCGGGCAACTTCTTCTTTCGAACCGAGGAACACCGCAACACGCTGGTGCAGGCCTTCCGGCTGGATGTCGAGGATGCGCTGATGGCCGTCGGTGGACGCACCGCCCGCTTGTTCGACCAGGAACGACATCGGGTTGGCTTCGTACATCAGGCGCAGTTTGCCCGGCTTCGACGGCTCGCGGCTGTCGCGTGGGTACATGAACAGACCGCCGCGGGTCAGGATGCGGTGCACGTCGGCGACCATCGCGGCAACCCAGCGCATGTTGTAGTTCTTTTTCAGCGGGCCTTCATCGCCTGCCAGCAATTCGCTGACGTAGCGCTGTACCGGTGCTTCCCAGTGACGCTGGTTGGACGCGTTGATGGCGAATTCCTGGGTGGCTTCAGGAATGGTGATGTTTTCGTGGGTCAGTACGAAGCTGCCCATTTCACGGTCCAGGGTAAAGCCTTTCACGCCGTCGCCCAGGGTCAGGATCAGCATGGTCTGCGGACCGTAGATCGCGTAACCGGCGGCCACTTGCTGTGTACCTGGCTGCAGGAAGGCCTTTTCATTCAAGGGCTCGTTCTGGCTCAGGTATTCGTTCGGGCAACGCAGTACCGAGAAGATGGTGCCCACCGGGGCGTTGATGTCGATGTTCGACGAACCGTCCAGTGGGTCGAATACCAGCAGGTACGCGCCTTTCGGGTATTTGCCCGGGATCTGGTAGGCGTTGTCCATTTCTTCGGACGCCATGCCGGCCAGGTGACCACCCCATTCGTTGGCTTCGAGCAGGATCTCGTTGGAGATCACGTCGAGCTTCTTCTGCACTTCGCCCTGGACGTTTTCAGTGCCCATGCTGCCCAGAACACCACCCAGGGCGCCTTTGGACACGGCGTGGTTGATCTCCTTGCAGGCACGCGCCACCACTTCGATCAGGAAGCGCAGATCGGCAGGAGTGTTGTTGCTGCGGGTCTGCTCAATCAAATAGCGACTCAAGGTAACGCGGGACATGGAAGGCTCCGGAGGAATGGGGGGGCTAAAAACCCGCGCAGTTTAACGCGAGTCGGGGCGCATTTCCTCCTATCAGACGTGATCGGCCGAAGAGAGTTCATGCGCGGGGGATGAGCGTAGTTGGAAATGGACTGGATGCGAGCCTGGGAACTGCGGTCATTTCGGCATTTTCAGTGACCGGGCGAACGCATTCGCCAGCCTTCTTCAGGATTTGGCTGGCGGTTTGCGCAACAAACTGAACGCCATCGCTGCCAGGAACAGGACACTGAGCAACAACACCGCCCACAAGCCGAATGTCTTCCACTGGGTGTCCGTCGTCGCCAGCGTTTTCTCTGTCGCCGCATTCGGGACCACCGCCCCGACATCCACCTTGGCCCGGCCCAGGGTCGCGAGTTTTGCCGGGCTGTAATCCGGAATCAGCGTCGACAGCGGCAAGTTCGCCGCCTTCGCCGTCGAATTCCCCACGACCAGCGTGTAAGGCCCCGGCCCACGCGCCAGGAACACCAGTTGCGTGGCGCGCACGGCAAACTTCAGCGTCGGCGCCTGATCACCCAGGCCACCGCCGCGTTCGTCCACGGTCAGTTTCAATTGCTGGACGATTTGCCCTGACAGCTGCAATTGGTTTTGCACCACGTCCTGACCGTCCTGGGTCAGTCGATAGAGCAAACCGCTGCCCAACGACTGCCATGGCAAGCTGCTGTCGCGCCGGCCGGCCAGGCTCACTGGCGCCAGGCTGTTGGGCTGGCTCAACTCGACCTGCACCCGCTCGACATTCAGCCCCATCGGCAGCTGCCAGGTGTACTCGCCCGCCTTCACGCTGCTGCCGGCCAACGGCTGGGACCAGACCAACGGCAGCGGCAGGCTGCGGATATTGGCGCTTTGCAGTTGCGCCGAAGTCAGTGTCGGCGCCGAATGCGGGGTGATCCACAGCAACCGCAGGTAGCGTGCCGACTGGCCCGGCAGGTTGACTTCATGCTGTTCGACCCGCTCGTCGGAAAAGGTCAGGCGCGCCACCTGCCCTTCGCCCCAGGACTGCCAATGCTGCAAATCATCGCTGGCTTCGATGGTGAAACGCTGGAATCCGTCGCGCTCGCTGATCCAGTCGAGAACCAACTGCTGCAACGGTGCCTTGATAGACGATGCGTCGAGCAACCAGCCGCGCAACTCCTCCTCACCTGCCTCCAGCTGACTGGAGGGCTGCACCTGGACCAACGTGCCGTTGGTGTTCGATTGCACCCGCACACTCGGCGCGGTTTCAGTGGCGTCCAACGAGCTGTACAACGGAAACCATTTCACCTCGTTCAAGGTGCGGGTTTCATTGCTCCGCGCCGACTCCCGGGCCAAGGCATAAGCCTGAACTTCGCCCACGGCGTTGAACACACGCACGTCGCTCAGGTCCGTCTGCCGTGCATTCAGCTGTACGTTCAGAGGCAGTTCAAGTCGATACCAGGGGCCTTCGCCCGTCACCGACAAAGGCACTTGAGTGGCGAAGTCCGCCGGTTTTTCCTGGGCAACCGCCGATAACACCACACCCATGGCGACAGCCCCCAGCCAACCCAGGTTAAGCTTCTGACTCAAGACGACACTCCTTCGGATTCCGGGACCGGTTTCTCGTTATCCGGCTCAGCTTCGGCACGCTTGGGCGGCAGCGGGGCGAAATAGCCCACCACCAGCAGCAATACACCGACACCGATAAACGACACGATCCGCGCCAGCCCGCCGCGGTTACTCAATTCGACAAAGAACAGCTTGGCCACGACCACGCCGATCAAGGCCGCGCCGATCAACCAGACTTCACGGCGGCGAAGCAAATGGCCGCCGATCATCAGGCTCAGGGCCATCAAGGTCCAGACGATGGACAGGCCGGCTTGCACCCGCATCGACGCCAGCAACAGATCCAGCTCGAACGGCACCCCACTCCAATGGTGTGCCGTACGCATCACCAACGCAGTAAAGAACACGAACAGCGAGGCACCTGCGACCCCTTGCGTGGCGATGGCGGCGTAATCCTCGCGGACCGCCAGTTGTGTCATGGCGCTGCGGGACCAGACATAGACGCCGAACAGCGCCAACAACAGGCCCAGCTCCAGCGGGTTGATCAATGGCACGTAAGGCAGTGGCTCGGCGTTGCCGTCACTGGCGACATTCGCCAGCCAGAACCAGCCGAGCATCAACAACGCCAACGGCGCGGCGGCGTATACACGGTATTCGCGCGGATACGCCGACACCGGCCACGGCCACGCGCGAGGTGCCGCCATCAGCACCAGGTACAGACTGGGCAGAATCGCCCAACCCAACCAGCGCCAGGCGTTGTATTGCTCGGACAACACCAGCAAGCCGTAACGCAACTCCAGAGCCAGCACCCCCATCAACAACCAACAGCCGAGCACATGGGCGACGCTCGTCGCGCGCGCCGGCAGCATGGGCGCCAGGCGTCGCAGGGACATGAAATGCACCACGAACACGGCGGCCCACGCCAGCCAGCCGACGTTGGCTGCCGGGTGATAACGCGAGTGCCAGGCCGCGAGCAGCACCAGCGCCGCCGCGGGAATCAACACCGTGCCGAGTGCCCCCAGTGATGGCCATTTCAGGCGCAGCGCCAATACCGTCCACAGGGCCACACTCACGGCCGCGATGCCCAACAACAAAGGCGCCCGCATCGGCAACGGCGCAAAATGCAGCCCTTCGATGACCCAGGCCAACGCCCACCAGCCTGCGCCCCACACCAGCAACGCCTGGGACAATCGCAACAGGCTCAGCCCTTCGAATACTCCAAGCGAATGACCAATCTGCAAACGCCAGGCCCCGACCATCGCCGCCAGCCCCAACACCAGCGGCGCCCAGAATCCGGCATGAGCCAAGGGGTTCAGCTCTTCACTGAACAGCGGCCCCGTCGCCAGGAACAACGCGCCACCCAACAGTTGCACAGCGAGCGCGCTGAACACGAAGGTGCGCGATGGCAGGCGCAAGCCAACCAACAACGTCAGCGCCCCGGCCAGGGCCCAACTGATCACCGTGCCGTGGCTGAAGAAAAACAACGGCGCCAGCAAATAGAGAAACGACAGCCCGAGGCACGCCAGGACTGGCAGACCTTTCAGTTCCCAAGGCCTGATCTGTTCCGGCAGGGCTTTACGCAACTGGTAGAAGCTGAACAGCAGCGCGACGCCCAGCAACAGCGCGCCCAGTGGTACACCGCCGAGCAGGCTGCTCTCGCTGTCGTGCAGTTCGCTGAGAAACGCCAGTGCCGACCCCAGTTGCAGGAGTAAGGCAAAGCCCCGGGCCACGGGCCTTTGCTGACGCAGACCGAGCCAGAAGATCCCCGCGCCTTCCACCGCCCATGCCGCTGTCGTCCAGCGTGCATCGAGCCCCAGCGGAATCGCCAGGCTGGCGAAGATCACACCCAAAGCCAGGCAGGTTTCCCCCAGCAACAGCGTGCGCCCGGCCATCAGCCAACGGGCCAGCCCCATGTAAATCATGCCCAGCGCCAAGGCACTGAACGCCGCCGCGAACTCCAGATGCTGCACCAATGCGAACTGCAAGCCGAAACCCACCAGCGGCGGGCCGAACAGCAGCGTGCCGTCGACGTAGTTGCCCTTGCGCGCCGACCACTGCAGCAGCGATTCGCGACTGCCCTCTGCCGGTGCATCGCTCATTTCCAGCAGCCTGCGCCGGGCGAACAGCAGACCAATGGCCAGGTACATCAGGAAAAACAGAATCAGGAACGGCTCGGTACTCCACAACTGCTCCGGCGAGTAGGAGCGCAGGCCCCAGGCGAAACCAATGCCGAAGGTGCCGCTGAACCCGATGACATTCAACAGCCGCCAGGCCTTGAACCAGGCGATGGCGAAGATGCCGGCGTTGAGCAGGGCAAAATAGCTGAACAGTGCGACGTGGCTACCGGCACCGGTGGAGGCCAGCAGCGGCGCGGCGAATCCACCCAGTGCGGCAGCGGCGGCCAGCCCCAGGGAGTCCTGGGTAATGGCGAGAATCGCCGAACAGGCCGTCACCGCCACCAGCAGGCCAAACCCGGCCGAGGGATCGAGCAGCGGATGCAGGCGCATCGCGGCAAACACCGTCAGGTACAGCACGGCGATCCCGGCACCTTGCAGGATCAACGCATAACTGTTGTTGCGCGCTCGCAACCACCAACCCAGCCCGAGCAGTCCCAAGGCCGCCGCCGCAACACCTGCGTAACGCAACTCAACCGGCACCACCACGCCTTCGGTGGCATAGCGCAGCAGAAAGGCCAGGCCGAGGAACAGCAGCACCACGCCGACCCGCAACACGGTATTGCCGCCGAACAACCAGGCACGGGCACGGCTGATGGCGCGATCGATGAAGTTCGGGCCACGCGGGGTGACGGGTGGCTGTGGTTCGCGAGCGGACGGCTCGGACCTCCAGGCATCGACAGGCTGCGAACGCTTGGTTTCGCTGGCTGCGACGGCTACCGGCTCGAGTTCGGGCGGTAGCTCCCAGAGCAAATCCGGGGCTGCGACAGGTACTTCATCAAGGATGGTTTCAGGTGAGGCAAATGGTTCGCGGGCTTGCGGCGCCTTGACGCCCGATGCCTCGAGCAGCGCCAGCCGTTGCTCGACCGCGTGCAGCGCGACCTGGGCCTGCTCCAGCAAACGCTGCTGCTCGAAGGCCTGCGAGTCCATGCGAGCCAAGCGAAGGGCCTGGCCGATACCCAATCCGAGTAACGCGCCCAGCAGCGCATCGCTGAATGACTCGTCAAGTATCCAGCCGAGCACCAGCCCTATCAGCATGAACATCCATTGCATGGTCGATATCCCTAAGCGCATTGGCCAATCCGGAAAGATTAGCTCAGCCGTATCCATAAAGATCGCAGCCTTCGGCAGCTCCTACATAGTCGCGGTATTACGCGATCCTGTAGGAGCTGCCGAAGGCTGCGATCTTTTCCGGCGCGCCAGTATATCCGCCGGTCTGAAGACTTACTCCAGTGCCTTCCAGATTTCCGTGGCGTACTCGCGAATGGTCCGGTCCGAGGAGAACCAGCCCATCCGCGCCGTGCTCAACACGGCTGAACGCCACCACTCCTTCGAATCGTGCCAATGGGCTTCGACGCGCATCTGGGCGTGCCAGTAGGAATCGAAGTCGGCGCAGACCAGGAAGCGGTCGTAGTCCACCAGCGAATCGATCAACCCGGCATAACGGGACGGATCATCCGGCGAGAACACCCCGCCACGAATCGCCTGCAGCACATCATTCAGACGATGGGACGCGGCGATATCCGGCACCGCGCTGAACTCATGGTTCTGCTTGCGCGCCTCCACCTGCTGCGCGCTGAGGCCGAAGATGAACATGTGCTCGGCGCCAATGCGGTCGCACATTTCCACGTTGGCCCCGTCCAGGGTGCCGATGGTCAGCGCGCCGTTCAGGCCGAATTTCATGTTGCTGGTGCCTGACGCTTCGAACCCGGCGGTGGAGATCTGCTCGGACAAATCCGCCGCCGGAATGATGCTCTCCGCCAGGCTGACGTTGTAGTTGGGCAGGAACACCACTTTTAGCAAGCCGCGCACGGTCGGGTCGTTGTTCACCACCCGGGCGATGTCGTTGGTCAGCTTGATGATCAGTTTGGCCTGGTGATAACTGGCGGCCGCCTTGCCGGCGAAGATCTTCACCCGTGGTACCCAGTCGATTTCAGGTTCCGCGCGAATCGCCTGGTACAACGCCACGGTGTGCATCAGGTTGAGCAACTGGCGCTTGTATTCGTGAATCCGCTTGACCTGCACGTCGAACATCGCCGCCGGGTTGACCGCCACACCCAACCGCTCATGAATCAGGTACGCCAGGGCTTTCTTGCTGTGCAGGCGTTGCTCGGCAAACGCCTTGCGGAATGCACTTTTCTCGGCGAACGGTTCGAGGGCGCGCAAACGCTCTTCCGGGTTATCCAGCACTTCGGGGCCGAGGGTATCGACCAGCATCGAGGTCAGCTCGGGATTGGCCTGATACAGCCAGCGGCGGAAAGTGATGCCGTTGGTTTTGTTGTTGATCCGCTCCGGGTAGAGCTTGTGCAGTTCGGAGAACACCGTTTGACGCATCAGTTGCGTGTGCAACCCGGACACACCGTTGATGCTGTGGGAGCCGAGAAACGCCAGGTTGCCCATGCGTACCCGGCGACCGTTGTCTTCCTCGATCAGCGATACCGCGCGCAGCACATCGAAATCGTGGATGCCTTTGGCCCGCAGGGAATCGATGTGCTGGGCGTTGATCAGGTAAATGATCTGCATGTGCCGCGGCAACATGCGTTCCATCAAACCTACCGGCCAGGTTTCCAGCGCTTCGGGGAGCAATGTGTGGTTGGTGTAGGACAGCGTATCGACGGTGACCTGCCACGCCGCGTCCCATGCCACGTCATAGACGTCGACCAGTTGCCGCATCAGTTCAGCCACGGCAATCGAGGGGTGAGTGTCGTTGAGCTGGATCGAAGCGTGATCGCCCAGGGTCAGCACCGAGGTGTGCATGTTGCGATGGCGGCGCAGCAAATCCTGCAACGAGGCGGCGACGAAGAAATACTCCTGGCGCAGGCGCAATTCCTGGCCGGCCTCGGTGCTGTCCGCCGGGTACAGCACCCGGGAGATGCTTTCGGCCCGGGCCACTTCGGCTACGGCGCCAAGGTGGTCGCCGGCGTTGAAACGCTCCAGATGCAGATCTTCCATGGCCCGGGCGCGCCACAAGCGCAGCGTGTTGACGCTTGCCCCGCGCCAACCGACCACCGGCGTGTCATACGCAATGGCCCGTACGGTTTCCGCCGGGTGCCAGACTTGCCTGGACTTGCCGCTGTCATCGGTCACTGTCTCGACACTGCCGCCGAAGCCGATCGGGTAAACCACCTCCGGGCGCTCGAACTCCCAGGGGTTGCCGAAATCCAGCCAGTGTTCGGTCTGCTCCTGTTGCCAGCCATCGACGATGGCCTGGCGGAACAAGCCGTGTTCGTAACGAATACCGTAGCCATGACCGGCGATGCCGAGGGTCGACATGCTTTCCAGAAAACACGCCGCCAGACGCCCGAGGCCGCCGTTGCCCAGGGCCGCATCGGGCTCCAGCAAGCGAATGCGCTCAAGGTCGACGCCGAGTTCGGTCAGGGCTTCGCGGGCCACGTCGAGCAGGCCGAGGTTGCTCAGGCTGTCGAAGAGCAGCCGGCCGATGAGAAACTCCAGGGAGAGGTAATAAACGCGCTTCTGGCCTTTGCGGTAGATCTGCCGCGTGTGGTCCATCCAGTGCTCGACCATGTGATCCCGCGCGGCCAGTGCAATGGCTTCGAACCAATCGTGGTCGAAGGCGTGATCCGGGTCTTTACCCACTGCATAAGTGAGTTTGGTCAAGACGGCGTCGCGGAATGCGGCCACCTCTGCTTCGCGAACAAGTGGTTCTTGAGTCATCGATAGGACCTCGAGCGAGCTTGGAGTTGTCTGAGCCTAGTCGGTCTGACAGGCGGTAGAGGCTCTGGTTCGGCAGTTTTTGCTTTGAATGCGAGCTGGATCGACATTGCGTTGTCTTGTGCCTGAATCAATGCAGGGCTCGTGCCTATTTTCCGGTTGTTTGCGCCGTCCGTGAAAAAAACTGGCGAAAGGTTGTTCAAAAATCCACCAGTCCCGGTATGATCGCGCGCCCTGATGCACACGCTGGTAACAACCGATGATGAAGCCGAACCTGATCGCCGCCGCGGAGATCGACCGACTCGATACCTGGGCCAAGTACTCCGCCCCGATGTGCGGCTCGTGCATGTCCAGCTGCTGCACCCTGCCGGTCGAGGTCAAGATCAAGGATCTGGTCCGTATCGGCGTAGTCGATGAATTCGAGCTGGGTGACCCGCCGAAGAACATCGCCAAACGCCTGCAAAAGGAAGGTTTGGTCGAGCGTTTCAACCAGAAGTCAGGAATCTTCACCCTCCAGCGCATGAGCAACAACGATTGCTACTACCTGGATCGTAAGAGCCGTCTGTGCACTATTTATGAAAAGCGCCCGGATACTTGCCGCAATCACCCGAAAATCGGCCCGCGGCCGGGGTATTGCGCGTACAAGCCCAAGGAAGTGGAGCGCGAGAGCAGCAGCCGCCGGACTTTGGAAAAGTTTTAAGCCTGAAAAGATCGCAGCCTTCGGCAGCTCCTACAGAAATGCGCACGACTGTGCTTTTGTAGGAGCTGCCGAAGGCTGCGATCTTTTTTATGGCTTCAGACAAACAAAAACGCCCCCGGCCTTTCGACCGGGGGCGTTTTCATTAAGCCGGGCTAAATCTTATGCCTTGGCTTTCTTGGCAGCGCGGGTACGCTCGCTTTCGTCCAGGATCTTCTTGCGAAGACGGATGGACTTAGGAGTCACTTCACACAGCTCGTCGTCCTGGATGAATTCCAGAGCCTGTTCCAGGGTGAAGCGAACAGGTGGAACCAGGGCGATGGTTTCGTCTTTACCCGAAGCACGCATGTTGTCGAGCTTCTTGCCCTTGGTAGGGTTGACGCCCAGGTCGTTGTCACGGCTGTTCAGACCAACGATCTGACCGTTGTAGATTTCCTGACCGTGTTCTACGAACAGCTTGCCACGCGCCTGCAGGGTTTCCAGGGAGTAGGTCAGTGCCTTGCCGGTTTCAACCGAAACCAGAACGCCGTTCTGACGGCCGGACATGTCGCCGGACTTCATCACGTCGTAACGGTCGAAGATCGAGGTCAGGATGCCAGCACCGTTGGTCAGGGTCAGGAACTGGTTACGGAAACCGATCAGACCACGAGCAGGGATGTTGTATTCCAGACGCACACGGCCCTTGCCATCCGGCACCATGTTGGTCAGGTCGCCCTTACGCAGGCCCATCTCTTCCATCACCTTGCCCTGGGATTCTTCCGGCAGGTCGATGGTGACGTTTTCGAACGGTTCGTGCTTCACGCCGTCAACCAGACGGATGATCACTTCCGGACGGCCTACAGCCATTTCGAAGCCTTCGCGACGCATGGTTTCGATCAGTACCGAGAGGTGCAGTTCGCCACGGCCGGAAACCTTGAACTTGTCAGCCGAGTCGCCTTCTTCAACGCGCAGTGCAACGTTGTACAGCAGCTCTTTGTCCAGACGTTCCTTGATGTTACGGGAAGTCACGAACTTGCCTTCTTTACCGCAGAATGGCGAATCGTTTACCTGGAAGGTCATGGAAACGGTTGGCTCGTCGACGGTCAACGGCTTCATCGCTTCAACGGTGTCCGGGTGGCACAGGGTGTCGGAGATGAACAGCGAGTCCATACCGCTGATGCATACGATGTCGCCTGCAGCAGCTTCTTCAACGTCCACACGGTGCAGACCGTGGTGACCCATCAGCTTCAGGATACGACCGTTACGCTTCTTGCCGTCGGCGCCGATAGCGACAACCGGGGTGTTCGGCTTGACGCGACCACGAGCGATACGGCCAACACCGATAACACCCAGGAAGCTGTTGTAGTCCAGTGCGGAGATCTGCATCTGGAACGGACCTTCACGGTCAACAGCCGGCGCCGGTACGTTGTCGACGATCGACTGGTACAGCGGGGTCATGTCTTCAGCCATTTCGGTGTGGTCCAGACCGGCAATACCGTTCAGGGCCGAGGCGTAGACGACTTTGAAGTCCAGCTGTTCTTCGGTGGCACCCAGGTTGTCGAACAGGTCGAAGATCTGGTCCAGAACCCAGTCCGGACGCGCGCCTGGACGGTCAACCTTGTTGATGCACACGATCGGACGCAGGCCGGCTTCGAAAGCCTTCTTGGTCACGAAACGGGTTTGCGGCATAGGGCCGTCTTGAGCGTCAACCAGCAGCAGAACGGAGTCGACCATCGACATTACGCGCTCAACTTCGCCGCCGAAGTCGGCGTGGCCCGGGGTGTCCACAATGTTGATGTGGTAGCCGTTCCAGTTGATGGCGGTGTTTTTCGCCAGAATGGTAATACCGCGCTCTTTTTCCTGGTCGTTGGAGTCCATCACGCGCTCGTCGTTGAGCTCGTTGCGCTCCAGGGTGCCGGATTGACGCAGGAGTTTGTCTACCAGGGTGGTCTTACCATGGTCAACGTGGGCAATGATGGCGATGTTGCGTAGATTTTCGATCACTTGTGTATCTCGATCAGAGGATTCGGTGTGCTGACAAGTCTTGGCAGCGATTAACAGTAGCGTCCGTGAAAGCCGTTACAGCTTGACGGTGGCATCGGGGGGCCGGTGACGCAGGCCACAGGCAAACAGCCCCGGGCACTTAGCTCGGTCGATAAACGCGCACATTGGCATGCCCCTCACTGAGCAAATGGTGGGCATGCAGGCGACTCATCACGCCTTTGTCGCAATACAGCAGGTACTGGCGAGTAGGGTCCAGTTCCTTGAAACGAGCGTTAACTGCATAAAACGGCATCGTTTGTACCTCGATGCCAGCGAGGTCCAGCGGGTCGTCTTCAGCGGCATCCGGGTGACGGATGTCGATGACGATCTGACCGGCCAGCGCTTCGCTGACTTCTTCAATCTGCAAATCCTGGCCCAGTTCATCGATCACGCGATCGATCGGCACCAGCTTGGCGTTTTCGAGCGCACGCTCGAGTACCGCCATATCGAATTCTTTCTCTTCATGCTCGACGCGATGGCGCTTGGCCGCGGTCTTCGGATTGACCGAGATGACGCCGCAGTATTCCGGCATGTGCCGGGCGAAATCTGCGGTGCCGATTTCGTTGGCCGTGTCGATAATGTCCTGCTTGTGCGCGACGATCAGTGGGCGCAGGACCAGTTTGTCGGTCACGCAGTCGATCACTGACAGGTTCGGCAACGTCTGGCTCGACACCTGGGAGATCGCCTCACCGGTGACCAGTGCGTCGATGTGCAGTCGATCGGCAATTTGGGACGAAGCGCGCAACATCATACGCTTCAATACTACGCCCATATGACTGTTATCGACTTTGCCGAGAATTTCGCCCAGCACTTCTTCGAACGGCACACTGACAAATAGCACGCGTTGGGAGCTGCCGTACTTCTTCCAGATGAAATGCGCGACTTCCATGACGCCCAGTTCGTGGGCACGTCCGCCCAGATTGAAGAAGCAGAAATGCGCCATCAGGCCGCGGCGCATGATCTGGTAGGCCGCCACGGTGGAGTCGAAGCCACCGGACATCAGCACCAGGGTCTGCTCCAGCGCGCCCAGCGGATATCCGCCGATGCCGTTGTGCTGGCTGTGGATCACGAACAACCGTTGGTCGCGAACTTCGATCCGGACTTCGATTTCCGGCTTTTTCAGGTCGATCCCGGCGGCACCACACTGACGGCGCAACTGGCTGCCGACATATTTTTCAATATCGATCGAGCTGAACGGGTGCTTGCCGGCGCGCTTGCAACGTACCGAGAAGATCTTGCCGGCCAGTGCATCACCGTAGTGCTGCTTGCACTTTTCAACGATGTCGTCGAAATCGCCCAGCGGGTACTCATCGATTTGCAGGAAATGCGCGATGCCCGGCATGCAGCTCAGGCGTTCGCCCATCTCCTTCAAGGCCTTTGGGTCGCTGACACGGGTTTCCAGCTCGAGGTTGTCCCACACGCCGTTCACCACCACGGCCGGGTCCAGATCGCGGAGCACGGCACGGATGTTCTTGGCCAATTGACGGATGAAACGCATCCGTACCGGGCGGCTCTTGATGGTGATCTCGGGGAAGACTTTTACGATTAATTTCATGGAAACAGCGCGCGCATGGCCTGCCGAAAAAGGGGGGCGCGGATTATAGCGGAAATTGCTCAAGGTTTAACCAGTTAATGTGCAGAAGGTTTCGCGCGCACCAAAACAGGTCATTTGCAGGAGGCGGCGCCACATTACAGGGCGAGATTTTCTGCTTTAAAGCGCAATATGCCCCCGCAAGCGTGTTTTTGGGGCAAAAAACCCATGCTGGGGCACTGGCATGCAATTTGCTCCCTTGTGAGGCAGGTTGCCTTGGCAGAGTATTCGCGCCGGCATCACCCACATTTAAGGGCATCCACTACTAGCCCGAAGCCACCCGGAGGACACTATGTCGAAGTCGGTTCAACTCATCAAAGATCATGACGTCAAGTGGATTGATCTGCGCTTCACGGACACCAAAGGCACTCAGCACCACGTGACCATGCCGGCTCGCGATGCGCTGGATGACGACTTCTTCGAAGTCGGCAAAATGTTCGACGGTTCCTCCATCGCTGGCTGGAAAGGCATCGAAGCCTCCGACATGATCCTGATGCCGGACGACTCCACCGCCGTCCTGGATCCGTTCACCGAAGAACCGACCCTGATCCTGGTCTGCGACATCATCGAACCTTCGAGCATGCAAGGCTACGACCGCGACCCACGTGCGATCGCCAAGCGCGCCGAAGAGCACCTGAAAGCCACCGCTATCGGTGACACCGTATACGCAGGTCCAGAGCCAGAGTTCTTCATCTTCGACCAGGTGAAGTTCAAGTCCGACATTTCCGGCTCCATGTTCAAGATCTACTCCGAACAAGGTTCGTGGATGTCCGACCAGGACATCGAAGGCGGCAACAAAGGCCACCGTCCAGGCGTCAAAGGCGGCTACTTCCCGGTTCCGCCGTTCGACCATGACCACGAAATCCGTACCTCCATGTGCAACGCACTGGAAGAAATGGGCCTGACCGTCGAAGTTCACCACCACGAAGTGGCGACTGCCGGCCAGAACGAAATCGGCGTCAAGTTCAACACCCTGGTGAAGAAAGCCGACGAAACCCAAACCCTGAAGTACGTCGTGCACAACGTTGCCGATGCCTACGGCCGTACCGCGACCTTCATGCCTAAGCCTCTGTACGGCGACAACGGCTCGGGTATGCACGTACACATGTCCATCTGGAAAGATGGCAAGAACACCTTCGCAGGCGAAGGTTATGCCGGCCTGTCCGACACCGCCCTGTACTTCATCGGCGGCATCATCAAGCACGGTAAGGCCCTGAACGGCTTCACCAACCCGGCAACCAACTCCTACAAGCGTCTGGTTCCAGGCTTCGAAGCTCCAGTGATGCTGGCCTACTCGGCTCGCAACCGCTCCGCTTCGATCCGTATTCCTTACGTGTCGAGCCCGAAAGCCCGCCGTATCGAAGCACGCTTCCCGGATCCGGCTGCCAACCCGTACCTGTGCTTCGCCGCACTGCTGATGGCTGGCCTGGACGGTATCCAGAACAAGATCCACCCTGGCGACGCTGCTGACAAAAACCTGTATGACCTGCCGCCTGAAGAGGCCAAAGAGATCCCACAAGTTTGCGGCAGCCTGAAAGAAGCCCTGGAAGAGCTGGACAAAGGTCGTGCGTTCCTGACCAAAGGCGGCGTTTTCAGCGACGACTTCATCGACGCTTACATCGCCCTGAAAAGCGAAGAAGAAATCAAGGTACGTACCTTCGTACACCCACTGGAATACGAGCTGTACTACAGCTGCTGATCCGGTAGCGTCGCAACACGCGGCGTGACAAAAAGAGGCCTCCTTCGGGAGGCCTTTTTTGTGGGCAACTTCCGACAATGAAACCCGACATCTCCTCGGGCACACACGGCATCGTCCGGCATCAACCAACTTGAATGACTCGTAGCCTGCTCACTACCTGCAATCAACGGATGGAATGATGAAAACCTTCCCACTCAAGACGCTACTGGCCGCTCTCACCACCTTCGCCCTCCTGGGCTGCAACACAATCCCCCAGTCGACAGAAATCAAACGGGAAATCCTGCTGCAAAGCAGCAAGTCGTGGGATAACACACCTTACATTCGCTACCCGGATGCCGCGCCCGAACTGACCGTGCTCAAACTCACGATCCCTGCCAATAGCAAACTCCCCTGGCACACTCATCCGATTCCCAACGCGGCTTACATCCTCTCTGGCGAGCTGATAGTCGAAGACAGGAACAGCGGCCAGACCCGGCGTATCAAACCAGGCGAAGCGCTGGCCGAAATGGTCAACATCACCCATCGCGGCGTCACCGGCGATGAACCGGTAGAACTTGTTGTGTTCTATGCTGGCAGCGAAGGCATTCCATTGGCGGAGTAGTCCTTGCTTCACACAGGAAGTCCGAATGCGGCCACTTTTACTCCTTCTACTGCTGTCCTTCATTTTTCCTGTGATGGCCCAAATCTACAGATACACCGATGCTGCCGGTAATACCGCCTACAGCAACCAACCGCCCGATGGCGTTGAAGCCCGGGCGGTGGATCTGCCGCCACTCAACAGCATCGAACGCCAACCACCCGGCGATTTTGCGCAACCTCAGGCAGGCAATATCCCCGAGCCAATCCACGGCGCCTACGAAAAACTGGAACTCACCGGCCTGCCCACCACAGAAGCGTTACGCGCCAACAATGGCACCTTCACGATAAACGTACTGATCAAACCGCACCTGCAACGCCCTCACCTGTTGCGCCTACTGCTGGACGGTCAACCCTACGGCGAGCCAGGCAATGTACCGACCCTGCAACTTGTGAACATCGATCGCGGCGAACACCGTCTCGCCGTACAAGTGATCGATGGCGAAAATGTTGTGCAGCAGAGCCCGGCGGTGACATTCACCGTACAGCGGGTGCACAAGCCTTGAAGGCCTGGTTACTGATCGCCTGCCTGATCGCCCTGCCCGCCTCGGCAGAGGTCTTCATGTATCTCGATGCTCAGGGCAATCGGGTTTTCACCGACCAGCCCAAACCCGGCGACGCCAGGCGCGTACCACTGATAACGAGCAATCGAATAGCGGCCACTCCCACCAGTGCAGCGCCATCGCTTGCCCAGAGCAGCCCCGAAGTACAAGCGCTGTTCCACTATGAGGTGCTGCGCATCCTGATCCCGGAACCCGACGCAACCATCCGTAGCAACACCGGCGAAGTCATCATCAGCGCCACCAACGAACCCGCCCTGCAACCCGGCCACCGTTACCGGTTGCTGCTCGACGGCCAGCCCACCGCCGACCCCGGCCTGAGCCCGGTGTTCGCCTTGAGCAACATCGATCGCGGCAGCCATACCCTGTCCGTGGAAATCCTCGACGAACAGGGACGCATCGTCGAACGCACCGCCAGCCAGCCTTTCCACATGCAGCGCACGTCTCTCGCCCAGAAGCGCAGGATCAAACCCTGTGTCCTCGAAGACTACGGCCAGCGGCCGGAATGCCCGCTCAGCGACAAACCCGGCGAAGAAAAAAATCCTTTCCTGAGACTTTTCTAACCTCATTCAGGTTTGCGCACTATATTGGTGCAATAGCTTGCACCGCACTCACATTCCAACCCATTTTGGTTCGAAAGTACCCGCGAAAGCTGGCAGAACGCCACGCAAACGAGCGTCAAACGCCTGTTTCAGGCCTTGAGCGCTTCTTTTCGGAGCCTTGGTTTGGTTTTTGCATTTTGCCCGTACCAGCGTTTTTTTTGCGCATGCTCTGCCCTAAAAGAGGTCCCGATGACCATTAGCGACGCGCTCCACCGTTTGCTACTCGACAACCTCACCACTGCCACCATCCTGCTCGACGCCGAACTGCGCCTCGAGTACATGAACCCGGCGGCGGAGATGCTGCTGGCCATCAGCGGTCAGCGCAGCCATGGACAGTTCATCAGTGAGTTGTTTACCGAATCGACCGAGGCGCTGAACTCGTTGCGCCAGGCCGTCGAGCAAGCGCACCCGTTCACCAAGCGCGAAGCGATGCTCACCGCCCTCACCGGCCAGACCCTGACCGTCGACTACGCGGTAACGCCGATCCTGAGCAACGGCGACACCATGCTGCTGCTCGAAGTCCACCCCCGTGACCGCCTGCTGCGGATCACCAAGGAAGAAGCACAGCTGTCGAAACAGGAAACCAGCAAGATGCTGGTGCGCGGCCTTGCCCATGAAATCAAGAACCCCCTGGGCGGGATACGCGGCGCGGCACAATTGCTGGCCCGGGAACTGCCGGAAGAAAGCCTGCGCGACTACACCAACGTCATCATCGAAGAAGCCGACCGCCTGCGTAACCTGGTGGACCGCATGCTCGGCTCCAACAAGCTGCCGTCGCTGGCCATGTGCAACATCCACGAAGTGCTTGAGCGTGTCTGCCATCTGGTGGAGGCCGAAAGCCAGGGCTGCATCACCTTGGTGCGCGACTACGATCCAAGCATTCCCGACGTCCTGATCGACCGCGAGCAAATGATTCAGGCCGTGCTGAACATCGTGCGCAACGCCATGCAGGCCATCAGCAGCCAGAACGAACTGCGCCTGGGTCGCATCAGCCTGCGCACCCGCGCGATGCGCCAGTTCACCATCGGCCACGTACGCCATCGCCTGGTGACCAAGATCGAGATCATCGACAACGGTCCGGGCATCCCGGCAGAACTTCAGGAAACCATTTTCTTCCCCATGGTCAGCGGTCGTCCGGACGGTACCGGGCTGGGCCTGGCCATTACCCAGAACATCATCAGCCAGCACCAGGGCCTGATCGAATGTGACAGCCACCCCGGCCACACCACCTTCTCGATCTTTCTGCCACTGGAACAAGGAGCCACATCGACATGAGCCGTAGTGAAACCGTGTGGATCGTCGATGACGACCGTTCTATCCGTTGGGTCCTGGAAAAAGCCTTGCAACAGGAAGGCATGACCACGCAAAGCTTCGACAGCGCCGATGGCGTGATGAGCCGCCTGGCGCGCCAGCAGCCGGACGTGATCATCTCCGACATCCGCATGCCCGGCGCCAGTGGCCTGGACCTTCTGGCGCGGATTCGCGAACAGCACCCACGGCTGCCAGTGATCATCATGACCGCTCATTCCGATCTGGACAGCGCTGTCGCGTCCTATCAGGGCGGCGCCTTCGAGTACCTGCCCAAGCCGTTCGATGTCGACGAAGCGGTTTCCCTGGTCAAGCGCGCCAACCAGCACGCTCAGGAACAACAGGGCCTGGAAGTGCCCCCGACCCTGACCCGCACCCCGGAAATCATCGGCGAAGCGCCGGCGATGCAGGAAGTGTTTCGCGCCATCGGGCGCTTGAGCCACTCCAACATCACCGTGCTGATCAATGGTGAATCGGGTACCGGCAAGGAACTGGTGGCCCACGCGCTGCACCGTCACAGCCCGCGCGCCGCTTCGCCATTCATTGCGCTGAACATGGCGGCGATCCCCAAGGACCTGATGGAATCCGAACTGTTCGGCCATGAGAAAGGCGCATTCACGGGCGCCGCCAACCTGCGTCGCGGGCGTTTCGAACAAGCCGATGGAGGTACGCTGTTCCTCGACGAAATCGGTGACATGCCCGCCGACACCCAGACCCGCTTGCTGCGGGTACTGGCCGATGGCGAGTTCTACCGCGTCGGTGGTCATGTGCCGGTGAAGGTCGATGTGCGCATCATCGCTGCGACTCACCAGAATCTGGAAACCCTGGTGCACGCCGGGAAATTCCGAGAGGACTTGTTCCACCGCCTCAATGTGATCCGCATCCATATCCCGCGCCTGTCGGATCGTCGCGAAGACATCCCGACCCTGGCCAAGCACTTCCTCGGCCGCGCCGCCCAGGAACTGGCGGTCGAGCCTAAGCTGCTGAAAAGCGAAACCGAGGAATACCTGAAGAACTTGCCGTGGCCCGGCAACGTGCGTCAGTTGGAGAACACCTGCCGCTGGATCACGGTGATGGCTTCGGGTCGCGAAGTGCACATCGGCGACCTGCCGCCGGAACTGCTGAGCCTGCCGCAGGACTCGGCACCGGTCACCAACTGGGAGCAGGCCCTGCGCCAGTGGGCTGACCAGGCACTGGCCCGTGGTCAGTCGAGCCTGCTCGACAGCGCTGTACCAGCCTTCGAGCGGATCATGATCGAGACCGCCCTCAAGCACACCGCCGGTCGCCGCCGCGATGCCGCCGTCTTGCTGGGCTGGGGACGCAACACCCTGACCCGCAAGATCAAGGAATTGGGGATGAAGGTTGATGGCGGGGATGATGATGAGGGGGATGAGGGTTAAATCTGGCTTTCGAGTTTAGTCGCAAGCGAAAAGATCGCAGCCTCCGGCAGCTCCTACAGTCGTACGCAAGACCCAGTAGGAGCTGCCGAAGGCTGCGATCTTTTTTGGCCGATAACAACGCCCCATGCACCGCCGCAATGCACCGTGAACCGCAATCGCGCACAAAAACAGCTTCGAATCCCCGCCTGCTTTCGCAACCGAATCCCTTTCGAAAAAACACGAAAGCCCCGAATTCCGGGGCTTTCAGCGCCTCAAAGCGATTTTTTGTTTCTCTTTGTGAAAACTGGCACGCCCCCTGCAACAACCCTTTCAGGTGAATCAGTTCACCCACCCGGTTTCGGGGACCTTGGTACAGGCAGGCCGGGGATTCCCCTCTTTACATCGGGCTCACACCGCACCCGCGACGAGCCCCGCAGTTTTGGGGCCCTTGATACAGGCAGGTCAGGGGTTCCTTCTTTACACCAGGCTCACACCGCACTCGCGACGAGCCTCCCGTTTCGGGAACCTTGGTACAGGCAGGCCGGGGATTCCCTCTTTTATTGCTCCCGGAGATGGATCTCCAGCCGCCAGCGGTCATCGACCTCGCTACCGGCCCATTGGCCCTGCAGAGGCCGGGCCGCCACCAGTGTCAGCAACAACCCCCCATCGCTCAAACGTACCCGCCAGTTCACGTCCTTGCCACCGAGCTTGAGCTGACCTTTCTGCGCCTTGCCCTCGGCGCCAAACAGTAGCGCAACACTGCCATCAACCATCTCGCCGTGGGTCTTGGGCTCATTGTTGAACCACACCACCAGCCCGTCGTTCGTCACTTCCACCTGCTGCAACTGACTGGGGTCCGGCGTGGTCAGGCGACCGATCATCATCCCGACCATCACCCCGACAATCGCCAGCGAGCCCATTACCCGCAGGAATAGTTTCGAACGCACGCCTTCTGGCGGCGTAGAATGCGCGTCATCTTTGCCTTCGGAGCCGTGCATGTTTCACGTCATCCTTTTCCAACCAGAAATTCCGCCGAATACCGGCAACGTTATCAGGCTGTGCGCCAACAGTGGCTGCCACCTGCATTTGATCGAACCGCTGGGTTTCGAGATGGACGACAAGCGCCTGCGCCGGGCCGGCCTCGACTACCACGAGTATGCCACCCTGCAACGCCACGCGGACCTTGCCAGCTGCCTGGAGAGCCTCGGCCATCCACGACTGTTCGCCTTCACTACCAAGGGTTCGCGGCCGTTCCACGATGCCAGCTTCGTCCCGGGCGACGCGTTCCTGTTCGGCCCGGAAAGCCGGGGCTTGCCCGCCGAGGTGCTGGACGCCCTGCCGAGCGAGCAACGCCTGCGCCTGCCGATGCGCGAGGGCTGCCGCAGCCTGAACCTGTCCAATACCGTGGCAGTGGCCGTTTACGAAGCCTGGCGGCAGAACGACTTCAAGTAACACCATGACCCAATGTAGGAGCTGCCGAAGGCTGCGATCTTTTGATTTTGATTTTCAAGATCAAAAGATCGCAGCCTTCGGCAGCTCCTACTCGAAGGTTTCGTTTGTTCCATGAAAAAAGCGCCTTCGGAGGCGCTTTTTTCATGGAGCAAACGAAGCTTTTACTGAACGGTCGGAGTCTCGCCAGCAGCCTGCATGCGTTGCAGCTCTTGCGCGTACAGTGCATCGAAGTTCACCGGAGCCAGCATCAGTGCCGGGAACGAACCACGGGTCACCAGGCTGTCCAGGGTTTCGCGAGCGTACGGGAACAGGATGTTCGGGCAGAACGCACCCAGGGTGTGGCTCATCGAGGCGTCGTCCAGATTCTTGATCAGGAAGATACCGGCCTGTTGCACTTCAGCGATGAACGCCACTTCGTCACCGTTTTTCACGGTAACCGACAGGGTCAGCACGACCTCGTGAAAGTCAGCTTCCAGCGTCTTCTGACGGGTGTTCAGATCCAGACCGACGCTCGGCTCCCACTGCTGGCGGAAGATCGCCGGGCTTTTCGGAGCTTCGAAGGACAGGTCACGCACATAAATGCGCTGCAAGGAGAATTGCGGTGCAGTTTCTTCTTCGTTCGCAGCAGTGTTCTGTTGGTCAGTCATCGCAGATCCTTCTTGATCCAGGGTTCTTTTAGGTTTGCTTGTTTGGGATATTGCCGTCAGGCCCTGAGCAGCGCGTCGAGCTTGCCGGCGCGCTCCAGGGCGAACAGATCATCACATCCGCCCACGTGTGTGCTGCCGATCCAGATTTGCGGCACGGACGTACGCCCGGCCTTCTGGGCCATCGCAGCGCGCACCTGCGGCTTGCCATCGACCTTGATCTCTTCGAAGGCCACGCCTTTGTTCTCGAGCAGGTACTTGGCTCGCGAGCAGTAAGGGCAGTAATCGCTGGAATAGACGACGACGCTGCTCATATCACTTCACCAGCGGCAGATTGTCGGCTTTCCAGCTGGAGATACCGCCGGACAGCTTGGCGGCGGTGAAGCCGGATTTCATCAGTTCGCGGGCGTGGGTGCCAGCGGTCTGGCCCATGGCGTCGACCAGGATGATGGTCTTGGCCTTGTGCTTTTCCAGCTCACCAACGCGGGCGGTCAGTTTGTCCTGGGGAATGTTCAGCGCGCCGACAATGTGACCGGCGGCGAAATCCTTGGTCGGACGAATGTCGATTACCACGCCTGCGTCCTTGTTGACCAGCCCGGTCAGTTCGCCAGTGCTCAGGCTACGGCCGCCGCCCTGCATTTGATAGGCAATCAGCAACGCCAGCAGTACGACGAAGATACCGACGAGAATGTAGTGGTTAGTGGCAAATTGAATCAGGTTAGCAACCATCGAAGGAGGTTCCAGGGCGTTAAAATGTCGGCCAGTATACACAGCCACTATGGTGGGCCAAACCCCGTCCGGCGGTGACGCGGCCGGAACTTCGCTTTAAACTGCGACTCCCTTTTTCCATTACCCCCTTTTACCTCAGCCACGAGTGGATTCCATGACTACCACGCCTAAACCTTTGGTCCTGATGATTCTCGACGGCTTCGGTCACAGCGACAATCCCGAATCCAACGCCATTTTCGCGGCGAAGAAGCCTGTACTGGATCGTCTGTGGGCCACCGTGCCGAACGGCCTGATCTCGGGCAGCGGCATGGACGTCGGCCTGCCGGATGGCCAGATGGGCAACTCCGAAGTCGGCCACATGAACCTGGGCGCCGGCCGCGTGGTGTATCAGGATTTCACTCGCGTGACCAAATCGATCCGTGACGGCGAGTTCTTCGAGAACCCGACCATCTGCGCTGCGGTGGACAAAGCCGTCGCCGCCGGCAAAGCCGTGCATTTCATGGGTCTGCTGTCCGATGGCGGCGTGCACAGCCACCAGGATCACCTGGTCGCCATGGCCGAACTGGCCTTCAAGCGCGGCGCACAAAACATCTACCTGCACGCCTTCCTCGACGGCCGCGACACCCCGCCGAAAAGCGCGCAGTCGTCGATCGAGCTGCTGGACGCGACCTTCCAGGCCCTGGGCAAGGGCCGGATCGCCAGCATCATCGGCCGCTACTACGCCATGGACCGCGACAACCGTTGGGACCGCGTGTCCCAGGCCTACAACCTGATTGTCGAGGGTCAGGGCGAATTCAACGCCGCCACCGCCCAGGAAGGCCTGCAAGCGGCCTACGAGCGTGGCGAGAGCGACGAATTCGTCAAGGCCACCTCCATCGGTGAGTCGGTAAAAGTCGAAGACGGCGATGCCGTGGTGTTCATGAACTTCCGCGCCGACCGTGCCCGCGAGCTGACCCGCGTGTTCGTCGAAGACAACTTCAGTGAGTTCGAGCGTGCCCGCCAGCCGAAACTGGCCGGTTTCGTCATGCTGACCCAATACGCCGCCAGCATCCCCGCGCCCTCGGCTTTCGCCGCCGGCAGCCTGGAAAACGTGCTGGGCGACTACCTGGCGAAAAACGGCAAGACCCAACTGCGCATCGCTGAAACCGAAAAATACGCCCACGTGACCTTCTTCTTCTCCGGCGGCCGCGAAGAACCGTTCCCGGGCGAAGAACGCATCCTGATCCCCTCGCCGAAAGTCGCCACCTATGACTTGCAACCGGAAATGAGCGCACCGGAAGTCACCGACCGCATCGTCGACGCCATCGAAAACCAGCGTTACGACGTGATCGTGGTCAACTACGCCAACGGCGACATGGTCGGCCACAGCGGCGTGTTCGAAGCGGCGGTCAAGGCCGTTGAGTGCCTGGACCTGTGCGTAGGTCGCATCGTCGATGCCCTGGAAAAAGTCGGCGGCGAAGCCTTGATCACCGCTGACCATGGCAACGTCGAGCAAATGTCCGATGAAACCACCGGCCAGGCGCACACTGCGCACACCACCGAGCCGGTACCGTTCATCTATGTCGGCAAGCGCGACCTGAAGGTCCGCGAGGGCGGCGTTCTGGCGGACGTGGCGCCGACCATGCTCAAGTTGCTGGGCCTTGAGCAACCGGCGGAAATGACCGGGACTTCGATTCTGGTCTGACTGGATCTCCAAAACGCCACAAAACCTGTGGGAGCGAGCTTGCTCGCGATAGCAATCTGACAGCCAACATCTATGTTGAATGATCGGACGCCATCGCGAGCAAGCCCGCTCCCACAGTGGTTTATGGAGTTTTCGAAATGGAATTCAGTCTGTCGCTTGCTCCAGTCATCACACAGTCAGAAATGGGCATTTTTTTTGCCGCCCATGGCGGGCATACTAGGCCGTCCCTTTCCCTGGTGCCGCCCGCCCCTATGCTCCGCGTCCTGATAGCCCTAGCTCTGACTTGCCTGCTCCAACCGGCCTTTGCTGACGAGCGCGCAGATACCCAACAACAGTTGGACGCCACGCGTCAGGACATTGCCGAGCTGAAGAAGCTGCTGGGCAAGTTGCAGGAAGAAAAGTCCGGTGTGCAGAAAGAGCTCAAGGGTACCGAAACCGAAATGGGCAAGCTCGAGAAGCAGGTCGATGCCCTGCAAAAAGAGCTGAAGAAAAGCGAAGCCGAGCTGCAGCGCCTCGATGCAGAGAAAAAAAAACTCCAGAGCGCGCGTATTGAACAACAGCGATTGATCGCCATCCAGGCCCGCGCGGCCTACCAGAACGGTCGCCAGGAATACCTCAAACTGCTGCTCAACCAGCAGAATCCGGAAAGATTCGCTCGTACCCTCACCTATTACGACTACCTGAGCCAGGCTCGCCTGGAGCAGTTGAAGAATTTCAACGAAACCCTGCGCCAACTGTCCAATGTCGAGAAAGACATCGCCATGCAGCAGGCGCAATTGCTGGTGCAGCAAAGCAGCCTCGACACCCAGCGTGACGAGCTCGAGAAAGTCCGCAAGGAGCGCCAGCAAGTCCTGGCCAAACTCAATGACGACGTAAAGGCTCGCGATCAGAAACTGGCGGCACGCGAGCAGGATCAGGCAGACCTGTCTAAAGTCCTTAAAACCATTGAAGAAACCCTGGCGCGCCAGGCTCGTGAGGCAGAAGAAGCGCGGCAAAAAGCGCTGATTGCCCAGCAGGAAGCCGAAAAAAAGCGTTTACGTGAGGCCCGGGCGCAGGCAGATGCCAGCGACGACGCCCCACGCAAACCGGTCAGATCAACGCCTGGCGCTCTGGTTTCCAGTTCCGGCGAGACTTTTGGCGGCCCGTTTGCGTCAACCCGCGGCAAACTTCCCTGGCCTGTCGATGGTCGACTGCTGGCGCGCTACGGTGAAAGCCGTGGCGACGATGCCCGGACCAAGTGGGATGGCGTGATGATCAGCGCGTCTGCCGGCAGCACCGTGCATGCGGTGCATGGTGGTCGCGTAGTGTTTGCCGACTGGCTGCGAGGCGCCGGGTTGCTGGTGATCCTCGACCACGGCAACGGCTTTTTGAGTCTTTATGGTCACAACCAGACGCTGCTCAAGTCTGCGGGTGACGTGGTAAAAGCCGGTGAGTCCATCTCCACTGTGGGTAGCAGTGGCGGACAAGATACACCGGCATTGTATTTCGCGATTCGTCAGCAGGGTCACCCGAGTGATCCGGCGCAATGGTGCCGCGCGCAAGGATAAGTGCGTTACCTAATTCAGGAGTTTGTTAGACATGCTGCATTTGTCCCGCCTTACCTCGCTGGCCCTGACGATCGCCCTGGTGATCGGCGCGCCTCTGGCGTTTGCCGCTCAACCAGCGCCGGCGGTTGCGCCTGCGGGCACTGCTGCGACCACCAAGGCGCCACTGCCGCTGGATGAGTTGCGCACCTTTGCCGAGGTGATGGACCGGATCAAGGCCGCTTATGTCGAACCGGTGGACGACAAGACCCTGCTGGAAAACGCCATCAAGGGCATGCTCAGCAACCTCGATCCGCATTCCGCCTACCTGGGCCCTGAAGATTTCGCCGAGTTGCAGGAAAGCACCAGCGGTGAGTTCGGCGGCCTGGGCATTGAAGTCGGCGCCGAAGACGGCTTCATCAAGGTGGTGTCGCCCATTGACGACACTCCGGCCTCCAAGGCCGGCATTCAGGCCGGCGACTTCATCGTCAAGATCAACGGCCAGCCGACCCGCGGCCAGAGCATGACCGAAGCCGTCGACAAGATGCGCGGCAAGATCGGCCAGAAAATCACCCTGACCCTGGTGCGCGACGGTGGCACGCCGTTCGACGTAACCCTGGCCCGCGCCGTCATCCAGGTGAAGAGCGTGAAGAGCCAGTTGCTGGAATCGGGCTATGGGTATATCCGCATCACCCAGTTCCAGGTCAAGACCGGCGAAGAAGTTTCCAAGGCGCTGGCCAAGCTGCGCAAGGAAAACGGCAAGAAGCTCAAGGGCATCATTCTCGACCTGCGCAACAACCCGGGCGGCGTGTTGCAAGCGGCGGTGGAAGTGGTCGACCACTTCATCACCAAGGGCCTGATCGTTTACACCAAGGGCCGCATCGCCAACTCCGAGCTGCGTTTCTCTGCCACCGGCAAGGACGAAAGTGAAGCGGTGCCAATGGTCGTGCTGATCAACGGCGGCAGCGCCTCGGCTTCGGAAATTGTCGCCGGTGCCCTGCAGGACCAGAAACGCGCCGTGCTGATGGGCACCACCAGTTTCGGCAAGGGCTCGGTACAGACGGTTCTGCCGCTTAACAACGAGCGCGCACTGAAGATCACCACGGCGTTGTATTACACGCCGAACGGCCGCTCCATCCAGGCCCAGGGCATCGTGCCGGACATCGAAGTGCGCAAGGCCAAGATCACCAGCGAGCAGGACAGCGACTACTTCAAGGAAGCCGACTTGCAGGGTCACCTGGGCAACGGCAACGGCGGCGCCGACAAACCGACCGGTTCCAGCGGCAAAGCCAAGCCAATGCCGCAGGACGATGATTACCAATTGGCCCAGGCCCTGAGCCTGCTCAAAGGGCTGAGCATCACATCCGGCCGTTGAGATGTTTCTGCGGTTGCTGATCGGTCTGTTGTGTTGTCTGGCGGGTGTTGCTCACGCAGAACCCGCCGGACCGACGCCCCACAAAGCCTACCTGAGCCTGATCATCGATGACCTGGGGCAGAATCTGCCCCGGGATCGCCGCGTACTCGCCCTGCCCGGCCCTGTGACCACGGCAATCATGCCCGACACACCCCACGCCACCGAATTCGCCCGCGAAGCCCATCGCGCCGGCAAGATCGTCATCCTGCACATGCCCATGGACCCGGCCACCGGACCGTTCGCCTGGCACCCCGAGCTGCCCGTCGAAGAGCTGGAAAAGCGCCTGGACGCCGCATTCAAAATGGTTCCGTATACCAGCGGCATCAACAACCACATGGGCAGCCGCATGACCGCGCAACCAGTCGCCATGGCGTGGTTGATGGCGGATTTGCAGCGCCGGCACAAGTTCTTCGTCGACAGCCGTACCAGCGCCCAGACCGTGGCCGCCGCCCAAGCGCAGAAGATCGGTTTGGCGAGCGTTTCACGGGATGTATTTCTCGACGATGAGCGTACTGAGGCGGCGATCCTGATCCAGCTGCAGACCGCGATCAGCCTCGCGCGCAAGCAGGGCTCGGCGGTGATGATCGGTCATCCGTATCCGCAGACGCTGGCGGTGCTGGAGCGTGAATTACCCAGGCTCAAGGCCCAGGGGATCGAATGGATTGATATCCGACAGATGATCAGTGTGCGCGGAAACCGGGCGACGGCTGCGCATGGCAAGGATGGGGGGTACCGCTAAGTCTGCGCACCGCCGCTCCCACACTGGTATGTGCAGGATCGTTAGAGATACTGCGCCATGATCTCGTCCACCCGACCTTCCTTGCGCATCTGGTCCAGCGCCGCCTGGAGCTTGGCCACCGTCTCGTCCGGCACGCCCCTGTTCAGTGCCAGGTACAGTTCGGCACTGTTGAAACGCAGTACGGTTTTCAACCCGCTGACCCCTTCCTGGCGCGCCAGATAGCGCCCGGCCGGGTCACCGGTGGCCCACAGGTCGATCTGACCGTTGACCAGTTTCCTGGCGTTGTCTTGATCGCGCAGCACAACGATCGGCTGGAGGCCTTGCTTGGCAAGCGTCTCGGCAATGGCGTCGCCCTTGTAGGCGCCGATCTTGTATTTGCGCGCGTCATTCAAGGTTTCAAGGGTGATCTTGCTGTCAGCCTTGGCCAGCATGATCCAGTCGTCCGGGCCAATCGGACCGACCCATTTGAATAGCTTTTCGCGATCGGGCAGGCGCGCCATGACGAATACGCCGTAACCGGGTTTTTCCAGGGCGAGTTTGTAGACCCGCTCCCAAGGGAAACGCAACGTCAGGCTGTAGCTAATGCCGGCGCGCTTGAATATTTCGCGGACGATATCGGTGGCGATGCCATTGATATTCTCGTCCTGAGCGAAGTTCTTGCCGTTCTTCGCCATGTTGTACGGCGGGAAGTTCTCTGTCAGCAACACCAGGTCGGTATCGGGGCTGTCTTTAGCGTTTGCTCCGCTGATCAACAACAGAGAAGCGCTGGCAAGGACGAGAAGAAAGCGTTTAAGCATGTCTGGCTACCGAAATCCATGGCGTACCCAAGAGTGCCTTGGGTATGCCATGGTGTCCACTAGCCTGTACCGGTTTGTTTAACGCATCACGATTCCGCGGTGGGCCATATAGGCCTTGGCTTCCTGCACGGTGTATTCGCCGAAGTGGAAAATACTCGCCGCCAGTACCGCGCTGGCGTGGCCTTCGATAATGCCGTCGGCCAGGTGTTGCAGGTTGCCTACACCGCCGGAGGCGATCACCGGAATGCCCAGGGCGTCGCTGATGGCGCGGGTGACGCCCAGGTCGAAACCGTTTTTCATGCCGTCCTGGTCCATGCTGGTCAGCAGGATTTCGCCAGCACCCAGGCCTTCCATCTTCTTCGCCCACTCAACGGCGTCGAGGCCGGTTGGCTTGCGACCACCATGGGTGAAAATTTCCCAGCGCGGGGTTTCGCCAGGTCCGGAAACCTTCTTCGCGTCGATGGCCACCACTATGCATTGCGAACCGAAATGCTGCGCGGCTTCGCCGACGAATTCCGGGTTGAACACTGCTGCGGTGTTGATCGAAACCTTGTCCGCACCGGCATTGAGCAGGTTGCGGATGTCTTGCACGGTGCGCACGCCACCGCCGACAGTCAGCGGGATAAACACCTGGCTGGCCATGCGCTCGACGGTATGCAGCGTGGTATCGCGGCCATCGACGCTGGCGGTGATGTCGAGAAAGGTAATCTCGTCGGCACCCTGCTCGTCATAACGACGGGCAATTTCCACCGGGTCACCGGCGTCGCGGATGTTTTCGAACTTCACACCTTTGACGACCCGGCCGTTGTCCACGTCCAGGCAAGGGATGATGCGTTTGGCCAGCGCCATGGTCAGTCCTCAGCCTTGGTACGAATCGCAGAAAGCTTGCGCTTCGGCGACGTCGAGGGTGCCTTCGTAGATCGCCCGGCCGGTGATGGCGCCGATGATGCCTGGCGCCTTGGCGTCGAGCAGGGTCTTGATGTCACCCAGGTTGTGGATGCCGCCGGAAGCGATCACCGGGATCTTTGTTGCAGCAGCCAGTGCGACGGTGAACGGTACGTTGCAGCCCTGCATCATGCCGTCTTTGGCGATGTCGGTATAAACGATCGAAGACACGCCGTCGGCTTCGAATTGCCTGGCCAGGTCGATCACCTGGATGGTGCTGATTTCAGCCCAGCCGTCAGTGGCGACAAAACCGTCCTTGGCGTCCAGACCCACGATGATTTTGCCCGGGAACGCGCGGCAGGCTTCGGCGACGAAGGCTGGATCTTTCACCGCCTTGGTGCCGATGATCACGTAGCTCACGCCCGCTTTCACGTAGTGCTCGATGGTTTCCAGGGAGCGGATACCGCCGCCGATCTGGATCGGCAGGTTCGGATAGCGCTTGGCGATGGCGGTGACCACTTCGCCGTTGACTGGCTGGCCTTCAAACGCGCCGTTCAGGTCGACCAGATGCAGACGACGGCAACCGCCCTCCACCCACTTTGCAGCCATGCTCACCGGGTCATCGGAGAACACCGTGGAATCTTCCATGCGGCCCTGGCGCAGACGAACACAGGCACCGTCTTTAAGATCGATAGCGGGAATAATCAGCATCTGGCAAACCTTCAAATTTGAATGTTCAGCTTGGCTCGGAAATCAGTTTTTCTCGAGCGCCCACAGGTCGCTTTCGATGCTTTCGAACCTCTCTTTGAGGTGCGCCTGCACATCGAAAATCGCCCTGTTGTAATAGTGCGGAGCAATTTCACGGGTAAACAGCTCAAGAATCTCCGCCGCCTCGAACGAGCCGAGGTCGAGTTCGAAGCGGTCTTCCATGAAACGCTTGATCTTGCGATTGGCCTCGCTCTCTTGCTCGGGAGTGAGAGTCAGGATCGGGGGTTTCTTCTTGACTGCCATTTACCAGCGACCGTCCCACGCAGCGAAGTTCTGCAGCAACTGCAGGCCATGGGTATGGCTTTTCTCCGGGTGGAACTGCACGGCGAAACGCGAGCCTTCGGCCAGCGCCGCGGCGAAATCGACACCGTAGTGACCGCCACCGACCACCTGCCGCGCGTTGGCGGCAGCGATGTAGTAGCTGTGCACGAAGTAGAACCGCGCCATGTCCGGAATATCGTGCCACAGCGGGTGACTGACCTTCTGCTTCACTTCGTTCCAGCCCATGTGCGGGACTTTCAGGTGTTCGCCATCTTCGACCAGATCCTTGCCGAAGAACTTCACCGCGCCCGGGAACAGGCCGATGCAGTCGACGCCGTCGTTCTCTTCGCTGGTGTCGAGCAAGGCTTGCATGCCCACGCAGATGCCAAGGAACGGACGGTCCTGACTGACTTCACGCACCAGGGAATCGAAGCCGAGGCGACGGATCTCCGCCATGCAATCGCGAATTGCGCCGACGCCGGGGAAAACCACCCGGTCGGCTTCGCGAATCACGCTGGCATCGCTGGTGATCAGCACCTTGCCGGCACCGACGTGCTCGAGGGCCTTGGCCACCGAGTGCAGGTTGCCCATGCCGTAATCGATAACCGCGACTGTCTGCATTACAGGACGCCCTTGGTCGAAGGCATTTGCCCGGCCATGCGGTCATCGAGCTCGACGGCCATGCGCAGGGCGCGGCCAAATGCCTTGAACACGGTTTCGATCTGGTGGTGGGTGTTGGTGCCACGCAGGTTGTCGATGTGCAGGCTGACCAATGCATGGTTGACGAAGCCCTGGAAGAATTCCTGGAACAAGTCAACGTCGAAGCCGCCAACGGTGGCGCGGGTGTACGGCACGTGCATCTGCAGGCCTGGACGACCGGAGAAGTCGATCACCACGCGCGACAACGCTTCATCGAGCGGCACGTAGGCATGGCCGTAGCGACGGATGCCTTTCTTGTCGCCGATGGCTTTGGCAAATGCCTGGCCGAGGGTGATACCGACGTCTTCCACCGTGTGGTGGTCATCGATATGCAAGTCGCCCTTGCTGACGATATCCAGGTCGATCAGCCCATGACGGGCGATCTGGTCCAGCATGTGCTCAAGAAAAGGAACACCGATATCGAATCGGGCCTTTCCGGTGCCATCGAGGTTGATCGAGGCTTTGATCTGGGTTTCCAGAGTGTCGCGCTCGACAGACGCCTTACGTTCGGCCATCACCAGCTCCGCAAAATCATTGGGCGAAAAAGGCAGCCATTATAGGCGTGCGGGCGCCAAACAGAAACACGAGAGGTGATATCCCTGACGGAGTGAATTCGGGGGTGTCGGCGATAGACATGTCCATACAAGCAAAAGATCGCAGCCTTCGGCAGCTCCTACGGTCGGTGTAGGAGCTGCCGAAGGCTGCGATCTTTTGGCATTGAGCAAATGTGCCTGACACAACACCCGTCAGGCACAGAAGTTTTTAATGGAACAACACCGCCGTCTTCTGCAAGGTCACCCACACACCCCACGCCAGCGGAATGCCCACCACCAGCCACGCTGCAATCGCCAGCGGCTTGGTACCCGGCGCGGCTTTCCACTCCAGCACGGTGCTGCTGTCAGCGCCTTTGTCATGGCCCAGCGCCTGTTCGGCGGCCAGTTCGGCGTCGGTCATGAAGTATTTGTCCGCCACCGGACGCACCAGCAGGTTGCACAGGAAACCCAGTACCAGCAGGCCGGCGAGGATGTACAGGGTGATGTCGTAAGCCGCCGCACGCTCGACACCGATACTCAGCTGGTATTCACGCAGGTAGTTCACCAGCACAGGGCCGAGCACACCGGCAGCAGCCCAAGCGGTCAGCAAACGACCGTGAATCGCACCGACCATTTGCGTGCCGAACAGGTCTGCCAGATACGCAGGAACAGTCGCGAAACCACCGCCATACATCGACAGGATGATGCAGAACGCCGCCACGAACAGCGCAATGCTGCCCAGATGACCCAGGTTCGGAATCAGTCCGTACAGGGCAAAGCCCAAGGCGAAGAACACGAAGTAAGTGTTTTTACGGCCCAGGTAATCCGAGAACGAAGCCCAGAAGAAACGCCCGCCGATGTTGAACAGGCTCAACAAACCGGTGAAACCGGCAGCGATGGCGGCAATCGAAGCCAGTTGCGAGGCATCCAGTTGACCGAAGGCCAGGTCATTGCCCAGCAGCTTGCCCGCGAACACTTCCTGCAGCAGCGGCGACGCCATGCCGAGGATGCCGATACCGGCCGATACGTTCAGGCACAGCACCAGCCACACCAGACGGAACTGCGGCGTCTTCCAGGCCACATTCACGTGAACATGACGATGCGTGATCATCGCGTTCGAGGCTTTTTTCGCCGGGGCCGTCCAGCCTTCAGGCTTCCAGCCGGTTGGCGGAACGCGGTAGGACAGCGCGCCACCGATCATGAACACGAAGTAGATCGCGGCCATCACCAGGAAGCTCTGCCACACGCCGACGCTGGTTGGCGAAGCGAAATGCCCCATCAGCGCCGCCGCCAGCGGAGCGCCGACCATTGCGCCACCGCCGAAGCCCATGATCGCCATGCCGGTCGCCATGCCGCGCTTGTCCGGGAACCATTTGATCAGGGTCGACACCGGCGAAATGTAACCCAGGCCCAGGCCGATACCACCAATGACCCCGGAGCCGATCCACATCAGCCAGATCTGGTGGGTGTACACCCCCAGCGCCGAAATCAGCAGGCCGCCACACCAGCACAGTGCCGATACGACACCGGCCTTGCGCGGTCCGGCGTGTTCCAGCCAGCCACCCCAGATGGCGGCCGAGCAACCCAGGAAGATGAAGAACAGGGTGTAGATCCAGCCAAGCATCGAGATCGGCCAGTCACACTGGGACGAAAAGACCTGTGCGATAAAACTCATGTCCGGTGCGCAGGCCACTGGAGCGGCGATGCCCAGCGCCTTGGACAGCGGCAACCAGAACACCGAAAAGCCGTAGGCCATGCCGATGCACAAGTGGATGGCCAGCGCGGCCGGTGGCACCAGCCAACGGTTGAAACCGGGCTTGGCGATGATCCGCTCCTTGGACAGGAACGCAGGCTGGTCGGCGCTGAAGCCGTCCGCCGTGATGCTCGTGGTCATTGTGTATCCCCCAATTATCAGTATGGTTCGCCAGCCACGGTCCGCTCCCGGCCTCTACGCACGCAGGCATGACCGTTTTTTGGGTGGAGCACCTTGTTGTGCGACAACAGGTCGCAGAAGGACGGACGAACGGGCAAAGGTTACCATTTGCAAGTGACAGAAAAACCAAACTGACATCACCTTTTGTACGTCATCTGATCTCTATCGCTTCATGACCTCACAGGAATCCCCATGCCGATCATTGTCGAGCCGCTGAACCAAGCCACTGCCCAGGATCGGCAGGATCTGCAGAAGATCTACAGCGACGCCCCGGACTGGCTGTTCCCCCCGTTTACCGGGGCCTCGCAGTTGATCGAAGACTGTCTGCGCGACGGCACACTGATCGCCGGACGCTTCAATGATCGCCTGCTGGGCGCGGCCCGCTTGCAAAGGCACCAAGACGCCTGGCACTTGTCCCTAATATGTGTGCGAAAGATTACCCGTCACCGTGGTGTTGCCGAGCGACTGGTCGCCGAAGCCCGGAAAATGGCCGCGCAATCGGGCATGCCCCTGCGCCTGCTGGCGCCCGCCGGGCATCTGGAGGCTCAGGCGCTGGCCGCCAAGCTGAAACTTCCGCTGGATATATTGCCGGCGTGAACACTGACCGGTCGCCTGTTCGGGGGCGCTATACTCCTCGGCTAAATTTTGAATTCGATTAATTACAAGGACTCGCCCATGAAAGCGTTCGGCAAAATCCTGGGTCTGGTACTTCTCGGGCTGTTGCTGATCATTGTGGCGCTGGGCTTTGCCCTGACCCACCTCTTCGATCCCAACGACTACAAAGACGAGATCCGCCAGATTGCCCGCGACAAGGCCCACATCGAGCTGACGCTCAATGGCGATATCGGCTGGAGCCTGTTCCCGTGGCTGGGCCTGGAGCTGCACGACGCCAGTGTGGCGACCCTGGTCAAGCCGGCCGAGCCGTTTGCCGACTTGCAGATGCTCGGCCTATCGGTGCGCGTACTGCCGCTGCTGCGCCGTGAAGTGCAGATGAGCGACGTGCGCGTCGAGGGCCTGAACCTGCGCCTGAACCGCGACAAGGACGGCCACGGCAATTGGGAAGACGTCGGCAAGGTGCCGGCAGCGGCCAACACCGACACGACCGGTACTGCGCCCGCAGCGAGTGAACCTGCACCCGAAGCCAGCGTCGCGGCCGAAAAACCGCCGCAGCCGATCCGCCTGGACATCGACAGCCTGACCGTGAACAACGCTCGGGTCGAATACAGCGACGAAAAAACCGGCAAGAGTTTCAGCGCCGAAAGCATCCAGTTGAGCACCGGCGCGGTTCACGACTCCGTCAACATTCCGCTCAAGCTCACGGCCTTCCTGTCAGCCAACCAGCCGGCACTGCGAGTGCGTACCGAGCTCAATGGTGAGGTGCGCATCGCACGTGCACTGCAGCGCTATCAGCTCGAAGACATGAAGTTGTCCGGTGAAGTGACCGGCGACCCGTTGCAAGGCAAGACCATGACGTTCTCCGCCCAGGGGCAGTTGGTGCTGGACAAGGCCGCCAATGTCGCCGAGTGGACAGGCATCAAGATCTCCGCCAACCAATTGCGGGCACTGGGTGAACTGAAGGTCAACGACCTCGACAAGACCCCACAGGTCAGCGGCGGCATCTCGATTGCCCAGTTCGACCTGGCGAAATTCGTCGAAAGCATCGGCCAGAAACTCCCGGCCATGGCCGAAGGCAGCCTGAGCAAGGTCGAACTGGTCAGCCGTCTGGCAGCAACACCCACCAGCCTGGCGCTCGACGACCTCAACCTGAAAGTCGACGACAGCACCTTCAGCGGCCGCATCGCCGTCGAAGACTTCGCCAGGCAATCGCTGCGCGCAGTACTCAAGGCCGACACCTTCAACGTCGACCGTTACCTGCCGCCAAAATCCGCCGAGGCCAATAGCGCGACACAAGTGCGCCAGGCCGAAGTCGCCAGCACCGAAGCCGATGCCATGGCCGGCGCCGGCAGCACTCCGTTGCCACCCGCACCGACCAAGGACGCCTGGAGCAGCGAGCGCCTGCTGCCTGTGGAACGCTTGAGCAAGCTCGATGTGGACGCCGACCTGAACTTCGGCCAGTTGACCCTGCAAAAACTGCCGATCCATAACGCAGCACTCAAGGCCACCGGCCAGGGCGGCCTGCTGACACTGGCCAACCTGCGCGGCGACCTGTACGAGGGCAACTTCGAAACCACCGGCACGCTCGATGTACGCCAGCCAGTGCCGGCGCTGAACCTGCAGACGAAGATCAGCCGGGTACCGGCAGAAAAAATCCTCGAAAGCCAGGGCAAGAACCCGCCGGTCAAAGGCCTGGTCACGCTCAACAGCAGCCTGACCGGCAGCGGCAACAGCCAGAAAGCGTTGATCGAAACCCTCAACGGCAACGCCAGTTTCGTCATCAACAATGGCGTGCTGCTCAACGCCAACCTTGAGCAACAGCTGTGCAAAGGCATCGCCACGCTCAACCGCAAAACCCTCAACGGCGAACCCCGGGGCAAGGACACACCCTTCCAGGAACTCAAAGGCAACCTGACCTTGCGTAACGGCGTGGCCAGCAATCCGGACCTGAAAGTGCGTATCCCGGGAATGACCGTCAACGGTGACGGCGACATCGACCTGCGAGTGCTGGGCATGGACTACCGCGTCGGCATCATCGTCGAAGGCGATACCAGCGCCATGCCGGACCCGGCCTGCCAGGTCGGCGACAAGTTTGTCGGCATCGAGTGGCCACTGCGCTGCCGCGGCCCGCTGGAACTGGGCGCCAAGGCTTGCCGCCTGGATAATGACCGCATGGGCCAGGTCGCGACCAAACTGGCTGGCGACAGGATCAGCGAAAAAATCGACGAGAAATGGGGCGACAAGGTCGACCCGAAACTGAAAGACGCGCTCAAGGGGCTGTTCAAGCAATGAGAGCCGAACAGTTTTCAACGGCGGTGCTGGACTGGTTCGATCGCCACGGCCGTCACGATTTACCCTGGCAACAAGGCATCAACCCGTATCGGGTGTGGGTTTCGGAAATCATGTTGCAGCAGACCCAGGTCAGCACCGTGCTGAACTACTTCGACCGCTTCATGGCCTCATTGCCTACGGTCGAAGCCCTGGCAGCGGCGCCGGAAGACGAAGTGCTGCACCTGTGGACGGGCCTGGGTTACTACACCCGCGCGCGCAATTTGCAGAAGACCGCGAAGATCGTCGTCGAGCAATACGGCGGCGAATTCCCCCGGGACGTGGAAAAACTCACTGACTTGCCGGGGATCGGCCTGTCCACCGCAGGCGCCATTGCCAGCATCAGCATGGGCCTGCGCGCGCCGATCCTCGACGGCAACGTCAAACGGGTGCTGGCGCGCTTTACCGCGCAGGAGGGCTACCCAGGCGAGCCAAAGGTCGCCAAACAGCTCTGGGCCAACGCTGAGCGCTTTACGCCGCACGATCGGGTCAACGCCTACACCCAGGCGATGATGGACCTGGGCGCCACGCTCTGCACCCGCAGCAAACCGAGCTGCCTGCTGTGCCCGCTGGAAAAGGGCTGCGAGGCGCACATGCTCGGCCTGGAAACCCGCTACCCGATTCCCAAGCCGCGCAAGGCGATTCCGCAGAAACGCACATTGATGCCGATGCTTGCCAACGACGAAGGCGCGATCCTGCTTTACCGTCGCCCGTCCACGGGCCTGTGGGGCGGTTTGTGGAGCCTGCCGGAGCTCGACGACCTCGACGACCTGCCGCACCTTGCATCACAGCACTCGCTGGAACTGGGCGCCCAACAGGCATTGCCGAACCTGGTGCACACCTTCAGCCATTTTCAGTTATCCATCGAACCCTGGCTGGTTCAGGTCCAGGAGGCCGGCCATCACGTGGCCGAGGCTGACTGGCTCTGGTATAACCTCGCCACCCCGCCGCGCCTGGGCCTTGCCGCCCCGGTCAAAACCTTGCTCGAACGCGCGGCCGCCGTATTGAACGCAGGAGATTCGTCATGACCCGCACCATCATGTGCCGCAAGTACAAAGAAGAATTGCCAGGCCTGGAGCGCGCTCCCTTCCCGGGCGCCAAAGGCCAGGACATTTTTGACCACGTCTCGCAAAAGGCCTGGGCCGACTGGCAGAAGCACCAGACCCTGCTGATCAACGAAAAACGCCTGAACATGATGAACGCCGAAGATCGCAAATATCTTCAAGGCGAAATGGACAAGTACTTCTCCGGCGAGGATTACGCCAAGGCCGAAGGCTACGTGCCGCCGTCGGAATAACCCCGATTTATCGGGGGTCGGAACGTAAGCGACGGTAATAATTAAATTTTTTTTGAAAACTTGCTTGACGACCCCCTGAAAAACCCGTTTAATGCGCCCCGTTGCCCAGATAGCTCAGTCGGTAGAGCAGGGGATTGAAAATCCCCGTGTCGGCGGTTCGATTCCGTCTCTGGGCACCAAAATACCGAAAAACCCCAAGCGAAGATGATTCCTTGGGGTTTTTTATTGCCTGCGATTTAACGGCCGCCGGACCAGGTCCCTCACACTTTCCCCTTGACCCGTCATTCCAGCCATTCTCACTCCCGCCTCTCAAAAGCAGATAGCTTTCGAAATACTTGAAGCTATCGCCGAGAACTCACCCAAGCCGCATCCACTGACGCAGGCTCAGTTGCCGGGTTCAAAACACAGCTGACAGGGGCAAACAGCCTGGAGCTACCGATTTGATCGTCTGACTGATGGCAGTTTGACGCCATCGTTTTGCCCTGTAGACTGCCAGGCACTTCCGCTTTCTCTTTGCATAAAAGGAATTTGCAATGCCAACCCTGGGCGAAATTCGCGTCAACCCTACGACTGGCTATCACTCCGAGCCCTCCCTCACGGCTCTGAAAGATGGTGGATACATCGTGGCGTGGAGCGATCAGGGAACAGGCTCCACCGATTACATCTACACCCAGCGCTATAACGCCAGTGGCGTGAAGACAGGCGGGCCCGCCCTCGTCAACAGCGTTACGAACAGCGCACAGGAAGATCCCACCATTACCGCACTGGCCAACGGTGGCTACGTGGTCGCCTGGCAATCGGACAGCTTTGACGATATGTCGGACATCGCCGCCCAGGTCTACAACGCCAATGGCGCCAAGGTTGGAAGCGAGTTCATCGTCAACACAAACAGAAACGGCATCCAGGACAGTGCGCAGATCACCGCGCTAAAAGATGGCGGTTTTGTGGTGTCCTGGGCTTCGTACGGCCAGGACGGCAGCGGTTGGGGCGGTTACCTGCAGCGCTATAACGCCAGCGGCGCAAAGACTGGTGCAGAAACACGCGTCTCTACCACCACTCAGTACGACCAGGATGGCCCTACGGTCACCGGTCTTGCCGATGGCGGCATGATGGTGGTTTGGGAGGGTAACGGAACAGGCGATACATCCGGTATTTTCGGTCAGCGGTTCAAGGCCGACGGCAGCAAATCGGGTGGAGAAATTCGCATCAACACCAGGGTTGCCGACGATCAGACAGACCCCATGATCAAGGTTCTGAGTAACGGTAACTATGTCGTCACCTGGCAATCAGCTCCCGACGATGGCGATGGCGACGACGAAACCGATGCCCCTGGCGACGTCTACGCGCAGCTTTTCAATGCCGCCGGCGTAAAAGTGGGCGCAGAAACCCGGGTAAACACCACCACCGCAGGCAATCAGGAAGAGCCTGATGTCACCGCCATGACGGGGGGCGGTTATCTGGTGACTTGGGCAGGCCAGGGCACCGGTGATGTAAATGGCATCTTCGCCCAACTCTTCAATGCCAGCGGCGTCAAGGTTGGGAGCGAAACCCGCATCAATACCACCACTACCGGCAATCAAATGTTCACCCAGGTGACTACATTGGCCGATGGCGGTTATGTGATTGCCTGGGAGTCCTCTGTGGTCAATGGGCAAGTTGACGTTTATACCCAGCGTTTTGACGCGAACGGCAACAAGGTTTCCAGCCTGACAGGCGATACCTTGGCCAACACCCTGACCTGGACCGGCGCCGGCAGCGTGATCATCGACGGCGGCGCGGGCAACGACACGCTTACAGGTGGCCGCGCCAACGATCATCTAAACGGCGGCGCCGGCAATGACTCGCTCAACGGCGCTGCCGGTGCCGACCGCCTGATCGGCGGCGACGGCTCCGACCTCTACTACGTCGACAACGCCAGCGATATCGTCAGCGAAAGCAATGCCACGGCCAGTACCGGCGGCACCGACAGAGTGTATAGCTACCTCGGCGCCTACACCCTGGGTGACAACGTCGAGAACCTGCGCCTGCTGTCGACCGGCGCTGCCAACGGCACCGGTAACAGCCTCAACAACGTCATCGACGCAGGTGCCGGCAACAACATCCTCAATGGCGGCGCCGGTATCGATACCGCGTCCTATGCCTACGCCACCGCGGCGGTCACGGCCAACCTGGCGCTGACCACCGCACAAGCCACCGGTGGTTCCGGTTCAGACACCCTGTTGAACTTCGAAAACCTCACGGGCAGCAACTACAACGACAAGCTGACGGGCAACGCAGCCGCCAACACCCTCATCGGCGGTGCCGGCAACGACACGCTCACCGGTGGCGCCGGCAACGACCTGCTGATCGGCGGCACGGGCATGGACAAGCTGTATGGTGGCACCGGGGCCGACAAGTTCGACTTCAACGCCTTGAGTGAAATGGGCCTGGGCGCCGCCCTGCGCGATGTCATTGGCGACTTCAAGACCAGCGAAGGCGACAAGATCGACCTGTCGACCCTGGACGCCAACCTGGCGACGGTGGCCAACGATGCGTTCAGCTTCATCGGCTCCAGCGCCTTCAGCAGCAATGCCGCAGGGCAGTTGCGGTTCGCCGGCGGCATTCTCTACGGCAGCACCGACGCCGACACGGCAGCGGAGTTCGAAATTCAGTTGGTGGGGGTGAGCAACTTGCAAACTACCGACCTGATTGCCTGATAGAGGGTCGTCTCTGACACTAAAGTACCAAGAAACCCTGAATCGCAGGATTCAGGGTTTTTTATGCCCGCGGGAAAGTGAATGTGCAGGTTATAGCCGGTGGTCTGCTGGATGACCTTGGACTCATCCTCGCCGATACCGCCCGACAGGTAGGTGATGCCGTTTTGTTCCTGGCTTTGCACCTGCACCCCCTGGCTGTCGATGGGCTCAAGGCTGGCCATTCCTGGTTGCCCCCCCGGCCTGTCAGAACGCTCCGCCTGCTTTAACGGAAATGGATGACATACGACGATTAACAGTTTGTGCAGAATTAAAGGAGGAGCTGCCGCATAACCGGCAGCAGATACACAGCAGGGATGTAGAAAATGACTGACGCCGCTCAACCAGACGTCGAAACCGCAGAGCTTTTTACCGAACAAGAAATCGGAACTTTCAGCTTTGATATTCCGCAGTCAACGTTGCTTCACACATTCGCCGAAGAACTGGCCGCCATCGGTGGGCCACAGGCACCGGGAGCCAAGTCCAAAGCCGCTTTGGCGGCTATTGAATTGAAGTTCTCGTTCTCGAAAGACCAATGCGAACTGTTGAGTGCCTATTCCGATGGCCTTGTTTCCGTATTGATCTTTGATGGGTTGCAAAAAATCTCAGACGCCAGCCCTCCAGATGAATTACCAGATCAGACTTCCCTGGAAAACCGAAGCGACGTCCTTTGCCTGGCCGCCCGCAATCAGATCCTGTTGAAACTGGTAGATAACAGGGCCTTTGCCTACGACATGGACAATGACGGAAAACTGGTTCGACTGGTGGCCAACTTCAAGGGCGGCGGACTGACCAGAATCCCTGCAGAGCCGGACATCAAAGAATTGAGCTCCCACTCCGGCCTGGCGCTAGGCCCACACACAGAGGCGCCCTACTGGTGCGCCATAAACGCGAAAGACGGACACTCACCCTCGCCGTCGTCGCTGATACTCTCAGCTTTGTGGAACCCGAGCCTGGAACCGATACGAGTCATTCCACTGCCTCCCATACTCGAAAAAATCGGCATAACCAACTGCCTCGCGCTGACTACGGGGAGCTTTCAGTTCACCCGCAGTGACTCCTTTGTCAGAGGCAAGGGAGAGGATGGTCACAATGTTTCAATTCTGGAATTCGATGACAACGTCGGGTTCGCGGCCCGTTTCAACTCATACCGATTTTCGGTTAACGGCAATGCCTCACGTTTCGTCAAAACGGCCTATGCCGCCCTATGCCAGGGTGTGCGCGAAGCAACGCCAATCGAATACACGCTGACGCAAGAGTCCGCCTTGCTCATCAATAACGTCCGGGCGCTGCACGGACGGGACATCATCCAAGACAACAGACGGGTGCTAGTTCGCATTTTTGGCCTGTCGAAATTTTCGTCTCCTATCGTTATTTCAGAAGACCCGCTGAGGCTGCAGGGCTGACTTTTGGATGACTTGCCAGTAACTGTAAAAGAGGAATCGGAATGTCTTGGGATGTAATTAGCCTATTAGCGCTCGTCGCATTTTGCGCCGGCTTTTTTGATGCAATAGCAGGTGGCGGAGGATTAATAACCTTGCCTGCACTGTTTCTGGCTGGGGTGGATCCCATCAGTGCGATTGCCACGAACAAGTTCCAGGCCGCTTCGGCAACCGTTTCGGCAACGGTAACCTTTGCTCGCAAAGGAATGATCGAGTGGCGCGAAGGCCGCTTCCTGGTTGTCTGCGGATTTATTGGCGGCGCCAGTGGAGCCTTGCTGGTCAGCTCTATTGATAAGCGCTACCTGGAAGTTTGCGTACCTATCATGCTGATTCTGGTAGCCATCTATTTTGCGCTTTCTCCAAAGCTGGCCAATGAAGATCGACGCAAGAGAATTGGCATTCTGCTTTTTTCGTTTAGCGTTGCGCCGATTCTGGGCTTCTACGACGGTATATTTGGCCCCGGTGTAGGCTCTTTCTTTATCGTCGGATTCGTACTGCTCTGCGGCCTGGGCATGATGCGGGCCATGAGCTTTACCAAACTTGCCAACGCCTCATGTAATCTCGGTTCCCTGTCGGTCTTTATCACCAAAGGTGTGATTATCTGGCCGGTAGCCATAGCCATGGCTTTGGCGGCCTTCGTCGGTGCTCAATTGGGTGCACGGGCCGCTGTCCGGGTCGGACCACGGTTGATCAAACCTATGTTGATCGTGGTCTGCTGCGCGTTGGCCATCAAACTGCTGAGCGTAGAAACCAACCCTTTACGCGTTGCACTCATCCAGACATTGGCGTCGTTATGATCATCACGTCGAAAATGATCGGCGCCCCAGACGGGTCTGTACGCCGTTCATGACACCACATACAAGAAACCCTGAATTACAGGATCCAGGGTCTGATTGCGCTTCTTGATTTACAGCCTCTCGCTAACTCGCATCATTCCAGTGGAAAACCAGGTTACGGGCTGCACCACTGCCAACATCGGCAACCTCCTGCCGTGTTTCGCCGTTATGCGTCGCAATGACCGTGTATTTGCCGGCCGGCAGTTTCACGTAGACCAGCGGGCCGGCGCCATTGAGCGTCAACACGGTCTGCCCCGGGGCTTTCTGAATAACCACATTCACGTCTGGAGTGTATTCATTTCCCGTCCCGACAGAGAATGTCATGTGCAGGTTATAGCCGGTGGTCTGCTGGATGGCCTTGGACTCATCCTCGCCGATACCGCCCGACAGGTAGGTGATGCCGTTTTGTTCCTGGCTTTGCACCTGCACCCCCTGGCTGTCGATGGGCTCAAGGCTGGCGGCAGGTGTCATCGCTGGATACATCAGCATGCCTACAGCGGTGAGGGGCAACAGGAGTGTATGGAGGTATTTCATGATGACGACTCCCGGGTTCTGCAGAACCCAATCGTTACACTCTTTGGATTTCCAGCCGGAGGGAGGGGTTTAGATTGATTTGGCCTGAGTACGAAACGTACTACGCCATTTGCTCCTCAACCCTCGCTTGCCATCAGACCCGTCCTGCCGGACAACCCGGTATTTCCTGTCTGTTTTTCAGTAATCCCCGGCATCTTCGAAAGGTGCACACTTGTCATTCTCTTTCGCTGTTCAACCTGCTGCGGAAGACCTCATGACAACCCCCACCCCCAACGACACTCACGACCCACATCTGGCATCACTGCTTGGCAACCTTGGTAAATTGATCCATCAGGCACGTCAGAAAGTGCTTCGGGCGGTCGATACCGTGCAAGTGCAAACCTGCTGGCAGATTGGCCGGCACATTGTTGAGTTCGAACAGAACGGCGCGCGACGGGCCAGGTATGGCAAAGAGTTACTATCGACCTTGGCCAAAGTGCTAACTGCGGAGTTCGGAAAGGGATTTGACGCGTCCAACCTTCGGTATATGCGTCTGTTCTATCAAGCCTTTCCAATTCGTGACGCACTGCGTCACGAATTGAGCTGGACCCACTACCGCCACCTGCTTCGGGTCGACAACGACAGCGCTCGTCTCTGGTACATGAACGAATCAGCCACCCAAAACTGGTCAAGCCGAGCGCTGGAGCGCCAGATCAATACGCTGTACTACGAACGCCTGCTGGCGAGTCGCGATCGCGGCAGCGTCAAGCAGGAGGCCGCCACCCACATTCAAAACATGAAGGCCAGCCCTCGGGATTTCATCCGTGATCCGGTGGTACTGGAGTTTCTTGGTTTACCCAATGCCGGCAAGCTTCAGGAAAGCGAGATCGAACAAGCGCTGATCGAACAATTGCTGGCCAGCAAGTACAAGCTTGTCCTGCCGAGTGAAGAGGAACTGCGTGATGCACTGGATCGGGAGCGAGCAGCACTTGAAGAGCGCTTGACCAATCAACAACCGCGTTGAATCGAACGGATTGTCCATCAACGGCATCAAGACTATCGTTGGCAGCTACCCGCAAAGGACTGACGCCGATGAATTTGCAGGACACGCCTCCACTGGCCCCCACGCGCATCGGGCTGCCGCGGCCGGATACCATCCCTGGCAAGCCGTTCAAGGAAACCGCCGCGGACGGCTTCATCCTCGGTGGCTTCACCTGGCGACACGCCTCTCAAGACGCCGCTCGTCCGGTAGTGATCATCAATGCCGCCACGTCAGTCCGTTGCCGGCATTACTCACGTTTTGCCGACTACCTGTTCGCCCACGGCTTCGATGTCATCACCTATGACTACCGCGGCATCGGCGAGTCGCGCCCGGCATCGCTCAAGGGGCTTCAAGCCTCGTGGACCGATTGGGGAGCGCTGGATTTCGAAGCGATGCTCAAGCGCGCACAGCGTGAGTTCCCGGGGCAGCCTGTCGATGTGGTCGGCCACAGCTTTGGCGGCTGTGCAGCGGGCCTGGGGGCGTCCGGGCACCTGATCCGCCGCCTGGTGACGGTCGGTGCGCAATTCGCCTACTGGCGCGACTATGCGCCGGCCCATCGCTGGCGCATGTTCGGCAAGTGGCATGTGCTGATGCCACTGGTGACGATGATCTACGGCTACTTTCCGGGCAAACGCCTTGGCTGGCTGGAAGACACGCCTGCTGGCGTGGTCCGTGACTGGAGTCTCTCCACTGCCCGTTACGAGAAACGCGCCAGCGGCCGCACAATCAGCAAAACCACCGGGCAGTTGCCCTTTGCCAACGTCACCGCGCAAACCCTGGCCATCAGCATCAGCGACGATCCCTACGGCACGGTCCCTGCCATCGAGCGCCTGCTTGGCTACTTCACCGGCAGCTCAAACTCTCACCTGCGCATCCATCCCGAAGACATCGGCGAAGAAGAAGTCGGACATTTCGCCTTTTTTCGTAGCGCATACCAAGCCACACTATGGCCCATTGCATTGGCCTGGCTGCAAAACGGCGAACTGGCCCCCGATACCCCCGGGCGGCGAGTGCCACGCAGTTAGGGGGCGTTCTCAATTAGTTTTCACGCCGCGCCGGGTCTGCTGACGGGAAAACTAATTGAGAACGCCCCCTAGGCCCTTTGCCCCCTCAACGAATACGGAACGACGCCCATGGCCTCCGCCAACAAGCAGCAAAAACGCGCCTCCCGCGCCAAGGCCAAGGCCAAGCAGAACCGCACCCAGCGGGCTGCCGCGCCGGTGGAACTGGACCCGAACGACGATCGCATCGACTTCGAATCGGTGGACCTGACCGACATGTTCAAAGAGATGATCGACGCACAAAAGATCAGCCAGCAGGCCATGTGCGCGGCCTTTCTGGAACATCCGCTTATCGCACTGGTACTGGAACAGGAAGGCGAGGAAACAGCGACAGACTTTATCCTCGCTGCTCTGATCGAATATCGCCAATGGTCGGCCGAAACCGACGAAGCCGGCGCCCTGGCGTGGATCGAATCACCGGCCTTTCAGGCCGACTACGTGGCGGCGTCCGACGCCATTGCCGCGCAAACCCAACAGAAACCGAGCTGAGTTCCCCATGGCCTCCCTGAACAAGCAACAAAAACGCGCCAAGCGCGCAAAAGCCAAAGCCAAGCAGATCCGCATGGTCGGCAGAAAATCCATCGTGGATCAGGACCTGCCCGAGTTCGGCGAGCCCATCCCGCAATACACCCTGGCGATGTTCAGCAAAATGCGCGACGCGGAAGCCGTCAGTCGTAGCGAAATGCTCTCGGTGCTGCTGACGAACCTGGCCTTTATCATCATCGACCATCCAGAACTGCTGGACATGGAAAACGCCGACGACGAAGGCATGGCCGCCACCCACCTGGCCGCCGACATGCTGATCGACTACCGCATGTGGGCCGACGGCATGGACCGCGACGCCGCCCAGGCATGGCTGAGCGAGCCACAGTTCATCGCCGATTTCGGCGCTGCGCTGGATGTCTACCGCGAGTCGCTGGAAGCGCCGGAAGAAAAAGCCGAGTAAGGGTTACACCCAAACAAAAAAGGCCGCTTGTTATCACTGACAGCGGCCTTTTTTGGCTCTGATCGAGCGCATTCCTTCCGTCAGGCACCACGTATATCCCATTGACATATCCAACACAAAACCTATCCTTTGGGCTCATCGCACCAGCAAAAGCGCAGGAGGTCCAAATGGAACAGACAACCCTTTTCATGAGCAATCGAAGCCAGGCCGTTCGCCTGCCGAAAGCTGTAGCCATGCCAAGCGACGTGAAACGAGTCGACGTCGTCGCCGTCGGTCGAAGCCGAATCATCACGCCCGCCGGTGAAACCTGGGACAGTTGGTTCGATGGCGAAAGCATCACGGCAGACTTCATGACCGATCGCGAGCAACCCGCCGATCAGGAGCGTGAGTCGTTCTGATGATCAAGTACATGCTCGATACCAACATCTGCATCTTCACCATCAAGAACAAACCACAGGTGGTACGGGAGGCGTTCAACCGTCATCACGGCCAACTGTGCATCAGTGCGGTTACGCTGATGGAGCTGATCTACGGCGCGGAAAAATCAGCAGCGCCCGAAAAAAACCTGGCGGTCATCGAGGGCTTCGCCGCCCGACTTGAAGTCCTGCCCTTCGACAACGAAGCAGCAGCACACACCGGAATGATTCGATCCGAGCTGGCAAAGGCAGGCAAACCCATAGACCCGTACGACCAGATGATCGCGGGGCACGCACGCTCACGCGGGTTTATCGTGGTCACCAACAACCTGCGGGAGTTTGAGCGAGTTCCAGGATTACGCGTAGAAGACTGGGCTCATGTCGACTGAACACAGAACAATCGACAGAAACAAAAACGGCCGCTCGTCATCACTGACAGCGGCCGTTTTGCATTACACGGTATGGATCAGCTCAGCACCACCGCGCCACGCTGTTCCAGCTTGCGACGGCGAGCCACCAGCAAGCCGGCCGCTACCACCAGGGCACTGAGCAAGCCGGTCGCAAGAATTTCCACGCGATGGGCATCCTGGAACAGCATGATGGTCAGGGCCGCGACGATGAAGACGATCACCGCGTAGGTCAGGCCCGGGAACAACCACATGCTGAAGGCGATTTTCTCGCCGCGCGCGATACGCTGCTTACGCATGCGCAGTTGCGAAATCGCAATCACCAGGTACACCAGCAGTGCGATGGCACCGGAGCTGGCCAGCAGGAATTCGAACACCGCAGCCGGAGCCACGTAGTTGGCGAATGTTGCCAGGAACGCGGCACCGGTGGACAGCATCACCGCCCAGTAAGGCGTGCCACTTTTGTTGGTGCGCGTGGACATCGCCGGCGCATCGCCGCGCTTGCCCAGGGAAAACATCATGCGCGACGACGTGTAGAGCGCCGAGTTCAGGCAGCTGGTCACGGCAACCAGTACCACAATATCGACGATCATCTTGGCGTTCGGGATGCCCATGCGTTCAAGCACAGTCTGGTAAGAACCAACGCTGGCCAGGATCGGGTCGTTCCATGGCACCAGGGCCACAACGATGAAGATCGACACGAGGTAGAACAAGCCGATCCGCCAGATCACCGAGTTGGTGGCCTTGGAGATTTGCTTGCCCGGATCTTTCGATTCGGCGGCCGCGATGGTCACGATCTCGGTGCCCATGAAGGAGAACATGGTGGTCAGGATCGCACCCAACACTGCGCCCATGCCGTTTGGCAGGAAGCCCTGGGTGTCGAACAGGTGCGAAACACCGCTGACCTGGCTGCCCGGCAGGAAGCCGAAGATCGCCATGAGGCCCAGAACAATGAAACCAATGATGGCCAGCACTTTGATCAGGGCGAACCAGAACTCGAACTCACCGTAGTTCTTCACGCTGAACAGGTTAGTCACGGTCAGCAGCATCGTGATGACCAGGGCGAAGGCCCAGATGTCCACGCCAGGGAACCAGGCATGCAGGATGGTCGCAGCGGCGTTGGCTTCCAGCGGAATTACCAGCACCCAGAACCACCAGTAGAGCCAGCCGATGGTGAAACCGGCCCAGTGACCGATCGCACGGTCGGCGTAAGTCGAAAACGAACCGGTGTCCGGCGAGGCAACGGCCATTTCGCCGAGCATGCGCATCACCAGCACCACCAACATGCCGGCGGCGGCGTAAGCCAACAGAACAGCCGGACCTGCAGCGGCGATGGCGTGACCCGAGCCAACGAACAAGCCGGCGCCGATAACACCGGCAATCGACAGCATGGTCACGTGGCGCGGTTTGAGCCCCTGTTCGAGGCCACTAGAGCTTTGGGTACTGCTCATTAAAACTACCTTTGTAAGGAGAAGCGAATGCGTGCATCCCGTTCGGCGAACCTTCTCGTAAAAAGAAGCCAACAGGGCGTTCTGGATTCTGCACGCAATAATTGCGCCAAAATATTTCAAAACCCTCTAACCCGGCGATCTCACCCCGACCGGACAGTCATCGCAACCCATTGAATTCAATGGCACTTTGCCAGAACGTTACCCTGCCACCCACTTTGTGGGGTGAATCAGCGCACCGGAAACACACCTGAAAATGGCTCCGCGCACATTAAAAGTGCACAAGCGGTGCATTTGGCCGGATAGCGCTTCCAACACCCTGCCAAAGCTGGCAACATCGCGCCTTTTTTTGCGGCAGCCACCGCGCTTTTTATCGACAGGCAAGGTTCAAACGGCTGTTCGGTTGTTGATGGGGCGACAGTCTGCTGCGCCGATGCGACAACCTGCCACGCACCAGCCGTTTACCGTCCGTAGCGCTGTTGGCTGCCATTGAAACGCTATGCTAGGTTGGCCGCCTCGCCAGGAAGGCCGCCAACAGCAGGAGCGCAACATATATGAGGAACGCACATGGCTGAGGCCACGCCCGCGCTTGAAATCCGCAACTTGCACAAACGCTATGGTTCGCTGGAGGTGCTCAAAGGCATCTCGCTGACCGCCCGCGACGGCGACGTGATCTCGATCCTGGGTTCCTCCGGCTCCGGCAAGTCCACGTTCCTGCGGTGCATCAACCTGCTGGAAAATCCGCACCAGGGCCAGATCCTGGTCGCCGGCGAAGAACTCAAGCTCAAGGCCGCGAAGAACGGTGAACTGGTGGCCGCCGACGGCAAGCAGATCAATCGCCTGCGCAGCGAAATCGGTTTTGTGTTTCAAAACTTTAATCTGTGGCCGCACATGAGCGTGCTCGACAACATCATCGAAGCCCCGCGCCGCGTACTCGGCCAGAGCAAGGCCGAAGCCATCGAAGTGGCCGAAGCCCTGCTGGCCAAGGTCGGTATCGCCGACAAGCGCCACGCGTACCCGGCGCAATTGTCCGGCGGCCAGCAACAACGGGCGGCCATCGCCCGCACCCTGGCCATGCAGCCCAAGGTCATCCTGTTCGACGAGCCGACCTCGGCGCTTGACCCGGAAATGGTCCAGGAAGTACTTAATGTCATCCGCGCGCTGGCCGAAGAAGGCCGCACCATGCTGCTCGTAACCCACGAAATGGGCTTCGCCCGTCAGGTCTCCAGCGAAGTGGTGTTCCTCCACCAGGGCCTGGTGGAAGAGCAAGGATCGCCACAGCAGGTGTTCGAAAACCCGCTTTCGGCGCGCTGCAAACAATTCATGTCCAGCAACCGCTAACGGAGCTACCCACATGCAGAACTACAAAAAGGTCTTCCTGGCTGCCGCCGTCACCCTGGCGTTCAGCGCCGGTGCCATGGCCGAAACCCTGAAGATGGGCATCGAAGCGGCTTACCCGCCGTTCAACAATAAAGATGCCAGTGGCAATGTCGTCGGCTTCGACAAAGAGATCGGCGACGCCCTGTGCGCCAAGATGAAAGTCGAGTGCACCGTCGTGACCTCCGACTGGGACGGCATCATCCCGGCCCTGAACGCCAAGAAGTTCGACTTCCTGATCTCCTCGATGTCGATCACCGACGAGCGCAAGCAAGCGGTGGACTTCACCGACCCGTACTACTCCAACAAGCTGCAGTTCATCGCCAAGAAAGACATCGACTTCAAAACCGACAAGGCGGCGCTCAAAGGCAAGATCATCGGCGCCCAGCGCGCGACCCTGGCCGGCACCTTCCTGGAAGACAACTATGGTGACGACATCACCATCAAGCTCTACGACACCCAGGAAAACGCCTACCTCGACCTGACTTCCGGCCGCCTGGACGGCATCCTGGCCGACAAGTACGTCAACTACGAATGGCTGAAAAGCGACGCTGGCCGTAGCTACGAGTTCAAGGGCGACCCGGTGGAAGAAAGCGACAAGATCGGTATTGCCGTGCGCAAGAAGGACCCGATCCGCGAGAAGCTGAACACCGCGCTCAAAGAAATCGTCGCTGACGGCACCTACAAGAAGATCAACGACAAGTACTTCCCGTTCAGCATCTATTGATACTGACCTGCCTGACCGGCGCCTGATGGCGCCGGTTCTCGGCCTTGCCTGCCGCGATTTGAAAAGAAATCCATGATTATCGACCTCTACGGATTCGGCCCGGCGCTCGCCGCTGGCGCGCTGATGACTGTGAAACTGGCACTCTCGGCCCTGTGCCTGGGGCTGGTACTCGGTCTGCTCGGCGCCTTGGCCAAGACTTCCCCGTACAAGCCGCTGCAATGGCTTGGCGGTACTTACTCGACCCTGGTTCGCGGCATCCCGGAATTGCTCTGGGTGCTGTTGATCTACTTCGGCACGGTCAACCTGATGCGTGCCTTGGGCGAGTTCTTCGGCAACCCCGACCTTGAACTCAACGCCTTCGCCGCCGGCGTGATTGCGCTGGGCCTGTGCTTCGGCGCCTACGCCACGGAAGTGTTTCGCGGTGCGATCCTTGCCATTCCCAAAGGCCATCGTGAAGCCGGCGTGGCCCTGGGCCTGTCGAAGTGGCGCATCTTCACCAAGCTGATCATGCCGCAGATGTGGCGCATCGCCCTGCCCGGCCTGGGCAATCTGTTCATGATCCTGATGAAGGACACCGCGCTGGTGTCGGTGATCGGCCTGGAAGAAATCATGCGTCACGCACAAATCGGCGTGACTGTCTCCAAACAGCCGTTCACCTTCTATATGGTGGCTGCGTTCATGTACCTGAGCCTGACGGTGCTGGCGATGACCGGCATGCACTTGCTGGAAAAACGTGCCGCTCGCGGCTTCGCGAGGAGCACCCAATGAACTGGGAAGTCATCATCAAGTGGCTGCCGAAACTGGCCCAAGGCGCAACCCTGACCCTCGAACTGGTGGCCATCGCCGTGATCGCCGGTTTGCTGCTGGCCATCCCACTGGGCATCGCCCGCTCGTCGCGCCTGTGGTGGGTGCGGGCATTTCCCTACGGCTACATTTTCTTTTTCCGTGGCACGCCGTTGCTGGTCCAGCTGTTCCTGGTCTACTACGGCCTGGCGCAGTTCGACGCGGTCCGTAACAGTTCGATGTGGCCGTACCTGCGCGATCCGTTCTGGTGCGCCACGGCGACCATGACCCTGCATACCGCGGCCTACATTGCGGAAATCCTGCGGGGCGCCATCCAGGCGATTCCACCGGGCGAGATCGAAGCGGCACGAGCGCTGGGCATGTCCAGGCCCAAGGCACTGTTCTACATCATCCTGCCGCGCGCCGCGCGCATCGGCCTGCCGGCCTACAGCAACGAAGTAATCCTGATGCTCAAGGCCAGCGCCCTGGCCAGCACCGTGACCCTGCTGGAACTGACCGGCATGGCCCGCACCATCATTGCCCGGACCTACCTGCCGGTGGAGATCTTCTTCGCCGCGGGCATGTTCTACCTGGTAATGGCTTACGTGCTGGTGCGTGGCTTCAAGCTGCTGGAGCGCTGGTTGCGCGTCGATGCCTGCCAAGGGCGTTGATACCGGCGTGTTGACGGGCGAGGCCCTGCTCGCCCGTTTCACCGCGCTGGATGCTTTTCTGACAGAGCATCAGGCACTGTGGAAACCTCGGCCGTTCACTCATCTACAGCTGCCTTGGGAAGCGTCCTACCCGGAGCTGGCCGCATGGCTACGCGAGCGAACGCTGGAAGACGCGGAAAACGCTCACAACCAACCCGCCCTCCTGAATGCACCCGAACCCTTTGCTTTCTTGGCAACAATGTCCGTTGCCTTGAGTGCCGTGGATGAATTGCCCGCGCGCATGCTCGAAGCGGCCGGCCATCGATTGAACGTCGATGTACCGGGGCGCAAATGGCAGCAGATCGAAGCCTTCGCCAGTCGCTTGCAGTTTTCCGAGGCACCGCAGCATTGGCTGGACTGGTGCTCAGGCAAGGGGCATCTGGGCCGCCGCCTGCTGCAACCGGGGCAACAACTGACGTGCCTGGAATACGACCCGGCATTGGTCACCAGCGGCCAGGCACTCAGCCAGCGCCATCACCTGCATGCGCTGCATATCGAACAGGATGTGCTCGCGGCAGACGCCGCTTGTCTACTGCGTGCGTATCACACGCCCGTCGCGCTTCACGCCTGTGGTGATTTGCATGTGCGGTTGATTCAACTCGCCAGCGCCACAGGCTGCAAACAGCTCGCCATTGCACCGTGCTGCTACAACCGAATCAGTCTTGCCCAATACTCGCCGATTTCCTCGGCCGCCAATGGCTCCGGCCTACAGCTTTCCCTCGACGACCTCGCGCTGCCCATGAGCGAAACCGTTACCGCCGGTACCCGCGTGCGACGTCAACGCGACACCTCCATGGCCCGGCGCCTGGGCTTCGACTTGCTGCAACGGCAACTGCGCGGCCTGGACGAGTACCTGCCAACCCCTTCCCTGCCCAGCACCTGGCTGGACAAACCCTTCGCCGATTACTGTCATCACCTGGCCGCACTCAAAGAGTTATCCACAATCGGCCCGCAAAATTGGCCAGCCCTCGAAGCCGCCGGTTGGCAACGACTGGCCGAAGTGCGCAACCTTGAACTACTGCGCGGACTTTTCCGACGCCCGCTGGAGCTTTGGCTGGTCCTTGATCGGGCACTTTTCCTCGCCGAGCGGGGCTACAGCGTCCGCGTCGGCACCTTCTGCGAAACCCCGCTCACGCCGCGTAATTTCCTGCTCCTGGCCGAACGCGCCTAAACGCATCCGACCTGTGGATAACTCTGTTGATGGAATTATCGTGGATCCAATATCCATGCAGGTTTCAGAGCTAAATCCACACTGTTCATTTTTTGTACACCCGAATAAAAAATCGAAAAAACAGGTATTTGCGGACAAATGAGAACAGATCCACAAATTCGGCCTAAACCCGGTGCGCTGCCAATCGCATTGTGCATAAGCATTTAATAAAAACGACATAAACGCCTAATCCCGGACCGTAGACAGGGGAAATTGCACCCTTTCATTACTCTTGATATACACACACGCAAGGGCGCCGGCAGCGCGGCCACAAACAAGAACATTCCTCCGACAGGATGCGCCAGTGACGTTCATTTCCTACGCACAGAATTTCGAAGACATACGCCTGTGGCGCGCCCTCAAAACCGTTGAGAACGGCTTCTACATCGACGTCGGGGCAAACCACCCCACCCATGACTCAGTCACCAAGGCGTTCTATGACCATGGCTGGACCGGCATCAACGTCGAACCGATGCCCAACTACTACGAAGCCCTGTGCCAGCAACGTCCCAAAGACACCAACCTGCAATGCGCGGCCGGGGAAAGCGCTGACGACCTGACCTTCTACGGCATCGCCGGCACCGGCCTCTCGACCCTCGATCCGGCGATGGCGAAATTGCACAAAGACGCCGGCATGGACGTGCGCAGCCAAACGATCAAGTCCCGCACCCTGAGCTCCATCTGCGAAGAACACGCCCGGGACCGCGATATCCATTTCCTGAAAATCGACGTCGAAGGCCACGAAGAAACCGTCCTGCGCGGCATGGACTTCAGCCAATGGCGGCCATGGGTGATCCTCATCGAAACCCCCTGGACCCGCGACCAGACCTGGGAAACCCTGGTCACCGACGCCGGCTACCACTCCATCCTGTTCGACGGCATCAACACCTACTACCTCGCCGAAGAACACCTGAACCTCAAACCCGCCTTCGACATCCCGCCTTGCAACCTGGACGAGTTCCAGTTCTGCAAAGGCCACAACTTCAGCCACCCTGTCAGCGACGCCGAACACCAACTCGCCGCCGCCCTGCAACGCGCCGAACAGGCCGAAGCACAGCTGCGCGCGATGCAAAACAGTCGAGCCTGGCAAGCCATCCAGAAACTCAAGAAAACCCTGCTGCGCACCTGACCTGAAGCTCGAGCAAAAATAGTCAGAATTCAGGGGTTTACAGAAGCCAGCCAATCGCTATAATCGTCGCCCTGACACGCCGGTATAGCTCAGATGGTAGAGCAACTGACTTGTAATCAGTAGGTCCCGGGTTCGATTCCTGGTGCCGGCACCACATTAGGCTCCACTGCATTCCACCGAATGCTCTGGAAGCCCCGAAAACCCGCCATTTGGCGGGTTTTTTCGTTCCAGGACCCTCCGTCGGGATCCAACAAAATCCCCCTTCCCCGAGGGTATGTTAGGGGTACTGCGATTTCCCGGTCAGGAGCGCGTACCCCTATGCCACGTCTAGCGATCCCTCTCAGCGACCTGCAATGCCGCACGGCCAAAACCCGCGAGCGCGCCTACAAGCTGTTCGACGGTGGCGGCATGTACCTTTTCGTCAAACCCAACGGCGTGAAGACCTGGCGCTTGAAGTACACCAAGCCCAACGGCAAGGAAGGTACGCTCATCATCGGCAATTACCCCATAGTTACCCTTTCAGTCGCACGGCGTAAGCGAGACGAAGCCAAGGCATTGCTGCTCGACAACCTCGACCCAATGGAAGAAAAGAAGAAGGCCAAGATTGTAGCCCAGCGGGCGGCACTGCTTTTCGAAACCGTTGCTCTGGAGTGGCACGCCGACATGTCCCGTCGCTGGACCGAAGGACACGCAAAAACCGTGATGAGCCGACTGCGTACCCACGTCTTCCCGCTGATAGGCCAACGACCCATCGCTGAACTCGATACCCATGACTTGCTAGAGATCACCCAGCGCATCAAGGAACGCGGCACCATGGATGTGGCGTTAAGGGTACAGAACTACTTATCCACCATTATGCGCGGGGCCAAAAGGGCTCGGCAGATCACCATGAATCCTGCACTGGATCTGGCAGGCTCGATTCACGCGCCGCGCACAGTCCATCGCCCGGCCCTCTCCCTCAACCGCCTACCCGAGCTGCTACACCGTATCGACAACTACAACGGCCGCGAACTGACGCGCCTTGCCGTGCTGCTGACTCTGCACGTGTTCGTCCGCTCCAGCGAGTTGCGCTTCGCTCGATGGAGTGAGTTCGACCTCCAACGCGCCATGTGGGAAATCCCCGATACGCGCGCACCGATTGAAGGGGTACGCAACTCCACACGCGGGACCAAGATGAACGGCGACATTCAAATGGTTCCGCTATCACCGCAGGTCATCGAAATACTGGAGCGCCTGCGCAGCCTCAGTCGCTTTTCAGAGTTGGTGCTACCGGGCGACCACAAGTACTGGAAGCCCATGTCCGAGAACACGGTGAACACCATGCTCCGCAACGTCGGCTATGACACCAGCAAGGACGTATGCGGTCACGGCTTCAGGACCATGGCCTGTAGCGCCCTGCTGGAGTCCGGGTTATGGACCGACGCTGCCATCGAAAGACAAATGAGTCACAAGGAACGCAACCGCGTGCGCGCCGCTTATATCCACAAGGCCGAATTCCTCGAACAGCGCAGGCTGATCATGGCGTGGTGGAGCAACTACATCGACGCCAACCGCCATGGGCATGTGACGCCCCACGAATTCGCTCACCCGGTCGGCGACAACATTACCGCCCTACAAAATAGCCGTGGCGCATCCAAACGTGGGTAAGCCAATGAGATCACCGCAGTCCGCCCTTCCACGCGGGTCCATCCAGACAGGGCTGCAAAGCCGCCCTGTCTGGATGGACCTCACTTAAAAAATCTAAAGCCCATGCAACTGTCTGTGGAAAACCACCGATTTCCACCGGTGGATAATTTCATCCACAGCCGCAGAATTCCCGAAAACTCGAGCCTTGACCCAAATTATCCACAGGCGTAGAAAAGATCGGGCAAGCGCTGTCGTTGACAGCAACCCAGGTAGCCAGAACCTTTGAGGCTACGCCACACCGTGGTGGTTCTCCCAAAGTGCGATGAGCGTCCGGCGGCTCGCACGGTCACAGCGATGTGATGGATGCCTACTTTTACCAGTGTGCCCACTGCGGCAACTCATACCCCTTTATAGCTGCCCTGCAGCAACCTATCCGCTTGGCCATTTCACTGCGCCAACCTGCGCCCGTCTCTTTCTTCTGGAAAGAGACGGGCGCTCCTACCGCTGCTGCAGCCCAACTCGTACAAGGCTTTGCGGCATTCCCCCTCGTGACAATCGGCGTGACAAACACCGAAGTCACCAGCAACAGCGATGCAGATGATGGTGCCGCAATCCACGGAATGGACTGCACCTGACTGACAGTCAGGCACGCCCCGGTCATCACGTCACTGCCTTCACCCGACTCAGGATCTCGCGGCACCGGTTTCGTCAGCCAGTGCAGCCTCCACCCGCCCACTTCTTTGGAAGTGTCCAGGAGGCCAGATCATGAGATGCCCAAGCTCCCGGTCGTAAGGAGCCGCACGTCCCGCGTTAGTGGACAACCCTCACAGGTCGCAGGGGCCTTGATCCCTGATAACACTCAACATTCTTGGCGGGATGACGTGGGGAAGGTTTTAAAAGTTTTGGCTTCGAGAGGAGTTCGATCATGGCATTGGTCGGTAGACGGGATGGGCGCAATTTTGGCTATGGCCGGCAACTGAGTTATGCCGGGCCACAGGCGCTACGTGATCTGTTTGGCGGCGGGCATTACGGGACGGTCAAAGCACACAGTGATCGTTGGCTGGTGTTTGTACGCTGGTGTCGGTCGGAGGATGGCCCGGGAATTAATGACGCACGGCAGATTGATCGGCAGACCTTGCTGGATTACGCGGAGCATCTGCGTCACCTGGTTGAGCGCAGCGATCTCGCCATCGCCACTGCGCAAAACCGATTGTCCAGCGTCAATCGGACCCTGGCAGCGCTTCGCGGTGATCAGTATGTGAAAGTACCGAGTCCGAGCAAGGCGCTAGGAATGCGGCGCACCAGTGTTCGTCGTTCGGTGCCGCAAGGCCAAGACCGCGAACATGTGAAGAGGGTCGTAGAGGTGCTTTGCGCACACCAGCAGCCGCGTGCCGCGGCCATCGCTCAATTAGCGCGAGCCACCGGCATGCGCTTACGCGAGGCCATTTTGGCCGACCTTCCGCGCTTAAAACGTGAGGCCGAACAATACGGCAAGATCAACATCCAGGATGGCACCAAGGGGGGCCGCTCAGGTGCCTCGGCACCTCGCTGGATCAGGGCGGATGATCATATTCGCGAGGCGCTGAGATTCGCCGAACAGGTCTCACCCGACGGTAGCCGCAACCTACTTGCACCGAACGAAACCTACCTCGATTTCCAACGGGGAATCGTCCGTCCTGCACGGGACATCCTCCATCAGTACAACCTCAAAGGCTTCCACGAATTGCGGGCAGCCTATGCGTGCGAACGCTATGAGCAAATCACCCACCATCCCGCCCCCATCAACGGTGGCCATTGCTATCAACTCGACCGACGTCTCGATCAGGAAGCCCGAGTACAAATCAGCTATGAGCTGGGGCACAACCGTATCGTCGTGGTGGCCGCTTACATTGGTGGTCGCGCATGAGCACGGCATTCGATATGGACCTGTTCCTGACGGGCGTCCTGACCGGGTCGCATACCACGCGCCAACGCCACCTGCGTCAGGCGAGGGCCATCCAAACAGCGATCGCTGAGCGCTGGCAACGCGACAATCCATGGACTTGGCAGAGAAAACACCTTGCGTGGTTTTTGAATCACCACCTAAACCAGCACACTCAATCGACGCGCTATTACTATTTGCTGACCATGCAATTACTCACTCATCGCTTAGGAAAATCCTGGCAGTTCAACCTCTAAACGAAGGTCAGAAAACGGCCAGAAGCAGCCATTCCAGAACGGCATACGCAGCAAACAACCACCACTATGAACGCTCGCACTTGCAAAAAATGTGAGACGTGGAAAACCTATGGCGAAACTCCCGCCCCCCCTCCACGTCAATATGCCGCTCACATGGCCGCGCTGAATCAGGCAGGGTCACTCGCCTCAGGTAGGATCGTTGTTGTATTCGTACGGTTACTGACATAATGCCGTGCACGATTTGAATTCGTCATGTTCTTATTTTGCAACTTGATTCTAATGTTGTCCCACTCGAAAAAAATCAGCACGACCTCTTCCGGGCTGTCTTGAGCAGATGAATAACGATTAGCGTGCACCATCTTTGTGGGTGATGCGCACAGGTCGCTATATTTTTTGAGTATTTCCTCAAGCGAGGCGCGAGCAGCATCAACTGATATTTGAATTTTATCGCGAACTTTATCGTGTATTCGAGAAATACAGCCGATGTAAACCCGTATTGCGGTTGTTAGCTCAATCTTATCAGGCATTCTATTAATTACAGCTTTTTTAAAATCTGGATTTCCATCAAGAAGTTTCTTATCGGTGAAGACTAGAGTGCGATTTTCCCATAGACGCCCCCCATCGCTTACCGGATAATTCCTATTGTCTAAAGTTACCTGACTAACGCATAGACCGGCGTGCTGAAGATGATTTCTCAAGGCTTCGAGGAAAGCATATTCAAAGTATGCGTCGTATTCGCCATGTGTGACCCCCTCAAAAAAAGACTCAACTTCAGTTTTATCTTCGGCTGGCAGGCATCTTTTTAAATGTCTCGGCATATGATCCATGTACATGCGAGTCGAAGTTAAAATATTTGTGATCCGCCTATTAAATTTTGTGATCTCATCAAACATGTCAGTATAGTCAGCTGAGAACCGCAGCTGATGAGCTAGAGCGCAGTTCAAAAGGTCTTGCTCATATTCTAAATAATTGCAAGTGATTAGTTCGTATTTTTCTTCGACAGCTAAAGCGGCATTCAACGCTGCATTGCATTGCTTAATGTTCTCGAACTCCTCCTTCGATATATCGACTTCAGGATTTCGACCAAGAACATCAATCGTTAAGCAATATCTATCTTGGCTAAGCATCATGCACCCTCTTGCAATCGAAAAAATTAATGCTGTAGGTCATTCCCGTGCTTGCAAATTTGAACGCCTAAATATGGCCAGTGCCTGCCGCTCTCGACAGCGGACGGTTGGCTCTTGAGCATTATCTGCTGACAGTAATATTTAACTATTTATTTTATCCGATAGTATCTTTTACGTTCCCAGCACGAACTGCCAATCAGCGTTCGACAAATGACACTATTGTATACTGCGTATGTAATCCCTTGACTTATTTCTAAGGCTGATCTCAATATCTGTAAACTGTTGATTTATACTGTCTATAAAAGAAAATATTTTGGGCTCAAGCATCATCAACATTTCCTCTGTTGGCTCTTCTACAGCTATCCCCAAAGAATGGAAATACGCCAACATATTCCTGCAATGTTGTTCAATTGATCGTATATCACCGGGAATAAAGTTTGCTTGAGTTTCTGCGATCTGCCGTTCAATACTGTTGATAATAATGTTGTACGGTTCGGAGGGGATGAAATATGCCTCAGCCGATAGGGGAAATAAAAAACCATAGTATTTGTTAGCGTTGAAATTTTCTTGCCTTATACCAGAGTTTGGTCGCGCTACCAGCCCCGAAGTAAAAGCTTTGAATTCAGAGTGCTTTTGAAAATGTCGGTTGTTTTTTTCTGCCTTTACAGAATTTACATAAGTCAGTATGGCGGTTGCCGCTCCGATTGCAGTGAATGCGTAAGCTCCAAACTCAACGCCGATTTTGAAGATTTTTATAGGTTCTTGAAAAGCTTTTGCAGCGAAATCAAAACATCCAGGTGAGAAACAGAATTCTAGAGAATTATTATGAGCTATTAATAGAGTCAAAAATATAGATGTGAGTGTGATTGCGCACAAAACCGCTGCAGAAAAAACGGCTATTGAAAAAATGTACTTTTTATAATTCATGTTCAGCTTTGCTTTTTGTCGGAGTTAGCACTTTCAACTCCGTCCATATTTTTTTTGCTTCATGCTTATAAACTCTCTGCAACAGTATCAACCTGTGCCGAAGGCGATGATATCGTTTCATGTAAAGTGGGGTACTGCAAAAAACGTCGTAGTCCCTCATCAAAGTAGAAAGCATAGTGAGGCAGCGCCGAATATCTTTTTGGGACGGAAGGGGTAATATGGATTTTAGTTCTAGTCGATGTTTTTTATATCTTGGATGTCCTGTGCGCGCCAGTTTATTAACTCGACCAGATATGCTTTCATAACGTTTTCTATAGTCAAAGCTTGTCCTCGCATTGGGTTCTCGCGAAAGAATTTTGAGGTTGTTGACCGCAGCCCGGATCGCCCTGATCTCATCTCGCGGAAGCTGGGGGGTTTCCTTGTTAACTCTCAGCCCATGAATTTTGAAAGCGGTTGTTGAAATTGACTCTATACTTGTTTTCGCTTCGTTTACTTTGAACCCTGCATGCTCGATCATTGATACGATAGTGGATTTTGCTTTATTTAGATCTTTATCCTGTATCTCTGATGAGACAGTGATGTCATCAGTTAATCGAGTGTAACTTAGTTTTTGCCGCTCTAGCCCTTTAACGATCTGTCCTTCAACGTCAAAAAAACACAAGTTTGCTATAAAGCTAGATGTCGGTGCTCCTTGTGGTACAACTCCCTCTCTAGTGCAAATATCTGCTAATGCTTCAGATACTTCGTCGGAATAAAAAAACAACTCATTGAAAATTTTGTACACTAAATCATAATCTATAAAGTCAAAAAATGAAGTTATATCAATTTTTAATATCGTCTTGGCTTTACAATGTCGTTGTGCGCAGGATATATAGTCCCGTGGGTGTTCTAGATCAGAAATTGAACCGTAAAGGTACGTAGGATATCTGATTTGATTGAACAGCCTGTTTTTTATTCTGCGCTGAAATTTTCTTACGAGTGGATGAGGGTCGAAAACGATCCTATCATCTCCATTCTTTTTTTTGAGATGTATTGGCGTGTATCGATTTTTTTCTTCTAAATCTTGAATACTCTCATACTCGGCCTCACTAAGACCTAGTGCCGCAAGCAAATTATCTATTGAAAAAATTGATTCATTAGTGGTTTTCCTGGGGGCGTATTCATCCATGCTGCTTGATGATCCTTTGTTGTATTAGTCCGCTGCCTTCTCGCGAAGGAAAAGAGCAGAGATGCGTACGTTTGAGCAACCCGAAACTGGCTTGCCTCTACCCTACGAGCGGAGCTAATCATTGAGATGGTATCGTCGGTGCGGATTGGTTCCTTGCCGCCGCCAGCCCACTTGGTAATACCTAAAATCAGGCACCACCGCCGTTTCCATTTAAGGACACAGCAAGGTATCTCGGGATTTTCTGCTCAAGTGCAACATATGAGCGAAACGCTCATGCCAAATTGACATTACCGCATTCATATTTTCTGTTCAATTGCCTTTTTATACCTTAAGTGAATAACAGGGCGGTTATTCCAATCTTATTAGGTTTTCGAATATTTAAGAGAGCCGCCCTCCGATTCAAGCCTGTCGTCGGTCATCCGCTTTTGGCCGATAGCGGTGTGTGCCGAATATTAGGCAGGCATTGTAGGAGCGAGCGCAGCCCGAAAACGGCGCGGTCATCGGCGGTCGTGGGCTTCGCACGCTCCTACGATGGAAGGAGTCAGGGCTCGGCAGGCCGCTTCAAGTCGGATGCAGTCCCCCACGACAATTATTTATCGATCACTATATCTACATGCGTGCGGTATGCGGGTAGATTCTTGTGTCGATGGTGTGGCCTAGCCAACATAACGTGCGCTTACAGAGCGCTTGGCATCGCAGTGCACACATTATCGCTGGCTGCCCCTTCTCCTCCTTTGCCGAGACGCTCGAGCCGGTGGTCCAGGAAGCACTCTCCGGACCAAGGCCGTGAAAGAAGTTAGCGTTTTTCGGAGGCGGCCAATCGCGCGAGAGGTATGCATCCTTCGCTCGTTACAAACCCTGTCTCCTCCGCCTCCGCCGGCAGCATATATAGAACGTCGAGCGGTAACTCCTTTCCTGCAACACTCAATTCCGCCTTCAGTCGGGACAGAGGCTGGCCAGATGGGCCGACGATCAGAATGTCATAATCGCTGCCCACACCGAACAGCGAAGAGCCAAACATGAAGGACTCGAACTCCTGCAGAGACTTGCAGGATTTAAGTAGGTATTTCGCGACTTCACACGCCGTCATCAGCGGTTCCGCAACAGTTCTTTTAACTCGTCCCATTTCATTACCTGGCATCCGAGGTTTCGCGCTGCTTCGATGGCATTGTTAGTGGGATGCCCGTTGGGATTGATGTTCCAGGCAATATCGATGGGGCCAAACCTATCCCAGAAGGTGCGAATGGCATCGGCTGTCGGCTCGTACTCCATGATCATGCCTACCCGGAAGGTGCGCCCACTGGCGAGCGTCATCGTGAAGACACGATCAAACTCCCTATCGAGGTTCGTAACGGATCTCATTTGCCGTATAAGCCGATACGCGAAGAAGTAGTCCTTCTGGGCCGCAGTCTTTACGTCGCCTGTGCGAATGGCGGAGCCAAGTGTGCCGGAATTTCCCCAGCCTACTGTGTTGCTTTCTAAATATCTAATCGCCTCGCCTTCCCAGATACACTCCTTTCGATATCCGCATAGGAAATCCATGTCGGGATAATCTGCATGGTATCTCATTGCTAATTCGGCGTTGATCGCGTAGTCGGCCGAGATAACCGCAACTACGTCGGGCCGGTCAGGGATCGTGATCCTGATAGCGTCATCGCGGATATGCTGCGCCGACGCTGCACCGTGATTTGCCCAAATAAACTTAAGTGCGTAATTCACCTGCCAGCTCATTCGAAGATTCCATCCATTTCTGTGGGATAGCGGATAGCTCCGCCGGCGACACCACAAACGTGACGTTCTGAGAGACCTCGAACATGTTCTTGATATCGAGCGAATGTCTGCCGCTCAGTTTCCGTCATGTGATGCAGGTTCGCCTTGATAATGGCTTGGATGCGGAAATGATTAGGCAGTATGACACCTCGCATCCTCTGCACCCACGTCTTAGACGCTTCAGATTCCGGATCATATTCGAAGCTCGATCCATCAGAGGGCGCGAATTCCTTCCATACGGCCTTGTTTTCGGCCATAGCGGCGACCACAGCGTCTCTAACTTGCCCGCGCTCATCGTATGCACGAATTCCTTGCTTGTTTGCCAAGGCGGCTAGGTGGTTACTTTTCCAACCTAACAATGTACCCCGGCTATATCCGTCGGGATCCTTGTCGATGATCGTATGGCATGTCGGGCACAACAGGATAAGGTTTTCAAAGGAGTCAGCTTCGAACTCTCCGGAGGGCCTTTCTTCATGACGCGGTCCCGATTCTCCGTGCGGAATAACATGAGCCATCTCGGCTATATGCTTATCTCCGCCTATTTCAGCAGGGAATAGAGGCTGGAGGCACTCGGAGCGTTGACAGTGACCGGCAGCCGCCGAAAACAGCCGCAGTTTCGTTTCTGTAGGTATATGTTTGCGAACTGCCATGGTTAGGAGCCTAAAATCTGACGAGACTGGAAGTGGTATAGAAGGTACAGCCCAAATAGATCATAACGACACATATTGACGCTGAGAGCTGACGAAGAAAACATGCATCACCATCTTATAGGAGATGACCATGGATCGAGGACCGCTTCTGGCCGTCTGCTGCCTGTCGCCACGGCAGCTTTTGGCGGATTCCTGCCTATTCTCTACGGAAGGGATGATCGACAACGTTCCAATTCAGGAGGCTTTCCATTCGTATGCAGCTCTAAATTACTTACAGACCGACAATGTGCTGACATCTAAAAAATCCCGAATTCGATTCCACCGGACGCCATAACTAGCTGATTTATTTATAGTTACTAGTTGGGGTACGCCGAATTTTCCAGCGAACTCCAGACGCCCGAAAAACCTAGTCTCGCCGAAACATACCGTTCGTCTGGTGCCGCACCATACAAAACAAAGCCCTCGTAGAAATACGAGGGCTTTGTTGTATCCGGGGTTTGAAAAAGCGCTTTCAGTGCCCCGCGCTCTGACCACCGTCCACGTGCAGGATTTCGCCAGTCACGAACTTGGCGCCGTCCAGATACACGACCGCTTGCGCAATATCATCGATCTCGCCCATGTGACCGACCGGGTGCAGATTGCCCAGTGCTGCGTGGGTTTCTTCGCCGTGCATCGGGGTCTTGATGATGCCCGGGCTGACCGCGTTCACCCGGATCCCGCGCTTGGCGTATTCGATGGCCAGGGATTTGGTTGCTGCGTTGAGGCCGCCCTTGGTCAATGAAGCCAACACCGATGGCACGCCGTCGATGGCGTGGTCCACCAGGCTGGTGGTGATATTGACGACGTGGCCGCTGCCTTGCTTTTCCATCTCGGCGATGGCGAGTTGGGTGATATAGAAGAAGCCATTGAGGTTCACCGACAACACATTGGCGTAGTCTTCTGCGGTGTACGCGGTGAACGGCTTGGCGATGAAGATCCCGGCGTTGTTGACCAGGGTGTCGATGCGACCGAAACGGGAAAGCGCTTCACGGATGACACGCTGGGCGGTTTCCGGCTCGCCGATGTCACCGGCCACGGTGTGAATGTCCGGATCGGTGGACGGCTTGATCGAGCGCGAAGTAGCGACGATCCGGTAACCGAGTTCGCGAAAGGCTTTGACCATACCGTCGCCGAGACCCTGGGATGCGCCGGTGATGACGATGACTTTTTTCGAAATGCTCATGATGAAGACCTCTGACAATAAAGAATGGGGTAGAAAATCTGTAATCAGGCTTCGGCCGGGGCGTTCGCCACTTGTCGTAACATCTGTTCGTAGTACTCGACCGATTGCGAACCGGACACCAGGTGGCGACCGTTCAGCACCATGGCCGGGACCGAGTTGATACCGTGCTGGCGGTAATAAATTTCAAGCTCACGCACTTCGCTGGCGAATGCGTCGGACGCCAGCACCTCGCTCGCACCTGCCGCATCCAGCCCCGCTTCAGTCGCCAGGCGCACCAGCGTCGAGTGATCGCTCGGGTTCTGGCCTTCGCTGAAGTAGGCCCGTAGCAGCACCTTCTTCAGCTCGACCTGCCGGCCTTCCTGCAACGCCCACAGCAACAAGCGGTGCGCATCGAAGGTGTTGTAGAAGTGCGTGCGCTTCTCCAGATCGAACTTGAAGCCGATGGCCTCGCCGCGAGCGATCTGCATGGCCTTGCCGGCGGCGACGTCGTCGGCCGTTCTCCCGTACTTGCGCATCAAGTGCTCGACCGCTTGCTCACCTTCGGCCGGCATGTCCGGGTTCAACTCGAATGGCTTGTAGGTCAGCTCGACCGAGACTTCCCCGGCCACGTTCTCGATCGCCTGCTCCAGCGCCGTCGCCCCCAGTGCGCACCAGGGGCACACCACATCGGAAATGAAATCGATGGTGACGGAGGACGTCATGACTGCCCTTGCGTCTCGGCCAGTTGCTTGCGGTACTGGGTGGTGGTGATGCCGGCGTAACCCCAGTTATCGGTGTCGACTTCCTCGATCACGATGTGGGTCAGGTCAGGGCGTTTATTGAGCACGCGCTCCAGCGTTTCAGTGATCTCGGCAATGACCTGAGCTTTCTGCTCAGTGGTAACGCCATCGCGGGTAATGCGTACGGTTACGAAAGGCATGAGGGCAACTCCAGTGACCTTCCCGTCGGGATGATGGGAGAGGCGTTGGAGATGAATGTATGGGGTTGGCGGGAGGGGATAAAGGTGGGGGCGGGAACTTCATTCGTTACGTGGTGTAATGAATTAAAGAGAAGGCATACAAAGTACTGGCGCCCATCGAGAAACCTGCCGACTTTCTCAAAAGTCGGCGATGAGTTGAGAATGGAGTTTGCCTTCTTAGCTAAATCGCTTGAAGGTCACGCAATGCCTCAGGATGCTGACTCGCCACACGCAACAGCGTCTGCGCTGCTCCCGTCGGTTGCCGCCGCCCCTGCTCCCAATCCTGCAACGTTCGCAAACTGACTCCAATCAGCTTGGCGAATGCACTTTGAGATACACCGACTTTGGCCCGTGCTTCAGCTGCCGTAGACAACGGCACCTCTGTCACGCGAGCGGCTTTGCCTGCTTTCATTTGACGCACAGAGTCCAGCAAGTCCTGCTGGAATTGCTCCAGTTCATTGACCATTGCTGATTTCCTCCTTCAGTTGCTTGAGGAAGGCCGCGGGTAAATTGTCGAACTTCGCCTTGGTGTAGGCGATTAACAACCAGATTGAGCCTTCAGAAAGCGTGTTGTAGTAAATGACACGGGTACCGCCTCGTTTGCCCATCCCGTTACGGGACCAACGGACCTTGCGAAGACCACCGCTGCCAGGAACCACATCGCCGGCCAGCGGATTAGCCGCCAGCCAGGTAATGAATTCATGACGTTCGCCATCGTCCCAGATGGATTCAGCATAACGCTTGAAAATTTCGGTTTCGATAATCGTGAACATGGACCCAACTATACGGCATTGCCGTATATGCGAGCAATCGATTTGAAGTGCTAAGACGTGTCGCAATTTTTCACTTTTTGCGACACGTCTTCCGAACATGTCGCCGCGGACGACACGTTCGAAAGACGTGTTACCGAAATCGAGTTTTGGCGACATGAGCAAATCAACAGCACAAAAAAGCCCCGAACCAGCCGGGGCTTCTTCATTCTCAGCCTTGCATCAAACCTCGACACCACACCCCATCATCAAAAGACGTTGATCGGGTAATCCACAAACACACGCACTTCGTTGCCGCTGACGTTGTACTCGCTCGACTTCTGCGACACACGCAGGACGGAGCTGCGCAGTTTTACGCTGAGGTCTTTGGCCGGGCCGCTTTGGACGACGTATTTGATCTGGTTGAAGATCTCGCGCTCGGTGCCGCCTTCGCTGGTGGAGGTGGTGATGTTGTCACCGCGCACGTAGGCCACGTTGTAGCTCAGGCCCGGTACACCGAAGGTGCTGAAGTCCAGGCCGTAGCCGACCTGCCAGCTGCGTTCGTCTTCGGCGTTGAAGTCGGACCAGTAGGAGTTCGCCAGGTAGATGGTATTGCCGCCGTCGCCGATGCGACCCTGGTCTTTCTGGTAGCCGCCGTAGGCGTAGCCCAGGTTGCTGTCGCCGGTGCTGCGCTGGTGAGCGAGGGTGAACGAGTGCGGGCCGGTGATGAAGGTGGCCGCCAGGCTCCAGATCTTGTTGTCGTCGCCGGTGATACCGTTTTCGCGGACGTAGGAATCTTCCAGCTTGGTGCGGTAGCCGTTGAAGTCCAGGGTCAGGGACTGATCCTTGTCGATCGGGAACACGTAGTTGGCGTTCACGTATTGCTTCTTCAGCACATCTTCGACGTCGGAAGCGTACAGCGCGGCCTTGAATTGCTCGGTGAACTGGTAGCTACCGCCCAATACGTTGATCGACTTCAAGCCACCGCTGTCACGGCCTTCGGCGCTTTTTCGCGACTCGGCGGTGAAGCGACCGGCGTCCAGTTGCAGGCCATTGATCTCTTTGGAGGTGATCAAGGTGCCGGTGTAGCTTTCCGGCAGCAGGCGCGAGTTGTCGTAGTTCAGCACCGGCAGGGCCGGCATCTGGTCGCCGTAGGTCAGGGTGGTGCTGGACAGGCGGAACTTGATCGCCGCGCCGCCCTTGGACAGGTCGTCGGCCGGTTGGCCGCTGTCGCCCTTCTTGAAGAAATCGATGCCTTGCGCGCCGCTACGGTCCTCGCTGCGTTCCAGGTTCAGGGCGTACAGGCCGAAAGCGTCCACCCCCACACCGACTGTGCCTTGGGTGAAGCCGGACGAGAACGTGCCGATGGCCGCCTGGCCCCACTCGGATTTATCCGGGTTGCCGTCTTTGTAGTCACGGTTCATGTAAGCATTACGCAGCAGTACTTTGAGGCTGCTGTCTTCAACAAAACCCTTGGATTCGGCCTGGTCGTTCGCCATGGCCTGTGTCGCACTCAACATCCCCAGAGCGATCAGGCTGATTCGCTTGTTCAACATCGTGTTCTTTTCCTTATTTCCGGTTGATACGCGCTGTGTCGAACGGCCGAAACGGCGCTATCGCGCTCTTTTTTCATGGCGAAAACAAAAAGGCCCGCCCACGATTTCTCGCAGCGGGCCTTTTTATAATTGTTGATCGTGGCAGTCGGCCACAGGCGTTGGGCCGAATCGTAGCTGCGCCCTCAACGATGTGTCAATTTCATGAATCTTCTAAAAACAGGCGAAAACCGTCTAAGAAATGGCTTTACGCGGCAGGAATATTCAATCATCGCAGCCATTGAGGCCACAGGCTGCTACGGAAATGGATGCCCCCTGATCAGGTAGCGACTGACCCAGCCACTGCGCAAATGCCTGGGGCTTGCCTAGCCATGGCCCGATATCGATCAGGGTGAATTGGTCATCGTGCTCAAGCGCCAGGGTCGGAAAGCCCTGCCCGCCGACCTTGGCCAGAAGAGCACGGCTGTTCCTGATATGGCCTTCGGTGTCGGCCGACCTGAAGGCTTTTTCGAAGGCTTCGCGGTCCAGCCCCATGCCCTGGGCAAGTTCAAACAGTACCGACTCGTCGGCGATGCGGCGCCCCTCAACGTAGTGAGCACTTTGCAAATTTCCCAGCAACTCCAGCCCGCGACCGGTCATTTGCTCGGCAGCCAGCACCGCAGCGATGGGTGGCGCCGAGTCGAACACGGCGCTGTGATCACGCAGCAACCCTTCGAAATAGGCTTCACCGAACGGCTGCCCGCTGTATTCGGCGATGCGCCGGTCGTGAGGCATGACGTAATTGCGCAGTTGTGGCGAAACCTTTTGCCGATTGGCCCCCGTCATCATGCCGCCACCGTGTGCAATCACGGGCAGCACAGCCTGGGCGGCTTGCACCAGCGGTTTGGCGCCGTAGCACCAACCGCACAAGGGGTCGTAGATGTAATGCAGGATCATGGGAAAGCTCCGACAGAAATTCAGGAAAATTCGATGTCGGCAGGTTAGTGCCGCAGCGGCCCCGGAAAAACGCCGGATTGGCTTTCAGTCTGTTGCTTGAATCGGTCGAATGGTTGCCTCACAAAACCCTGTGAGGTCTTGGTGATTGCATGAATCGGCGGGAAAAAAAAGCGCTGCCATCCCGGCAGCGCTTTTCTTGTTCAATCCGTTGTTTTTCTTCTTATCCTTCCATCACATCCCACAACGCATCCAGTTCCGCTTCGCTGAATAAACCAGCAGGGTAACGCTCGATCATCGTCCGGCGCGGATCAGTTTCGCTGATCTGACGCATTCCATTGGACTTGAACCAGTGCGCCAGGATCTGGAGCGATTCGCTATTTACTGCCAGGGGATGCAACGCCTTTTCGCCCACAACATTCACTTCGGCGTTCATTTCAGCGCTCTCTCCCGGTTTGTGAGCGGCTAACTTATCCAAGGTTTATGACAGAACATCGAAGTCCTCCCCCTCCCCGAGTTACAACAGCAGAGATACAAGAGCTGTGCCAAGGTTTCTGAAGTGTGTCCTTGTAGATACAAAAAAGCCCGCAGGCCTGTAGGGCCGCGGGCTCCGTGCAACAATGGTGGCTGATCGACAGCCTGAGGAATTTTGCAATCAACTCAAGCTGTTACGGCTTCACTCACTCCTTGTGCGGCGCGGGTTGTTGCTGGGTAAGGCAGTGAATATTGCCGCCCCCCAGTAACAGTTCGCGACCAGGCACCATCACCACTTCATGTTGCGGGAACAGGTTCTGCAAGATCTCCTTTGCCGGGCCATCCTGCGGATCGTCAAAGCACGGCGCGATGATGCCGCCGTTGACGATCAGGAAGTTCACGTAGGAACCGGCCAGGCGAACAGTCGGATTACGTTCCTGCGTACCGTCGACCGGATCGACACCGGCGCACTCTTGCTCGGTCGCAAACAGCGGACCCGGGATCGGCATCTTGTGCACCGTGAACGGGCGGCCCTTGGCGTCGGTGCTGCTTTGCAGCACTTTCATCGCTGCCTGGCAGCGCGGGTAGTTCGGGTCTTGCGGATCATCGGTCCAGGCCAGCAGCACTTCACCCGGGCGCACGTAGCAGCAGAAGTTATCCACATGGCCATCGGTTTCGTCGTTGAACAAGCCATCCGGCAGCCAGATGATTTTATCCACAGCCAGGTTCGCACTCAGGACCGCTTCGACTTCTGCGCGACTCATGTGCGGGTTGCGATTGCGGTTGAGCAGGCATTCTTCGGTGGTGATCAGGGTGCCTTCGCCGTCGACGTGAATCGAACCGCCTTCCAGCACGAAGCCTTCGGTGCGGTAGCGCGGGCTGCGCTCGATCTCGAGGATCTTGCCGCCGACCTGCGAGTCACGGTTCCACGGCGAATACAGGCCGCCGTCAAAACCGCCCCACGAATTGAAATCCCAGTTCACGCCACGGACTTCACCCTTGTTGTTGATGACAAAGGTCGGGCCGGTGTCGCGGACCCAGGCGTCGTCACTGGACATTTCAACCACACGAATATTCGGCACATCCAGACGGGCGCGGGCGTTTTCGTACTGGCCGGCGGAAACCGCCACGGTTACCGGTTCGAAGCGGGCGATGGCCTTGGCCACTGCCACGTGGGCGGCTTGTGCCGGTTTGCCACCCAGGCGCCAGTTGTCCGGGCGCTCGGGCCAGATCATCCAGGCCTGGGTTTGGGGTGCCCATTCGGCTGGCATGTAGAAGCCGTCGGCGCGAGGGGTGCTGTTCAACGTGGTCATGGCTCAGGACTCCGGAGTGACATTGATACCTGACAGAAATGGAAGCGCATTGGTACACGCCGTGGACTGGCCACTTTATATCCGATAAATATCGGCTTTTGAAGCACCTTACATCCACCGTTACAAAAACAACCGATAAAAAGCCGATATCAATCGAATTAAAACCACCATCCATGTGGAAGCGGGTTTGCTCCGGGCGGCGTTCCGACGAAAGCGGCATTCCAGGCGCAATATTTGCGTCGGATATACCGGCCTCTTCGCGAGCAAGTCGAATCGTCGCACCGCCGCTCCCACATTGGCCCGCATTTACAGGGGGATGTGTTTACAGCCCTTCCGCGAGCACCTTCGACAGCATGTCCACGAAGAAATCCACGCTTTGGCGCGAGGTGACCATCGGCGGCTTGATCTTGAGGATGTTCAGGTAATCGCCGGTCGGCTGCATGAAGATCCCCAGTTCACGCAAACGATCGCACAGTGCGGTGGTTTCTTCGGTGGCCGGTTCCAGGGTTTCGCGGTTGCGGATCAGTTCGACACCCAGATAGAAACCGGAACCGTGCACCGCGCCCACTAACGGATGAATATCGATCAATGCTTCGAGGCGCTTCTTGAAATGCCCGCCCACGACCTGGGCGTTCTCCCAGAGTTTTTCTTCTTGCATCACATCCAGCACGGCCATGCCAACCTGGCAACTGACCGGGCTGCCGCCTGCGGACGAGAAGAAGTAACCCTCGGCCTCCAGCGCCTCGGCGATTTCCCGGCGGGTGATGACCGCGCCCAGTGGCTGACCGTTGCCCATGCCCTTGGCCATGGTGATGATGTCCGGCACCACGCCCTGTTCTTCGAAGCCCCAGAAGAAATCGCCCATGCGCCCGTAGCCGACCTGCACTTCGTCGGCGATGCACACGCCGCCCCGAGCCCGGACCATGGCATAGACTTGTTTCAAATAGCCTGGGGGCAACGAGATACCGCCGGCATTGCCATACACCGGTTCGCAGATGAATCCGGCCAGTTGGCGATTCTGCACGGCGATTTTCGCCAGGTTGTGTTCGACGCTGCGCACGTAATCCGGCGCGCTGTCGGGGCCACGGAATTCACCGCGATAGGTGTTTGGCGCGGTCACCGGGTGTACCCAGTCCGGACGGCTGCTCAAGGCCTTGGGGTTGTCGGCGATCGAGGTCGACACCGAATCCGCGCCCACCGTCCAGCCGTGATAGGCCTCCAGCACACTGAGCATGTCGCGGCCGCCGCTGTAGGCCCACGCCAGGCGAATCGCCAGGTCATTGGCCTCGCTGCCGCTGTTGACCAGGAACACGCGGTCCATGCCGTCAGGGGACAGCTTCAGCAAACGTTCGGAGAACTCGGCCACGGCTGCGTAATTGAAGCGCGAGTTGGTGTTGAGCAACGACCACTGGCGGCTGGCAACGGCGGCCATGCGTGGATGACCGTGGCCCAGCACCGCCACGTTGTTGAGCATGTCGAGGTAGGAACGGCCCTGCATGTCGATCAAATGGTTGCGCCAGCCACGCTCGATACGCGGCGGGTCGACGTAATAGTGTTTTTGCGTGCGGGCGAAGCTGGCATCGCGCCGGGCCAGCAAGGTCGGGCCGTCGAGTTCGGCTTCTGCGTCACAGGCCAGACCCAGCAACGCCGCCGGCGAAGGGCACAACGCCTGCCAGGCCGCCACGCGCGAAGGCGTACAGAACAACGGCGCATTGATCGACGCGCCACGGCACAACTGCACGATCAATGGCCCGCTGACCGAGCCCAGTACCTGGCCTTTGACCAGGGCCGCGCCGCTGTGCAGCGACGGCGTGACGCCCCAAAGCCGCACGCTCAATTGCGGGCCGTCCAGTTGCAGCACGCCCGCCGATGGATGATGCACCACCCCGGCAAACGGCGCTTCGACCGCCGTGCCCTGAGGCACACGCAACTCGACGTGCAACGGGCAAGTGTCCGGTTCGGCTGCGCTGTCCGGGCGGGTGTGGGACAGGCGGTATTGCCCATAACGACTGGCCGCCAGGCCATGTGCCGCGGCCGCTTCATCCAGCAGGCGCTGATCGACGCCCTCCTGCTCCCAATTCCCGGCCTCGAAATGCGGACTGAGCACGCCCAGGTCTATCAGCGCGAACTCTCGCCCCACCAGGTTCGGCAACAGCGGTGCGAAACCTTCGCTGCCGATGGTGGGCAGGTTCTGGCCGACGGCGGTGAGGATCGCCGCTTCCATCAGCGCCAACGGCACCGACGTGGCCACACGGAAGATTTCCCATTCATGGACCAGATTGTCGCGGCTGTAGGCATTGCCAGGATCGATGCTGATCTGCTGTTCGCCGCTGAGCACCAACACCGCCGCGCGGGCGACAATCAGCGGCCACAGCGCCAGCAGTTCTTCGTGTTGCAACGGGTTGACCGCGTGATAGGCCTGGATTGCCGGCAAAATGCAGAACGGATCGCCCTCGCCATGATGCAGCAGCGCTGCGCAGGTCACCGACAGATCGGTAATGCGCCAGGTGCGCACCAGATCGCCGAAATCGATCACGCCTTGCAGCTGCCAATGGCGCTGCGCATCGCGCTGCCACACCACGTTGTCGTCGGTGATGTCCATGTGAATGGCCTGCACCGGCAGTTTGTCCTGCAGTGGCTGCAAATGCCGCTCGGCTTGCGCGGACGCTTCGATAATCAGTTTGCGCTGGGCCTCATCCTTGATCAATGGCAGCAAATGCGCGATCAGGGCGTGAGCATGGCGGGCGTCCCATTGCAGGGTTCGCTCCAGCCCCGGATGGTCGAAATCCGCCAGGGCCAGGTCCATTTCACCACACAGGCGCCCGAAGCCGGACACCACCGTCGGGGTGAAACGAGCGAGGCTCGTCAGCGGCTGGCCTTCGATGTAGTCGAGCAGGCGAACGTGGACCGCCTGGTCATCCACGTCCAGCGACAGCAGGTCTGCACCGTTTTTCGCCGTGATAACACGCGGCACATGTACATCGGGATGTTCGCCCAGATGCTTGAGCCCGGCATGTTGTGCCTGGAGTTCCAGTACCGAGTAGTCGCCACGGCAGATTTTCAGGACGAAACGTCCCCGCTCGCTGTCGACGCGGTAGTTCAGGTCTTGCTGGCTGCCAAGGGCCTGCAACCTGCCACTGAACCCGTAATGTTCTTCCAGCAGCCCTAGCGCTTGCTCCGCAGACACCTGCGGGCTGGGCAAACTGGCGCGATGAATCAACGTGGCGAGCGGCATACAACGACCCCTGAAATTTTATTAGGCGCCTATATCGCCACTGGTTCGGGCGATACGCAACCCCCCGGAACTGGTATGAGGGCATTTGTGAACACAGTTGCTCCCACAGGTTTTGTTCTGGTACTCGCCTCGATCAGCACTTTGCGCAAGAATGGCGGCCATTAAACGCACACTGCTGGAGAGCCACCATGAATGTAGTGACCACCGACCTGCCCGGTGTTCTGATCCTCGAACCCAAGGTCTTTGGTGACGAACGTGGTTTCTTCTACGAGAGCTTCAACGCCAGGGCATTCAAAGAGGCCACCGGGCTGGAGACTGAATTCGTTCAAGACAATCACTCCCGTTCGCAGAAGGGCGTGCTGCGCGGCCTGCATTACCAACTGGAAAATACCCAGGGAAAACTGGTTCGCGTCACGGTCGGTGAAGTGCTGGACGTCGCCGTAGACATCCGTCGCAGCTCGCCTCACTTTGGTAAATGGGTCGCTGTGCGCCTGTCTGCCGCCAATCATCGCCAGCTCTGGGTCCCGGAAGGTTTCGCCCACGGGTTCGTGGTCTTGAGCGAATTTGCCGAGTTTCTTTACAAAACCACCGACTACTACACGCCATCGGCCGAGCGCAGCATTCGCTGGGACGACCCGGACCTGGCCATCGACTGGCAACTGCAAGGCACGCCGCAGCTGTCGGCGAAAGATCAGGCCGGGGTATTTTTCAGGGACGCCGATGTCTTTGCCTGACAGGCCGGCTGAAACTCGCCAATCAAGATGCAACTGACCCAAGGCGGGCAAGCCTAGGCATAATGCGCCTGTACCCACAGGCGCATGCTGCTCATGAAACCAACTCTTCCTCCCAGACCCCGTTGGCGCAGCCTGGCCCTGCTGGCACTGTGCCTGGCACCGTTGCTGTGGCCGCTGGAGCATCTCGCCGAGCGTTACTACCGCAGCGAGCTGGCCAGCCAGAATCGTCAGACCCTCGACCTCTACGTCGCCAACCTGCTGGGTACCCTGCACCGCTATGAAGTGTTGCCGCAAATCCTCGGCGACCTGCCGGCCTTGCGTGCCGTGCTCGGCGCGCCGGACGATGGCGTCACCCAAGGCAATGCCAACCGCTTGCTGAAAAACATCGCCACCCAGACCGGTGCCGAAGTCATGTACCTGATGGACGCCACCGGCAAGACCCTGGCCGCCTCCAACTGGGACAAACACGACAGTTTTGTCGGGCGTAATTTTTCCTTCCGGCCGTATTTCAGCGAAGCCATGGCCGGGCGCCTCGGGCGCTTTTTCGGCCTGGGCACGACATCCGCCAAGCGCGGTTACTTCTTTGCCGCCGGCGTACGTGATGGCGAAAAAATCGTTGGTGTACTGGTAGTCAAGGTCGACCTCGACCACACCGAAAGCCTCTGGGGCAAAACCCCGGAACAACTGCTGCTGACCGACCACAACGGCGTGGTCATTCTCACCTCGCGACCGGAGTGGCGATTCCGCTCGACCCGCCCGTTGAGCGAAGACGAAAGCAAAGCCATCACGGCGATCCAGCCCTATCCAACCCGCGACCCAAAACCGCTGAAGCTCAATACCAATGCCTGGTTGACCCAGACCCGGCAGATCGCTGAAACCGGCTGGGACGTCAGCATCCTCGCCCCGCGCACCTTGATCGACCGCCCGGTGCGCACAGTGGTGGCTATCGGTGGCGCAACGTTGCTGGTGTTGATGCTGTTGCTTGGCCTGATGATGCAGCGCCGTCGCCACTACCTCGAACGCATCGCTTTCGAAGCCAAGGCCCGCCGCGAGCTGGAAGGCCGGGTCGCCGAGCGCACCAGCGATCTCGAGGGCCTGAACCGACGCCTGAAACAGGAAGTGCTGGAACGCGAGCAGGCCCAGCAAGAGCTGGTCCGCGCCCAGGATGATCTGGTGCAGGCCGGCAAGTTGTCGGCGCTGGGCACCATGTCGGCGAGCATCAGCCACGAACTCAATCAGCCGCTGGCAGCAATTCGCAGCTATGCGGAAAACGCCGAAGTATTGCTCGATCACCAGCGCACCGACGACGCCCGAGGCAACCTCAAGCTGATCAGCGAATTGACTGGTCGCATGGCCTCGATCATCGCCCACCTGCGCGCCTTTGCCCGGCGCGACCGCCACGCCCCGGAAAGCGTCGCCCTGCAACCGGCGCTGGACGATGCCCTGGCCTTGCTGGCCAAGCGTCGACGCAGCATGGAAGTCGAACTGATCCGCGACTTGCCCGCCGCCACCCTGTGGGTCGAGGCCGGGGAAACCCGCCTGCGCCAGGTGCTCGGCAACCTGCTGGCCAATGCCCTGGACGCCCTGACGGAAAAAGGCCCGCCACGTAAACTCTGGCTCAGTGCCCAATCCACGGCCGATGGCGTCAACCTGTACATTCGCGACAACGGCCCAGGCTTTTGCATGGAAGCCCTTGGGCGCGCCAGCGAGCCGTTCTACACCACCAAGACCCGAACCCAGGGCCTCGGTCTGGGGCTGGCGATTTGCGAAACCCTGATGCGCGCCTTCGGCGGTGAACTGTCGTTCGCCAACCACAAGGAGGGCGGCGCCCTGATTACCCTGAAGCTGCGCGCAGGCGCACCGGGCGTGAGCCTGCAACCGTCCGAGGACCGAAGTGCATGACCATCGACAACCGCATTCAGGTCGTGTTGATCGACGACGATCCCCACTTGCGCCAAGCCCTGAGTCAAACGCTGGATCTGGCGGGCCTGAAAATCCTGCCACTGGCCGAAGCCAAGGGCCTGGCCGCGCAACTTGAACGCGACTGGCCAGGGGTGGTGGTCAGCGACATCCGCATGCCCGGCATGGACGGTCTCGAACTGTTGACCGAACTGCACGCCCAGGACCCGGAGCTACCGGTGCTGTTGATCACCGGCCACGGCGATGTGCCGCTGGCGGTTCAGGCCATGCGCGCCGGAGCCTATGACTTTCTGGAAAAACCCTTCGCCAGTGACGCCCTGCTCGACAGCGTACGCCGCGCATTGGCCCTGCGCCGACTGGTGCTGGACAACCGCAGCCTGCGGTTGGCCTTGAGCGACCGCAACGAGCTGAGCACGCGCCTGGTCGGCCACTCACCTTCGATGCTGCGCCTGCGCGAGCAGATCGGCGCCTTGGCGGCGACCAGGGCCGACGTGCTGATCCTCGGCGAAACCGGCGCTGGCAAAGAAGTCGTGGCCCGGGCGCTGCACGATTTATCAAGCCGTCGCAACGGTCCGTTCGTGGCGATCAACGCCGGTGCCCTGGCCGAATCGGTGGTCGAAAGCGAACTGTTCGGCCACGAGCCCGGCGCCTTCACCGGCGCGCAGAAACGTCGCATCGGCAAGTTCGAATTCGCCAATGGCGGCACGCTGTTCCTCGATGAAATCGAAAGCATGAGCCTGGATGTGCAGGTCAAGTTGCTGCGCTTGCTGCAAGAGCGGGTGGTCGAACGCCTGGGCGGCAATCAACTGATCCCGCTGGACATCCGCATCATTGCCGCCACCAAGGAAGACCTGCGCCAGGCGGCGGATCAGGGGCGTTTCCGTGCCGACCTGTATTACCGCCTGAACGTCGCGCCGCTACGGATTCCACCGCTGCGTGAACGGGGCGAAGATGCGCTGATGCTGTTCCAGCATTTTGCCGATGAAGCCAGTGCCCGCCACGGCTTGCCACCCCATGAACTGCAACCGGGGCAACGTGCGTTGCTGCTGCGCCACACCTGGCCCGGCAACGTGCGCGAGCTGCAAAATGCCGCCGAACGTTTTGCCCTCGGGCTGGAACTGGCCCTCGACAACAGCACGCCGGATGGCGGCGCTGGCAACAGGGTCGAAGTCGTCAGCGGCGGTTTGAGCGAGCAAGTGGAGAACTTCGAAAAAACCCTCATCGCCGCCGAACTGGCACGCTCGCACAGCTCCGTGCGCAGCGTTGCCGAAGCCCTCGGCATTCCGCGCAAGACCTTGCATGACAAACTGCGCAAGCACGGTCTGAGTTTCGCCGACAGTGGTGCCTCGGCCCACCCTGACGATCTCGACTGAGCTACCGTCCAATCATCCACTTCACGCCAGAGGCCCCTGAATGAGCCGCGACAGTCGACAACTGGAATCCGTTCTCCATCATGACATTCCCCTCACCCGGGACATGGGCCTCAAAGTGCTCGACTGGCATGACCAGCAACTGCGCCTGCACTTGCCGCTGGAAGCCAACGTCAACCACAAGAGCACCATGTTCGGCGGCAGCCTGTATTGCGGCGCGGTCCTGGCCGGTTGGGGCTGGCTGCATTTGCGCCTCAAGGAGGAAGGCATTACCGACGGGCACATCGTGATTCAGGAAGGGCAGATCAGCTATCCGCTGCCGGTGACGGGGGATGCCCACGCCATTTGCCAGGCGCCGGACCCGGTGATCTGGAAGAAATTCCTGACCACCTTCCAGCGATACAGCCGAGCGCGGTTGACGCTGCATACGCGGGTCGTCAATGAAGGTCGTGATGAGGATGCGGTGAGGTTTGTCGGGCAGTACGTGTTGCACCGCTGAACTTCAGATCGGTAAGAAACCCTGTGGCGAAGGAGCTTGCTCCCGTCAGGCTACACAGTAGCCGCAATAAAGCATTGGGGCCGCTTCGCGCCCCGACGGGAGCAAGCTCCCTCGCCACAAAAAGGTGTGAATCTCAGGACCGCGCCAATTCCAGCAGCTTCTCCCGCCAGGCTGCCTTCGCCGGCAATGCCAGGAAGAACGCATTCAACAGCGACTCCCGCGCCGGATAGCTGAACGGCTCACCGCTCAACTCCAGTACTTCACCGCCCGCGCCTTCCAGCACACCTTGCGCTGCCGCCGTGTCCCACTGGGAAGTCGGTGCCAGGCGCGGATAGCAATCCGCGGCGCCTTCGGCCAGCAGGCAAAACTTCAGCGAACTGCCGATATTGGCCAGTTGCAGCTCGCCAAGGCTGGCGCTCAACCCGGCCAGCAAGCGCTCCTGCTCCGGGCTCGAATGGCGACGGCTGGCCACCACGGTGAAGGACTCACCGGGCGCTAATGCATCACGCACCTTGATCGCCACGGGCGTACCACCTTTATCGCCGCGCCAGGCACCGAGACCAGCGCCACCGACGTAAAAACGCCCGTTGGTCGGCATCGACACCACGCCGAACACCACCCGACCGTTTTCGATCAGCGCGATGTTGACGGTGAACTCTTCGCTGCCGCTGATGAATTCCTTGGTGCCATCCAGCGGATCGACCAGCCACCAGCGCTGCCAGCCGGCCCGCACGCTTTGGGGAATGTTGGCGTCCTCTTCGGAGAGCACCGGGATGCTCGGATCGAGCGCCGTCAACCCGGCCAGAATCAGGTGATGAGCAGCCAGGTCGGCAGCGGTCACCGGCGAATCATCAGCCTTTGCCGTGACGGCCGTGCCTGTGCGCCAGAACGGCAGGATCGCATCACCGGCCTGCAAGGCCAGTTCAATCACCGATGCCATCATCGGGTGTGGGAAATTCATGGCTGGAACGCTCCGCGCTGAGTCAACAGGTCTCGGGCCAGGTACAGCGCCGCCAAGGCACGGCCCTCGGTAAACTGCGGGTTTTGCGCCAGTGCCGAGAGTTCACGCAGATTGACCTTGTCCACCCGCATCGGCTCGGGCTCGTCGCCTTCCAGACGCTCTTCGTAGAGGTCGGTGGCCAGCACCACTTGGATCTTCTGGCTCATGTAACCGGGGGACAGCGACAACTCGGTCAGGTGCTCCAGTTGCCGCGCGCCAAATCCGGCCTCTTCCTTGAGTTCGCGCTCGGCCGCCGCCAGCACGTCTTCACCCGGCTCGATCAAGCCCTTGGGCAATGACATTTCATATGCATCCGTGCCGCCGCAATACTCCTCGACCAGCACCGCATGCTCGGCATCGAGCATCGCCACGATCATCACCGCGCCGTACCCGGCGCCCTTGCCGACCAGGCGTTCATACGTGCGCTCCACGCCGTTGGAAAAGCGCAGCTTCATCTCTTCCACGCAGAACAATCGACTGGTGGCGACAATTTCGCGGGCGAGTATGGTGGGTTTCTGGCGCATGCAAAGCTCCTTGGCGTGAACGCGCTACTATAACGCGGCTTTCCCGATTGTTTACGCCAGAAATCTTTCTACTGCCCGAGACGTTGCCATGCCTTCATTACCCTGGTCCGACATCGATACCGTTCTGCTGGACATGGACGGCACGCTGCTGGACCTGCATTTCGACAATCACTTCTGGATGGAGCACCTGCCCCAGCGTTACGCCGAACTGCACAGGGTCAGCCGGGCCATGGCCGAGATGGAATTGCAGCCGTTGTTCGAGCGCAATGCCGGCCAGTTGCAGTGGTACTGCCTGGACTTCTGGAGCACCGAACTGAAGCTGTCGGTGCGCGACCTGAAACTGGAAACCGCGCACCTGATCGCCCTGCGTCCGGATGCCGACACCTTTCTGGCGGCGATCAAACGGGCGGGCAAGCGCGTGGTGCTGATCACCAATGCCCATCGGGATGCGCTGTCGTTGAAGCTGGAAAAAATCGAACTGGCGCCCTACTTCGAACGCTTGATCAGTTCCCATGACTACGGCTTCCCCAAGGAAAACCCGCAATTCTGGGATGCGCTGCAAGCCGATATCGATTTCGATCCGGCGCGTAGCCTGTTCATCGACGACACCTTGCCGATCCTGCGCAGTGCACGGGACTTTGGCGTGGCGCATTTGCTGGCCGTGCGCGAGCCGGACAGCCGCAAGGGGCCGAAGGATACGGCGGAGTTTGCGGCGGTCGGGGATTATCGGGATTTGATTGCGGGACTTTGATTGACCGTAGGAGCTGCCGCAGGCTGCGATCTTTTCATCTTAATTGCGTCAAGGTCAAAAGATCGCAGCCTGCGGCAGCTCCTACGGGCCTCGTGTTACTCAGGAATCCGCAACGACTGCCCCGGATAGATCTTGTCCGGGTGCGACAGCATCGGCTTGTTGGCCTCGAAGATTTTGTTGTACTTGTTGGCATCGCCGTACACGCGCTTGGAAATCGCGCTGAGGGTGTCACCCTTCACCACGGTGACAAATACCGCCGCTTTCACGACCGGGCCGGTCACGGTGATCTGATCATCCACACTGCCAACCCCGGCGATATTACCCACCGCCAGCAGAATCTTTTCCTTCTCTTCCTGGCTCGCCACTTCACCGGTCACCGTGACCTTGTCGCCGTCGACCGTCGCCTGCACATTCGGGTTGCCCAGGCCGACCTTGCTGATGTGCTCCTTCAACTGCTCACTGGCGTTGGCGTTACCTGGCGTCAGCAAATCCAGCAATTTTTCGCCTGCTTCCTTCACAAAGCTCAAAAGACTCATGGTGCACTCTCCTTGGGTTTCGGGTTCCAGACGTCAAAGCCTAGACCACGGTCGTCACCTGCGAATCCAACCCGACCAATGACCCCGCTTGCGATAGAATCCGCACCTTCCCACCCCTTGGAGCGCAGATGGACATCAAGCAGCTGAAATTTCTCATCGCGCTCGACGAAACCCGCCATTTCGGCCAGGCCGCCGCGCGTTGCCACATCACTCAGCCGACCCTGTCCATGCGCCTGCGCAGCCTCGAAGAAGAACTCGACCTGCCGTTGGTCAATCGCGGCCAGCGCTTCGAAGGCTTCACCGCGCCAGGCGAGCGGGTGCTGGCCTGGGCGCGCACGGTGTTGGCGGCCTACGACGGCTTGTACGCCGAGGCAGCCGCCTGTCGCGGCAATCTGGTCGGCACCTTGCGCCTGGGCGTAGTGCCGTTGTCGAGCTTCGATCCGCTGCCACTGATGCAACGCTTGCACGCCGAGCACCCAAACCTGCGCTTCGAACTCTCGGCCCTGAGTTCCGAGCAGATCCTCGAGCAACTGGCGAACAATCGCCTGGACCTCGGCGTTTCCTACCTGGAACGCCTCGATACCGAACACTTCGACTCACTGGCCTTCAGCGAAACCCGCATGGGCCTGCTCTATGATCAACGCTTCTTCAGCTTTGGCGAGGCACCGCTGAGCTGGGAATCCTTGATCGAACTGCCGCTGGGCATGCTCACCAGCGGCATGCACTTTCGCCAGTCCATCGACCACAACTTCCACAGCCGTGGCCTGACCCCGCAACCGTTGCTGCAGACCGATGCCGTGCATCAACTGTTACAAGCCGTGCACGGCGGCTTGTGTTGCGCCGTAATGCCATTGAACGGCGGCCTCGAAGGCCTGACCGAACACTTGCGCCTGCAACCGATCGAGAACGCCCAGACCCTCGGACGCCTGGGGCTGATCATGCGTCGCAGCGCGCCACGCTCGGCGCTGGCAGAAGCCTGTTTTGCCCTCTATCAACAATCGCTGATCGGCGCTTGATCGACGGCATCTATCGGCAGATCAGTATTAGCGATTAGACGTGACAACTTGCCGCGCCTAGTCTTAAAGCTGATCAAACCGTCGGTGATGCCATGAACACCAAGCGCCCTGCATGCGCGGCGCCTGCCCTCGAAGCGCCCGCGCCCTCCGCAAGCCAGACGTACTGCTATAGCAATCTCGAATACTCCGAATCGGCCAGCACTGCGCTGGCCGAGGAAGTCGCGCTGGCGATTGCCTTCAACGGCATCAGCCAGGCGGTCATGCTGGTGACGCCCACGGACCTGGAAGATTTCATCGTCGGCTTCAGCCTGGGCAGCGGCATCATCCAGGACGCCACGGACATCTATGACCTGCAACTCAGCGGCTCGGGATCGGCGCAATACGCGCAAGTGACCATCGCCAACCGCGCGTTCTGGAACCTCAAGCAGCAGCGTCGGCAACTGGCCGGCACCAGCGGTTGCGGGTTGTGCGGCGTGGAAGCAGTCGAGCAGGCGTTGCCTGACCTTCAAGTATTGCCCGGCGCCCCATTGCCGCCGGTCGAATGGCTTGATGGCCTGCGCGAGCGCATCGGTGCCTTCCAGCCCTTGGGCCAACATTGCGGTGCGGTGCATGCCGCAGTGTTCATGAATGACAAGGGCGAGTTGCTGCTGGGCCGCGAAGACATCGGCCGGCACAACGCCCTCGACAAACTGATCGGCGGATTGATCCGGCAAAAAATCCCGACCGCTGGCGGCCTGGCGATTGTCACCAGCCGCTGCAGCCTCGAATTGATCCAGAAAGTCTTGCGCGCTGGCATCCAGACCCTGGTCAGCCTGTCGTCGCCCACGGGCCTTGCCGTGCAATGGGCCCGTCGCCACAACCTCAATCTCATCCATCTGCCTCAGAAGAATGCACCGCGGGTCTACAGCCCAACGTTGGAGAATCAAGCGTGAGTCAACACCGTCAGGCCGACCAGAAACCCGTCCCTCGCTTCAAGCCCTACAAAGGCCCGGCCGGTGGCTGGGGGGCACTGATCAGCGTGGCCCAGGCCTGGTTGACCAGCGACAACGCGCTGAAGAACCTGCGCATCATGCTCAAGACCAACCAGAACGGTGGCTTCGACTGCCCGGGTTGCGCCTGGGGCGATTCTCCGGAAAAGGGCATGGTGATGTTCTGCGAGAACGGCGCCAAGGCGGTGAACTGGGAAGCGACCAAACGCCGTGTCGATGCCAAGTTCTTCGCCAAGCACAGCGTCACGTCGCTGCTGGAGCAAAGCGACTATTGGCTCGAGTATCAGGGCCGCCTGACCGAGCCGATGAGCTATGACGCCGAGACCGATCGCTACAAGCCGATCAGCTGGGACGCCGCATTCGCCCTGATCGCCAAACACCTGAACGGCCTGTCGAGCCCGGATCAGGCCGAGTTCTACACCTCGGGCCGGGCAAGTAACGAAGCGGCGTACCTCTATCAGCTGTTCGTGCGCGCCTACGGTACCAACAACTTCCCTGACTGCTCGAACATGTGCCACGAGGCCAGCGGTGTCGCGTTGTCACAAAGCGTCGGGGTCGGCAAAGGCACCGTGACCTTCGACGACTTCGAACACGCCGATGCGATTTTCGTCTGGGGCCAGAACCCCGGCACCAACCACCCACGGATGCTCGAACCGCTGCGCGAAGCGGTGAAGCGCGGCGCCCAAGTGGTGTGCATCAACCCGCTCAAGGAGCGTGGCCTGGAGCGTTTTCAGCACCCCCAGCACGCGATCGAAATGCTCACCAATGGCGACAAGCCGACCAACACCGCATTCTTCCGCCCGGCCCTGGGTGGCGACATGGCGATCATGCGCGGCATGGCGAAATTCCTCCTGCTGTGGGAGCGTGACGCGCAGAAAACCGGTGAGCCGGCGGTGTTCGACCACGACTTCCTCAACGGGCACAGCGTCAACGTGCTGGAATACCTGGCCGTCATCGACGACACCCCGTGGGAGCAGATCGTCGAGCAGTCCGGCCTGAGCCTGGTGGAAATCGAGCAAGCGGCGCGCATGTACGCCAAGGGCAAGAACGTCATCATGTGCTGGGCCATGGGCATCACCCAACACCGCCATTCGGTGGCGACCATCCAGGAAATCGCCAACCTGATGCTGCTGCGCGGCAACATTGGCCGGCCGGGTGCCGGCCTGTGCCCGGTGCGTGGTCACAGCAACGTGCAGGGCGACCGGACCATGGGCATCAACGAACGCCCTCCTGCCGCGTTCCTCGATGTCCTGGAGCGGCGCTTCCAGTTCAAGGTGCCACGCGACAACGGCCACAACGTGGTCGAGGCGATTCATGCGATGGCTGAAGGGCGGGCGAAAGTCTTCATCGGTCTGGGCGGCAACTTCGCCCAGGCCACGCCAGACAGCCCGCGCACATTCCAGGCCCTGCGAAACTGCGACCTGACCGTGCAGATCAGCACCAAGCTCAACCGCAGCCATTTGACCCACGGCAAGGACGCGCTGATCCTGCCGTGCCTGGGCCGCACCGACATCGATATCCAGACCCAAGGCCCGCAAGCGATCACCGTCGAAGACTCGTTCAGCATGGTCCACGCCTCCAATGGCCAACTGCAGCCGCTGTCGAACCAGATGCGCTCGGAACCGGCGATCCTGGCCGGCATCGCTGCCGCGACCCTGGGCAGCCACCCGGTGGACTGGAACTGGCTGGTGGCCGACTACAGCCGCATCCGCGACCTGATCGCCGAGACCATTCCCGGCTTCAAGGACTTCAACGAGAAAATCAAGAACCCGGGCGGCTTCTACCTGGGCAACAGTGCCGGCGCACGCAAGTGGAGCACCGCTTCGGGCCGGGCCAATTTCCGCTCGAACGCGCTGCCCAAAGACCTGGTGCACGAACGCACCCGCGCCACCGGAGTACTGCCGGACCTGATCATGCAATCGATGCGTTCCCATGATCAGTACAACACCACCATTTATGGCCTCAACGACCGTTATCGCGGCGTGAAAGGTCAGCGCGATGTGTTGTTCGTCAACGAAGCCGACATCATTCGCCTGGGCTTCAAGCCGGGGCAAAAGGCCGACATCGTTTCGCTCTGGGACGATGGCGTGGAACGTCGGGTAAAAGGCTTCACCCTGCTGGCGTTTGATATCCCGGCCGGGCAAGCGGCGGCCTACTATCCGGAGGTGAACCCGTTGGTGCCGCTGGAAAGCACCGGCGATGGCAGTGATACGCCGACATCGAAATTCGTGGCGATCCGGTTGGAAGCGGCGAGTGAGACCGGGTTGATCATGGCCAGGTCTGCGTAACGCTTGGTCTGTGCCGACCCCTTCGTCGGAACGTTCCGACGAAGACGGTAGATCAAACAACAAACTTTCCGGACCTTGCACTTTCCTTTCGCCCACAAAAAAGGCCGCTTTCTTATGAAAACGGCCTTTGCGAATAAGTAAAAGACCTGCAAAAAAACGTTAAGTTCCGCCCAAAAAACAGTAACTTGCAATATTGTATACAAGTCGTGTTATTCGTCGGATTTCGATTGTCACGCCCATTCCAGAGCCTCAGGATCGCGCCGTCATCCCCTTGAGGTTCCTCCATGAAGTTCTCCTCGATTCTCTTGTTGTCCCTTGGCCTGGTCAGCGGTATCGCGTCTGCTGGCGGCACCACCGAAGCCGGTGTAGGCGGCGCATTGGGCGGGGTTTTAGGCTCGGTCGTCGGTCAGTCGTTAGGCGGCAGCACAGGTTCCACCATCGGCGCGGCCCTGGGTGGCGCGGGTGGTAGCGCCGTCGGCGCAAACAAGCACAGCCGTGGCGAAGCAGCCCTTGGCGGTGCGTTGGGTGCAGCGGGCGGTAACGTGGTCGGCCGCAGCGTGGGCGGCACCACTGGCAGCCTGATCGGCGCCGCAGCGGGCGGCGGTGCTGGTGGCGCGCTAGGTAACTACATGGGCAAAGATTACGATGATGAAGACGGCGGTCATCGTTCGTATCGCGGCCATGACGATCGTCGTTACTACCGTGACGGCCATCCGGGCCGTGGCCATGCTTATGGCCATCGCAAGCACCACCACAAGTACTACCGCGACTAAGGCCTCGAGCGCCTCGCTGGTGAGTACAACAAAAATCGCAGCCCAAGGGCTGCGATTTTTTTTGCCTTACTGAACCACCAGACGTTCCAGTGCCCCGCGCAACCCGGCAGGAATCGCCACGGGTTGATTCGATGCACGATCGACAAACACATGCACAAAGCGCCCCGCCGCGCAGGCCTCGTCTTCTCCTTGCTTGAACACGGCCAGTTCGTACTGCACCGAACTGTTGCCCAGCTTGCCCACCCGCAGACCGATCTCGATGCGGTCCGGGAAGGCAATGGAAGCAAAGTAATCACAGGAAGAACTCACCACGAACCCCACCACCTCACCATCATGGATATCCAGGCCGCCGACTTCGATCAGGTAAGTGTTCACCGCCGTATCGAAGAAGCTGTAGTAGGTCACGTTGTTGACGTGACCGTAGGCGTCGTTGTCGTGCCAGCGGGTGGTGATGGGCTGGAAGTGCGGATAGTCGGTGCGTTGGGGCATTGGTGTTGATTCCTGAGTGGGTTCGCCAGTCTAAGGCGAAAACCGCGTTATCGTTCTTCGCGAGCAAGCCCGCTCCCACAATGGATCATCGCCGGACACAAATTTTGCAGGCAATGAAGTAACAGTGTGGGAGCGGGCTTGCTCGCGAAGGCGCCCTCACAGCCGCCACAACAATCACTTGTCAGCGAAGCCTTTGCCGGCTGCCGCCAACTCGCCAATCACCCGCGCCGGTTGCCAGTGATCGCCCTGACGCGTCTCAAAGTCCATCAAGCGCCGGTGAATGTCCGCCAGCCCTTGCTGATCGGCCCAGGCCATCGGCCCGCCCTTGTCCGCCGGGAAACCGTAACCGTTGAGGTACACCAGATCGATATCGCGGGCCGACCCGGCGATGCCTTCCTGGAGGATCTTCGCGCCTTCGTTGACCAGTGCCAGCAAACAGCGCTCGAGAATTTCTTCCGGGCCGATCTCGCGGCGCTGGAACCCCAGCTCCTCACTGACTTGAAGCACCAGTGCATCCACCTGCGGATCGTGTTCGGCCTGACGACTGCCGGGTTCATAGTGGTAAAAACCGTTGCCACTCTTCTGGCCAAAACGTCCCTGCTCACACAAACGATTATCCACCTGGACCTCCGGCGCATCCTGCCCGATGCCGGATAGCTGGCGCGAGCGCCATTGCAGGTCGACGCCCACCACATCGAACATGCGGAACGGCCCCATGGCGAAACCGAAGCCCTGCAGCGCAGCGTCAACCTGGTAGGGATAAGCGCCTTCCAGCAGCATTTTCCGCGCTTCGAGCACATAGGTATTGAGCATGCGGTTGCCGATGAAACCGTCGCAATTGCCCGACACCACACTGACCTTGCCCATGCGCTGGCCGAGCGCCAGCGCCGCGTCGAGTACCGCCGGTGCAGTCTGCGCGCCACGGACGACTTCCAGCAGTTTCATGATGTGCGCCGGGCTGAAGAAGTGCAGGCCCAGTACTTGTTGCGGCCGGCGTGTGGCCGCAGCGATGGCATCGATGTCCAGCGCCGAAGTATTGCTCGCCAGAATCGCTTCAGGCTTGAGCAGGCCATCGAGCTCGCGGAAGATTTTCTGCTTGAGCTCAAGGTTTTCGTACACCGCTTCGATGACCAGGTCGACATCGCGGATGGCCACATAACCATCCGCCGCCGTAACCCGCGCCACACGGGCATCGGCTTCGCCTTGGTCAATGCGGCCCTGGCGCACGTTGTGGGCGTAGGTGTCGGCCACGGTGGCCAGCGCTTGCTCCAGCATTTGCGGATTGTTGTCGACCCACTGCACGGCCACCCCGGCGTTGGCCAGGCACATGACAATGCCACGGCCCATGGTGCCCGCGCCGATGACGGCGGCGCGCTGAATATTCGACGGTGTCTGGCTCATGTTTTGTTCTCTTGTTGGCGATCCGAAGACAGCCACCACCATAGTCAGCCACCAGGTTTTTTTGAAATTTATTCCTGTGATGAGCAACATTCAGCGGATGGATGTAGCCCTTTGAGCACACCGCAAACCCCTGTGGGAGCGGGCTTGCTCGCGAAGGCGATCCATCTAGTGGCAGTGATGGTGACTGACCCACCGCTTGCGTCGGATCGCCGCCCGGAGCAAGCCCGCTCCCACAAGGACCACGGTTCAGCCTGCCAGATGTTGCTCGGCCCACTCCCGCACCCCGGCATACGGATAATCCTCCAGCGCCGCAAACCCCGAAATCGACCGCGCCTTGAGCCTGGTGAACAACGGCACGCTGATCCCGCACAGAAACCGTGTCACGCGTTCAGCCGAGGGCACGTTGCCCGTGTACTGCTCGTGCCTGTGGATAAAACCGCCACACAGTGCCTCGAAATTCTTATCCACAAGGGCCGGCAACTCCGGTGGTGCCGGTAGCCGCGCCACTTGCCCATGACACACCGAACAATGCCCGCATTGCTGCGGCGCATTGTGGTCGCCGAAATACTCGGCCAGGCGATAACCCAGGCAACGGTCGGTGGCGAACAGGTCCAGCATCGCGTGAATCCGCGCGACCTCGGTGCGCTCATGCCGAGTGAAATAGCCGTGCAGTTCCTCGCTCAACGCGGCGCTGTCGAACCCGCTTTGCAGCACGCTGTAGACCTCGGTCATCTGCTTGCTTTCGAGCTCCACCCAGCCCTTCTCCTGGAAGTAATCCAGTGCCTTGACCACCCGACTGCGCTCGGCCTGATGCTGCTCGTACAACGCCTCGAAATTCACCGTAGCCCAGGTCCGTGCGCGGCTGGAGGTCTGGATGATCGCCGCGACAAAATCCCTGCGCTCGCCCTCGAAGCGTGCCAATAGCGCCTCGGGCTCCTGAACATACTTGAAACGGTACTCGGCGTAGTACGCGTAGCGCGGGGCGATCAACCCGCGCAACTCGAGCTGCACCAGCAAGGTCTTGAGCGGCAACTGGCGAATATTGCTCTGATCGGCCAACGGCCCCAGCAGAAACTCCCACTGCCCTTCGGTTGCGGCGGCATGCATCTCGTCAAGCACGCAACGGATGCCATCGAGCTCGGGCGTGTCGCCGTAGACGAAGTTCTCCAGCACGTTGAGGCTGTCGCGGTTGGCCAACACCAGGCAGTCCGACGGCTGCCCGTCACGCCCGGCGCGGCCGATTTCCTGGCTGTAGTTTTCGATGGATTTGGGCAGGTCGAAATGCACCACGTTGCGGATGTCACTCTTGTCGATGCCCATGCCGAAAGCGATGGTGGCGACGATGCAATTGGACTGCCCGCCCATGAATCGACGCTGGATCGCTTCCCGTTGCTCATGGGGCAACCCGGCGTGATAAGCCTCGGCCTGAATGCCGTTGCGGTTCAGGTGTTCGGCGATGTGCTCGGCGGTTTTCTGCAAGGTGACATAGACGATGCTCGGCTGGTCCGGACGCTGGTTCATCCATTCGACCAGACGCCTGCGCTTGTCCGCTCCGCGAACCGGTTCCACCAGCAAATTGAGGTTCGGACGATAGAAACCGGTGGTCACCACATCGTTGGCGGCGATGGCGAATTTCGCCTGCATGTCGGCGATGACCTTGGGCGTCGCCGTTGCGGTCAACAACAACACCTGAGGGATGTTGAACTGGCGTTGATAGTCGGGAAGCTTGAGGTAGTCCGGGCGAAAGTTATGTCCCCATTCGGAAATGCAGTGCGCCTCGTCCACCACCAGCAGCGAAATCGGTACTTGCTGCAAAAAATGCCGGAAGCGCTCGTTCTTCAGGCGCTCCACGGAGATCATCAAAATCTTCAGTTCGCCGGATTTTGCCCGGGTCATGACATCGCTGGCGTCATCGCGACTCTGCGCCGAATCGATACTGCCCGCCGAGATGCCGTGGCGTTGCAGGAACGCCAGTTGATCCTGCATCAACGCCAGCAGCGGTGAGACCACCAGCGTCAGGTGCGGCAGCAACAGCGCCGGCAATTGGTAGCAAAGGGACTTGCCGGAACCGGTGGGGAAAATCGCCGCCGCCGAGCGCCCCGCCAGCACGGCACTGACGGCCGCCTCCTGACCGGGTCGAAATTGTGGATAACCGAAAACCTGTTCCAGGGTGTTGTGCATAAGCTGTCACTCCGTTGACTGCTGCGGAGTCAAAAGCCTGGCCGGCGATCGCAGCAAGTCGAGAAAAGGTCGGGGGCAAAAACGATACCGGATGATACAGCGGATGATTCACTGATAACCCCGTAGGCATTTTTACCGGCAGCGACTTCGTCGCACAAACCTCCGACAATGTGTAAGCCTTATCCTCGGAACACGATAAATACCCTACAAAACCTGTCCATTTCAGCCATCTTGTCCCGCGACACCAGGTCCTTCTATAGTTTCCGGCGCGGCTGAAAACAGTGTCTCGGCCTGCCGGGAACACTTGCCGATTTCGCACAGGACCCACTCGATGAAAAAAACCGACACGCTGACAGCCCGCTATCACCCGCTCAAGACCCGCTACAGCGAAACCCCTGTGCTGGTCATCGATACCGAGGCCGACCCCTTCGAGATCCTCGACGCCGCCCGACAACGCATCCGCGCCGCCAGCGACCTGCTCGAAACCCTTTATTGCACGTGTTTCAAACAGGCCGAAGCGAGCGACATCCCCAAGATCGTCGGCGCCCTGTACCTGCTGACCCAGGATGGCAACGACCTGCTCGACATCGCCCGCCAGCGCTTACCGAAATTCACCGGCTGAAAAACACCACTCTCTCCTGTGGGAACGAGCCTGCTCGCGATGAACGATAACGCGGTCCCTCTGAGAACATACGAGTTCTGGAAATTTCGCTGTGGATAACTCCGTCAGCAACGACCTATGGAAGCTTCGGCAAGGTCCTACAAAACAAGACAACTTGTCGGCTATCGATGACCGGTCACTCACTCCTATAGTCCGGAGTGTCGCTGCCAAATCAGCGGCTTGGGCTTGGTCACCCGATGGAACACATAAACGCGTCCGTTGTATGCTGCCGGCACTCAAGTGTCTGCACGCTTTATGGTGGCTGTGTTTGGGACGCCTTCGAGCGTGCCGGTTTTGTGTGTTCTCCCGGTTGACCAACCCGAACACAGTCCACCTCCCATCGCTTGGTCACGATGGCGGTGGTTTCATCTAAAGCATTTGAGAATACATAAAATGAACAAATGGAACCCGTTCACCAACGAACGCTATCTCCCACTCCACACCAATCTCACCGATTCACAGCCCCTGATCATCGACACAGAGGCCAACCCCCAAGACATCCTCGAAGCCGCCCTCCAACGCATCCGGGCCTCCAGCGAATTGCTGCAAACCCTGCACTGCCAATGCTTCAAACACGGCGACCTCGAAGACATCCCGCACATCACCCACGCCCTCTACCTGCTGACCCAGGACGGCTGCGACCTGCTCAAGGTCGCCCAGCAACGCATGCTGAACTGGAAAGCGCCAGTCTGACGTCATTCACCAGAGTACAAAGTGACATTATTCTGGCTGTTTAAACACAAAACAGCTGGAATAATGGCAGTTAGCATCCCTTCGTTAAGGAAATCAGCGTCACGAAAATGGCGTCTTTTTCAATGTCCCAACCGCAGCTCACCTTTTCCTTTAAATGCTATTATTCTGGCAGTTATAGCGCCTTAATGAAGGAATATTGGCATATGGCCAAGAAGACAGCTCCGCTCTTGCCCGCCGCTTCCAGACTACTTTTCGAGTTCGGCGAGCGACTGAAACTCGCTCGCCTGCGCCGCAAACTCACGGCTAAACAAGTCGCCGAGAGGGCGGGCATGTCACTGACAACTTTGCGCTCCCTGGAGTCAGGTGGGTCAGGGGTGACCATCGGAGCCTACCTGTCTGTCATGCAAGTTCTGGGTCTGGAAAAAGACTTGAGCAAACTAGCGGCATCCGATGAAGTGGGCCGTCAACTGCAGGACGCGCAACTGAAATCCAGGACCACCTCCGCCACAGGCTCAAGCCAGCGAGCACGCAGAACGAGTGCATTGAAAAAAAATGCTCCAATACCTGAAAAAGGCACTGGAGTGATTGAAAGTGCCACCACAGCAGATCTATCCGCTGACTACCCCTTCAACACCCACTCGCTTTCCAATCTATTGACCAAGAAAAAAACCAAGTCCACGACAGGTGAGAAATGACTCAGATTGCGGTGTATGCCGATTGGGAGTCCTTGAGTGGACCCAGACGTCTCGGCTTCCTGCATGCCCGAAAGGCCCGCTCCACAGAAGTCTTCGAATTTGAGTACGACAAGGCTGCGCTGGCAGATCCCGAGTTGAACTTCACACCCCTGGACCCTCGAATCGGGCTCTATGAAGGTCGTCAGTTCCCGGGGCAACATCAAAACCGATTTGGCGTGTTCGCTGATTCAAGCCCGGATCGGTGGGGTCAATTACTGATGAAGCGACGACTGGAACGCGATATCCGCGACGGCCTGGCTGCCAAAGGCAGCAAGCTCCACGAGTCAGATTTCCTGTTAGGCGTACATGACCTCTATCGGGTCGGTGCGATCCGCTACAAACTCAATGACCAAGGCAACTTTCTCGATGATCGTGATGGCGTGGCCGCCCCACCCTTCATTGAGTTGCGGGCATTGGAGCAAGCAAGCCGCGCTTTGGAAAACGATCCGGACAACACCTCACTCGATGGCCGCGAGTGGCTGAGAATGCTGATCGCACCTGGAGGCTCACTGGGTGGCGCCCGCCCCAAGGCCAGCGTTGCAGACGAGCAGAGTCACTTGTGGATTGCCAAGTTCCCCAGCACCCGCGATGACTATGACATTGGCGCTTGGGAACTGGTGGTGAATGCCTTGGCCAATCATTGTGGTCTGCGAGTCGCGACCGGTATCGCCCGACGCTATGCCAGTGATCATCACTGCTTCATGGTCAAGCGCTTCGACCGCACTGAACGGGGTGGCCGACTGCACTTTGCCTCAGGCATGACCATGACTGATCGCATTGACGGTGACGATGCCTCAGTCGGCGCGAGCTACCTTGAGTTGGCTGAAGTGCTCATGGAGCACGGCTCGGAAACCAAAGCAGACTTACGGGAATTGTGGTCTCGGATTGTGTTCAACATCCTGGTCTCCAACAGCGACGATCACCTGCGTAACCATGGCTTTATCCTCGATCCGGGTCGTGGATGGCGATTGTCTGCCGCCTATGACATGAACCCGGTGGCCTATGCCGACGGCTTGAAGCTCAACATCACCGATACCGATAACGCACTGGATCTGGAACTGGCCCGGGAAGTGGCAGAGTATTTTCGGGTCAGTCGTGCGGATGCAGATAACATCATCGACAGCTTCAAAGAAGTTGTCAGCCAATGGCCAACACTAGCGGGGGCATTGGGGCTATCGAAACGTGAGCAGGATAATATGGCGCCTGCATTTCGATTAGCGGAGCCTACGTCATGAACCTCGCCCCCAACCTCCCCGACGACGACTTGATGCAGCAACTCATGCAATTGCTGCATGAAGAACTCGGCTTCCCCGAACGCAAAACCATCAACCTCGGCACCTCGATCAATTTCGACCTGGGCTGCAACGGTGCAGACGCCCGGAATTTGATCGAAACCCTGGAAGACCACTTCGCCATCGATTTCGTGGATTTCGACAGTTATCGCTATTTTCAGCCCGAAGGCTTTGACGTGAATCTAAAGCGAAAAGCCAAGGGTCGCGGCGAGAAGGTGCCATTGACCATCGGCATGCTCTACCGGGCCATCAAGGCCGAACGCTGGGACACGCAGGAACTGGAAGGCCTGTAACGACGCGAACAAAAAAGCCGCCCCGAAGGGCGGCTTTTTCATTACTTCAATCCAAAACTTACAACTTTGGACCCGCAGCCTTGATCGCGTCGCTCACTTCGAACTTCTTGAAGTTCTCGATGAACAGGCCGGCCAGTGCTTTGGCGGCCTCGTCGTAGGATGGCTTGTCAGCCCAGGTGTTGCGTGGGTTCAGCAGGCCAGTCTCAACGCCCGGTACGGCCACTGGCACGTCGAGGTTGATGGTGTCCAGGTGCTCGGTCTCGGCACCGATCAGCGCGCCGCTCTGGATCGCTGCGATCACGGCACGGGTGGTCGGGATGTTGAAGCGTTTGCCGACGCCGTAGCCACCGCCGGTCCAGCCGGTGTTGACCAGGTAGACCTTGGAACCGAAGCCGCGGATGCGCTTGATCAGCAGCTCAGCGTATTCGCCGGCCGGACGCGGGAAGAACGGTGCGCCGAAACAGGTGGAGAAGGTCGACTTGATGCCGCTGCCCGAACCCATTTCGGTCGAACCGACCAGAGCGGTGTAACCGGACAGGAAGTGGTAAGCCGCTTGTTCTTCGTTGAGGATCGACACTGGCGGCAGCACGCCGGTCAGGTCGCAGGTCAGGAAGATCACAGCGTTCGGCTCGCCACCGAGGTTCTTCTCGGAGCGCTTGGCAACGTGCTCCAGCGGGTAGGCGGCGCGGCTGTTCTGGGTCAGGCTGACATCGGCGTAGTCGGCGTGCTTGGCATCGTCGATAACGACGTTTTCCAGTACCGCGCCGTGCTTGATGGCTTTCCAGATAACCGGCTCGTTCTTCTCGGACAGGTCGATGCACTTGGCATAGCAACCGCCTTCGATGTTGAACACGACGCCTTCGCCCCAGCCGTGCTCGTCGTCACCGATCAGGTAACGGCTTTCGTCGGCCGACAGGGTGGTCTTGCCGGTACCGGACAGACCGAAGAACAGGGTCACGTCGCCTTCTTCGCCGATGTTGGCGGCGCAGTGCATTGGCAGTACGTCGGCAGCCGGCAGCAGGAAGTTCTGCACCGAGAACATGGCTTTCTTCATTTCACCGGCGTAACGCATGCCGGCGATCAGCACTTTCTTCTGTGCGAAGTTGAGGATCACGCAGCCGTCGGAGTTGGTGCCGTCACGCTCTGGCACGCACTCGAAGTTGGCAACGTTGAGGACCTGCCACTCGTCACGACCCGCCGGGTTGTACTGAGCCGGGTTGATGAACAGGCAACGGCCGAACAGGTTCTGCCAGGCAGTCTGGGTGGTCATCTTCACGGCCAGGTAGTGCTCGGAAGCCGCACCTACATGCACGTGGGAAACGAAATGCTCTTGCGCGTTGTTGAATGCCTCAACGCGAGCCCACAGGGCGTCGAACTTGTCGGCCGGGAACTTGCGGTTGATCGGGCCCCAGGCGATAGCGGCCTGGGTGCTTGGCTCTTCAACGATGAAACGGTCGACTGGCGAACGGCCGGTACGGTGACCGGTACGAACAACCAGTGCGCCGGTATCGGCAAGCTCGCCTTCACCGCGATTGAGGGCTTCTTTAACCAGATCATCAACACTCAGATCGGTGTACACGGCATTGTTGGCTTGCGTCATGAGGTTCCCCGTCGGCCAGTGGCCGAGTGCTCCAAACGTTTTTGTAGTAGAAAGTCGTGCACTACTACCGCGAAAAAAGTGGGCCGGATTATGCCAGAAAAGCCCAAAAAGAGTAGGCCCCTCCTGTCGTAACGGCGTTAATCCGGCACAAGGCAGTGAATTTACCTGCGCTGAATCGTTTTAGTGACGGGTATCTGACGGCGTCTCGATACCCGCGCCGGCGAACAATTGAGTGACATCGGCCGCGTCAAACAGGTAGCGCTGATTGCAGAACTGGCAATCGATTTCGATGTTGCCACCGTGTTCGACCACCAGTTGCTGCGCGTCTTCCATACCCAGACTGACCAGCGCATTGGCCGATCGTTCGCGCGAGCAACTGCAACGGAAGCGCAGCTTCTGCACATCGAACAGACGCACCTGCTCGTCGTGATACAAGCGATGCAGCACGGTTTCGTTGTCCAGGCTCAACAGCTCATCGGCGGTCAGCGTACCGCCCAGGGTGGTGATGTGCTGCCAGCTGGCGGCGCGTTCGTCTTCGTCTTTCAAACGGTCGGCAGGCAGTTGTTGCAGCAACAGGCCACGGGCGCGACGGCCATCGGCGTACAGCCAGAAACGCGTGCCGACTTGCTGGGACATGACGAAGTAGTTGGTGAAGCATTCGGACAGGGTGGCGCCGTCGAGGTCGACGATGCCCTGGTAGCGCTGGCCCTGTTTCGGGTCGATGGTCAATGCCAGCACGCCGTCCGGCATCAGGTCGGCCAGGGTTGCATCGGCAGCGATGCGGTCCGCGTCGTAACGGGCCAGACCACGGATGTCGCGCTCGCTGGAGCACTCGATCATCAGCAGCGGGATCGGGCCTTCGGAACGGGCCTGCAGAATCAGCAAGCCATCGAACTTCATCGTGCCGACCAGCAACGACGCGGCCGCCATCAGCTCGCCGAGCAGTTGCGCAACCGGCTGCGGGTAGGCGTGTTTGGCCAGGACTTCGGCGTAGCTGAGCTCCAACGAGACCAGCTCGCCACGGGTGTCGCTGTCATCGAAGATGAAGCGTTGGGTGAAGTCGTTATCCGCGTGATCGGTCATAGGTCTGGGTATCTGAAGTAGTGAAAATGGTTACAGGAAACAGGAAATTGACCTTGCGCCACCCCTCGGGTGCGCAACGTTCAGCCATGAAAGGCATTTTATGAACAATCCGGGCCTGATCCAAGCAAGGTGGAACAAGCGCTGATGGGTTCCGGGTCGCTTCCCGCCCTGCACTGCTGGCAATGTGGTTATGGCCTACAGGTCAGAGACTGTGTGTGATTTTCGACGAGCGGCGATATCGTCCATGCAATGCACTGCTGGCCAGGCACAGATATGGATGCGCACCGGGTCAATTGCAAGTCTGGGCCCGAAGGCGCGGTGAAACTGGCGAGTGCGCGGCACTCGCCCGAGCAATATCTGTATCAGTCGTCGTTACTGCTGCCACGAAACTTGAACAAATCCCGCCGCTGCTTCTTGCTCGGCTTACCGTCGGTGCTCACGCCCAGGGCTCCGGCCTTTCTTTGCGCCGCAGCCTCTTCGCGCTTGGCGATGCTGGCCAGGGTCTCGGCATACAAGGTTTGCGCCTGCGGTGCGCCGCGACGAACGATCGACAGTGCCAGGACTACCACCGTGCGCTCCTCGAAACCGGTGCGAATCACGAACTCATCGCCGATTCGTGGCTCTTTACCCGGCTTGCAGCGTTCGCCCCGGCAATGCACCTTGCCGCTTTCAATCGCTGCCTTGGCCAGGGCGCGGGTTTTGTAGAATCGTGCAGCCCACAACCATTTATCGAGGCGGACTTTGTCGTCCTCTTCGTTTTTTTGTGCCATGGAATTTCCTCATTCTGAAATATTGGTGAACTGTACTACCGTTTCTGACGTACCAAGAATTTCACCGGCTCGGATTACAATGCCGACATTCCATAACCTCCCTGGGAGGCTGGAAATCCGGGCCGTAGATATCTGTCGCCTTTTAATCATTATTCTGCGTGAATACCGCGAATCAGGCCGCATGCGGCCCGAGCGGTTTCTACCGGTTGAGCACTATTGAAGACATTTGACCATTTGACCGTTGTCGGTCTGCGCGAGTGGGTGGCGCTCCCGGATTTGGGAGTCGCCGGCCTTCGGGCAAAAATCGACACCGGTGCCAGCACCTCAAGCCTCCACGCCACCGAAATCGAGCCGTTCGAGCGCGATGGTGAGCAGTGGGTGCGTTTTACCGCCCACCTGGGTTCCGTCGTACAACTGCGCCACCGACGCTGCGAAGCTCCGTTGGTGACGATGAAAACCATTAAAAGCTCAAACGGTCACGCGCAGGTGCGATACGTGATCAGCACCACCCTGGCCCTTGGTGATCGGGTCTGGCGGGTCGAGTTCACGCTCGCCTGCCGCAAGTCCATGCGTTATCGCCTGTTGCTCGGTTCCAAAGCCCTGATCCACGGCCAGTTGGTGGTCAATCCGGGCATCAAGTATGTACAAGACAAGCCGGTGTTCCCGGTATCTACCTCCTCCACAGGTGTTGCATGAAGATCGCTGTGCTGTCGCGGAATCCGCGTCTGTATTCCACCCGTCGTCTGGTCGAAGCCGGTACCGAGCGTGGCCATGAAATGGTGGTGGTCGACACCTTGCGCGCCTACATGAACATCGCCAGTCACAAGCCGCAGATCCACTACCGCGGCAAACCGCTGGAGGGTTTCGATGCGGTGATTCCACGGATCGGCGCATCCGTGACCTTTTATGGCTGCGCAGTGTTGCGCCAGTTCGAAATGATGGGGGTATTTCCGCTCAACGAATCGGTGGCCATTGCCCGTTCCCGGGACAAGCTGCGTTCACTGCAATTGTTGTCCCGTCGCGGGATCGGCTTGCCGGTGACCGGGTTTGCCCACTCCCCCGATGACATTCCCGACCTGATCGAAATGGTCAACGGCGCGCCGTTGGTGATCAAGGTGCTGGAAGGCACCCAGGGCATCGGCGTGGTGCTGTGCGAAACCGCCACGGCCGCGGAATCGGTGATCGAGGCGTTCATGGGCCTCAAGCAGAACATCATGGTTCAGGAGTACATCAAGGAAGCCGGTGGTGCGGACATTCGCTGCTTCGTCGTCGGCGACAAGGTGATTGCAGCGATGAAGCGCCAGGCCAAACCCGGCGAATTTCGCTCCAATCTGCATCGCGGTGGCAGCGCGAGCCTGATCAAGATCACCCCGGAAGAGCGCATGACGGCGTTGCGTGCGGCGAAGGTCATGGGGCTGGCGGTGGCAGGCGTCGACATCCTGCGCTCCAATCACGGGCCGTTGGTGATGGAAGTGAACTCGTCGCCAGGGCTTGAGGGGATTGAGACCACCACCGGGAAGAATGTGGCGGGGATCATCATTGAACATCTGGAGAAGAATGGCGGGCCGAATATGACCCGGACCAAAGGGAAGGGCTGAGGCTCATCTACTGTGGCGAGGGAGCTTGCTCCCGTTGGACCGGGCTGGCGCTCCAGACCGAAGGACTCCCAAATCTCACAATCGTGTTCTTGTACTTCAGACACGGTTGTCTGGTTTTGCAGCTGCTGCGCAGCCGAACGGGAGCAAGCTCCCTCGCCACAAAGGCCTCTGTGTTTGCTAAACGGCATCCCGCGGCAGCATCAACCCCAACGGCAACCGCACCCGCGCTTCCAGCCCTCCGCCCGAGCGGTTGCGCAGCTCAACGTTGCCGCCATGCATCGAAGCAATCCGCTTCACGATTGCCAATCCCAACCCGGTACCCTTGCCACCCCGGGCACGATCACCGCGGGTGAACGGATTGAAAATCGCCTCCAGCTCCGAAGGGTCGATCCCGGCGCCACGGTCCATGACACTCAGCACTACATACGGTGCGCTGGTGTCCCCGGACACATACGCCGCCACCTCTACACCGCTTCCGGCATGATGCAGCGCGTTGCCGATCAGGTTGTTCAGCAGCCGCTTCATCGATACCCGACGCAGCGGAAACGGCTGGATAGGCTCCAGGCGCAATCGCACTTTTTCTTCGGTCTGGTTAAACGGCGCGGCAACTTCACGGACCAGCTCGCTCAGGTCAACCTCTTCCACCGACTCGTCGCGCCCGTCACGAATGAACGCCAGGAACTGATCGAGAATCGCGTCCATGTCTTCGATGTCGCGCACCATGTCGTCGGTCAGGTCGGTGTGATCGCCCATCAATTCCAGGGACAGGCGCAAGCGGGTCAACGGCGTGCGCAAGTCGTGGGACACTCCGGCCAGCATCAGTTCACGCTCGCGACCGGCCTGCTCGACGTCTTCGGCCATCTGGTTGAAGGCGCGGTAAACCTCGGTCATCTCACTCGGTGTATCGCTGATTGGCAGGCGCACGCTACGGCCCTGGCCGAGTTGCCGCGCGGCATACACCAGACGCTTCAAAGGTTGATTGAGCTGGCTGACAAAGATCCAGGCCGAAGCGGTGGACAGCAGGCCAATCGCGAGGAACCAGCCCAGCACGTTCCAGATTTTCTGGCCGCGCAACGGATGGGGATAAAGCGGTACTTTCAGCCAGCCATCGCCCAGGCTTGGCGCCCGGACCCAAAGCGCCGGTGGCGAATGCATGCGCAGCCGGACTTCAGTGTCGGCACCCAGCTCCGCTTGCATCTGCCGCTGGTAGATCTCGCTGTAAGGCCAGTGCTGTTCGCCTTCCGGCACGCCGGCACCCACTACCCGGATCAAGGTCGCGGCCTCGGCAATCTTGCCGCGGTTTTCTTCATCGGCCGCCCAATAGGCGCGCAGCGTCAGGGCGACACCGTGGCTGTACTGGCGGTCCACCAGCACGTCTTCGTTCATCAGCAGATAAACCAGGGTCAGTGCCTTGGAGAAGAGTACGACGATGAGCACCAGCCAAAGGGTGCGGGAGAAGAAGCTCTGGGGGAACCAAACGGGGGTTTTCATGGATAACCGTTAAACACTTGCAGGAGCGAGCGATGCTCGCATATTGCGGGTCGCGAGTCTGCGGACAGGATCGATTGATCCGCTGTCCGCGTGACCCGCTCCTACAAATCGCCAATCACTTGGTGGCGGCACCATCCGGTACAAACACGTAACCCACGCCCCAGACAGTCTGGATGTAACGCGGTTTGGACGGATCGGGCTCGATCATCCGGCGCAGACGGGAAATCTGCACATCGATGGAACGCTCCAGGGCATCCCACTCGCGACCACGGGCCAGGTTCATCAACTTGTCGCGGGTCAGCGGTTGACGGGCGTTCATCACCAGGGCCTTGAGTACAGCGAACTCACCGGTGGTAAGCATGTGCACTTCTTCGCCGCGCTTGAGCTCGCGGGTGGCCAGGGACAATTCGTAGTCACCGAAGGTCACGCTTTCGTCTTCGCTGCCCGGGGCGCCAGGCACTGGAGCCGACTGGCGACGCAATACCGCCTTGACGCGAGCCATCAGTTCATCGGGGTTGAACGGCTTGGCCAGGTAATCGTCGGCACCCAGCTCCAGGCCCTTGATGCGGCTCAGCTCGTCGCCCTTGGCGGTGAGCATGATGATCGGAATCTGGTTGTTCGCGTTGCGCAGGCGGCGGCAGGCAGTCAGGCCGTCTTCGCCCGGCAACATCAGGTCGAGGACGACCAGGTTGAACACTTCGCGCGCCAGCAGGCGATCCATTTGCTCGGTGTTCGGTACGGCGCGGGCGCGGTAGCCTTTGCTGACGAAAAAACGCTCCAGCAGGCTGCTGAGCCCCGGATCGTCGTCAACGATAAGAATTTTTTCGCCTTCAGCAGTTTGTGCAGTGCTGCTCATTGGATGCTCCTTTGATCTCGGCACGCATTATGGCGTAGCTGCCGTTATACGCACCGTGTGCATTGTTAGCAGATTTTTCCTCTAGCGCCAGAAAACCGGCCATTGCACCTGCATCCGCGATGTCCCCGAATGCCGGAACGCTGGTTATAATGCGCGGCCTTTTGTGTCAGGCAACATCAGACAGGTACTACAGACCGACACCATTTTTTTCATGGCGCCGGCAGTAATTGTTCGATTTCACGGGTCAACGGGATACCTTTTGATCCAGGTAGCGGCGCAGGCCAGGCCGCTCAACCAGACTCGCCCAGGCCCTATCCCGGCGCCTGCGAGCCTGCTTTCACAATTTTTCAGGTGGTTTTATGGACAGCATCAACAGCCGCATCGCCGAGGAACTCGGTGTACGCCCACAACAGGTCGAAGCGGCCGTCGCGCTACTCGATGAAGGCTCTACCGTTCCCTTCATCGCCCGTTACCGGAAAGAAGTGACCGGCAGCCTCGACGATACGCAATTGCGTCATCTGGAAGAGCGCCTGCGCTACCTGCGAGAACTCGACGAACGGCGTATCAGCATCCTCGCCAGCATCCAGGAGCAGGGCAAGCTGACCCCGCAACTTGAGCGCGACATCAAGCTCGCCGACACCAAGACCCGTCTCGAAGACTTGTACCTGCCGTACAAGCAGAAGCGCCGCACCAAGGGCCAGATCGCCCTGGAAGCCGGCCTCGGCGAGCTGGCCGACGGCCTGTTCAACGACCCGTCCCTGAGCCCGGAAACCGAAGCCGCACGCTTTATCGATGCGGAAAAAGGCGTGGCCGATGTGAAGGCGGCCCTCGAAGGCGCCAAGTACATCCTCATGGAACGCTTCGCCGAAGACGCGGGCCTGCTGGACAAGCTGCGCAATTACCTGAAGCAGGAAGCCACCCTCAGTGCCCGCGTGATCGCCGGCAAGGAAGAGGAAGGCGCCAAGTTCCGCGACTATTTCGAACACGACGAACCGCTCAAAAGCATGCCGTCGCACCGCGCGCTGGCAATTTTCCGTGGCCGTAACGAAGGCATCCTCAGCTCCGCGCTGAAAGTCGGCGACGAACTGCCAGGCACCATGCACCCGTGCGAAGGCATGATCGGCCAGCAATTCGGCATCCAGAACCAGAACCGCGCCGCCGACAAATGGCTGGGCGAAGTGGTGCGCTGGACCTGGAAGGTCAAGCTCTACACCCACCTGGAAACCGATCTGCTGGGCGAGCTGCGCGATGGCGCGGAAACCGAGGCGATCAACGTGTTCGCCCACAACCTGCACGACCTGCTGCTGTCGGCCCCGGCCGGCCCGCGCGCCACTTTGGGTCTCGACCCGGGCCTGCGCACCGGTTGCAAGGTCGCCGTGGTCGACTCCACCGGCAAACTGCTGGATCACGCAACGGTTTACCCGCACGTGCCACACAACAAGTGGGACCAGACTCTCGCCGTGCTCGCCGCCCTGTGCGCCAAGCACTCGGTGGACCTGATCGCCATCGGCAACGGTACCGCCAGCCGCGAGACCGACAAGCTGGCCGCTGAACTGATCAAAAAATACCCGGCCATGAAGATGACCAAGGTCATGGTTTCCGAGGCCGGTGCATCGGTTTACTCGGCGTCGGAGCTGGCCTCCAAGGAATTCCCGGACCTCGACGTGTCGATCCGTGGCGCCGTGTCGATTGCCCGTCGCCTGCAAGACCCGTTGGCTGAGCTGGTGAAGATCGACCCGAAATCCATCGGTGTCGGCCAGTACCAGCACGACGTGTCGCAACTGAAACTGGCCCGTGGCCTGGATGCGGTTGTCGAAGACTGCGTGAACGCCGTCGGTGTCGACGTGAACACGGCTTCCGTAGCGCTGCTGGCACGGATCTCCGGCCTCAACGCGACCCTGGCGCAGAACATCGTCAGCCATCGCGACGAGCATGGCGCGTTCAAGACCCGCGCAGCGCTGAAGAAAGTCGCGCGCCTGGGCGAGAAAACCTTCGAACAAGCCGCCGGATTCCTGCGCGTCATGAATGGCGAAAACCCGCTGGATTCGTCGGCGGTTCACCCGGAAGCCTATCCGCTGGTTCAGCGCATCGCCGCTGAAACCGAGCGTGACATCCGCTCGCTGATCGGCGATGCCGCGTTCCTCAAGCGTCTCGATCCGAAGAAGTACACCGATGAAACCTTCGGTCTGCCGACCGTGACCGACATCCTCCAGGAGCTTGAAAAGCCTGGGCGTGACCCGCGTCCCGAGTTCAAGACCGCCGAGTTCCAGGAAGGCGTCGAAGACCTCAAGGACCTGCAACTGGGCATGATCCTCGAAGGCGTGGTGACCAACGTGACCAACTTCGGTGCCTTCGTCGATATCGGCGTGCATCAGGACGGTTTGGTGCACATCTCCGCACTTTCGGAGAAGTTCATCAAGGATCCACGGGAAGCGGTGAAGGCCGGTGACGTGGTGAAAGTGAAGGTCATGGAAGTCGACATCCCGCGCAAACGCGTGGGCCTGTCGATGCGCATGAGCGACACCCCGGGCGAGAAAATCGACGGCGCTCGCGGCGCGCGTCCGGGGTCGGCGCCACGCCAGTCCCAGAACACCGCACCGCGCAAGGAAACCACGGCGGCAGCACCGAGCAACAATGCCATGGCTTCGTTGTTCGCCAATGCCAAGCAGTTGAAGAAACGCTGATGGACATTCCCGCCGGGCTGACCGAAAGCGCGTTTTTCAAGCTGTTGGGCTGCCGCTTGCACAGTCTGGAAACCGGGGTGGCGCAAGTCGCCCTGGCGCTGGAACCCGAGCTGCGCAATCGCGGCGGCAAGCTGCACGGCGGGGCCTTGTTCAGCCTGGTGGACATTGCCATGGGGCTGGCCTGTTCCAGCACCCACGGCTTTGACCAGCAGAGCGCGACCATCGAGTGCAAGATCAACTACATCCGCGCCGTCTCTGACGGCGAGGTGATGTGCACGGCGCGGGTGATCCACCCGGGTCGCCGCACATTGGTGGTCGAGGCCGATGTGGTGCAGGGCGACAAACTGGTCGCAAAAGCACAAGGCACGTTCGCTGTCCTGTAGCTACTCGTTATCGATTTGAGTTAATTTCAGCAGAACGCAACCTGTGGGAGCGGGCTTGCTCGCGAAGGCGGTGTATCAGGTGGCATCTGTGCTGACTGACACACCGCCTTCGCGAGCAAGCCCGCTCCCACATTAGTTGCGGCGAGTTCAAAAAACCAGGCGAAAACGCCAGTTTTAACTTCACCCTTGTAGACCGTCTTGCCCACCCCCATATTGGGGCGACTGACGCGTGAAGGAATCCAACTTGAGCGAACTTCTCAACCGCCGCCTGGCTCTGCTCGGCGAGCGCGCTAACCTCTCTCTGCTCGAACAGTGCCTTCACGGCATCGAACGTGAATGCCTGCGCGTGACCGATGAAGGTCGCCTGGCGCAAACGCCGCACCCGGAAGAATTGGGTTCCGCGCTGACCAATGAACAGATCACCACCGACTATTCCGAGTCGCTGCTGGAGTTCATCACCCCGGCCCTGCCCGACCCGGCGGACACACTGGCAAGCCTGGACAGCATTCACCGCTTTGCCTACAGCAAGCTCGGCAACGAGTATCTGTGGAGCCCATCGATGCCGTGCCCGTTGCCGGCCGAGGAAGACATCCCGATCGCCTATTACGGCACGTCCAATATCGGGCAGCTCAAGTACGTGTACCGCAAGGGCCTGGCCCTGCGTTACGGCAAGACCATGCAGTGCATTGCCGGCATTCACTACAACTTTTCCCTGCCGGAAAAACTCTGGCCGTTGCTCAAGCAGGCCGAAGGCTTTGTCGGCACCGACCGCGACTTCCAGTCGTCGTCCTATATCGCGCTGATCCGCAACTTCCGCCGCTACAGCTGGCTGCTGATGTACCTGTTCGGTGCTTCACCGGCACTGGACGCCGGCTTCCTGCGCGGTCGTTCGCACCAGTTGGAACAACTGGACCCGCATACCCTGTACCTGCCGTACGCTACCAGCCTGCGCATGAGCGACCTGGGTTACCAGAGCAACGCCCAGGCCGGCCTGACGCCGTGCTACAACGATCTGAACAGCTACACCGACAGCCTGCGCAAAGCGGTGGCCACGCCGTATGCGCCATACGTCGAAGTCGGCACCCACCAGGATGGCGAGTGGGTACAGCTCAACACCAACATTCTGCAGATTGAAAACGAGTACTACTCCAACATCCGCCCGAAACGCGTGACCTACACCGGCGAGCGCCCTATCCAGGCGCTGATGGCCCGTGGCATCCAGTACGTCGAAGTACGCTGCCTGGACATCAACCCCTTCCTGCCGATGGGCATCGATCTCACCGAGTCACGCTTCCTCGATGCGTTCCTGCTGTACTGCGCACTCAATGACAGCCCGCTGCTGACCAACACCAGTTGCGGCAACGCGACCTCGAACTTCCTCAGCGTGGTCAAGGAAGGTCGCCGTCCGGGCCTGCAACTGCAGCGGGATGGCCAGCCGGTTGACCTGAAGGAATGGGCCGGCGAGCTGCTGGAAAAAATCGCTCCTCTGGCGGCGATGCTCGACCAGAGCCATGGCGGTGATGCCCACAGCAAGGCGCTGGACGCCCAGATGTCGAAGGTCCAGGACCCGTCCCTGACGCCGTCGGCCCAGGTATTGGCGGCGATGGCTGAACACAAGGAAAGCTTCGCCCAGTTCTCCCTGCGCCAGAGCCAGGCCCATGCCGAGTTCTTCCGCAGCGAGCCGTTGTCGGCCGAGGAGCAGGCGAAGTTTGAAGAGCGGGCGCGTTCGTCGCTGGCTCAGCAGGCTGAACTGGAGCAGAACGAAGTCGGTGATTTCGATGTGTTCGTCGGGGCATACCAGGCGAGCATTCTGGCGATCAGTAACTAATCGGCGCCTGTAAGAAAGATCGCAGCCTTCGGCAGCTCCTACATTGGAATGCGTTTCCTGTAGGAGCTGCCGAAGGCTGCGATCTTTTTGTTTCCAGCCCATTCACAATGACTCACCGGGTTTTCCCCTCATAAGCTAATTCTAAAAAGTTATTTATTTTCGAATTCTTAGATCATTTAGTCTCTTTCTCACGCCGGCATTCGGTCGCCTGACAAGGAGCTTTCTGATGAAACTGACTTTCCCTCTTCGCTTGCTGGCGGCCGCTTCCTTGGCTACCGCAAGTTTTTTTGCCCAGGCAGCCGACTTCACCGTCGCCTACCAGACCACCGTTGACCCGGCGAAAGTCGCCCAGGCTGACGGCGCTTACGAAAAGGCCACCAAGGCCGATATCAGCTGGCGCAAATTCGACAACGGTGCCGATATCATCGCCGCCATTGCCTCCGGCGACGTGCAGATCGGCTACCTCGGTTCCAGCCCCCTGACCGCTGCGATCACTCGTAAAGTCCCGGTCGAAACCTTCCTCATCGCCACCCAGATCGGCGCTGCCGAAGCCCTGGTCGCCCGCGACGGTTCCGGGATCAAGACCCCGCAAGACCTGATCGGCAAGAAAATCGCCGTGCCGTTCGTTTCCACCGGCCACTACAGCCTGCTGGCTGCGCTGAAGCACTGGAACATTGATCCATCGAAAGTCACCGTCCTCAACCTGGCTCCGCCCGCGATCATTGCTGCCTGGAAACGCGGTGACATCGACGCCACTTACGTCTGGGACCCGGCCCTCGGTGTCGCCAAGGAAAACGGCAAGGTACTGATCACCTCCGGTGAGCTGGCCAAGTTCGGCGCACCGACCTTCGACGCCTGGATCGTGCGCAAGGACTTCGCCGAGAAGCACCCGGAGATCGTCACCGCGTTCGCCAAAGTGACCCTGGACGCCTACGCCGATTACCGCAAAGACCCACAAGCCTGGCTGGCCAATCAGGGCAACGTCGACAAGCTTGTAAAACTGTCTGGCGCCAAGGCCAGCGACATTCCATTGCTGCTGCAAGGCAACGTCTACCCGCTAGCGGCTGACCAGGTGCTCACCCTCGGCGCGCCGACCACCAAAGCCATCACCGACACGGCGGCGTTCCTCAAGGAACAAGGCAAGGTCGAGGCGGTACTGCCGGACTACGCGCCGTACGTCAGCGCCAAGTTCATCACCAACTGATCGGGAGTCAACGCGATGGCCTTGCTACAGCTGGAGCGCATCAGCGCACAGTACCCCGGCAACCCGGAACCGGTGTTGGCGGATATCTCCCTGAGCCTGGGGCCCCGGCAATTGCTGGTCGCCCTCGGCCCGTCCGGCAGTGGCAAGACTTCGCTGTTGAACCTGATTGCCGGCTTCGTCGAACCCAGCGCCGGGCGCATCACCCTCGACGGCGTGCCCGTCAAAGGCCCGAGTGCCGAGCGCGGCGTGGTGTTCCAGGACGACGCGCTGCTGCCGTGGCAAAACGTGCTGGCCAACGTCGGGTTCGGCCTGGAGCTGGCCGGTATCGCCCGGGACAAACGCGAAGCTCGCGCCCGGGAAATGCTCGCCCTGGTCGATTTGTCCGGTTTTGAACAGCGCCGCATCTGGCAACTTTCGGGCGGCCAGAAGCAGCGTGTCGGCCTGGCCCGCGCCCTCGCCGCCGACCCACGCGTGTTGCTGATGGACGAACCTTTCGGAGCCCTCGACGCCTTCACCCGCGAGCAAATGCAGGAGTTGTTGCTGCAAGTCTGGCAACGCACCGCCAAACCGGTGTTCCTGATTACCCACGACATAGAAGAAGCCGTATTCCTCGCCACCGACCTGATTCTGTTGGCGCCCAACCCTGGGCAAATCGTCGAGCGTCTGAGCCTCGATTTCGGTCAGCGTTATGCCGCCGGTGAGTCGGCTCGCTCAATCAAGTCCGACCCGCGTTTTATCGAAACCCGCGAACACGTACTCGCCAAAGTGTTCTCCCAACGCAGTGCCGCCCAGCGGCAGGAGCGCGCATGAGCAGTTATGAAATTCCCGTCGCAGCGATAACGCCAGGCTCAGCCGTGATTGCGGCAAGTCGCCGTTTGAGCACCCGGTGGATCAGTGTGCTGACACTGGTCGCTCTCGTTGCTATTTGGTGGGCCGTGACGGCGACCGGCTTGATCGAGCCGCTGTTCCTGCCGCCGCCCTCCGCCGTTCTGCAAAAAGGCTGGCTGCTGGCGACCTCGGGTTACATGGATTCAACCCTGTGGCAGCACCTCGGCGCGAGCCTGAGCCGCATCGGCCTGGGCCTCGGCTTTGCGATTCTCACTGCCGTGCCGGTGGGAATTGCCATCGGTGCCAACCGTATCGCCCGTGGCGTGCTCGACCCGCTGATCGAGTTCTACCGGCCGATCCCTCCGTTGGCCTATCTGCCGCTGATCGTGATCTGGTGCGGCATCGGTGAATTGTCCAAAGTGCTGCTGATCTACCTGGCGATCTTCGCCCCGATTGCCATCGCCACCGCCACCGGTGTGCGCACGGTCGACCCGGCCAAATTGCGTGCCGCGCAGTCGCTGGGCGCAACCCGCGTGCAGTTGATTCGCCACGTCATTTTGCCGAGTGCCTTGCCGGACATTCTGACCGGTGTGCGCATCGGCCTCGGCGTGGGGTGGTCGACCCTGGTCGCCGCCGAATTGATCGCCGCCACCAGCGGCCTGGGCTTCATGGTGCAATCGGCCGCGCAGTTTCTGGTCACCGATGTGGTGGTACTGGGGATTCTGGTGATCGCACTGATCGCCTTCGCGATGGAACTGGGCCTGCGTGCCCTGCAACGCAAACTGGTGCCGTGGCATGGCCAGGCTCACTGAATAATTTCCCTGTGAGAAACCCTGTGGGAGTGAGCTTGCTCCCACAGTAATCAACACCCCCGAATTTCAAGAGAATCACCATGAGTGACTTGACCATCGTCCCCTTAAGCTCCGCCCTCGGCGCACAGATCAGTGGCATCGACATCAGCCAGCCGCTGAACCTGGAGCAACGCGATGCCATCGAACAGGCCCTGCTCAAGCATCAGGTGCTGTTCTTCCGCAACCAGCCGATCACGCCACAGCAACAGGCGCGATTCGCCGCGAATTTCGGCGATCTGCACATCCATCCGATCTACCCGAATGTGCCGGAGCAACCTGAAGTGCTGATCCTCGACACCGCCGTCACCGACGTGCGCGATAACGCTATCTGGCACACCGACGTGACCTTCCTGCCGACCCCGGCCATGGGCGCCGTGCTCAGCGCCAAGCTGCTGCCGGAGTTTGGCGGCGACACGTTGTGGGCCAGCGGGATTGCCGCGTACGAAGCCCTATCGGCACCGCTGAAAACCTTGCTCGAAGGCCTGACCGCCACCCACGATTTCACCCGTTCGTTTCCGCTGGAGCGCTATGGCAATACGCCCGAAGCACTGACCCAGTGGGAAGAAGCACGGCGCAAGAATCCGCCGCTGTCGCATCCGGTGATCCGCACACACCCGGTCAGCGGGCGCCGCTCGCTGTTCGTCAACGAAGGTTTCACTTCGAAGATCAACGAGCTGTCGGAAACCGAGAGCGAGGCGATTCTGAAGTTCCTGTTCGCCCATTCAACGCGGCCGGAGTTCACCATTCGCTGGCACTGGCAGCAGGACGACATCGCGTTCTGGGATAACCGCGTGACCCAGCATTACGCGGTGGATGATTACCGGCCGGCGCGGCGGGTGATGCAGCGGGCGACGGTGTTGGGGGATGTGCCGTTTTTTCGGTGAACAGCCAGTTTTTGTACTGACATTAATGGCCTCATCGCGAGCAAGCTCGCACCCACAGTGTCCGTGGCGTACACAAAACCTGTGAACACCGCCAAACCTGTGGGAGCGAGCTTGCTCCGGGCGGCGTTCCGACGATGGCGATCTGAAAGGCGCCGAATAATCCGGCGCCAACTACTTATTCAGCCGTCGAAGGCTTCTCCCAAAGATTGATCCCGCCCTCCTGGGCAAACCGGTCAATTTCCGCCAGTTCCTCTGCACTGAAGCTCAAGTTCTTCAACGCCCCGACGTTCTCGATAATCTGCTCCGGTCGACTCGCGCCAATCAACGCGGAAGTGACCCGGGGGTCGCGCAGGGTCCAGGCCAACGCCAGTTGCGCCAGGCTCTGGCCGCGACGTTTGGCGATTTCGTTGAGTGCCCGCACCTGGGCGATGTTGGCCTCTGACAAATGCGATGCCTGCAACGAACCACCGCCCGGACGGTTGACCCGCGCATCCGCCGGCACGCCGTTGAGGTATTTGTCGGTCAGCAAACCCTGGGCCAACGGAGTGAAGGCAATCACGCCGGTACCGAGTTCATCAGTGGTATCGAGCAGGTCTTTTTCCACCCAGCGATTGAGCAGGTTGTAGGCCGGCTGGTGAATCAGCAGCGGCACTTTCCATTCTTTGAGCAACGCCGCCATTTCGCGGGTTTTCACCCCGGAGTACGACGAGATGCCGATGTACAACGCCTTGCCCTGCTGCACCGCCGTGGCGAGTGCGCTGGCGGTTTCTTCCAGCGGGGTGTCCGGATCGAAACGGTGGGAGTAGAAGATGTCGACGTAGTCCACGCCCAGGCGTTGCAGGCTCTGGTCGAGGCTGGCCAGCACGTACTTGCGCGAACCGCCGCCCTGACCGTAAGGGCCGGGCCACATGTCCCAGCCGGCCTTGCTGGAAATGATCAGCTCGTCGCGGTACTGCTTGAAGTCTTCACGCAGTAAACGGCCGAAGTTGATCTCGGCGCTGCCATACGGCGGGCCGTAGTTGTTGGCCAGGTCGAAATGGTTGATGCCCAGGTCGAACGCCGTGCGCAACAACGCGCGCTGGGTACCGATCGGCGTGCTGTCGCCGAAGTTGTGCCACAGGCCCAACGACAGTGCCGGCAGCACCAGCCCGCTGCGGCCCACCCGGCGGTAGGGGATGGAGTCGTAGCGGTTTTCGGCAGCGGTGTAGGTCATCTAATCCTCTCTTGTCGGTCTTGAATCTGATATCGACTGCTTTGCCAGTCGCCCAGCATACGCCCGGACAAACACCAGAAAACCCCTGATTCGACTAATGACTGAAACGTTTCACGTATTTCCCCGCCAACAAGCTACCGTGCCCCCGTAAACACCTCTCCCAACCAGTCCACAAACACCCGGACCCTGGGCGACATGTGTCGGTTGTGCGGGTACAACACCGATACCGGCATTGATGGCGGAGGGGTGTCGACGAGGACTTCCTGCACCAGGCCTTGGGAGATCTGCGTTTCCATTCGGTAGTGCGGGCACTGAATCAGGCCCAGCCCGGCAATCGCCGAGGCGGCGTAGATTTCTGCGCCGAACACCGATACCGCACCGTCGATGGCCACTTCCTTGAGTTCACCGTCCACCATGAATTCAAACGGGAACAACCTGGCCGTCGTGCGCGAAACGTAGTTCACCGCACGGTGCCGGCTGAGGTCGGCGAGGCTTTTCGGTTCGCCGTATTTGCGCAAATAGGCGGGGCTGGCGCAGGTGATCTGACGCAGGTTGGCGACACGTTTGCCGATCAGCGCTCGTAGATCCGCACAAAAACCTTCATCGCTTTGACTTGGTCCACAGCTCACTCCAGGCACTCGATTGTTGGCAATCATTGAACAGTCAAGGCAACTCTCGTGCATTTATCGGCCTGAGTAAACATGTGAAATTGGCTTCACACCCCATCAACAGGAACATCAACATGACTGCTCAAACTCCGAAAGTTGCCATCGTGACCGGTGCCTCCCGCGGCATCGGCGCGGTCATCGCCAAACAACTGGCCAGCGAAGGTTTCGCCGTTGCCATCAACTACGCCAGCAGCGCCACCGAAGCCTCGAAACGGGTGGTGGAGCTGCGTCAGGCCGGCCACCAGGCCATAGCGATCAAGGCCGATGTGGCCAATGCCGACGACGTGCGCGGGATGTTCGACGAGGTTGAAACCCAGTTCGGCAAGGTCGATGTTTTGGTGAACAACGCCGGCATCCTCAAGGTCCTGCCGCTGGCGCAACACAGCGACGAACTGTTCGAGCAGACCTTCAACATCCACGCTCGCGGTACCTTCAATATCCTGCGTGAAGCGGCGACCCGCCTGAACAGCGGTGGCCGAATCATCAACTTCTCCAGCAGCACCGTCGGCATGAACCTGCCGGGTTACGCGGTGTACATCGCCAGCAAAGCGGCAGTGGAATCCCTGACCCAGGTGTTCGCCAAAGAGATGCGCGGGCGCAACATCACCGTCAATGCGGTGGCTCCCGGGCCGGTGGCGACTGAGTTGTTTTTACACGGCAAGAGTGAGGAGCAGATTCAGAATTTCGCGAAGATGGCGCCGCTGGAGCGCCTGGGGCAGCCGGAGGATATTTCCCGTGTTGTGTCGTTTCTGGCGGGGCCGGATTCGGGTTGGGTCAATGGGCAGATTTTGCGGGTGAATGGCGGGTTGGTTTAACTGAGTTCACACTGAGACCGCAGCGCCCCCAATCGCGAGCAAGCTCGCTCCCACATTGATCTTGGTTGCTCACAAAATTTGTGCTCAAAGGAAGTCCCCTGTGGGAGCGAGCTTGCTCGCGATGGCTGCCTCCAAAGCAATGCACATCTGAAGGGCGGGACAGTTCATGCACACCACCATCATCACAACCTTCGGCCTGATCCTCCTGGCGTTGATGCTCTACATCGGCGAGAAAATCGGCTTTACCCGTCAGACCCTGGCCTACTGTTTTATCGTGCTGTGGCTGGCGCTGACGCTGATCAACGGCGCAGTCGGCATAGTGCATGCCGGCCAGCCATTGAGCACCGAACTGGCGGTCGGTAGCGCCGTGTTCGGTGTCCCGGTGGCGGCGCTGGTGTTGTTCATGGTGTTGACCACCGAGACATGAAGGCCTTGATCAGCGCACCAGATGCAGGAACTGCATGTGCCGTTCGTACTGGTCGAGGATGTCGTTGATGATCTGTTCCTTGGTATAGCCGACCAGATCGTAGTCCTGACTGCCTTCGCTCAAATGCACTTCGGCCCGGTAGTAGCGGCGATTGTTGAGTTGCTTGGAACCCATGCCGCCACGGGCAAACGATGGCGTGAAGTAACCGCGCATCTGCACCTGATAAACAAACGGATGTTGATCGCCGTGGCCGATTTCCAGGCTGACGCTGTCATTGGCCGGGTCCGGGTGTGTCGCTACGTGCAAACCCTTTTCGATGAACACGGCAGACACTTCTTCAATCGCCGGGCGCACCGTCGTGTCGAGGAAGCGGTAGACCTCATCCCGCGACGGGAAATGCACCGCCTGACTCAAACGCTGACGCCAGCCACCCCGCCGTGAACCGGACACCGGTGCCAAGGAGTGCATCTGCGCAATCTGCTTCTGCGACTCCAGATAAAACGCTTTGTGCAGCCCCCACATCATCAACAGCAGGATCAGCGAGAACGGCAACGAGGTCAGGACCACCGCCGACTTCAACGCATCGATGCTGCCGGAGAACAGCAGCGCGCTGGTCACCAGGGCGGTCATCGCGCCCCAGAACACCCGCAACCATTTCGGCCCGTCTTCATCGGGGTTACCGCCCTTGGCGGACAGCGTCGACAACACCACGGTGCCGGAGTCGGCGGAGGTGACGAAGAACACAAAGCTGATAAACACCGTGACCGCGATGACGGTTTTGCTCCACGGGTAGGTTTCCAGCAGCAGGTAGAGCGTCATCGACGGATTGTCGATGGCCGACATACCGAGCGCGCTCATGCCGTGGTTGAGCACTTGATCGATGGCGCTGTTGCCGAAGATCGACATCCACGCCAGGGTAAAGCCCAGCGGAATCAACAGCACGCCGAAGACGAACTCGCGGATGGTGCGACCACGGGAAATCCGTGCGATGAACAAGCCCACGAACGGCGACCACGCAATCCACCAGGCCCAGTAGAACACCGTCCAGCCGCCCAGCCAGTCGCCGGGTTTGTCGTAGGCATAGAGGTCGAAACTCTTCATCGGCAAGGCGCCGAGGTAATCACCGAGGTTCTGGATCAGGGTGTTGAGCAAGTGCTGCGTAGGGCCGGCGAACAATACGAACAGCAGCAGCGCGCAGGCCAGCAGCATGTTGATGTCGGACATCACCCGCACGCCCTTGTCGACGCCGGATACGGCAACGATGATCGCAGCACCCATCATCAGGGTGATCAGGCCGACCTGAATCCATTGGGTGTGGGCGATGCCGAACAGATAATCCAGGCCCGAGTTGAGATGCAACACGCCAAAGCCCATGTCAGCACCGAGGCCGAACACCGTGGCGATGATGCCGAAGCCATCCACCGCGTAGCCGATGGGGCCGTTGATACGCTTGCCGATCAGCGGATACAGCGCCGAGCGCAGGGCCAGTGGCAGGTTATGCCGGTAGGCGAAGTAGGCCAGCGCCATGCCGACAAAGGCGAACACGCCCCAGCCATGCAGGCCCCAGTGCAGAAACAGAATCTGCATCGCCTGGCGCGCCGCATCCGCCGTACCGGCCTCGCCCTGGGGCGGTTGCAGCATGTGGGTCAGCGGCTCGGACACGCAGAAGAAAAACAGGGTGATGCTGATCCCGGCGGCGAACAGCATGCCAGCCCAGGACAGATAACTGAATTCGGGTTCGTCGTGGTCGGCACCGAGCTTGATCTTGCCGTAGCCGGACAAGGCGGTGACCACCACGAAGACCAGATACAGGGTCATCGCCAGCAGGTAATACCAGCCGACCGTGTTGGCCGCCCAGTTTTGCGCCGCCAGCAACCAGGCACCGGCCTGCTCCGGCATGGCGATGACAACGACACCAAACAACAGAATGAAACTCGCCGAGAACCAGAACACCGGCGGATTCATGCGGATCAGACCGCTTGGAGGGATGGACGATGCACTCATGTTCGGTGCACCTCGAAGGGGTAGAAAGTGGCTGTAGAAATCGGACTCAGCAAAGGCAAGCCTCCTGTTGTGAGCGGGCAGCGAACCGCCGGTTTAACTTGAATGAACGTTCAAGTTAAACATGGATAGGGGGCTAAGGACTAATCGCAGGGCTCGGCGGTGGTGTTGTTACGCTAGCTCAAGGAAAGGTTTTACGCGGAATTTAGAGGTGTTCTGTAGGAGCTGCCGCAGGCTGCGATCTTTTGATTTTGGTTCGCGGCGCGCTTGGAAAAGATCGCAGCCTCGTTGCACTCGACAGCTCCTACATCCTCACTTCTGCGCCCCATCATCCAACTGCAAACTCGCCTGGGTCAGGTTGCTGCCCGCCGGCACGCTGCGGGTCAGCCAGACGTTGCCGCCAATGGTCGAGCCCTGGCCGATGGTGATCCGCCCGAGAATCGTCGCCCCGGCATAAATCACCACGTCATCCTCGACAATCGGGTGCCGTGGCTGACCTTTCTGCAGTTGGCCATCTTCGTCCGCCGGGAAGCGCTTGGCGCCCAAGGTCACCGCCTGATAGATCCGCACGCGTTCACCGATGATCGCCGTCTCGCCAATCACCACACCCGTCCCATGGTCGATGAAGAAACTGCGGCCGATCTGCGCGCCGGGGTGAATGTCGATGCCGGTGGCCGAGTGAGCGATTTCCGCGCTGATCCGCGCCAGCAGCGGCAACCCGGCGCGATACAAATGGTGGGCCAGACGATGGTGAATCACCGCCAGGATCCCCGGATAGCACAACAACACTTCATCGACACTGCGGGCCGCCGGGTCACCGTGATAGGCCGCGAGCACGTCACTGTCCAACAGGCTGCGCAACCCAGGCAAGGCGAGGGCAAAGTCCTGAATGATCTGGATGGTTTTGGCTTCGACTTCAGTCTCGGCCTGGGCACTGTGGCGAGCGGCGTAGCGCAATTCGAGTCGCGCCTGGGCCAACAGCGCATTCAGCGCCACATCCAGGGTATGACCGACATAGAAGTCTTCACTCTCTTCGCGCAGGTCAACCGGCCCCAGGCGCATCGGGAACAACGCACCGCACAGGGCCTCGAGAATGTCCGCCATGGCTGCGCGGGAAGGCAATTCGCGACCGCCCTGCTCGCCGGTAGCCCGGCCGTTTTGTGCACGCCACTGTTCACGTGCCGTGCGCAGCTGGCTGACGATGGTCTGCAATTGCCAATGGCTGGAACGCTCACTCACGGTAAAAACTCCTCACGGGCGGCCGGACTGTCTGGCCGCACTGACGGCGATTACTTTACGGCAAGGGCCGCGAGGCAAATTAAGAACCAATAGTGCTGTACTCATTTCGATTGGCTATAAGCGATTGGCGGTTGCCCCAACTTTTTGGCGTGCCTATAGTCCTGAGATCTTCAACCGCCAGTACGGACTCATGATCAAACAACAGCTCGCCAGCTTTACCCGCCTCGACCTGCTCGGTCAGCCCACCGCCCTGGAAAAACTCGAACGCCTGTCGACCTGGCTGGGCCGCGACCTGTACGTCAAGCGCGATGACCTGACGCCGCTGGCAATGGGCGGTAACAAGCTGCGCAAACTCGAATACCTGGCCGCCGATGCCTTGGCCCAGGGCGCCGACACCTTGATCACCGCGGGCGCGCTGCAATCGAACCACGTACGCCAGACAGCCGCCATTGCCGCAAAGTTGGGCCTGGGCTGCGTAGCCCTTCTGGAAAATCCTCTCGGCACTGACGACAGCAATTACACCGGCAACGGCAACCGCCTGCTGCTCGACCTGTTCGATGCCAAGGTCGAACTGGTGGAAAACCTCGACAACGCCGACGAGCAACTGCAAGCACTGGCCAACCGACTGCGCAGCAACGGCAAGAAGCCGTACCTGGTGCCGATCGGTGGCTCCAATGCGCTGGGCGCCCTGGGCTACGTGCGTGCCGGTCTGGAACTGGCCGAACAGATCAAGGACACCGGCCTGAAGTTCGCCGCCGTGGTCCTGGCCTCGGGCAGCGCCGGTACCCACAGCGGCCTGGCACTGGCCCTGAGTGAAGCACTGCCGAATCTGCCAGTAATCGGCGTGACGGTTTCGCGCAGCGATGAAGATCAGCGGCCAAAGGTTCAAGGCCTGGCCGAACGCACCGCCGAGTTGCTGGGCGTGAATCTGCCGGAGGCTTTCAAGGTCGAGTTGTGGGACGAGTATTTCGCCCCGCGTTATGGCGAGCCGAATGCCGGCACACTGGCGGCGGTGAAGCTGCTGGCGAGTCACGAAGGCTTGCTGCTGGACCCGGTCTACACTGGCAAGGCCATGGCCGGCTTGCTGGACGGAATCGGCCGTCAGCGGTTCGACGATGGTCCGATTATCTTCCTGCACACCGGTGGCGCGCCGGCGTTGTTTGCCTATAAGGATTTTCTGTAAGCGATTCAGAAGATCAAAAGATCGCAGCCTGCGGCAGCTCCTACAGATGCATGCCGATCCATGTAGGAGCTGCCGCAGGCTACGATCTTTTCCATGAAACTCATATGCAATTAACGAATAACAAAAATAATATTCATTATTTTCAATTCTATAGGCATCATCTTATAGTCACGCGCAGGCGAATTTGCAGCGAGACGCATAAGCTGCATTAGGGCAGGATATCGCAGTCGTCCAAATCCCGAATTTGCCAACTTTCCTAAAGCGTCTTCCATAAGAAAACACAGGGGCTTGTCATGAATTTTTCCGCACTACGTCGCAATCTGCTGGTGGGTTCGCTGGGCCTGGCACTGAGCGCCGGCCTTATTGGCCAGGCGGTTGCCGGTGAGCAACTGCAACAAATCAAGGACAAAGGCGTAATCAACGTCGGCCTGGAAGGCACCTACCCACCATTCAGTTTCGTCGACGCCGACGGCAAGCTGACCGGCTTCGAAGTCGAGTTCTCCGAAGCCCTGGCCAAAGAACTGGGCGTGAAGGTCAAGCTGCAACCAACCAAATGGGACGGCATCCTCGCGGCCCTGGAATCCAAGCGTCTGGACGCAGTGATCAACCAGGTGACCATCTCCGAAGAGCGCAAGAAGAAGTATGACTTCTCCGAACCCTACACCGTTTCCGGTATTCAGGCGCTGGTGCTGACGAAGAAGGCCGCCGAGCTGAACATCAAGTCCGCCGCCGACCTGTCTGGCAAGAAAGTCGGTGTAGGCCTGGGCACCAACTACGAAGAGTGGGTGAAGGCCAATGTGCCGACCGCTGACATCCGCACCTACGAAGATGATCCGACCAAGTTCCAGGACCTGCGTGTCGGCCGTATCGACGCCATTCTGATCGACCGCCTGGCCGCGCTGGAATACGCCAAGAAGGCCAAGGACACCACCGCCGCCGGTGATGCGTTCTCCCGCCAGGAAGCCGGCATTGCCCTGCGCAAAGGTGAGCCTGAACTGCTGGCCGCGGTCAACAAGGCAATCGATAAGCTGCGCGCCGATGGCACCCTGAAAAAGCTCTCGGAAAAATACTTCAACGCTGACGTCACTCAATAATGGGAGAAGCTTTCCAACTCGCACTGGACTCCGCGCCCTTTCTGCTCAAGGGCGCGTATTACACGGTCATCCTCAGCCTGGGCGGGATGTTCTTCGGCCTGGTGATGGGCTTCGGTCTGGCGCTGATGCGCCTGTCGCGCTTCAAACTGGTGAGCTGGATCGCCCGCATCTACGTGTCGTTCTTTCGCGGCACGCCGTTGCTGGTGCAACTGTTCGTGATCTATTACGGCTTGCCGCAATTGGGTCTGGAACTGGATCCGCTGCCGGCGGCACTGATCGGCTTCTCGCTGAACATGGCCGCCTACGCCTGTGAAATCCTGCGTGCCGCGATCAGCTCCATCGAGCGCGGCCAGTGGGAAGCGGCTGCCAGTATCGGCATGACCCGCGCGCAAACCTTGCGCCGGGCCATCCTGCCGCAGGCGATGCGCACCGCATTGCCGCCGCTGGGCAACAGCTTCATTTCGCTGGTCAAGGACACCGCGCTGGCCGCCACCATCCAGGTGCCGGAACTGTTCCGTCAGGCGCAGCTGATCACCGCTCGCACCTTCGAAATCTTCACCATGTATCTTGCCGCCGCACTGATCTACTGGGTCCTCGCAACCGTGCTTTCGCACCTGCAGAACCAGTTGGAAGCGCGGGTCAATCGGCACGACCAGGAGTCCTGACCCAATGATTGTCGTGGAAAAACTGACAAAGCAGTTCAAGGGTCAAGTCGTGCTCAACGGCATCGATCTTGAGGTCAAGGAAGGCGAGGTGGTCGCGATCATCGGCCCTAGCGGTTCGGGCAAGACCACCTTCCTGCGCTGCCTGAATTTTCTGGAAGAGCCCACCAGCGGCCGGATCAAGGTCGGTGATATCGAAGTCGATACCAGCCGTCCCCTGAACCAGCAGCAGAGCCTGGTGCGGCGCTTGCGCCAACACGTGGGTTTCGTGTTCCAGAACTTCAACCTGTTCCCCCATCGCACCGCGCTGGAAAACGTTATCGAAGGCCCGATCATCGTCAAGAAGATCGCGCACGCCGATGCAGTTGCCCTGGGTAAAAAGCTATTGGCCAAGGTAGGCCTGGCGGGTAAGGAAGACGCCTATCCGCGTCGCCTCTCCGGTGGTCAGCAACAGCGCGTGGCGATTGCCCGGGCGCTGGCGATGGAACCGGAAGTGATCCTGTTCGATGAACCGACCTCGGCCCTCGACCCGGAGCTGGTGGGCGAGGTATTGGCGACTATCCGCGGCCTGGCCGAAGAGAATCGCACCATGGTGATCGTCACTCACGAAATGGGCTTTGCCCGGGACGTGGCCAATCGCGTGGTGTTTTTCGACAAGGGCGTGATCGTCGAGCAAGGCGAAGCGAAGGCGTTGTTTGCCAACCCGAAAGAAGAGCGAACCAAACAGTTTCTCAGCAAGTTCCTGAACAACAGCCACAACTAACAACCCGTTCAACAATGGTCATCTTCCATGGACGGAAGTGGCACCATCGCAAAAAATACTTTATCAATACCAAACTAACCCCATCTATTCGACATGCATATTTTGTACGCGCGCGCGGTACATATATCTGCACAATAACAATTAACCTCCCGTTCCCCACCAGGTTCCTTTCACAACACCTGGCCGACCACGCACGCCAAGCCGCCCGGCTTTAGACACTTTCAGCGGACAAATTCGACACGCCGCCATGGTTTACTTACTTCGTACCGTAGGAACTTTCTGAATAACAGCACACTTCACCCATAACTAATAAATCTCATTGACACTTACTCCCCCTGACTCTTATCTAGTCTCCAACCGACGTCACTCATCACGCCAAACTCATTATTTCAATTAAAAGTAATGAATGGTTTTGCTGTTCGATATTTAGTTTTTGATTTCCCAGAAACGGACTTCGTTGCAAAACTTCAAGGAGACTTCATGAAAAGCACCTCGAACACATCCGGGCTTGTGGCCCCGACCCTGGCGCAATCCAACAAGACCGGCATCAACGTCACTTGCGCGGCGCACCTGCTGATCGATGTGGCGCCCTACCCCGCCATGGACGAAGGCGACCTGATCGAACTGTTCTGGGATAGCTGCTACGTGGCCTCCCGCGTGCTGAAGGCCAGCGATGTCGGCCAACCGGTGCAGTTGCGGGTGCCTGAAAGCTTTGTCGCCAACGGTACCTCGCGCATTCACTACCGGGTCATGCAGGTGGGTCGAGACCCAGTGATTTCGGCCAGCCAAAACGTGCAGATCAAACTCGACTGCCCAGGCGGCCAACCTTCCGAGCTGTGCGGCGATGAAAACCAGTGCCTGGCACCGGTGAGCATTCCCGAGGCGATTCGCCGTCAGGGGGTCAATCCGAGCCAGGTCAAACGCGGTGTTCCCTTGACCATCGAGCCGTACCTGAACATGGCCGTCGACGATGAAATCACCCTGCGCTGGGGCGATGTGCGCATGGATCTGCCACGGATCAAGTCCGCCGATGTGGGCCAGCCGATTCATGTCTGGATTCCGCCGACTATCATCCTCGAAGCCGGCGAAGACCTGCGGCTGGAGGTGACGTACTGCATTCTCGACCGGGTGGGCAACAACTCCCGCTGGGCTCCAGCCCGCACGCTGAAGATTGGTTGTGCAAACACTTATCTGAAAGTCCCGAAGAAACAGCCCCTCAAGGCCGCCGAACCCCGTAGACGATGAAGAGGTCTCTTTGGCGGAATCATCCTTCTATGCATATTCCTAAAAGTTAGTTCATAAAATATTTATACACGTTTAGGGTATATACACCGGACCACCGGACATCCTTGTTTTCATGCGCGGCCACAAGCGGCGCTTCCATAAGATGTGAGGTAGGTATGGTCCGGAACACAATCACCCCAGTGCAGATCGCCAGGGCATTGCGTGCAGCCAAGGAGCGGCACTGATGTCCAGTCTGGCAGATGCAAACGTCCAGAGTGACCTGGACATCGCCCCGCTGTTGTTGCCCGCAAAAGTCTTGCGCAATGACGCTCAAGCCATTAAGGCGGCCCACGAGCTGGCGCAAGTCGCCCGCCTGCAAGCGGCCAAACGTGACCGGCAGCGCAAGCTCCCATGGTCTGAAATAGAACAGTTCACCCGCAGCGGCCTGGGCAGCATTTCCATCCCCCGCGAGTACGGTGGCCCGCAGGTTTCGTTCGTTACCCTGGCCGAGGTTTTCGCGATCATTTCCGCGGCAGACCCGGCACTTGGGCAGATCCCGCAAAACCAGTTCGGCATTCTTAACCTGGTGCTCGGCAGCGCCACCGAGGCGCAGAAAAAACAGCTGTTCAAAAGCGTCCTCGACGGCTGGCGCATCGGCAATGCCGGGCCGGAACGCGGCACCAAGAACACCCTGGAACTGAAGGCGCGCATCACCGCTGACGGCGTCCTCAACGGCCAGAAGTTCTATTCCACCGGCGCACTGTTCGCCCATTGGGTCGCGGTCAAAGCGTTGAACGACGATGGTAAGCAAGTACTGGCGTTCATCCGTCGCGGCACACCTGGATTGCGCATCGTCGATGACTGGTCCGGTTTTGGTCAGCGCACCACCGCCAGCGGCACGATTTTGCTCAACAACGTGCAGGCCGATCCTGAACTGGTGGTGGATAACTGGCGGATCAATGACACGCCGAACATCCAGGGTGCCGTCTCGCAGCTGATTCAAGCGGCCATCGACGCCGGTATCGCCCGAGGCGCCATCGACGACGCCATCGACTTCGTGAAAACCCGCGCCCGGCCGTGGATCGACGCCAAGGTCGAGCGGGCCAGCGATGACCTGTACGTGATCGCCGATATCGGCAGATTGAAAATCGAATTGCACGCCGCCCAAGCGCTGCTGCGCAAGGCCGGGCAAGTGCTCGATGATGTCAGCGCCGCACCTTTCACCGCCGAGTCCGCCGCCCGCGCCTCGATTGCCGTGGCCGAAGCCAAAGTGCTGACCACCGAGATTTCGCTGCTGGCCAGCGAAAAGCTGCTCGAACTGGCCGGCAGCCGCGCGACCCTCGCCGAATTCAACCTCGACCGCCACTGGCGCAACGCCCGGGTGCACACCCTGCACGATCCGGTGCGCTGGAAGTATCACGCGGTCGGCGCCTATCGCCTCAACGGCACGCTGCCCAATCGCCATTCCTGGATCTGACGACCAGAACACTTTTTACCAGAGCTCTGGAGAAACACATGACAAGTTCTCACCACGTCGCGGTCATCACCAGCGATGAGCAAGCCCTGGTCGTCGCCAGCGACCTTGCCGAAGACTTTAAACGCGACAGCGCCACACGCGACCGTTTACGCCGCTTGCCACACCCGGAACTGGAAGTGTTTTCCCGCTCGGGCCTGTGGGGCATCAGTGTGCCAAAGGAATACGGCGGCGCCGGTGTTTCCAACGTCACCCTGGCCAAGGTCATCGCCTTGATCGCCCGGGCCGACGGCTCCCTGGGGCAGATCCCGCAGAACCATTTCTATGCCCTCGAAGTACTGCGGGTGAACGGCAGCCACGAGCAGAAGCAACGCCTGTACGCCGAGGTTTTGGCCGGTCAGCGCTTCGGCAATGCGTTGGCGGAACTCGGCACCAAAACCGCACACGATCGCGTCACCAGCCTGACTCGCGACGGCAGCGGCTATCGCATCAATGGTCGCAAGTTCTACGCCACGGGCGCGATCTACGCCCAGCGCATTCCCACCTCGGTGGTGGATGAAAACGGCGTACAGCAACTGGCGTTCGTCCCGCGCAACAGCAAGGGCCTGAGCGTGATCGACGACTGGAGCGGCTTCGGCCAGCGCACCACCGGCAGCGGTTCGGTGGTGTTCGAAGATGTCTACGTCGCCGGCGAAGATGTGATCCCCTTTCAAAGCGCTTTCGAACGCCCGACCCCGGTCGGCCCGCTGGCGCAGATTCTCCATGCTGCCATCGACACCGGCATCGCCCGCGCCGCGTATGAAGATGCGCTGCATTTCGTGCGCACCAAAACCCGGCCATGGATCGACGCCACCCACGAAAAAGCCACGGACGATCCGCTGACCCTCAAGAGCTTCGGCCACCTGAGCATTCGCCTGCACGCCGCCGAGGCATTGCTGGAGCGGGCCGGTGAATACCTCGACGAGGCCCAGGCCGACACCCATGCACAGACCGTCGCGGCCGCCTCGATTGCCGTCGCCGAAGCCCGCGCCCTCAGTACCGAAATCTCCCTGGCCGCCGGCAGCACACTGTTCGAACTGGCCGGCAGCCAGGCAACCCTGATCGAACACGGCCTCGACCGCCACTGGCGCAACGCCCGGGTACACACCCTGCACGACCCGGTGCGCTGGAAGTACCACGCCGTGGGCAATTACTACCTCAACGATGAAAACCCGCCACTGCGGGGGACCATCTGAATGGCCAAGAAAAAGATCCTGCTCAATGCCTTCAACATGAACTGCATCGGGCACATCAACCATGGCTTGTGGACGCACCCGCGCGATACGTCCACCCGCTACAACACGATCGAATACTGGACCGAACTGGCGCAGCTGCTGGAGCGCGGGCTGTTCGACGGCCTGTTCATCGCCGACATCGTCGGGGTCTACGACGTCTACCAGAACTCGGTGGACGTGCCGTTGAAAGAGTCGATCCAGTTGCCGGTCAACGATCCGCTGCTGCTGGTCTCGGCCATGGCTGCAGTGACGAAAAACCTCGGCTTCGGCCTGACCGCCAACCTCACCTACGAAGCGCCGTATCTGTTCGCCCGCCGCCTGTCGACGCTGGATCACCTGAGTCGTGGGCGTGTCGGCTGGAACATCGTCACCGGCTATCTCGACAGCGCTGCCAAGGCCATGGGCCTTAGCGAACAGGTTGAGCATGACCGTCGTTATGACCAGGCCGACGAGTACCTGGAGGTGCTCTACAAACTCCTGGAAGGCAGTTGGGAAAATGGCGCGGTGCTCAACGATCCACGGCAGCGGATCTACGCGCAGCCAGACAAAGTGCACAAGGTCGAGCACAAGGGCGAGTTCTATCAGGTCGAGGGTTATCACCTCTGTGAGCCCTCGCCACAGCGCACGCCGGTGCTGTTCCAGGCCGGCAGTTCGGATCGCGGTTTGCTGTTCGCCGGGCGACATGCCGAGTGCGTGTTCATCAGCGGCCAGACCAAGGCATCGACCAAGGCGCAGGTGGACAAGGTGCGCGCCGCGGCCGCCTCCGCCGGACGCAATCCCGAGGACATCAAGGTGTTCATGGGCCTGAACGTGATCGTTGGCGCCACCGAAGAGCGGGCCTGGGCCAAGCACGCCGAATACCTGAGCTACGCCAGTGCCGAGGCCGGCGTGGCGCACTTTTCGGCGTCCACCGGGATCGATTTTTCCCAATATGAAATCGACGAGCCGATCCAGTACGTGAAGAGCAACGCGATCCAGTCCGCCACCAAACACCTGCAAAACAACGACTGGACACGCCGCAAATTGCTGGAACAACACGCCCTCGGCGGGCGCTACATCACCGTGGTCGGCTCACCGCAGCAAGTGGTGGATGAACTGGAATCCTGGATCGCCGAAACCGGGCTGGATGGTTTCAACCTGACGCGGATTGTCACGCCGGAAAGCTATGAGGATTTCATCGAACTGGTGATCCCCGAGTTGCAACGGCGGGGCTCGTACAAGACGGCGTACGACAGCGGTACCTTGCGCGAAAAGCTGTTTCAGCGAGAGGCGCATTTGCCTGAGCAACATACCGGCTCCCACTACCGACACTAAACCCTGTGGCGAGGGAGCTTGCTCCCGCTCGACTGCGTAGCAGTCGCAAATCTGCCGATCCGATTTGTCTGTCACACCTTATCGGATGTTTTCAGGGCTGCTTCGCAGCCCAGCGGGAGCAAGCTCCCTCGCCACAAATGTGAACCCAATACTGACAATTGACTGGATAACTCATCATGAAAAAGAACTACCTCTCCCACCCAGTCAAAGCACTGGCCCTGGCCCTCGGCCTGTTCAGCTCGGTAACCTTCGCCGCCGACGCCCCACTGAAAATCGGCACCACCGCCGCCTTCGCCATTCCCCTTGAAGCGGCGGTCGAAGAAGCCGGCAAACAAGGCCTGAAAGTCGAACTGGTGGAGTTCAGCGACTGGATCGCACCGAACGTCAGCCTGGCTTCAGGTGACATCGACGTGAACTACTTCCAGCACATCCCGTTCCTGGAAAACGCCAAGGCTGCGGCCGGTTTCGACCTGGTGCCTTTCGCGCCGGGAATCATCAACAACGTCGGCCTCTACTCGAAGAAATACAAAAGCTTCGACGAACTGCCGCAAGGCGCCAGCGTGGCCATCGCCAACGATCCGATCAACAGCGGTCGTGGCTTGCAGTTGCTGGCCAAGGCCGGCCTGATCACCCTCAAGCCCGGCGTCGGCTACAAGGCCACCGAAGAAGACATCATCGCCAACCCGAAGCACATCAAGATCCTCCAGGTCGAAGCCGTGCAACTGGTGCGTGCCTATGACGACGCCGATCTGGTGCAGGGCTACCCGGCCTACATTCGCTTGTCGAAAACCTTCGACGCGGGCTCTGCGCTGCTGTTCGACGGCCTCGATCACAAGGAATACGTGATTCAGTTCGTGATCCAGCCCAAGAGCAAAACCGACCCGCGCCTGATCAAGTTCGTCGACATCTACCAGCACTCACCCGCGGTGCGCGCCGCGCTGGATAAAGCCCACGGCAAGCTCTATCAAGCCGGTTGGGAAAGCTGAACATGACCGCCGCCATTCAACGGCGACTGGAGCTTCCAGAGCCTCAACGCGCTGAACAAACCGAGCTGCATCCCGAGCTCAATCGTGCTCATGTGCGCTTCATCAATCTGGGTAAAACCTACAACGGCCAGCAAGGCCCGGTGGCCGCGTTGCACGGCATCGACCTGGCGATCCAGCGCGGCGAAGTGTTCGGCATCATCGGTCGCAGCGGCGCCGGCAAGTCGTCGCTGATCCGCACCATCAATCGCCTGGAACAACCGAGCAGCGGTCGGGTGCTGATCGATCAAGTGGACATCGGCGAATTCGACGAAGACCGCCTGGTGGCGCTGCGTCGGCGCATCGGCATGATCTTCCAGCACTTCAATCTGATGTCGGCCAAGACCGTTTGGCAGAACGTCGAACTGCCGCTGAAAGTCGCCGGCGTGCCCAAGGAACAACGCGAGCAGAAGGTCCGTGAACTATTGGAGCTGGTGGGCTTGCAGGCCAAGCACAAGGCTTACCCGGCGCAGTTGTCCGGCGGGCAGAAACAGCGCGTGGGCATTGCCCGGGCGCTGGTACATGACCCGGAAATTCTGCTGTGCGACGAAGCCACCTCGGCGCTCGACCCGGAGACCACGCAGTCGATCCTCGGCCTGCTGCGCGAGATCAATCAGCGCCTGGGCCTGACCATTGTGCTGATCACCCACGAGATGGCGGTGATCCGTGAGATCTGTGATCGCGTGGTTGTCCTGGAGCATGGGCGCATCGTCGAGCAAGGCCCGGTGTGGGAAGTGTTCGGCAATCCGCAGCATGAGGTCAGCAAGACAATGCTGGCGCCGTTGCAACATGCATTGCCCAAAGAGCTGCAAAGCCGTTTGCAGGCGCAGCCAAATTCCCCGGACGCCGCCGTGGTCCTGCGTTTGCAGTTCACCGGCAGCCAACGCGACGAACCGGACCTGGCGGCACTGTTCAGCGCCCTCGGAGGCCGTGTGCGATTGCTGCAAGGCGGCGTGGAACGGATTCAGGGCCATGCCCTCGGGCAACTGCTGCTGGCAGTGACCGGCTCGACTCTCGGTGCCGAGCAATTGCGTCAACGCGCCGGCCAATGGGCGCAACAAGTAGAGGTACTGGGCTATGTGGTTTGATCGCTTGCTGCAAGGTTTCATCGACACGTTCTTGATGGTCGGCGTGTCGTCATTGATCGCGCTGTTGGCGGGCATTCCGCTGGCGGTGATCCTGGTCACCAGCTCCAGGGGCGGCATCTACGAAGCCCCGGCACTGAACCGCGCACTGGGTGCATTCGTGAACCTGTTTCGCTCGATTCCGTTCCTGATTTTGATGGTGGCGCTGATTCCGTTCACCCGATTGATCGTAGGCACCACCTACGGCGTATGGGCGGCCGTGGTGCCGTTGACCATCGCCGCTACGCCATTCTTTGCGCGCATTGCCGAAGTCAGCTTGCGCGAGGTCGATCATGGGTTGATCGAAGCGGCGCAAGCCATGGGCTGTCGGCGCTGGCACATCGTTTGGCATGTGTTGTTGCCTGAAGCGCTGCCCGGGATTGTGGGCGGGTTCACCATCACCTTGGTCACCATGATCAACTCCTCGGCCATGGCCGGGGCGATTGGCGCCGGTGGGCTGGGGGACATTGCCTACCGGTATGGATATCAGCGGTTTGACAGCCAGATTATGCTGACGGTGATTGTGTTGCTGGTGGCGGTGGTGGCGGTGATTCAACTCGGTGGGGATCGGTTGGCGCGGGGGTTGAACAAGCGCTGACGAGCTGAAGGTCACCGGGCTTTTGTGGCGAGGGAGCTTGCTCCCGCTGGGCTGCAAAGCAGCCCCAAACCATTCAGTGCGGTGTGTCAGTGAAATTCAGGTGTCAGATTTTGCGATTGCTACGCGATCGAGCGGGAGCAAGCTCCCTCGCCACAGGTGATCACAGACTTCCAGAGGGAAGTTTTCGTACAGGGAAATCAGCCGTTCCGCAGGCTCGTTCCCTTTCTTTTGCAGGACATTTCCTAGATCATTTCGCTCGCTTGCGCCTGCCAAAACCGGTGGCTAGTCTCGGTCCGTCACTGCTCATCAGTGATCGGGTTTAGTAGCCCGGAACAATAGGCGCATAGCGATTCCATGCTCATGTCCGGCAAATTTTGCCGCATGCAGAATATGGTGGCTGTGCGTGGGGCACCTTCGGGTGCACCGGTTTTTCCTATTGACCGGCCTACTAACCTGCGTACAGCCGCCACCCAATCGTTTAGTAGGCGATAAGTGATGGCTCCCATGCAGCAATAGGAGCAACACTCATGAAAAAATCCGTTCCCGATCCACCTCCCGAAAACCCTACCACCGAAACCGTCACCGACGATTTGCTCAGGGATCGTTCCGCGCTTTACCGCGCCATCGATTTCCACCTCACCGGCAAGCAACCCACACCCCCCGATGAAATGCGCTTCTACAACGTCAGCAAGGACGTGAGCTTTGAAGACACCCAGCTCTATGTCGCCGATCTGCTGCGCTGTGCTTCGGTCACGGCGTATCAGTGTGGCGACCAACTGAAGGGCGCCGACCGGGCGATGGTGTACTCGATCTGGCATTTGCTGGAGATTGCCAAGGCGATGGTGGATCACTCCATTGAGTGTTTGGGGATGAAGCAGGGCTGAGCCAAGGCCAAAAGATCGCAGCCTTCGGCAGCTCCTACAGAGTTTGGCGTTCACACGTAGGAGCTGCCGCAGGCTGCGATCTTTCAAAGCGCGAAAGCGCTTATAGTCAACCCATCTCCTTTTTCCTGCGCAGCCGACCATGAAGCAAACACCCGACGACCTCGAACAGATCACCACCACGACCCTGGGCCACTACAACTCGACGGCCGAAAGTTTCCGAGAAGGCACCCGTGATCACGACGTCAGCCAGAACATCGATGCCCTGCTCCGGCACATTCAGGGCGAAGCGCCTTTCGACATTCTCGATTTTGGCTGCGGGCCGGGACGTGATCTGCAGACGTTCACCCGCATGGGCCACAAGGCGGTCGGCCTCGACGGTTCGGAAAAGTTCGCGCAGATGGCCCGTGAGGACAGCGGTTGCGAGGTGTGGCAGCAGGACTTCCTGAAGCTTGATCTGCCGGCCAAGCGTTTCGACGGAATCTTTGCCAATGCGGTGCTGTTTCATGTTCCGCGTCAGGAATTACCACGGGTGTTGAAGCAATTGTGGGGAGCGCTGAAACCGGGTGGTGTGTTGTTCAGTTCCAATCCCCGTGGCGAAAATCAGGAAGGCTGGAACGGACCGCGTTATGGGTCGTATCACGACCTGGCGGCCTGGCAGCATTTGTTGATCGAGGCGGGGTTTGTGGAGCTGGAGCATTACTACCGGCCGGCCGGGCTGCCGCGAGAGCAGCAGCCTTGGTTGGCGAGTGTCTGGCGTAAGGCTGTGTAGTCAATTCGGACGCCATCGCGAGCCTGCTCGCGATGAGCGCGAAGCGCTCGCCCTTACTGCGCCTCCTTTTTCGGCTCACGAATCTTGTACCAGGCCACATACAACGCTGGCAAAAACAGCAGCGTCAGCAAGGTGGCGATGACGATCCCGCCGATCATCGCGTAGGCCATCGGCCCCCAGAACACTTCCCGGGCAATCGGGATCATCCCCATGCTCGCCGCCGCGGCGGTCAGCAGGATCGGCCGACGTCGATGCTCGGTGGCCTGCACCACCGCATCCCACGGCGCGTAGCCCTTCTGCTCGTACTCTTCGATCTGGGTCACCAGGATCACCGAGTTACGGATGATGATACCGATCAGCGCCAGGATCCCGAGGATCGCCACGAAGCCCATCGGCGTACCGGTAGGCACCAGCGCGATCACCACGCCAATCAGCCCCAGCGGCGCGACACTGGCCACCAGGAACAGCTTCTGCACGCTGTGCAGCTGGATCATCAGGAAGGTCGCCATCATGAACAGCATCAGCGGCACCACCTTGGCAATCGGCCCCTGGGCCTTGCCGCTTTCCTCCACCGTACCACCGGTGGCGACCTTGTAGCCCGCCGGCAGTTTGGCTGCGAAAGCGTCGATGGATGGCTTGAGGATTTTCACCAGGTCCGTCGGCTGGATCTCGTCACGAATCGCCGCCTTGATGGTGATGGTCGGCAGGCGATCCCTACGCCATACCAACGGCTGCTCCAGTTCGTAGCGCACCGTGGCAAACGCCAGCAGCGGAATCGACGTGCCACTAGGCGTGACGATTTGCAGGTTCTGCAGGGTTTCCGGCGTTCCGCGCTCGGAATCCACCGCGCGCCCGACCACGTTGATCAGGTAAATGTCGTCATCGACCTGAGTCACCGTCTGGCCGCTGACAATGCCGTTCATCAGGTTGGCCACATCCTCGGAAGACAGCCCCAATTGCCGCGCCTTGTCCTGGGCGATGTCGATGCGCAGGACTTTGCCCGGCTCGTTCCAGTCGTAGATGATCTCGCCAACGTGCGGGTTCTTGTCCAGCTCAGTGGCCAGGTCGATGGCATGTCGGCGTACCTGGTCGATGTCCTTGCCGCTGACCCGGTACTGGATCGGACGCCCTACCGGCGGGCCCATTTCCAGTGCCTGGACATAACCGCCGATGCCGACGAAGTCGTTGCGCAAGCGCTCGCGAAGCTTCTGCATCATGGCTTCACGGGTATGGCCTTTGCTGACGATCACCAACTGCGCGTAGAACGGGTTTTGCAGTTGCTGGTCCAGTGGCAGGTAGAAACGGATCGCGCCCTGACCGACGTAGGTGCTCCAGCGCACGATGTCCGGATCGTCCTTGAGCGTGGCTTCAAGGCGATCGACAGCCCGGCGGGTTTCGTCGAGCGAGGCGTTTTGCGGCAGGTTCAGATCAACCAGGATTTCCGGACGATCCGAAGACGGGAAGAACTGGTTCTGCACGTAACGCATGCTGAACAGCGCCAACACAAAACACAGCACCGTAATGCCGATGGCCCACCAGCGATTGCGCATGCACCACAGCAGCCCACCGTTGAACGCCTTGCCGATGCGCCCGGGTTCACCTTCATGGGGCTTCACGTTGGCACTGAGAATGTGCACGCCGATCACCGGCGCAAACAGCACCGCCACTACCCACGACACCAGCATCGCGCAGGCAATTACCGCAAACAGGGTGTAGGTGTACTCACCGGCGGAGCTGGCGTTCAAGCCGATCGGCACGAAGCCCGCCACTGTCACCAGCGTACCGGTGAGCATCGGGAACGCCGTGGAGGTGTAGGCAAAGGTCGCCGCCTGCTCCTTGGTCTCGCCCATCTCCAGGCGCGTGACCATCATTTCCACGGTGATCATCGCATCGTCCACCAGCAGGCCGAGGGCGATGATCAGTGCACCGAGGGAAATCCGCTGCATGGTGATGCCACTGTATTCCATGAACACAAACACCATCGCCAACACCAACGGGATCGAGCACGCCACCACCAGCCCGGCGCGCACGCCGAGGCTGACGAAGCTGACCAGCAACACGATCACCACCGCCTCGAATAAGGCACTGGTAAAACCGCCGACGGCCTCTTCCACCACTACGGCCTGGTCGGAGACGTTGTAAATGCCGACACCCACCGGCAGGTCGGCGGTCAACTGGTCCATCCGGGCGTGCAAGGCCTTGCCGAACGCCTGGACGTTGCCCCCCGTCTGCATGGCAATCGCCAGGCCGATGGCCTGTTTGCCGTTGTAGCGGAATTCCGGCGAGGCCGGATCGACATAGCCGCGACGAATTTCGGCAATGTCGGCCAGACGATAGTAGCGGTCGTTGAGCTTGAGATTGACCTCGGCCAGGTCTTTCTCCGAAGCGAACTTCCCTGAAGTGCGCACCGAAATCCGCTCCGGCCCGGCCTCGATGACACCCGCCGGGGTCACGGCGTTCTGGGTTTGCAGGCTCTGCACCACCTGACGCTCATCGATACCCAGCGCTGCGAGTTTGCGTGTGGAGAAGTTCAGGTACAGCACTTCATCCTGCTGGCCGACCATTTCGATTTTGCCCAACCCCGGCACGCCGCGAATTTCCATGCGTGCCTGTTCCACGTAGTCGCGCAACTGACGCAGGGTCAGGCCGTCGGCGGTGAAGGCGTAGATCGAGCCGAAGACGTCACCGAACTCGTCGTTGAACGACGGCCCTTGTATGCCTTGCGGGAACTGGTACTTGATGTCGTTGATCTTCTTGCGTACCTGATACCAGATCTCCGGAATGTCCTTGGCACTGGTGGTGTCGCGCAGGTACACATACACCGTGGACTCACCGGGGCGCGTGTAGCTTTTCACATAGTCGAGGGAGTCGAGTTCTTCGAGCTTCTTCTCGATCCGGTCAGTGATCTGCTTGAGGGTTTCCTCCTGGGTCGCCCCCGGCCATTTGCTCTGGATCACCATGGTCTTGATGGTGAACGAAGGGTCTTCTTCGCGCCCCAGGTTGAAGTACGAGAACACACCCATCAGCAATGCGACGAACATCAGATACCAGATGAACGACTGATGCTTGAGGGCCCATTCCGAGAGGTTGAAAGGCCCTTTCATTGACTGTCCTCGTCGATTTTCACTTGCTGCCCCGGTTTGAGGCTGTTCACACCGGCACTGACCACCCGCTCGCCGTTCTTCACGCCGCCAGCCAGCACCACGGTGCTGTCGGTACGGCTGATCACCTGGATGTCACGGGGAGAGACGGTTTTACTCTGTGCATCAATCACCCAGATACGTGGTTTGCCATCGACCTCCTGCAGTGCGGTGACCGGCAATTCGATACGCGGCTTGATCGCCGAACTCAGGGTGACGCTGATGGCCGTACCCAGGCGAAAGCCCGGTGGCGTTTCGGCCAGGGTCAGGCGGGCGCGACGGGTGCGTGTGGCGCTTTGAGCCTTGGGTTCGATTTCGCGGATGATGGCGGTGGTGTTGATGCTCGGGTCCAACTGCGCAGCGACCAGGAACACCACATCGCCGGGCAGTTGATCGACCAGGGTATCGGGCAGGTCGATCACCGCTTCCTTGATGTCTGGTTGCGCCAGGGTCACCACTTGCTGACCGGCCGACACCACTTGCCCGGCCTCGGCACTCCACTGGGTGACCACGGCTTTATGGTCGGCGCGCAGTTCGGTGTAGCCCAGTTGGTCCTTGCTCTGGTTGACGGCCGCCCGGGCCTGATCGAGTGAAGCCTGGGTGGTTTTCAGGTCGGTATTGGCCTCGTCGAGTTGCGCTTGCGCGCCAACCCCACGGTCAAACAAGGCTTGCTGGCGCTGGGCCGTGGCCTTGGCGTTGATCAGTTGCGCCTGGATTTTCGACAGATCGCCCTGGGCCGAGCGCAATTGGTTCTGCTGGTCGGAAGGATCGAGGGTGGCAAGCAGCGTACCCTTCTCCACCTCGGTGCCGACATCAACGTTACGGCTGGCGATTCGCCCACCCACACGGAAACCGGTATCGGTTTCATAGCGCGCCTGGATGCTGCCGGCGAAGCGGCCCAGGTCCTCTTCATTCAAGGTCTGGACCTTGATCGACAGCACCGGCCGTACCGGCGCCGGCGGCGGTTCGCTTTTGGAACAGGCGCTCAGCACCAGCCCGATGGACAACGCCCATAAAGGCTTCATGGCTTGGCTCCCCACGTCAGATCCTTGTAAGTGTTTTCGGCAATTTCGACTTCCATGTCCGGGTGCAAGAGTTGTCCGCCCGCGATGATGACTTTGTCGCCGTCCTTCAACCCGTCGCTGATGATGATCTTGCCAGTCAGGTAGCGGCTGACGGTGACCGAATGCAATTGGGCCTTGCCCTTGTCGTCGACAATCCAGACAGCAGGCTCACTGATGTTTTTGGTCAGTGCCGACCACGGCAACTCGATGACCGACTTGCCCGATCCCCTGGCCGTGGCACTCACCACCGAGCCCAACTGCATGCCGTCGGGCAGTTTGTCGAGACCGACCTTGACCTGCACGGTGCCGGATTGCGCCGACACCGAGGGGGTGACTTCGCGCACGGTGCCGGTGGTCTTGATCGCCGGGTTGTCGAGCAGGCTGAGGACGATGGTTTGATCTTTCGGCTTCTCGGCCAGCAGTGATTCATAGACGTTGAACACCGCATCCCGGTCGCCGTCACGGGCCAGGCTGAAGACCGGCATGGTTGCCTGCACCACCTGGCCAACCTCTGCCTGGCGCTCGGTAATGATCCCCGGCGCATCGGCGATCAGTGCCGTATAGCTCAGTTGATCCTTGGCATTGGCCAACTGCGCCTTGGCGGCGCTCAAGGCACTCTGACTACTGTGCAAGGCTGCCTGGGCCGAGTCGTATTCGCTCTGGCTGGTGTAACCCTTGGGCAGCAGTTTTTGCTGGCGCACGAACGCCGCCGCACTCTGGGTCACCCGCGCCTGTTCGGCGACGACTTGCGCCTGGGCCGAATCGACACTGGTCTGTAGATCCTTCGGGTCGAGCCGGGCCAGCACTTGTTTGGCTGTCACTCGATCACCGACGTCAACCGAGCGCTGGATGATCTTGCCCCCTACACGAAAAGACAGCTCCGTCTGTATCCGTGCCTGGATATCACCGGTGAGGGTAATCGAGGCCGCGTAATCCGCCGGCTTGACGACTTGCACGAACACCCGTGGCAGGTATTCCTGCACGGGTTTTTTTTCGTCGCAAGCCGTCAGCAGGGTGACGACACTCAAGGCCATTACTACTTTCAATCCGGGAACCACCATGCAAACTCCTTGGCCTTTTTCACGTACAACACGACAGAGAGCTTAGAACAGGATGGGAACCTTGCACGAGCGTCTTATGAAGAAAAAGTTCACACTTTTTTAGCCCTGAAACACTTGCCATAGACGCCTGTGCATGCCTGACAATGAGCCCCGGTCGATCCCGCCTCAGGAACCCACATGCTCAAGACTCTCGCCGTGGCCAATTACCGCTCGATCAACAAACTGGTGATCCCGCTGGGCCGGCTGACTCTGATCACCGGCCCCAACGGCAGCGGCAAATCCAACCTGTACCGCGCGCTGCGCCTGCTGGCGGAAACCGCCCACGGCGGCGTGGTCAATGCCCTGGCCCGTGAAGGAGGCCTGGATTCGACATTTTGGGCCGGGCCGGAAAACATCTCCCGGCGCATGCGCACTGGCGAAGTCGCTATCGAGCCCACCGTGCGTCAGGGCGTCAAACGCCTTCGACTGGGGTTTGCGGGAGAGGACTTCGGCTACTCGATCAGCCTCGGCCTGCCCGATTCCAATGGCCATTTCATGCTCCCCGGGCGCAACTCGCCAATACCGTCTTATTTCAGCCTCGACCCGCAGATCAAACGCGAATGCCTGTGGGCCGGGGCGTTCTATCGCCCGGCCAGTCTGCTGGTCGATCGTGACGGCCCGATGATCCGCGCCCGCGCCGATCGCAAGTGGGTTGTATTGGCGCAGCACACACCGACTTTCGACAGCCTGTTCGATCAGGTCGGCAGCCTGCGCGGATCACCGGAAGTGCTGGAAATGCGCGAGTTCATCCGCCGCTGGCGCTTCTACGATCACTTTCGCAGCGATGCCGACGCCCCGGCACGACAACCTCAACTGGGCACCCGCACGCCGGTGCTGCACCACGACGGACGCGACCTGGCGGCGGCCTTGCAGACGATCATTGAAATCGGTGATCCCGAGGCTTTACGGACGGCGATCAGCGACGCCTTCCCCGGCGCCAGACTGAACATCGAACCACTGCCTGGCGGGCGCTTCGCCATCGAGTTCTTTCAGGAAGGTTTGTTGCGGCCGCTGTCGGCCGCCGAGCTGTCGGACGGAACGTTGCGTTACCTGCTGCTGGTCGCGGCGCTGCTGACGCCACGACCGCCGACGTTGATGGTGCTGAACGAACCGGAAACCAGCCTGCACCCGGACCTGCTGCCCGCGCTGGCACGCTTGATCATCCGCGCCTCCGAGCAGTGCCAGGTGTGGGTGGTGTCCCATGCCCGGCGCTTGATTTCAGCCTTGCAGGAAGACCCGGAGTGCAATTGCATCGTGCTGGAGAAGAATCTCGGGCAGACCGGGATTGTCGGGCAACGGATGCTGGATGAGCCGGCATGGTACTGGCCGGAGTGAGTGTGAATGTCAGACGCTGAGTTAGCGGCTATAGCGACGACGGATCCGATTGGCACTCATCGACATTTCAGATGATCTGTTGGGAGGGTCGAAGCTGAAAGAGCTATCAACAAAGGTCCCTGGCGTCGCGGGCGGAGCGGAAGGTCGAAGTGAGCCTGAGGAAGCAGGGGGGGATACAGGGGGAGCTGAAGGCGTGAACGGGCCCATATCAATGATAGTGTCTACACGCGATGCTGCCCTTTGAGGTAAGACGGAAGGCATACCGCCAGCCAGATTTCTCAACGCTGGAAGTACCGCTACATCACGTGCCGCCCACCAGGATCCCAATCGTCCAATCGCCGAGGTGCTCATCAACCCCAGAGAGGTATTGGCCAGAGGCGCAAGCAAAGTAGAGGTTGGGTTGATGGCAGCAGTAATCGTACTCCCCAGACCGACCGTAGCCCCAGCCACACCCGACACGCCGGCGACTACGGATGACACAGCACCCGCCGTATGTCGTAGGGGCAAGCGGAAAAAGGCTCCATTCGCCAGCGCGTCCACCCCGACCTGAAAGGGAATGCTTGGTCTCAGCGTGATGATCGAATTAAACAGCGTGCCGATACTGGTCAGTATTCTGGCAATGACTTCAAACCGCCCAGTCGGATCACTGAAATTCACCGGATCGCCTAAACAATACGCATACGGATTCAACCCACCCCGCCCAAACGGACTCAGGCCATCCGGGCTGTTGAAGCGCATCAGCACCGGGTTGAACGCCCGATGCCCGTTGCCCAGCAGATAATGACCGGTGGCCGGATCGAGCGCTTCGCCGGTGAATCCGAGCAAACTGCCGGGACCACTTTCGAGCCGCCGATGACCGTAGGGCGCGTAGACCTGGCGCACAACTCCGTCAGGTCCGGCCAACTGCAATACCGAACGTTGCTGATCGGTGACCAGCAACTGGCTGTCGCGCTCGACGCCGTCAAACGATTGCACTGCCAGCAGTTGCCTGTCGTGTTGAAGCACACAGTGCCCACCCTGACCTTTCAGTTGCGTCACCAGATGTTCGCCGCAGTAGAAACGGGTCAGTTTTTCCAGCTCCGACGGCTCCAGTTCGACCAACCGGTCCAGGGCATCATAGCGGTAGCGATTGAGGGGGTGAGTCAATGCGCTCATGAGGGTCAACTCCCGGCGAGGGAAGCAGTTTGCACCCGTTTGAATACGCCGGCACCTAGCAGAACTGTTAGTGCAGGGAGAAAACTGACGCCCGGGTTTGCCCAGACAAGAGAGGACAGCTACTTTCCCTTACACCGTAGGAAGGATCTTTTTTTCGAAACGCTGCTCCAAGGACGAACCACTTTTGGCCAGACTCCCGGCCAAAACCTCACAAGGACGAGAACATGGCAGACGTACAACCGCCGCAACGGCTGGATCCGCAGGACATTGTGAAACTCTTGATGGCGTTGCGCAGGGCCTTGAAGACCAAGCCGGCTTGAAGGTTACAGCAGCCCCCGGAGTTGTTTTTTGTGGCGAGGGAGCTTGCTCCCGCTGGGTTGCGGAGCATAAAACCAGCACACATAAAAAACGCCGACGCTAAATCAGCCGTCGGCGTTTGAAACCTTAAAGGGGTTTGCTTCGCGAATCAGAACGCCGGCAATACCGCGCCGCTGTATTTCTTCTCGATGAATGCTTTTACTTCCGGGCTGGTCAGGGCCTTGGCCAGTTTCTGGATGGCGACGCTGTCCTTGTTGTCCGGACGGGCCACCAGGTAGTTCACGTAAGGCGAATCGGCACCTTCAATGATCAGCGCGTCTTTCGCCGGATTCAGGCCCGCTTCCAGTGCGTAGTTGGTGTTGATCATGTCCAGGTCGACCTGATCCAGCACACGCGGCAACATGGCCGATTCGAGCTCCTTGAACTTGAAGTTGTGCGGGTTCTTGGCAATGTCTTTCGGGGTCGACACGGCGTTTTTCGGGTCTTTCAACTCGATCAGGCCAGCCTTCTGCAGCAGGATCAGGGCACGGCCGCTGTTGCTGCCTTCGTTCGGGATGGCAATGGTCGCGCCGTCTTTCAGTTCAGCCAGGGTTTTGATTTTCTTCGAGTAGCCGCCGAAGGGTTCAACGTGAACACCGATCACGGTTTCCAGGTGAGTGCCTTTGCCTTCGTTGAAGCTCTTCAGGTACGGCAGGGTCTGGAAGTAGTTGGCGTCCAGACGCTTCTGGTCGACCTGCACGTTCGGCTGAACGTAGTCGGTGAACACCTTGATTTCCAGGTCCACGCCTTCTTTGGCGAGGGTTGGCTTGATCAGCTCAAGGATCTCGGCGTGTGGCACCGGAGTCGCGGCAACCACCAGCTTCTCGCCAGCCTGGGCCAGACCCGTGGTCAGGGCAGCCGCCAGTGCGGTGAACAACAGAACCTTTTTCATGCAGTGTCCTTATCGAAAATCACAGTCGCTTGTGGCGACGGCTTGAATATGAGAGTGCCAGTGAAGTGCTATCGCTGGCGTGAAGCGGACAATACCGGGATTTTTTATTCCCGAACAATAACGTTTATTCAGCTTCATATTCCATTTTGTTCATACAGCGCATCAAAGCGTCTGCGTCAGGCTTTCCAGCAAGTGCTTGAGTGCCGAACGCTCGCCGGCAGTGCCGTTTTTGCTTGTATAAACAATGTGTTGCTCGATTTTTTCCAGCGAAATCGAGGGCTCCGACAGGTTCAAATGCTCCGGCAAAATCTCGTCGCCCGTACTCACCAGCAGTGCAAAGTGAATGATGTTTTCCAGCTCCCGGGTATTGCCCGGCCAACTGTGGCGTTCCAGCACAAGCTGCGCCGCTTCGCTGATCAGCGGCACAGGCAAGTCGAGACGCTGGCTGTAGATCCCGAGGAAGTATTCGGCCAGCGACAGGATGTCACCCGTGCGCTCGCGCAGCGCCGGCAGTTCGAGCTGGCCTTCGCTGAGGTAGTGATAGAGCCGTTCATGGAATTTTCCGGCGGCAACCGCCTGGGCCAGATCGATGCTGGTGGCCGCCACCAGTCGCACGTCCACCGGGCTCGGTTGCTGGGCACCGACGCGGGTGACTTCGTGGTTTTCCAGCGCGGCGAGCAATTTGATCTGGATCGGCAACGGCAAATCGCCGATTTCGTCCAGGTACAACGTGCCGCCGTTGGCCGAACCGAACCACCCGGCGCGGCTGCTCGCCGAGCCGCTGTAGCTGCCCGCCGCATAGCCAAACAACTCGGCGTCGGCGTAGGTCGGGCTGATGGCCCCGCAGTTGACCGAGACGAACAACCCGCCGCGATCACTGGCGCGGTGGATATGGCGGGCCAGCAACTCCTTGCCGGTGCCGGTTTCGCCACGGATAAGCACTGACACTGAACGCGTGGCCAGTTGCTCAAGGTCTTCACGTAATTGCCGTGACCGTGGATCGACAAACACCAGCGCCTTGGCACGGATGCTCAGGGGACTTTTTTCAGCATCGGGAAAGGTCAGCAGTGGCTGGCCGAAGGTTTCGAAGCTCATGGCAGACTCCCGCCCAAAACCGCCGGGAGACGGGGGCGTTAAATAAGGAAAGTGTTCAAGCGCGGCGCAGGGCGTGGTGTTCCATGCGGTTTTGCAGTCGATAGAGGTAGGCAAAACCCTGCTCCCAACGCTGGTGACCGGACTTCACGTTGATATGCCCCGCCCCCGCCAGAATCCCCGCCTCGGCGCCCCAGTTACGCGCCAGCTCCAGGGCTCGTGGTGCACTGACGGCGCTGTCGTTGTCGGAGCTGACAACCTGGCTGGGGAACGGCAGCAGATCCGTCGGGATCGGCGCGAAATTGCGCAAGGCCGGCGCGCAGGCCGGGCGTTCGACATCGGCCGGCGCGACGAGCAAGGCGCCGCGCACTTGACGCAAAAACTGCACGGGGGCACTCGCGGCCCAATGGGCGACGGTGATGCAGCCCAGGCTGTGGGCAATGAGAATCACCGGCGTGCTGTCGGCGGCAATCGCCTCGGCCAGCGCCGCGACCCAGTCTTCACGGCGCGGCGTCAGCCAGTCGGCCTGTTCCACCCGTGCGCTGTTCGGCAGGCTGTTCTGCCAGTGGCTTTGCCAATGATCTTCTGGCGATCCTTGCCAGCCCGGCACAATCAGGTAGCGAATTGATTCGTTGCGCATGGGGGAGCTCTCCTGCTGCGTGTCTGTTCCCGGTCGAGTATAGGGAGAGGATTTATATTCGTTAAGGAATAAGAAGCTATTTATTAAGATCTAAAATGAATATTAATTTTCATCTTGCACTACCCCTGTGGCGAGGGAGCTTGCTCCCGTTCGGGTGCGCAGCAGCCGCAAATCAGCGAATGCGATTTACCTGGAAAACCTCGATACAAGACTTTGGGGTCGCTTCGCAACCCAACGGGAGCAAGCTCCCTCGCCACAAAAGCACTGTCGCGACATAAAAAAAGGGCCGCACCCTGCCAAGGAGACGGCCCCGGAAAACGAAAATCTGTTAACGCGCAGTAATCACCGACAACTTGGTAATCCCTGCCCGTTCAATCGACGCCATGGCCCGCGCCACCTCGCCGTAATTCACCCCATCGTCCGCCTGCAACTGCACGCGCACCTCGGGGTCCTTGGCCTTCGCCGACTTGAGGTTGAACTCCAGCAAGTCCGGTTGTATCTCGTCCTTGTTGATAAACAGTTTGCCGGCACCGTCGATGCTCACCACCAAGGGGTCTTTCTGCTCCACCGGCGCCACCGCTTCGGTCTTGGGCAGGTTGATCGGTATCGCGTTGGTCAGCAGCGGCGCGGTGACGATGAACACCACCAGCAACACCAGCATCACATCCACCAACGGTGTCACGTTGATCTCGCTGAGCACCTCGTCAGTGTCTTGCGTGGAGAAGGCCATATCAGGACGCCTCCTTCACTTTCTGCGCATTGCCCTGGGCTACCGCCTTGTGCGCCGTCGGGTGGATCAGCACACGGAACGAACTCTTCTGCGCCAGGCTGTAGAAGTCGTGGGCGAAGTCATCCAGGTCCGCCGCCGTCAGTTTCAAACGACGCAAAAAATAGTTGTAAACCAGCACCGCCGGCACCGCGACGGCGATCCCGACGCCGGTGGCGACCAGTGCCGCGCCAATCGGCCCGGCGACCGTTTCAAGACTTGCCGAGCCCGCCGCGCTGATGCCTTTCAACGCTTCCATGATTCCCCACACCGTGCCGAACAAACCAATGAACGGCGAGGTGCTGCCAATGCTCGCGACCACCGCCAACCCGGTTTCCAGCGACCGACGCTCACGCACGATCTGCTGACGCAAGGCACGCTCCAGACGATCCTGATGATTGATCGCCTGACTCAAGTCCGCCGCCTGCGGCGTCTCGCCCACCTGGATGGCCGCATAACCGGCCTGTGCAACCCGGGCTGCCGCCCCTGGCCTGGTTTCGCTCAGCTCCGCCGCCGAGTCGAGGCTCGAAGCCGCCCAGAACTGTTGATGAAACTTTCGATCCTGTGACTTGAGTCGAGCGAACTGCACGCCCTTGAGCAATGCCAGACCCCATGTCGCGACGGAAAAAACCACCAGCAGCCAGATCACCGCGCTTTCGATGGATTCAAGTGGAGATGCCAGTAACGTCATGGTGTATTCCTCGTGTAAACGTTTCGCGCGAATTTGGTTTCGGTTTAATGAATCTTGAAATCGATAGGCACGCTGACCCAGCCGTCCCGGGCGACATCACCTTGCTTGGCCGGCACGAAACTCCAGCGTTTCACCGCGTTCAGCGCCGCTTCGTCGAGTGCATCGCGACCGCTGCTTTTCTGCAGCTGGATCTCGCCGGGCTTGCCGCTGGCCAGCACATGCACGCGCAACAACACCGTGCCTTCCCAGCCTTTACGCTGGGCCAGCGACGGGTATTCCGGCGCCGGGTTTTTCAAGTAACCGGCGGTGGCCGAGGCCGGTGTCACAGGTGCGGGCGCTGGAGGTGCAGGTGGCGCCGGGGCCGCGACAGGCGCTACCGGTTGTGGCGGCACAGGTGGTTGTTCAACGGCTTTTGGCGCCGGTTTCACTAACGGTTTGGCCACCGGTTTGGGCTTGGGAACCGGCTTCGGTGGAGGTGGTTTCACCGCCAGTTCGTCTTCCACGGGAGGAGGCGGCTCCACCACAGGCTGGACAGGTTGCGGTGGCGGCGGCTCGACCACCGGTGGCGCCGGACGCGAGAACTCGATGGTCATCGGCGGAATCTCCGGTGGCACGATGGGCAGCACGGTGGTCGGTTGCTGATTGACCCAATAGATCACCGCGCCATGCACCAGCAACGCCAGCACGCCCAGCACGATCGCTTCTCGTCGGCGAAGGACGTCTTTGGGCGCACGCTGCAAACGCAACTGGCCCAAGGGCACCCGGTGCGGTCGGCCGAGGTCGACCAACTCACCACCGGGTGCCTGGCGCCACAGCACTTCATGCGCGCTGGCGGCGGTCTGGACATTGCCCATTGTTTAACTCCCTGCGGTCTCTTTGCGGACTACCGGAACGTCGTACTGAACATCCCCCGACGACGTCCCGGTAGAGCAATCATTGGCTTGAACGCTTAGTTCTGAAAGTAATGTTTAAACTTATGTTTAGACCTTAAGCGAATATATAAACCATCAATCCACCGCCAGAGCCCGCCGTTCAAGGGCTCCGGCGTAGCGGGGAAAAACCGATGCCTTGCCCGCATTGAAAGTATTCATCCAAGGCATGGTTTTTCGCCGTCAGAAGTCATATCGGCCGGTCACGCCCAGCGTCCGCGGGGTCCCGAGCAGGCCTTCATAACCGCCATTGGCGGCCGTCCACAACGTCGTGTAATAGGTTTTGTCGAAGGCGTTTTTCAGCCACAGCGAAACGTCCCATTGCCCCTGGTTGAAGTCGCCGCGAAGGCCGGTGGACAGGTTGACCACCGCATAACTCGGGATCTGTCCGAAGTCGGAATCTTCCACCGTGCCCACCGCTTTGGAGCGGAACGCATAGCTGGCGGTGACGTACTCTTCGAAGCCGTTGCTCAGGTTCCATTTGTATTCGCCGTTGGCGTTGCCGATCCATTTCGAAGCACCCACCACTTGATGGCCGCTGAGGTCGCAGGACGCTGGAGCGCCCGGCGCCAGGCTGACTTCCGGTGGGCACGGCGCATCCTTGTAGGAGAGGTAGCTGACGTCGTTGTACGAGCCGTTGATGTTCAGCGTCAGGCCACGCAGCGGGATCAGGGTGCTTTCGAACTCCACGCCACGGGAGCGCACGGAACCGGCGTTGGTCAGGTATTGCACGCGATTGACGTCGTCGTAGGCGTTGGTCTGGTAGCCATTGACCTGGGTCCAGAACAGGTTGGCGTTGAGTTGCAGGCGACGGTCCCACAGGGTGCTCTTGAAACCGAGCTCGGCATTGTTGGCGCGCTCGGTGCCGATCAGCAGCGAGTCGGCGCCGGCAACCGGTGCCGTGCCCACCGCCAGGTTGACCCCGCCGGATTTTTCGCCATGGGACAAGGTGGCGTAAGTGAGCAGGTCGTCGGTGAGGCGGTAACTGAGGTTCAACAAACCCGAGGGGCTGGAGCTGTACTGATTCAGATCGCCGGAATCGTATGCGCCGGCACGACCACGCCTCGCCGCGGCCGCCGCACCGGTTACCGCAACGCCACCGACCGGTGCATCGCGCGTGACATTGGCGTTTTTCTCTTCATAGGTGCCACGCAGCCCGGCGGTGAAGTCCAGGCGTTCGGTCAGGTGCCAGGTGCCCTGGGCGAACAGCGCAAAGCTGTTGGTTTCGATATGCCCGTTGCCGACGCTGTCGACATTGTTCAACGCACCGTTTGGCGTACCGCTCCAGATGTCCGCTTGCGGGCCGTAATAGGTGAAGGATTTGTTGTCCAGGTCGGAACCGAAGTAGTAGGCGCCGAGCACGTAATCGAAGAATCCACCGGTAGGCGACGCCAGGCGGAACTCCTGTGAGTACTGCTTATCCTCCACCGAAACACCAGCGTTGTAGAAGGCGGTTACGTTCAGGCCGTCATCGTTGCGCGGGGTGAAATTCCACCAGCGATAGGAGCTGATAGAGGTCAGGGTGAAGTCGCTTGGCAATGTCCAGTTGGCCTCGACCGAGGTACCGCCCTGATGCACAGTGACGTGTTGTTCGTTGTTCAGGTTGACCTTGCGGTGCGTGCCGTCAACCAGTGTCGCGCCCGCCGCGTTGGCCCGGGTCTGATACAGGTTGGTGCCATTGATGGTCGGGCCGGTGCTGTACAGCACACGTGTGCCGGCGCTGGAATCTTCCTCGTTGTAGTCGCCGATCCAGCGCAGGTTGAATGACTCGTTGGGCTTGAACAGCAACTGCCCACGGAAGCCTTCGCGGGAGCCACCGTTTAAATCGTGGCCGTCGAATTCGTTCTTGATGTCGCCATCGCTGCGGGTGCGATACGCGGAAAAACGTCCGGCCAGTTCGTCATTCAACGGGCCGGAAATCGTACCTTTGGTCTGGAAGTATCCGTCCTCGCCCACGGAAGATTCGATGCTGCGTTCAGGGGTGAAGGTCGGCGCGCGGGTGCTGATGTTGATCACCCCGGCGGTGGTGTTCTTGCCGAACAAGGTGCCCTGCGGACCGCGCAGCACTTCGAGCTGCTCGATGTCCATCAGGTCGAATACGGCCATACCGGGACGGCCCAGGTAAACGTTGTCGATGTACAGGCCGACACTGCCTTCCAGGCCATCGCTGGCCGGATTATTGCCCAGGCCTCGGATCGACACGCTGGACTGGCGCGCATGCATGTAGGCGACGTTGACGCTAGGCACCAGCTGCTGCAGATCCTGGATGCGATAGACCCGTTGGGTTTCCAGGGTCTGGCCGCTGACCACGCTCATTGGCGTTGGTACATCCTGCGAGCTTTCTTCGCGGCGGCGAGTGGTGACCGTCACGGTTTCCAGTTGCGCGCTGTCGGCCGTGGCGGTTTTAACGGGGGTGGTTTCCGGGGTAGCGCTTTCGGCCGCATAGCCCTGGGTCCAACTGGCGCTGCCGGCCAGCAATAGCGCGAGGGGCAGGCGTTTGAGCCGTTGGGGTGAAGAGGTTGAAGCGACGTGCAACGGACTCATAAGGCAGGGTTCCCGATCAAAGTAAATTCTTTGTTGCTTGCCAGGCCGCCATCGCGAGCAAGCTCGCTCCCACAGGGGATCTCCAGTGTTCACACGGTCAGTGTGGGAGCGAGCCCGCTGGCGATAGCGTCAGCTCAGACGCCGTCGATATCCGGCCCTTTCACCGTCTGGCTGACCTGCCCGTTCACACCCACCGCCACCTCGCCCTTGAGCGTCACCCGGCGCACGATGCGGTCCTGGGTCCCGTAGTCATCCACTGCGTAATGCTGGGTGGAGCGGTTGTCCCAGATCGCCACATCACCGGCCTTCCAGCGCCAGCGCACGATGTTTTCCTGGCGGATCACATGGCTTTGCAGCAAGCCGAACAGGTGCGCCGAATCGGCCTGGGAATAGCCCTTGATGCGCTTGACGAAATGCCCCAGCAACAGGCTCTTCTCACCGCTGATCGGGTGTACGCGGACCACCGGGTGTTCGGTCTCGTAGACGGTCGAGGTGAAAATCTTGCGATAGCGCTCCAGCTTCTCGGCCGAGACATCGGGCCGGCTGCCGGCGTAGTCGTATTCATTGCTGTGCACGGCGACCAGCTTGTCGGCCAGTTCACGCAGTTCCACCGACAACCCGTCATAGGCAGTGGCGGTGTTGGCCCACAGGGTGTCGCCGCCGAAAGCCGGGGCCACCACCGAGCGCAGGATCGAAGCTTTGGGGTAGGCCTCGACAAAGGTCACGTCGGTGTGCCACGAGCTGGCTCGCTGGCCTTCGGCACCGTCCAGTTCCAGCAGAAAACGCGTGCCTTCGCGCACCGGTACGGTGGGGTGCGCCACCGGCTCGCCGAGCAGGTGGGCGAACGCCTCCTGGCGTTGATCGTCGAGCTGGGTCTGCTCGCGGAAGAAGATCACTTTGTATTGCAGCAGTGCCTGTTGAATGGCTTCAACAGTGACGGCATCCAGCTCGCCCGAAAGCTGTACGCCACGGATTTCGGCACCGATGCGACCGGCCACCGGATGGATTTCAAGCGCGTGAACAGCAGGTTGTACTGCGAAAGCGGCATTGCTCATAGGTAAACCCTCATCGGACTGCTTGCGGTTGAACCGGCCGCGAAACACTGCTCTATCTATATTCTGTTTAGATCTAATAGATATCTACATGCTTCGTTGACGGAATAAGAGGTTGCATTTAAAACCTCAGTCAACCCTCGTCGCAAATGCCTTCGAACTATTTTTAGGATGCCGGAAAAGCATATGGATCTTCGCCAGTTGCGTTACTTCATCGCCCTCGACGAACACCGCAGTTTCGTGCGCGCGGCCGAGGCCATGGGCATTACCCAGCCTGCCTTCAGCCGCAGCATCCAGGGGCTCGAACATGAGTTCGGCTGTGTTCTGGTGGACCGTGGCAACAAGGATTTGCGCCCCACCCCCGAAGGCCTGGTGGTGCTGCAACATGCCCGCAGCCTGGTGCAGGGCGCGGCCCTCTTGAACGCTGAAGTGACGCAGATGACCAAGCTCGATGCCGGTGAACTGCGCTTCGGTTGCGGCCCGGCACCGGCGGTGAAACTGGTGCCGGATGCGGTGGCGCAATTCATCAACGTGCATCCGAAAGTGCGCACCTGCTTTGAGGTGGATAACTGGGAAAAACTCAGCCGTGCGCTGAGCCGTGAGGAGATCGAATTCTTCATCGCCGACATCCGCCATTTCGAGTCCGACCCGAATTTCCAGACCCAGGCCCTGACGCCCAAGCGCGGTGTGTTTTTCTGCCGACCGGGACATCCACTGCTGGCCAAGGAAAGCCTGTCGACCAATGACATGTTCGATTACCCACTGGCGACCACGATGATCCCGCCAGGCATTCGAAAACTGCTGGCGAACCTCAGTGGGCGGGTGGATTTTTCACCGAGCATCGAGACCGAACATTTCCCGGCGCTGGTGAAAGTGGTGCTGCAATCGAATGCGATTGGCGTGGGGACTGAAGAAGCGTTTGTTGAAGACATCGCCCAGGGTTCACTGGTGCTGCTGCACTGGCGCAACCTGCCGCAGAACATCGAGAGCATGAATGCACGGTGCGGGATCGTCAGTCGCACCGGATTCCGCTTGTCGCCGGCGGCGCGGGCGATGATCGAGACGTTGGTGGCGGTGGACAGGCAGCAGACGGCCGTTGCTGTTTGAAGATCAAGAGATCGCAGCCTTCGGCAGCTCCTACACTGATCAATGTAGGAGCTGCCGAAGGCTGCGATCTTTTGAGATTTAAAGCCTGGCCGCAGCCAACTCCGGCGCCACCCAATCACTCACCTTGAACGGCTTGCGAATCAGCTTCTGCTGCGAAGCCAGATCCACGGCATCCTGCAATTTGCCAAGGAACACCGGATCGAGCGTCGACGGGAACACCTCGCTCAGTTTCTGATCCTTCAAATCCTGAGAAAGAATTACCGGTGGATAACTCGCCAGCCCGGACACCAGTTGAATGTAGGCGTCCTTGTTGCTGTCCTGGGTCAGCCACTCTACGGCCTGCTGTTGGGCCTTGAGCAGTTTCGCCACCGCCTCCGGATGCGCATCGACAAACTTTCCGGTCCCTATCAATACCGCCTGCACACTGCCGGCACCGCCCAGATCCTTGGTATTGAGCGGCAACTCGGCCAGCCCCTTGGCTTGCAGCGCCGTCAGCCCGGAACCGCCCCACGAGGCATCGATCTGCTTCGCCGCCAGCGCCGCGACTGCCGCGTTGAAGTCGAGGTTGATGACTTTCACGTCCTTCTCGCTCAACCCCTGGCTGGCCAGCGCCGCATCGAAGGACAACTGGCTGGCGGTGCCACGGAAGATGGCCACCCGTTTGCCCTTGAGGTCGTGCAGGGTCTTGATCCCCGACCCCGGCACCACGCCCAGGTAATGCTTCACCCCGCGCGCCGAGGCACTGAGCAGTCGCGTATCCAGGCCATTGGACTTGCCGATGATGGCCGCCAGATCGCCGAGGTAGGCCAGGTCCACCTGACCGTTGGCGAACGCTTCGTTGATCACCGGGCCTGCGCCCTTGAAGAAGCTCCACTGAATCTTGATGCCTTGATCGGCGAAAGCCTTTTCGAAGATCTGTTGCTCACGCAGCACATCCACGACCCCGCCACCACTGTGCTGGGTCCCGGCACTCAGGTCCGGCACGGCGATGCGGATTTCCTTGAGCTCATCGGCGTTGGCCGTAAAAGCCAGCAGCCCCGCCAGGACCGGTGCGGCGAACAGACTGATGACACGTTTGAAGGGAAGGTTCATGGGTGCGGCTCCTTGGGGCAACGGGCGTTGAGGAGCCGAAAGTAGGCCGAAGTGGAACCAACACTTAAATACTATAAATTCACATTTTTAGACCATTTAGATCTAAATCAACGCATCCGGGGCTCTTGGACAGGTATGCAGTAACGGCATCGAAAATATTCTTCGAATGCATTGGATGCAGCTGAACTGGAGGCCTTAAATGGCTTTGCTTATTTCTCAATAGCATTGATTTTGTTTTTTATAGATCGTTTTTGCATACGCCGACAACGGAGGTCATCCATGGCCCGTGTTTCTCTTCTCAGCCTGCCGCTGGCCGCGCCACCAGTGGAAAACCAGCGCCTCTGGCCCAGTCTGAATCGTCGCCTGTTGCCTTGGTTGCTGCCGATCACCCTGTTCACGCTCTGGTGGCTCGCCAGCCGCAATCACTGGATGAGCGAGCAGATCCTGCCGGCGCCGAGCCTGGTCTGGAATAGCGCGGTGGAACTGTCCCAAGGCGAGTTGTGGAGCCATTTGTGGATCAGCCTGCAACGCTTGTTCTGGGGACTGCTGGCCGGGATCAGCGCCGGTGCTGTTTTGGGTGCGGCACTGGGTTTCAGTCGTCGACTGGAGCGCCTGGTATTTCCAACCTTCGCCGGGTTGGCCCAAGTCCCGACCTTGGCCTGGATTCCGTTGTTCATGGTGTTTTTCGGCATAGGGGAAGTGCTGAAGCTGGTGGTGCTGATCAAGGCCATTGTGGTGCCGGTAACCCTGCATACGCTGGTCGGTGTACGCGATGCACAACCCAAGCTGCGCGAAGCCGCCGCCGTGTTGCGCCTGCCCAGACACCTGTTGATCCGCCGCCTGGTGCTGCCTGCCGCGCTGCCGGCCTTCATGGCCGGTGTGCGCCTCGCGCTGGCCGCCGGCTGGACTTCACTGCTCGCTGTCGAACTGCTCGCTTCCAGTGAAGGCATCGGCTACCTGATGGTCTGGGCGCGGCAGCTGTTCATGCTCGACATCGTGTTCGTGTGCATCGTGGTGATCGGCCTGATCGGCGTGGTGATGGATCGCGGCATCGGTCTGCTGGACAGGAAACTGGTGCACTGGCCGCACCCGGCCACCGCCGAAATCCGTCGCGGGCCGCGTTATCAAGGCTGGCAGCGATTGCAGCCGTGGCTGCTGCCACTGGCGCTTCTGGCATTGTGGCAACTGACCTCGGATCAGCAATGGATTGACGCGAACATTCTGGTCACCCCGCTGGCCGTCCTGCAGACCACAAAGGACGGTTTGCTCGACGGCACACTGCTTGGCGGCATGGCCCTGAGCCTGGGCCGAACACTTGGCGGATTGCTGCTCGGTGGCGGGCTCGGTTTTGCCTTGGGGCTGTTGCTCGGGTTGTCGCGCACCAGTGACCGGTTGCTCGGCCCCACCCTCGCCGCCATCCGCCAGATCGCCATTTTCGCCTGGGTGCCGCTGCTCACCGCGTGGTTCGGTCTGGGGGAATTGGCCAAGTGGGTGTTCGTTGCCCTCGCCGCCTTTTTCCCGCTGTTCATCGCCACCCAACGCAGCGTCGCCAACCTCTCACCACAACTCAACGAAGCCGCGCAGGTGTTGCGCCTGAACCTGCGTCAGCGCCTCGGTCGACTGGTGCTACCGGGTGCAGCCCCGGGGATTTTTGCAGGGCTAAGGCTGAGCCTGATCTACGCCTGGCTCGGCACCATCGGCGCCGAGTACTTCATGCCGTCCAACGGCGGCATCGGCAGCCAGATGATCGGCGCCCAGCAACTGCTGCGCATGGACCTGATCATGGCCGGCATGCTGCTGGTGGGCCTGACCGGTGCCCTGCTCAACCTCATTGGCCAACGCCTGGAAATCCGCGCCACTCGCTGGAGACACGCATGAACGCACCGATTGTCAGCTTCAATCACGTAGGTAAAACCTTCGACGTCGACGGCTTCACACTTGAGGCCATTCGCGAATTCAACCTGGACATCGCCGAGGGCGAGTTCGTCGCCATCGTCGGCTCCAGCGGTTGCGGCAAATCCACTTTGCTGCGTTTGCTGGTGGGCCTCGATACGCAGTTTCGCGGGCAGATCAGCGTCGACGGAAAAGCCGTCACCGGCATCGGCGGCGAGCGTGGCATCGTCTTCCAGGAACACCGCTTGTTCCCGTGGCTGAGCGTGGCCGACAACATCGGCCTGGGCCTGGTCAACGAGCCCTTGAGCGCTGCGCAAAAGCACAAGCGCATCCATGACTTCATCGAACTGGTGGGCCTGGGCGACTTCGCCCGCGCCTATCCGCACCAACTCTCCGGCGGCATGGCGCAGCGCGTGGCCATCGCTCGTGGCCTGGTGGCCAGCCCACGGATTCTGCTGCTGGACGAACCTTTCGGCGCCCTCGATGCGCTGACTCGCCAGCAGATGCAGGACGAACTGCTGGCGATCCGCGCCCGGGCAAAAATCACCACAGTGCTGGTCACCCACGATGTCGAGGAAGCGATTTTCCTCGCCGACCGCGTAGTGGTGATGGAGCCGCGTCCGGGGCGGATCAAGCAAGTGGTCGACATTGCCCTGCCCCATCCGCGCCAGCGCAGCAGTTTCGACTTCCACCATCTGCGCGAAGAACTGCTTCACGAACTCACCAGCGACGATCACTACCAGCCCCCGGTGCCGGTGCAGGTCCGCGATCTGCCGCTGTCCTTCATTGCCTACTGAAAAAGGAAATTCCTGATGCCGCAACGTCCCAACTTTCTAGTGATCCTGGCCGACGACCTGGGCTTTTCCGACATCGGCGCCTTCGGTGGCGAAATCAACACACCGAACCTCGATGCATTGGCCAACAATGGCCTGCGCCTGACCGATTTCCACACCGCGCCAACCTGCTCGCCGACCCGTTCAATGCTGCTCACCGGCACCGATCACCACATCGCCGGCATCGGCACCATGGCCGAAGCATTGACCCCGGACCTGATCGGCAAACCGGGTTACGAAGGACACCTGAATGATCGCGTGGTCGCCCTGCCCGAGCTGCTGCGCGAGGCCGGTTACCAGACCTTGATGAGCGGCAAATGGCACCTGGGCCTGACCGCCGAACTTGCGCCCCACGCCCGGGGTTTCGAGCGTTCGTTTTCGCTACTGCCCGGCGCGGCCAACCATTACGGCTTCGAGCCGACCTACGATGAAACGACGCCACGGCTGCTCAAATCCACCCCGGCGCTGTACATCGAAGACGACCAATTCATCGATGAGCTGCCCAAGGATTTCTATTCCTCCGATGCCTTTGGCGACAAGCTGCTGCAATACCTCAAGGAGCGTGATCAGACTCGACCGTTCTTCGCCTACCTGCCGTTTTCCGCACCTCACTGGCCGCTGCAGGCGCCGGCCGAGGTGGTGGAAAAGTACCGCGGGCGCTATGACGCCGGCCCTGAAGTACTGCGACTTGAGCGCTTGGAAAAGCTCAAAGAACTGGGGCTGATCGAGGCCGAAGTCGAGCCGCATCCGTTGATCCAGTTGACTGCACAGTGGGATGCCTTGAGCGACGAACAGCGGCAGATTTCGGCGCGGGCCATGGAGGTCTACGCGGCGATGGTCGAACGCATGGACTGGAACATTGGGCGCGTCGTCGATTACTTGCGCCAGCAGGGGCAACTGGACAACACCTTCATCCTGTTCATGTCCGATAACGGCGCCGAAGGGGCGTTGCTGGAGGCCTTTCCGAAATTCGGCCCGCAGTTGCTGACCTATCTCAACCAGCATTACGACAACAGCCTGGACAACATCGGCCGCGCCAACTCCTACGTCTGGTACGGGCCGAACTGGGCGCAAGTGGCGACCGCGCCGTCGCGGCTGTTCAAAGCCTTCACCACCGAAGGCGGCATTCGCGTACCGGCGCTGGTGCATTACCCGCAGCTGCCGCTCAAGGGCCAGATCAGCCACGGGTTTGGCACGGTGATGGACATCACGCCGACCATTCTCGACCTCGCCGGCGTGCGCCATCCGGGCAAGCAATGGCACGGCAAACCCGTGGCAGAAGTTCGCGGCAAGTCGTGGCTTGGGTTCCTGTCGGGCGAGACGGCGCAAGTGCATGACGAGCACACCGTTACCGGGTGGGAATTGTTCGGACGACGGGCGATTCGGCAAGGGCAATGGAAGGCAGTGTACATCCCGGGACCGGTGGGGCCGGCAACCTGGCAGCTGTACGACCTGGGCAATGATCCGGGGGAGATTCACGACTTGGCGTCGAGTCAGCCGGAAAAGCTCAGTGCCTTGATCGAGCATTGGCAGCGGTATGTGGATGAGACTGGGGTGATCCTGAGTGAGTCGCCGTTTCAGCCAGACTAAACATTACCCCCTGTGGCGAGGGAGCTTGCTCCCGCTGGGTCGCGAAGCGGCCCCCTTATCCCGAAAACGAAGGGGGCTGCTGCGCAGCCCAACGGGAGCAAGCTCCCTCGCCACATGTACGAGTCAGACTTGAGCGGTTTGTGTCCTATCACCTACCGCCTCTTCCTTGCCCTCAAACCGGTTAGCCCGCGCAAACGTACCGAAATCATTGAACCGCACACCCATCTCGCGCATCACCTTGTGTCCCACCGGCACAGTCAACTGACGGATGTAGAACGGTTCCTTCACCACAAAGTGATGGATCCCGTGACTGCTGCCGAAGTTGAAGCAGAACGCCTGCAACGGCCACAGCCACCACGCGTTCAGCACCTGGCACTGCTGCATCACGTTGCCCGGTTCCACGTCACCGTAGTAGTGCATGTTCGAGCTGATGAAGTGCAGGCAGAACGTGCGCAATACATTGGGGCCGATGATCACCACCGCCGCGATGTCGATCACCTGCATCACCGACAACGTGGTCGCCGACCACTCGATCGGTGCGCCCACCAGATGCGCAACGCCGTTCGCTGCGTGGAAACCGAGAAACACGTACCACGCGCCCCAATGCATCAGCGCCAGCGGTGCGTAGACCTTCAGGGTGCGCTGGACGATGCTGATCTTTTGCGCCCAGGTCCTGGCCCGCAGCATGCGGATGAACGACGACATCATGTTGTCGCCAATCATCAAGAATCGCGCGATGCCCCATGGCTCGCCGTTGGTGATGGCGCGTTCTTCCATGTCGGTTTCAGAGCCCGACACCTTGTGGTGATTGAGGTGCAGATGGCGGCGAATCCACGGATTGATAGTGCTCGGCCGCGCCAGCCACACCAACCCCATCATCAGGTTGTGCGGCACCTTCTGCTTGCGAAAATACATGCTGTGGATCAGGTCGTGTTCCAGCTCATGGGTCAACGAGGCGAAAAAAGCGTTGAGCAACAGGCACGCCCACCACGCCATGTGCCCGGTCATGTAGAGCGTCGCCGAACCAACCATGCCGGCCACGGCGAAGGCCAGAATGCCCGCGCCGAGGGCGTCCTGGTGCTTGAGAATCGGGTATTGCTCGCGCAGTGCGACGCCTCTGGCCAGCACCACTTGGCGAATATGTGCTGATCGTTGGGCTGCATTCAGTCGCTGGGGACTTGCAGAAGTACCGTCCATGCTTCCATCCTCTGGTTATTGATGGTTGCATCCTGCCTTGCGAAGCCTCGCAACGCGGTAGCCGAGAACGCCAACCTGTTGACTGGAAGCGCCAATCAGCATGACTGAACCGACCTCCCTCGCCAGCTGGACCCGTGCCCTGCGCAAGCAACTCGATGCCCTGGGCATCGACAGCACCGCCCTGTGCCAGCAAGCGGGGCTCGACCCACAATTGATGGACGACCCGAACGCGCGCTACCCACTGTCGGGCACTACGTACCTGTGGAATCTGGCGGTGCAGGCCAGCGGCGACCCGGCGATCGGTTTGCGGGTGTCGCGTTTCGTCAGCCCGACCACTTTCCATGCGCTGGGTTATGCGCTGGTGGCCAGCGGCAGCCTGCGGGAAGTGTTCGAGCGCATCGTGCGCTATCACCAGGTGGTCAGCGACGCCCTGGAACTGGAACTGACCCGCGCCGAGGATCGCTACTGTTTCAGTCTGAAAATTCCGCTGGGCAACCCGGCCCCGGCCTTTGAAGCCATCGATGCGTTCATGGCGATTTACGTGCGCACCTGCCGCAATCGCCTGGGTCGTGATTACGCACCGTTGGCGACCTACCTGCGCCGTCCGGAGCCGGCAGACGCGCATCAATGGCATAAAGTCTTTCGCTCGCCCGTGCACTTCGGTGCCGACGAAGACCGACTGGAGTTCGCCCTCATCGACTTCGACAGCCACCTGGACGACGCCAACCCGGAGTTGGCCGAACACAACGAAACCGTGCTCAAGCGCACCCTGGCGCAACTCAAGCCGCTGACGTGGGAGCGCAAGGTCCGCGACGCCATCGAAGAACAACTGCCCGAAGGCGAACCCAGCGCCGAGCACATCGCCAAGGCCCTGCACCTGAGCCTGCGCAGCCTGCAACGGCACCTGGCCGATGAAGGCTGCCGGTTCGACACGCTGCTCAATGAAAGCCGCGAAAATCTGGCGCTGCTGCACTTGCGTGACCCGCAATGTTCGTTGAGCGAAATCAGTTATCTGCTCGGGTTTGCCGACACCAGCAGCTTCAGCCGTGCGTTCAAGCGCTGGACGGGGATGACGCCTGGGCAGTTTCGGGATGGGTTGCAGTGATTGATCCGGACAGTGAGTTGGCTGATCTGCCCCCATCGCGAGCAAGCTCGCTCCCACAGGGGGATTCGGTTAACCAAAGATCTGAAGTTCACAAAAGTCCACCGTGGGAGCGGGCTTGCTCGCGAAAGCGGTGTGTCAGTTGAAATTGATATACCTGACCTGACGCCTTCGCGAGCAAGCCCGCTCCCACAATGGTTCGTGTCAGCCATCAGATCGTGGCCAGTTCCCGCAATCGGGCAGCATCAAGGATTTCAATTTCGCCGTAACTCAGCCCGATGATCCCCTGCCCCTGCAACTCCTTGAGGATCTGGTTGGTGGTCTGGCGCGACAGCGACAACATGGCGGCAAGCTGCTCCTGTGGCAGTTGCAGGACGCGGCGCGGTGGGGCGGTCTCGCCATAGCCTTCGGCGATCATCAGCAAGCGGTGCGCCAGCCGGGCCGGGGCCGGCAACAGGCTCAGTTGTTCGAGGTTGATGAAGGTCATGCGTAATTTCTGACTCATCAGCAATGCCAGTTGCCGCCAGTGCCGCGGATGCTCGTCGAGCAGCGCCAGCAAGGTGTTCTGGGGGATGTGCAGCAGCGTGCACTGGCCCACGCCGTAGGCATCGTGGGTGCGCGGCTGACCGTCAAACAGGCAGATTTCACCGAACCAGTGCGGCGGCTCCACCAGGCTCAGCAATGCTTCCTTGCCCTGCTCGCTCACGGCACCGACGCGCACCGCGCCTTCAAGCACTGCGTACAGACCACAGGGCGGATCGCCACGCTTGAACAGCCGCTGGCCCGGCGACAGGCGCCGCAGCCTGGCCGCCGACAGCAGGCTATCCTGTAGGGAAACAGGCAAATGGCTGAACCACTGACCGCTCATCAGGCGTGGACGCCAGACCTGCATATCCATGAAAACTCCTAGAGATTGTCGCCTGGCTGACAGAGCGGGAAGTGACCCCGGGGCATGATCAATCACCCCACAGGAGAACAACAATGAAAAGCCTCGTCGACCACCTCAGTCAATACGCCGCCTACCACCGTGATCCGCGCAACATCGCCTCGCACTTTATCGGCATTCCGCTGATCGTGGTGGCCGTCGCGGTGTTGCTGTCTCGGCCGGAATGGTCCATGGGCGGCGCGTGGCTGTCTCCGGCGGTGCTCGTCTCACTGGCATCGGCGTGGTTCTACCTGCGCCTGGAGTTGCGCCTGGGCGTGTTGATGACGGTATTGCTCGGGCTGTCGGTGTGGGCAGGCCATGCGCTGGCGCAGCAAAGCACGCTGGTCTGGCTGGGCAGCGGCGTGGCGATGTTCGTGATCGGCTGGGCGATCCAGTTTGTCGGCCATCACTACGAAGGGCGCAAACCGGCATTTGTCGATGACGTGACCGGGTTGATTGTCGGGCCGCTGTTCGTGGTGGCTGAACTGGCCTTCATGCTGGGGATGCGGCATGAGCTCAAAGAGCAGATTGAGGCGCGGGCGGGGGGTGTTCGGGTCAATCGCAAAAATGCGGCGGCTTAGGCCGCTTTAACGGATCGCCGCCTGCGGCAGCTCCTACAGAGGAAAGCTGTACCACTGTAGGAGCTGCCGCAGGCTGCGATCTTTTGACCTTAGATGTTGGCGACCTTCTGCCAGACCTTCGGCTTGAAGAACAACGTCTCGCCTTTTGCCAAACCAACCAGGCTGTCGTGATCCTTGACCACTTCGGCTTCGATCAGATCGCTCTGCCCCTCGACCTTCAACGTCACCCGTGTCGTCGCGCCCAGCGGACGGATATCGCGCACTTCAGCCGCGTGGTGATCCTCCAGCTCATGGCGTGACAGCGACACCTCGTGCGGGCGGAACAGCACGTGCTTGTCTTCGCCCAGGTGCAGACGGTTGGAGTCACCGAGGAAGTGATAGACGAAATCGCTGGCCGGGTTTTCGTAGACGTCACCCGGTGAACCGATCTGCTCGATCACACCCTTGTTCATCACCACGATACGGTCGGCGACTTCCATCGCTTCTTCCTGGTCATGGGTCACGAACACCGAAGTCAGGTTGATGTCTTCGTGCAAACGCGCCAACCAGCGGCGCAGTTCTTTACGAACCTTGGCGTCGAGAGCGCCGAAGGGCTCGTCGAGCAGCAGCACTTTCGGCTCCACCGCCAGCGCTCGGGCCAGGGCAATGCGCTGGCGCTGACCGCCGGAGAGTTGCTCCGGATAGCGATCCGACAACCAGTCCAGTTGCACCATGTTCAGCAGTTCGTGAACCTTGGTTGCGATCTGGCTTTCGCTCGGGCGCTGGTTTTTCGGCTTCATGCGCAGGCCGAACGCGACGTTGTCGAACACCGTCATGTGGCGGAACAAGGCGTAGTGCTGGAACACGAAACCGACGTTGCGATCCCGCACGTCATGGCCGGAAACGTCTTCACCGTGGAACACGATGTTGCCCCGGTCCGGGGTTTCCAGGCCGGCGATGATCCGCAGCAGTGTGGTCTTGCCGCAACCCGACGGGCCGAGCAACGCGACGAGTTCACCGCTCTGGATGTCCAGGCTGATGTTGTCCAGCGCCTTGAACGCGTTGAAATTCTTGCTGACGTTACGCACTTCGATCGACATGAATTATTCCTCCGCGGCGCTGGCGCGCAGGCGGTTAATACGGTTTTCGCTCCACTGCTTGAGCAGCAGGATGAAGAGCGCCAGGATCAGCAACAGGCTCGCCACGGCGAACGCGGCCACGTGGTTGTATTCGTTGTAGAGGATCTCGACGTGCAACGGCAGGGTGTTGGTCACCCCGCGAATGTGCCCGGAAACCACCGACACCGCACCGAATTCCCCCATGGCCCGCGCGGTACACAACACCACGCCGTAGATCAGGCCCCATTTGATGTTGGGCACGGTGACGTGCCAGAACATCTGCCAGCCGTTGGCCCCTAGCAGGCGCGCGGCCTCCTCTTCCTGGGTGCCTTGCTCCTGCATCAGCGGGATCAGCTCACGAGCCACGAACGGCACGGTAACGAAGATCGTCGCCAGCACGATGCCCGGCAGGGCGAAGACGATCTGGATGTCGTGGTCCTGCAGCCATGGGCCAAACAAGCCTTGGGCGCCGAACATCAGCACATAGACCAGACCGGCGATCACCGGCGACACCGAGAACGGCAGGTCGATCAAAGTCACCAGCATGCTCTTGCCGCGGAACGAGTACTTGCTCACGCACCAGGCGGCGCTGACACCAAACACCAGGTTCAGCGGCACGGAGATCAGTACGGCGATGACCGTGAGCTTCAGTGCCGACAGCGCGTCCGGCTCGAAGATCGCAGTGAAGAACGCCCCGAGGCCGAGCTTCAGGCCCTGGGACACCACGATGAACAGCGGCAACAACAGGAACAGCGCAAAAATCAGCCAGCCAAGGCCGATCAGGATTCGCCGCGAAGTCGCACTGCCACGACGGGCAGCGTTCGAGGAAGCGGCAGCAATAGACGATTGGGACATGGGTGCGCCTCCTTATGGGGTTTCGATGCGCCGCTGCAACAAGTTGATCAGCAGCAACAGGACGAAGGAAACCACCAGCATCAGTACACCAATGGAGGTAGCGCCGGTGTAATCGTATTGGTCGAGCTTGACCATGATCAGCAGCGGCAGAATCTCGGTTTTCATCGGCATGTTGCCGGCGATGAAAATCACCGAACCGTACTCGCCGACCCCGCGGGCAAAGGCCAAGGCGAAACCGGTGAGCCATGCCGGAAGCAGTGCCGGCAGCAGGATATGGCGAAAGACCTGCAAGGGTTTTGCACCCAGGCACGCCGCCGCTTCTTCCACTTCACGGGGAATATCCGCCAATACTGGCTGTACGGTACGTACTACGAATGGAAGTGTCACAAAAGTGAGGGCAAGGGTGATGCCCAGGGGGGTGTAGGCGATCTTGAAACCCAGATCCGCTGCAAACTGACCCACCAGACCGGTAGGGGTGTACAACGCTGTCAGTGCAATACCGGCCACCGCCGTCGGCAATGCGAACGGCAAGTCGATCATTGCATCGATCACTTTTCGTCCAGGGAAGGTATAGCGCACTAATACCCAGGCCAACAGCGTGCCGATGATGCCGTTGATGATCGCGGCACACAGGGCGGTGCCGAAGCTGAGCTTAAGCGCGGCCAGCACCCGTGGCGCCGAGATGATTGCCCAGAACTGATCCCAGGTGAGTTGAGCGGCATGCACGAACATTGCCGCCAGTGGTATGAGCACAATCAGGCTGAGGTACACCAAGGTGTAGCCCAGCGTCAGCCCGAAGCCGGGTATGACGGGGGAGATACGACGCGACATAAAAGTCCTTGGTTGAGAACGCACTGAGCCCCGGAGGTGAATCCGGGGCTCGTTGATGGCTATTTAAGATTACTGCGCCTGATAGATCTGGTCGAACACGCCTCCGTCATTGAAGAATTTCGGCTGTGCGGTTTTCCAGCCGCCGAAGTCCTTGTCGATGCTCACCAGTTCCAGTTTCGGGAACTGCTGGGCGTACTTGGCGGCCACGTCCTTGTCACGTGGACGATAGAAGTTCTTCGCCGCGATTTCCTGGCCGGCCGGGCTGTACAGGTGCTTGAGGTAAGCTTCGGCGATCTGCTCGTTGCCCTTTTTCTCGGCGTTCTTGTCGACCACCGCCACCGGTGGCTCGGCGAGAATCGACAGCGAAGGCACGACGATGTCGAACTTGTCGGCGCCGCCCTCTTCTTTCAGGGCCAGGAAGGCTTCGTTTTCCCAGGCCAGCAATACATCACCCTGACCGTTGTTGACGAAGGTAATGGTCGAGCCGCGAGCGCCGGTATCCAGCACTGGCACGTGCTTGAACAGGGTTTGTACGTATTCCTTGGCCTTGGCTTCGTCGCCGCCATTGGCTTTCAAGCCATAGGCCCAGGCCGCGAGGAAGTTCCAGCGTGCACCGCCGGAGGTTTTCGGGTTCGGCGTGATCACCGAGACGTCATTCTTGACCAGGTCGCCCCAGTCCTTGATGCCTTTAGGGTTGCCCTTGCGCACCAGGAACACGATGGTCGAGGTGTAGGGCGTGCTGGCGTCCGGCAGGCGTTTTTGCCAGTCGGCCGGCAGGGTTTTGCCGAGCTTGGCGATTTCGTCGATATCACCGGCCAGGGCCAGGGTCACGACGTCGGCACGCAGGCCATCGATCACCGCACGGCCTTGCTTGCCCGAACCGCCGTGGGATTGCTGGACCTTCACGGTGTCGCCCGCATGATCCTTCTGCCAGAACTTGATGAACTCGGCGTTGTAGTCCTGGTACAGCTCGCGGGTCGGGTCGTACGACACGTTGAGCAACTCGTAGTCCTTGGCAACGGCGGAACCGGCAAAAAGGGCGCTGGCCAGGGCGGCCAAAGCGAAATGACGAATCGACGACATGGTGAAAGCTCCTGGAATTCTTGGTTTGTTGGCTTTTTTATGGATTTCTGGAATCGCGTTGCCGGTTCAAAGATCGCAGCCTTCGGCAGCTCCTACAGGTGATTGCGTGCTTCTGTAGGAGCTGCCGCAGGCTGCGATCCCCTTCAGCCCGACTTGTTGCCCGGCTGCTGCAAACGGAATTTTTCTTTGCGCTCGATCTGCACCACCTGGGCGTTGTGCACGGTGATTTCCACGGCACCAAAGCGCAGATCGCGCAGGGCACTCTGGATTTCACGCAGGATGGTGGCTTCGTCTTGACCGTCGACGCTACGCAGGGATGCGCTCATATTGCTGCTCCTTCAACTGAGAGGTTGCCTCGCAGTGTCGGCACTGCTTGCGGCTTGAGAGCAATACTAGAGAGGTGTAGATATTCTTAAAAAGACTATTTAAGAATGTTTATATAACCAGAAGAGATTAACTGAAGGGACAAGGGCTTGAGGTGAATCACCCCTTTTCAGACACACCAAAAAACCTCCCACAGGATTTGCGCCTATCCGATCACCGGCGCATGCATCCAATCGAGCTGCGCCGCCGACACCGGCCGCCCGAACCAGTAACCCTGACCCAGATCACACCCCTGCTCGAGGAGGAAAGCTGCCTGTTCGACCTGCTCGATCCCCTCGGCATGCACCTGCATACCCATGCTCTGGGCCAGGGCAATGATCACCCGCGAAATCGCTGCATCATCCTCATCCCACGGCAATCCGGCGACGAAGCCCTGGTCGATTTTCAACTTTTGTACCGGCAGACGCTTGAGTCGCAGCAGCGATGAATAACCGGTGCCAAAGTCGTCGATGGCCAGGCGCACACCCAGTTCGCGCAGGCGATGCATCTGCTCCAGCGCGACCTCCGGGTCCTCCATCACCGCGCTTTCGGTAACTTCCAGCTCCAGAAACGCCGGTTCCAGCCCGGTTTCACGCAAGACCTGCGCCACCTGCCGATACAGCTCACGGCGGGCGAACAGGCGCGAAGAAACGTTGACCGCGACAAACGACAACACCACCCCGCCCTGCTGCCACTGGCACATCTGCCGGCACGCCTGCGCCATGACCCAGGCATCGATTTCAGCAATCAGACCGGTTCGTTCGGCGACCGGAATGAATTCCGCCGGCGACACCAGGCCCCGCTGCGGGTGCTGCCAACGCACCAGCGCCTCGACGCCAACCAGGCGGCTGGTCTTGAGGTCGTGAACCGGCTGGTAATGGACCCGCAGCTCTTGCCGTTCCAGGGCTCGGCGCAACTCGAAGGCGATCTCCACCCGTTGCTGGGCATGGGCCGTCAGCTCTTCGGTGTACAGGGCATAATCATTGCGCCCCGTGCTCTTGGCCTTGAACAGTGCAGAGTCGGCATTGCGCAGCAGTTGCTCGACACTCAAGGCATCGCTGGGGAACAGGCTGATGCCGATGCTGGTGTTGATGGACAGTTGGTGCCCATCAATAAGAAACGGCTCTTTAAGACCATCGATGATCCGCTGGGCCAACGCAGCGGCCTGAACCAGTTGCGGACAGCTTTCGGCAAGTATGGCGAACTCATCTCCGCCCAGCCTGGCCAAGGTGATGCCCGGACCGAACATGGCGTCCAGGCGCTCGGCCACAGCCTTGAGCAACTGGTCGCCAATGGTGTGCCCGAGGCTGTCGTTGATCATCTTGAAGTGATCGAGATCGATCATCAGCAGCGCGCAGCCACGCTTGTGCACCTGTGCCGAGGCCAGGGCCTGTTCGGCGCGGTCGGTGAACAGCAGGCGGTTCGGCAGGTCGGTCAGCGGATCGTGGTGCGCCAGGTGCATCAGTTCGTGTTCGGAGTTCTTGATTGCACTGATGTCGGAAAACACCGCCACATATTCGCTCGGCCGGCCGAAATCGTCATGGATCAGGCGGATCGTTTGCCATTGCGGGTAAATTTCGCCGCTTTTACGCCGGTTCCAGATTTCCCCACTCCACTCCCCGACACTGGCGAGCGAGGCAAACATCACCTGATAGAACTCAGGGGAATGTCGCCCGGACTTGAACAGGTTGGGCCGCTGTCCCAGCACGTCCTCACACCCGTAACCGGTGATTTCCATGAACGCCCGGTTTACATGGATGATCAGGCCTTCCCGATTGGTAACCAGCACGCCTTCGCGGGTGCAGTCGAACACGGCCGCCGCCTGGCGCAAGCGCATGCGGTCGGCATCGCGCTCACGCAGTTTGGCGCCGATACCCAGACACCGCAGCAGCCGCGCCCGGGCAATGAAGATCAACCCGGCGCTGAACAGCACCCAGACATAACCGTTGATCAGTTGCCATCGCAGTCGCTCGGCAGAGCTATCGAAGAAACTGTTTAATAAATAGCCACTGATCTGCAGCCAAACCACAGAAAGCAACAGATAGAGCAGCGCTGCGCGCAAGGCATCGCGATAGGTGGCAGACATCCGGCAATCCATGTCCCTACAAAAAGTTTGGAATTATAGTTGAAAGACACATCCAGCCACTCTTATCTGAAAGGGCGACTGGTTTTCTGTGTGGGCTTAGTGATAATGCAACGGCTGTTTTTTCTTTATCGAGGGCCCTACAGCCTATGTGGTACGAAGGTTTTCTTGGCTTGTCGCCCTGGTCGCTGGTAGCAGTCACCCTGCTGATGACCCACGTCACGATCATCGCCGTCACGGTCTATCTGCATCGTTACTCCGCCCATCGCTCCCTGGAGCTGAATGGGGGGCTCAAGCATTTCTTCCGTTTCTGGCTGTGGCTGACCACGGCGCAGAACACCCGCGAGTGGACCGCCATCCACCGCAAGCATCACGCCAAATGCGAAACCGTCGATGACCCGCACAGCCCGGTCATCAAGGGTTTGTCCACGGTGCTGCGCAAAGGCGCCGAGTTGTACCGCGCCGAAGCGGAAAACCCCGAGACCCTGCGCATCTACGGCAAGAACTGCCCCGAAGACTGGATCGAGCGCAACCTCTACAGCCGATACCCGCTGCTGGGCATCGCGATCATGGGTGTTATCGACCTGCTGCTGTTCGGCACCATCGGCATCACCATCTGGGCCATCCAGATGATGTGGATCCCGGTGTGGGCCGCCGGCGTGGTCAATGGCCTGGGCCATGCCATCGGCTACCGCAACTTCGAATGCCGCGATGCGGCGACCAACCTGGTGCCTTGGGGCATCCTGATTGGCGGCGAAGAACTGCATAACAACCATCACACCTACCCTAACTCGGCAAAATTGTCGGTGAAGAAGTGGGAATTCGACCTGGGCTGGGCGTGGATTAAAGTCTTTAGCTTCCTGCGCCTGGCCAAGGTTCAACGGGTTGCACCGATTGCCCATCGCGTCGAAGGCAAGGGCAACCTGGACATGGACACCGCCATGGCGATCCTCAACAACCGCTTCCAGATCATGGCCCAGTACCGCAAATTGGTGATCGGCCCGCTGGTCAAGCAAGAGCTGGAAAAGGTCGATCACTCGGTACGCCACCAGTTCCACCGGGCCAAGCGCCTGCTTTCGCGGGAGACCAGCCTGCTGGATGACAAACACCATGTACGCATCCAGAACATGCTCGAGCACAGTCAGGCGCTGAAGGTAATTTACGAGAAACGCCTGGCCCTGCAGCAGATCTGGGTCAAGACCAGCTCAAATGGTCACGACATGCTGGCGGCCATCAAGGACTGGGTACACGAAGCCGAAGCCAGCGGGATTCAATCCCTGCGCGACTTCGCCGATCAGTTGAAGACCTACTCCCTGCGCCCTGCCGCTGTCTGAAAAAAACCTGTGGGAGCGGCGGTGCGCCGCTCCCACATTGGTATGTGGCGTGACTGCAATATCGCGCCATCAGTACCGCCCGGCGGGAGCCAGCTCTCTCGTGACAAAGGGTGGGAACTTCACCCGAAAAGCCCTATCTCAAAGACACTTCGCCATCCCCGGCGGGTTTGGTGTTGGCCGCGAACTAACACGCGGCATGCCCTTTGAGATTTGTGTCGATGGCCCAGAAAAACCTGCAAGACTCATCTCCGTCACATGGGCCCGAGGCCGCGCAGACCCTGATAGCGCTGATGCATGCCCAAGGCGAAGTCGCACGCCTGAGCGAACGCGAACAGTTGCTCAATACCTTGCTGATGAGCGTCAACGCGGTGCTGTGGGCCTTCGATTGGGAAACCCGCCAGGTGCTTTACGTCAGCCCCGCCTATGAACGGATCTTTGGCCGTTCGGCTGATCGGCTGCTGGTCGACTGCAACCAATGGCGCGACAGCATTTACCCTGACGACCTGGACTATGCCGAGCGCAGCCTGGCCGAGGTGCTGGACAAGGGCGCCGTCGAAGACCGCGAGTATCGAATCATTGCCGCCGATGGCCAGGTACGCTGGCTCAGCGACAAATGCTACGTCAACCGCCAGGCCGAACCGGGGCAACCCGTGATCATCGTCGGCATCGCCGAAGACATCACCGACAAGAAGCGGATGGAAAGCGAACTGCATCGCCTGGCAACCACCGACGCCCTGACCCAAAGCAGCAATCGCCGGCATTTCTTCGAATGCGCCCACCAGGAATTCGCACACGCCCGGCAACGGGGCCAACCGCTGTCGTTCCTGATGCTGGACATCGATGACTTCAAAATCATCAACGACACCTACGGTCACCAGGAAGGCGACAACGTGTTGCAATGCATCGCCGATAGCGGCCGCGCGGCGTTGCGCCGTGGCGACCTGTTCGGGCGCATTGGCGGTGAGGAGTTCGCAGCGGTGTTTCCCGGCTGTACGCCGCAGATGGCCCTGCAAGTGGCGGAACGCTTGCAACAGCAGATTCAGCGAATGCGTTTCACCCATGAAGGCCAGACGTTTGGCATCACCGTCAGCCAGGGCCTGACCTGCCTGAGCGCCGCGGACGAAAACGTGGAGAACCTGTTTTCCCGGGCGGATGCCGCGATGTACCGGGCCAAGCGCGAGGGCAAGAACCGGATTGTCACTGCCTGACAGGTCACCACAGCCCGCTCCCACAGGGAATCGCGTTCGCCCTTATTTCCTGCGCAAACGCATCAACTCCGGCAAACCGATCTTGAGCAACCGCGCCGTCCGGCTCTTCGCCAGCGCCTCAATGCCCTCATGCTCGGTCAGGCGCGCCATCTGCGCCGCCATGTTCATCACCAGCGCCTCTCGGGAGTAAACCCCGCCACCGAGCTGGTAGGCCGCCGCAATCAGCTCCCGCAACTCCAGCGGCAGGCGCCAGCGCGTGCGCAAGGCCGAACCATAGGCCGCGCCAAATTCAACCAGCGCTTCACCCACTTCCTCCTGCTCGTCCAGCTCGCCACCGGCCTGTTTCCATTCCTGCAAACAGCGCAGCAACGCCAGATCGCCGAGACGATGCAACATGCCGGCGCAATAACAGCGCGCCTGATCCAGATCAAGCAGGCGCGCCAGGGTTCGCGCGTATTCGGCGGTGTGCAGCGATAGATCCCAGTAGCGCTCGGCATAGTCGGCCAATTGCGGATCGCTGAGCCGGGCACTGCGCTTGAGCGCCAGGCCGAGAATCAGGTTCATGCTCTGCCCGGTGCCCAGGCGATGCAGCGCCTGGGACAGGGTTTGCACACCGCTGCCGTGGTGCTGGGCCGCGCTGTTGGCAGCGGCGATCAACACGGCCGTCACCTGCGGATCGGTGCGGATTTCGTCTTCCAGCACCGTCAGGTCGAGGCCGTTGGGATTGAGGCTGCGTTTGACCGCCACTTGCACGTCGGTCATCAGCGGCGCGCCGTCGGCCAATTCCCGGCGACGCTCCAGAAACACCGACAACGTCATGCCCGGTGCCAGCGCCGGCACTTCGCACGAGACTTCTTCGCCAGCGTTCAGCAGCAACCCCTGCAACCGTTGGGTCAGGCTTTGCATATTCAGGGGCTTGGTCAGGTACGCGGCCGGCACCAGCGGCAAGGCCTCGCGCACGCTGGCACTGTCGTTGCGACTGCTCATGAGGATGAAGGGCAGCGGCGGGTTGCGTTTGCGCTGACGGACATTGCGCAGGACATTCAGGCCATCGACGCCCGGCAACTCCCAGTCGGCGATCACCAGGTCATAGGGGTGGGCGGCCAATAGCTCCAGCGCTTGCTGGCCATCGGCGCACAGATCCAGCCGGGCATCGCAGCGTACGTTCAATAACACTTCCTTGAGCAGATCCCGGGACCAGGGGTCGGCCTCGGCAATCAGGACTCTTGGAACGGCGGGTAAAATGACAGTTGTCATACAGCTCTCCCTGGCAATGCAGGAACCTTATCCAATGCTGGCCATTCGATACAGCGCTAATGCGCGGGATCTGTTTCCAGGGGCATGAAAAAACCCGCCGAAGCGGGTTTTTTGTGGATCAGGTCACACCGGGGATCAGAGCTCGGAGAAGCACTCTTCGATGATCGCCAGGCCTTTGTCCAGTTGCTCGTCCGGCGAGGTCAGCGGTACCAGGACGCGCAGAACGTTGCCGTAGGTGCCGCAAGACAGCAGGATCAGACCTTTGTCGCGAGCCTTGGCCACAACCGACGCCACGGCTGCAGCGTTCGGCTTGTGGCTGTCGCCGTTTTCGAACAGCTCGACAGCGATCATCGCGCCCAGGGCACGGACTTCACCGATCACCGGGTACTTGGCCTGGATGGCCTTCAGGCCGGTTACCAGACGCTCGCCAACAGCCTTGCAACGATCCAGCAGGTGCTCTTCTTCGAACACTTCCATCACGGCCAGGGCCGCGGCGCAAGCGATCGGGCTACCGGCATAGGTGCCGCCCAGGCCGCCTGGAGCGATGGCGTCCATGTATTCGGCCTTGCCGCACACACCGGCCAGCGGGAAGCCGCCAGCGATGGATTTGGCGAAGGTGGTCAGGTCGGCAGCAACGCCCATCTGCTCCATGGCGAAGAACGTACCGGTACGGCCAGCGCCGGTCTGTACTTCGTCAGCGATCAGCAGGATGCCGTGCTGGTCGCACAGGGCACGCAGACGCTTCATGAACTCTTTAGGCGCGACGTAGAAACCGCCTTCGCCCTGAACCGGCTCGATGATGATCGCGGCGATGTCTTTCGGCTCGGCGTCGTTCTTGAAGATGCGTTCGATGGAAGCGATCGAATCGTCGATGCTCACACCGTGCAGTTCGTTCGGGTACAGCGCGCGGAAGATGCCGCCTGGCATCAGGCCCATGCCGGCCGAGTAAGGCACGACTTTACCGGTCAGGCCCAGGGTCATCATGGTGCGACCGTGGTAAGCGCCGGTGAAGGCGATCACGCCGGCACGGCCAGTGGCGGCACGGGCGATCTTGATGGAGTTTTCCACGGCTTCGGAGCCGGTGGTCACCAGCAGGGTTTTCTTGTCGAAATCACCTGGGACCTTGGCGTTGATTTTTTCGCACACTTCCACATACGGCTCGTAGGCCAGAACCTGGAAGCAGGTGTGGGTCAGCTTGTTCAGCTGCTCGGTCACGGCGGCGATGACTTTCGGGTGCACGTGGCCGGTGTTCAGCACGGCGATACCGCCGGCGAAGTCGATGAACTCACGACCTTCAACATCGGTTACGGTCGCGTTCTTCGCGGAATCGGCGAAGATCGGGTGAATCTGGCCAACACCACGTGGAACAGCAGCGGTACGGCGGGCCATCAAAGAAGCGTTAGTCTTGCTCATACATTCCTCATTCACCGCTCATCGGGCGGCGTGGTTCAAGGATAAAGCGACGGGGAGCAACGGCGGCAGCATGCGATGATCGACTGCCACGGCGTTCCCGGTCACAGAGAAAATTCCGGTTTTACGCACGCAAAGGGACAGCGCTCTCGTGCCCTTTGCGTTTCAAGCAATACCTTCTTGGCTTATACCTTCGAGCTTAGATGCCCAGGCAGAGGTATTTGATTTCCAGGTAATCTTCGATGCCGTACTTGGAGCCTTCACGGCCCAGGCCCGAGGCCTTGATGCCGCCGAACGGCGCGACTTCGTTGGAGATCAACCCGGTGTTGACGCCAACCATGCCGTATTCCAGGGCTTCAGCCACACGGAACACACGACCCAGGTCGCGGGCATAGAAGTACGAGGCCAGACCGAACTCGGTGTCGTTGGACATCGCGATCACGTCGGCTTCGTCTTTGAAACGGAACAGTGGAGCCAATGGACCGAAGGTTTCTTCCTTGGCCACGGCAGCGTTGTTCGGCACGTTGGTCAGGATGGTCGGCTCGAAGAAGTTGCCTTCCATCGGCTTGCCGCCGGACAACACGGTGGCGCCTTTGGAAATGGCGTCAGCGATGTGCTCTTGCACCTTGGCCACGGCTTTTTCGTCGATCAGCGGGCCAGTGGTGGTGCCGTCTTCCAGACCGTTACCGATCTTGAGCTTGGCCACAGCCACTTTCAGTTTCTCGGCGAACGCGTCGTAGACCGAATCCTGAATGTACAGGCGGTTGGCGCAGACGCAGGTCTGACCGTTGTTGCGATACTTGGAAATGATCGCGCCTTCGACGGCCTTATCCAGGTCAGCGTCGTCGAACACGATGAACGGCGCGTTGCCGCCCAGCTCCAGGGACACTTTCTTGATGTCCTTGGCGCATTCCGACATCAGTTGACGACCGATTTCGGTCGAACCGGTGAAGGACAGCTTGCGCACGATCGGGTTGCTGGTCAGCTCGCTGCCGATGTCACCGGCGCTGCCGGAAACAACGCTGAACACGCCAGCCGGGATGCCGGCACGCTGGGCCAGTTCGGCCAGGGCGAAGGCGGAAAACGGAGTTTGCGAAGCAGGCTTGAGCACCATGGTGCAACCGGCGGCCAGGGCCGGGCCGGCTTTACGGGTGATCATTGCAGCCGGGAAGTTCCACGGGGTGATTGCAGCGGTCACGCCGATTGGCTGCTTGATCACGATCAAGCGCTTGTCTGGCTGGTGGCCCGGAATCACGTCACCATAGATGCGCTTGGCTTCTTCGGCGAACCACTCGATGAAGGAAGCGGCGTAAACGATTTCGCCCTTGGCTTCGGCCAATGGCTTGCCTTGCTCCAGAGTCATCAGGCGAGCCAGGTCGTCCTGGTTCTCGATGATCAGCTCATACCAGCGACGCAGCTTGGTCGCACGCTCTTTGGCGGTCAGTGCACGCCAGGCCGGCAGCGCTTTGTCAGCGGCTTCGATCGCACGGCGGGTTTCGGCAGCGCCCATTTTCGGCACGGTGCCCAGAATTTCGCCCGTTGCCGGGTTGTTGACCTTGATCGTCTGACCATTGTCCGCATCGACCCACGCGCCATCGATGAAGGCTTGCTGGCGGAACAACTGGGTGTCTTTAAGCTGCATGTCGGCTTTCCTTAACAGCACCGCAACGAATGCGGAGCAAATTATGATTGTAGAAAGGCGCCTCGATAGGCTGCCGTCAGGGAAATCATTCACCGGGCTGAAGCACATAAATAGCGCACTGATTCAAATCGTGCGGTTCAGCACCCAGACAAGAGCGTTTGAAATCTCAAACGAATCCTAGGATCAAAGGGGGTAAAGGACAATAGCCTGTTCGAAAAAAAGAACGAAAACGACGCTTTTGCCTATTTTTTCTGATCAACGTAGCAAACGCGCGTTACCGCTTTGAGAAAACGCAGGCGATTCAGCAGCATGGACGCCCGCAGTGCATATGCGTATCATGGCGGCCGCTGCACCAGTAGCTCAGCTGGATAGAGTACTGCCCTCCGAAGGCAGGGGTCGTGGGTTCGAATCCCGCCTGGTGCACCATTTTCTGTAACTGCTTGTCCGGTATACATTTATCGACAAACAGAGGGTCTGAAAGGCTGGTGGGGCACTGAGACGTGCTTTTAGGTGGGGCATCGCAACGGTGCAGCCCATGCCAGTCCAACCCGCATTCCTCACCCTCAACAGACATAAAACCTACTACTTCCGCATAGTGGTTCCCAAACCTCTTCGCACTGCCTTTTCCTTACAAAGGGAAATCCGACGCTCGCTAAAAACGGACAGCGCCAGGCTAGCGCTTAAGCGTGCCCGGCAATACGCTGCATGCTTCGAAGCTGCTTTTGATAGGGTGTTAGCCGTGGCAGGGAAAGACGATTACGTTCCGACAGACGCAGATTACGAGCTCTACATTAATGAGATAGAGCAGGCTGAGTCGGCTGGCGCGTGGGCGAGCCACCCGGCTGAACCAGCGCAGAAAGCCGTATCGACCCTTTCAGACGAAGACTGGCAAAAAATCGAAATACAGCAACGCTGGAATGCCATAGCTGAAGTGCTAACCGGCAATGCAAAGCGGGCTATCCCAGAGAGTCAGAAAGGCCTCGCAGATCAGGTTTTTGCCGCAGGCAATGGAATCCCGTTTACAAGGTTCCGGAAGCTTCTGCCGAAGCTATTAGATGAGCTAGCTCTGCAACAGCTCTGTAGACCGGGCGCAACCGTAGCAACGCCAGCCCCGACCTCAGCACCAATAGTGCCAAAACCACCAAGCCCTACTCTGTATGAGCTTTGGCTGCTTCTACGTGAGACTGACCAGCGCCTGAACAGAAAAAAGTCAGCCAGCGCCCACGCTGACGAACAGGGACACGCCCTCAGGCTTACCATTCTGAGCGGTAACAGGCCGTTTGGCTCTCTAACGCTAGAAGATATCAATCAGCTGTATCTACTCACTCAGCAGGTCAAAGCCCTTCGCGGCAAAAAAATTCCGCCGCCGGACTCACCTATTGAATCGATCCTTGCCTCGCAAGGGGACGACCTGATTAGCGGTCCAACCATTGAAAAGATGATCATCCGGCTCAGCGTGCTGCATAAATTCGCTTACGCCAAAGGCTACACAGACATTGAGCCGACCAAAACTGAAGTTCCGTCTGTCAACATTGAGGCTGGGCGTATCGCTCGACAGGACAAGCCGTTTTCAACCCAAGAGCTGCACGCAATCTTCTCAGGCTATCTCTACGAGGGAACGGATAGCGGCCCAACCAATCTTGTTTTCCCTTACCAATTCTGGCTTCCGCTGCTTGGCATTTTTACTGGAGGACGGCTCAATGAACTCTGTCAGCTGGAAACAGCCGACATCACTCAAGAGCTGAATTCCGGGATCTGGTTTGCTCGACTCGTTGAAGAAGGTTCAAAATCGTTGAAAAACGATAACAGCAATCGATTCATACCTATCCACAACGAACTGATCAGAATCGGGTTCTTGGATTTTGTGGCCCAAGCTCAAAGAGAAGGTCGAAAAAACCTATTCTCGGACGGGCTCACCTATCAGAAGATCAAAGGCTGGGGCGGAATCGCAACCACCTTCTTCACCCGCATGCCAAGCCCCAGCACGACGTATGGTGGCTATTTCTATAGCATCGGTATCCGTAAGCGCCTCCCTGACGGCAAGAAATTCCATGCTTTCCGCCATACCTTTGTTGATCTGCTTAGGAACACCAGTGATGAGGCTGACCGGCTAATCCCTGCATTCACTGGGCACGCGACGAAGAACAAAAATCAGTCTGATGATTACGGCTCAGGGTATTTGCTCTCAAAACTGCACCGAGTGCTGCACACCGTACAGTTTCCCGTACACCTTACGAGCATAACCTATGCCGACTTTGAGCAGCGACTGGGACACATACTGAAACCTTGTATTCAGGAACACCGCAATACCCACGGCCTGAATCCGATGCAGCAGCCCGCCGACTATGGGGCATCAATGGACAAGCGCCGCAGCAGCTTGTAGCTTGCCGGCCTATTGACATCATCTAAAAAGGAGCATGGAAAAAGTTATGGCCGTCTTAGTACGTATATTGTTTTTTCTTGCAGGCTTGAGTGGCTGTGCGATAAGTGCACTTTTGGCTATTGGTGCCTGGTTTGGACCGTTTAAAGATCAGCCAGGAGTCGCCATAGTCATAACTATAATTTTGGGCATATTTTTCCTTGTCAGTTCCTGGGTCATGCGAAAATGTTTCGCGTTCTGTCAATCCCAATGGGGAAAAATAGCCGGCAGTTCGGCCTATCAAGCTACAGCGGCAAAAATCGAAACCGTTAGACAGGAAGCTAGGGATCGAGCAGAACGAAAGCAGGAGATTCTACGCAAGGTCATGTCACGACCATCGGGCTCAAGGATTCTCAAAGTTGTAGCACAAGGAGGTAGTGGCTGGCAGGCACTCTCAGGTAAGACGCTTCTGCTTAGCTTTGACGCCAATGCAGTGTTTCTCAATGACGTTGATTGTGATGCGGAATACTCCATTCCGCTGTCCGATGTCTGGGACGTCAGCATTGGCGGGCCTGGTACTGTTGTGACAGGTGGTGGGGTCATTGGAGGGGGCACAGGAGTAGGAGGATTTGTAGCTGGCGCCGCAGCGGCTGCGGTGCTTAATTTGCTGACTACTCACAAATCAACCAAAACACTGGTGCGGATCAATACAGCTACTAGCGAACTTTTTCTGTTGATCTCGACCTACGACCCAGACGAAATGCGACGTTACCTTTCGCCTGTCTACACCCGGATCAACCACCAGAATCAGCAAGAGTCGGAACAATCTCCTAGAACAAGCGTTGTTGATGAATTGCTGAAGCTAGACCAGCTCAGGGTGTCGGGCGTGCTTAGCCCAGAGGAGTTTGACAGCCTCAAAGAACGCATTCTCCACCCGTAGTAGTCGTTTGCCTAAGGCTGTTCTTACAACATCAGCTCGATTAGTGCTCATAACTTTTGAGGGCCTTGGGCTGGTGGCAATGAGCTTTTTGGCACGGAACGCAAATTGCCGTCTCTGGTCGATTTCTGCCGGTGCTGACCGGTTGATCGATAACTACCTGCCGGTCTATAGACGAATGGTAAATTTCAGCTCAAGAGCATAAGCGGGCGCGGCACAGTCATCCCACCACTATCAAAGTAGTAGACGTAAATGGTAGTTCGATAGCCGCCTGTCAGCAGCTATCAAATAGCTATTGAGGATAGGTATACGATTCAATTATCATAGATCTATAGAATTAAATGCTAAAGGATAGTCAGCCGTGAATGCACACCTCTACCTCCGAGCGTCAACGAAAGAGCAGGATGCCAGCCGTGCCCGGATAGCACTGGAGGCTTTCGCTGCTGACAAGGGCCTGACCATCGTTGATGTGTATGCTGAGAACATCAGCGGCACCCGGCTTGACCGCCCTCAGCTACTTGCCCTACTCGATACAGCCGAGAAGGGCGACGTGCTATTGGTCGAGTCAGTAGACCGCCTCAGTCGCCTCTCACAAACTGACTGGGACACTCTCAAGGCGACTATCAAGGCGAAGGGACTTCGTTTGGTTGTAGCTGATTTGCCCACCAGCCACATGCTGGTCGAAGCCAAAGGAATCACCGGGCAGATCATGGATGTGATCAACAACATGCTGATCGATTTGATGGCAACCATGGCACGCTTGGATCAGGAGAAACGCGTTGAACGCATCAGGCAAGGACTAGAAAACAAGCGAGCTGCCGATCCTGAATGGAAGCCAGTGGGCAAAAGTAAAAACGCTGCAAAGTGGGAGGAGGTGCAGTCGCTGATGGAGAAGCATCCAGCGATGTCTGCTGATCAGATTGCCAAACTGGCTGACTGCGGTGTTGCCACCGTTTACCGCATCAAGCGCACGCTGAAACCTACAGCGCCCCACATGTTCGACAGAGAGGACGCGTGAGATGTCCGGCAAAAAGGCGACACCAGATCAAAGTACTCAGGCCGTCATACTCCGGGAAGCCGGTTACACACTCCCGACAATCGCGACCCGACTAGAGCTCAGCATCAGTACCGTGCAACGCATCCTAAAAACCAACAAGACTGTTGCTGGCGCAACCACCCAAGCGCTCATAGAGAGAGCCAGGGAAGAAATACTCAACAGCGCCTTTTCACTTGAGGAGGTCCAACGCACTGCGGCGGCCTTGGTATTGGACGATCTAGCGATTAGTCAGCAGATCCGGATCAAGCTCTCGAATGCAGTTGATCAGCTTGACCCGAATGATCTCGGCACTCTCAGAGCTCTCGCCGCCAGCGCCACGACCCTGAAGCTAACGCAGGACGTAACACGCAGAGCACTGCCTCTAGAGAAGCTGAATCAGGCTCTCGCATTCGAAGAGCTCCCGGAACTCAAGATTCATATCATGTCTGATCTCGATGTGGCGGAGATGCGTGCACAGCAGCGACTGGAAGAAGCTGAACGCAATGGAGACAACGATGGAGTTGAGGACGAGCAAGAAACCTTGCGTTGGTTCGAAAGCAAGCGATTGGCCCAGCTAGATCAACAGGATGACGACATTATCTGCGAAGGCTTTGACTAACACCTGCCCGGATCATGACCGGTCGTTTGTCAAACCCTTAGAACGCACTGTAAGTATTGAACACACTGGCTTCATCCAGTAGACAGCCATTTTGAAAATCCGAATCTTTCGGGATTGAATATCGAGCTAGGCCATGAAATATCAGCACAACGAGAGTGGCGAGCCGGAGCTCTGCTCGGGCGACTTTACTAAGGGAAAACGCGCCAGCACGAGCGGCCCTTTTCCAAAAAATACTGTTTTATCAGCGCCAGCAAAAAAACGCTGCACACCAGCTGTCGCGGGAGTCTTGGCCAGCTTCTATACGTCTTACGTGAAGAGCCTAGCAGTATTAGGAGAATTAGAGCTAAAGGAAGTAAAGGACCAAGTACGCATAGACAGGCTGAAAGCCAACAACGAGTACCTTAGAGAAACCGCTCAGAACTATTCTTCTGGTGTATCCCTTCCAGACTGGAAGAGACGATTGCCAACCGACACAAAGCGAGCATTCAGCTTTTTAGGGTTCGCACTGATACCTGACGCTCAAGCATTTACATTTCGTCTCGGGCACGAAGTGGCAGACGCCGCCTTGTCAGCTAGGAAGGGGCCAACAGATCACCTCTCAGCGCTCATGAGAACTCTTGGGATCATGGATCTCGCATTTGTTACAGAGTTTGCAGACAGTGACAGCGAAGAAAACCATAGCTTCCATATTCATGGTGTTGCCCGAATCCCGGCTGCCCTCACTATCCAAACCATCCAAGAGTTACTAGCCCCGAAACAGGACTTGAAGCAGACCCACCCGATAAAGGGCTATCGTCAGCGTGGAACCAATAAAGCTATAGCAGTGAGCAACCTTCAGACTCCGGGCGGCTGGGCTCTCTACAGTGCGAAGGAGTTCGACTTTACCGCCCACTGCCTGCAATCCAACCCGGACTATGCAAGCCGATCAGCGACCAAAACGGGCAGAGCGCTCTATGAAGCGATGCGGGCTTGGCTGCGTGCCTAGAACGGCCCTGACAGCCTCTACTGCTGTTACTGCGATCGATCTCGGACATCGTACTTGAAGGCGCCACCAGGCTCTCAGGGGCTACACCATCAGCAATTGGTAGCAGTAGCAGAAACACATTTGCGCATGTCATACGCGACTCGGAGACCGTCTTGGATCACTCGTTCGCCGAACTATAGTTACTATAATGCTGAGCTGGAATGAGCCAGTGTGCTGACTGGCTTAGTTTCAAGGGGCCTGATTTCACCCTCACGAAGCCATCGACTCCTCTAAACCACTATCGATCAAAACTATAGTTAGTACAATTGAAAGCCAGAACATCGCCATCGAAACCACGCAAACAAGAAACAATTTTCCCGCTTTTCAGGTAGTAACGATATTCAGCCATCCCATTTACAGAGGACGGAGTTACTGAAACCCTAGCAGACTTTGCAGTCAGCTCCTTTTGTTTGCTTTCAGCATACTCTTCCATACGTTTATTTTCCCGATCAAGCTCCCTAGCCCTTTCTCGGCGGGCCTCAAGCATAGGGTCAACTTCAACTTTAGCTATAGCATGCGCTTTGGGTGCCCGCACATCTTCTGGCATGATATAGAAATAAAGAGGACAGACGACCACTATCATAAACACCATCATCAAAAAGGAAGATATTCCGCCTTCAGACTTAGTCTTCATCGCCGAGACAACGGATGCAATTAGAAGAGACACAACGCCAACACCGCCCAAACCCCAAAAGACCATTTTTACGAGAAAAAACATACGCAACCCCAAATTAAATAATTTTACTTCATCAGTCAGTCCAACAAGCCGCAGCAGACCTTAATTCCCGCAGCTGGCTGCCGACCGGGCATGGCGGCGTAGCTCATCCGTTGTTGATATCAGTATCTGAGGCAGCTTGTATGGCGCTGGACGTCAGCCTCAAAAGTGCGGCAAAGGCAAAGCTACGAGAAAGGACACTCAAGAGACGCTCCTTGTCAGGGGAAGATGGGCCGGCCTAGCAAAATGCTAATCATAGTATGTCGAACCATAGTATGCATGCAGTCAAATTTGCAAGCATGCCTATCAAAGCTTCTGAATGCCCACTCGTTGCGATTTTCGCCGTTAACGTCCGCCGTAGACGGCTTGAACTCGGCCTCTCCCAAGAGGAGCTTGCAGAGCGTGCTGGCGTGCATCGCACCTACATTGGGATGATCGAAAGGTCTGAGAAGAATGTAACCATCTACAACATTGAGCGTTGCGCAAACGCCCTGGAAATAGCCCCCTATGAGCTTCTGAGGGCGGCAGAATAGGTCTGTACCACAAACGGTTTCTCAGTGCAGATCAATCCGGCATTAGCTATGTGCCTACCTGAAGCCAACCCTGTTCCTACAACGCGGCCAACTTGGTTTACGGGCCGGCCAAGCGGTTGGCCGGACCATTGATGATCTATCTATTCGACATCCAAGTCTGCCTTGATTCGAGCAGCAACGGATGGAGCCCAATTTTGGCCGGTGATTTGAAAGGTTGATCTTTTCTTGCTGACGACATGGATTGAATAACTGCTTCCGACTTTTGATGTAGGCGTGATGAAAAGTCCCACGACCTCACCCCAAGTACCCATGCCAGCTGGTGCTTCAGACTTGATCACACCTTGAGCCTTATCAATATCAACAATCGCAAGATTGGTACTCATAGCACTCACGGAGGATTTCCACACCTCATCATAGGACTTGTTTCTGGCGTCAATCGTTATGCCTTTGTCGGACGGCTCGATCCCGTCGAGCGTGGAGCAGGCAGAAACTACACACGCAATGATCCCGATTGCTACAGGCTTGAGTAAATTCTTGATCATTCGAAAAATCCCTGTTCAGAGTAGGTGCAAATCCAACCAATAGTAGCACTTGGCCTCCACCTCTATCACCCAGCTCGGAAATCAATCTCATGCAAGGAAGACCTTGTGTGGTTACGCCAGTTGCCGACGACTACCGCTCCGCACTCTCTCTCATCGGATGTGTCGATTCACCCACTGCGCAGAATTGAACGAATAGCTTGCTGGACTAGAGACTGGCAGAATTAAGGTCAACGTGAGACATCATCCACCCCCACCAAGGTGTGACACTGCCCCTACAACCTAGCTTCAAGGCCCTCGAAACTGGGCGCTCCGTCGGTCGTGGGTTCGAATCCCGCCTGGTGCACCATACGTTGTAACGAGAAAGCCTCAGGCCTTATGGGTCTGGGGCTTTTTTGTGGGTGTTGTTTCGTCCTGAATAAGGTTTACACCTTCTGGCTTTTTCGGCGAACGGCATCAGCAGCCTGCTGCGGGCGTTGAAACTGCCACCCGAAATTTGCGCATGACGACGCGCTATCCCACTGCTGCCTGAGGCACCTGATCCACATCCTCTCCAAAGTTTCCTTGGCCTTATCTTCTTGAGTTTGATTAAAATGATGGCACATTGCCTCAAATCACAATGGATTGTCCCTTTCGGGATTTCTTACGCTCATAGAGATATTAGAAATGATGATGTTAAAACGCTGCCTGGTGCTTTCGATTGCTGCCGTTCTTGCTGGTTGCCAAACGAGCGGTGAGGAGTATCAGGCAGATGTATTCGACGCCAGTCAGGTAAACACTCAGCAGGAAGCTAAAACCGTCAAAATCCTTACGATTTCGCCGAGCAAGATTAAAGTCAGCAACGAAAAGAACAAAAAAGCAGCCATGATGGCGGGCGGAGTACTGGGTTTGATCGGTGGTGCCGCACTGGGCAACACTAAAAACACTGACACGGCCATTGTCGGCGGTGTAGCCGGTGGCGCTGCAGGCGCCATGGCGGGCTCGATGGTCAATGACACTACCCTGGTACCGGGCGTGCTGATTGGTTATTCCGAAAGCGGCAAGATCTTCACTTCTGCCCAGGTGGGTCGCCCTTGTGAGTTCAAGGTTGGCGAAATATCCCTGATGGTGATGACGATCTCCAACGAAACACGCATTCAGCCGAATGCGACCTGTCCAGAACCCAAGAAAAGCTAAGGGGGTCGGACATGAAACATATTGTTTTCGGCTCGGTCTTCGCACTGCTCGCCATGCCGACATTGGCGGGCCAATTCGACAATCTGTATCAAATCGAACAGCAAACCAAACAGGCTGAAGCGGCCGCCGAGGCCGAACGCATCCGCCAGGCGGCAGCCGAGCGGTCACGCGAGGAGGCCCGTAGCGCTGCTGATCGTCGGCAACGGGCAGTGGCACAGCAAGCCGCGCAGCAAAGGGCTCTTGAGCAGCGCAAGACACAAGAACTTGAACACAAGCGTGTGCAAACCCGTGAAGAAGGCTTCGAAGACGAGTTGCGCGCACTGGAGCTGGAAGAGCGCCGCCTGGCACTACAGGCCAAGCGCGCGCGCACCGCACGCGCCAACGACTACATCGATGCGGAGTTGCGTGACAGCGCGGCACGCACCGATGTGATCCAGTCTGAAGCCGACTCGGCACGCAATGTGACCTCCGGTGCCAAGTCTCTGCTGGAAGACTCCGGCAAGGCTGAAGTCAACCGCTCCAGCCGCTTGTTCGGCGAGTAATCTTCCTATCGATCTTCCCCGGACCCTGGTCCGGGGCATCCGTTATCAGAGATGAATTCATATGCTGCGTTTATGTACGCTGATTGCCGCGGGACTACTGCTGAGCGCCTGCTCCAAAGAAGACCCCAAAGCCCAGGTTCCAGCTGTCGACCTGCACGGACGCCTGGTGGTGGATCAGGAGATGACGACCAGTCGTCAAGCCCAAGGTATCAATGGTGAATATTACAAGCGCGTCCTCACCGTTAATGGCCAGGACATGGTCTTTGCCGACTTCATCAAGCAATTTTGCTCTGACGCCAACACCCGCGACGAAACGTGCCTGAAAGCCTTTCGCATCAAGAAAATCGACGATGTCAGCGGCGCAACCAAGTTTCTCCCCAATGGGCTCTGACACTATCAAGTACGCCAGATACAGCCCCTCAGGGCTTTAGCCTGGACCCACAAAAAAACCGCCGAGGCGGTTTTTTTTACTCTGTCGTCCAGTCGAACTCGTCGTACTCATCATCGTCCTCGTCGTCCTCGAAAAGCTCCTCTTCGAGGTCGTCGTCTTCAACAACGTCTTCTTCCGGCTGGTTCAGCAGAAAATCCTTGCGACTCTCGGTAATCGCTCGCCGCAGTTCCTCGCCCTTTTGTGGGCAGCTGAGCATTTGGGCGATGCGGTCGATTTTTTTTGCCACGGCATCCTCCAACGCATCGGCTATAGCCTGATAGTGCGCGCTTTCGGGGGTGGATGCCAAATCCCCGGAATGCCGCGCACTTCAGTTGTCTGCAAATCCGCTGGGGCGATCAGCCTTCAGCGGTGATAGCGCCGCACCACGCTGCTGTTTTTCAGGACATGGCCTTTGATTTTTTCCAGCAACTGCGCACGGGTCAGACCGGCGGGCAAGGCGTCCGGGGGCAGGTCCAGGGCGTAGATCTGGATGATGTAGTGGTGCGCACTGTCGCCAACGGGCGGGCAAGGGCCGATGTAGCCGGTAGTTGCCTTGCTGTTGGTACCGCCGATGCCCTCAAGGCCGGGTTTGCTCCCGGCGCCGGCCGGGATCTGGTGGGTGCCGGCCTTGATGCCGTAGTGCACCCAGTTATCGACGCCCTGGCCTTTCTGGCCGTCTGGGTCGTGCATGACGATGGCGTAGCTTTGGGTGGCTGCCGGGCCGGCGTTCCAGTTCAAGGCCGGAGAAATATTATGTCCGCCACAACCTGCGGAGTCGCTGGCGGCGGCCGACGTGAACAGGCGGTCATCGGAGACGCCGGGAATGTTCAGGGTGAAGCGCTCCTGGGCCTGCGCCGGGAACTGCACACAAAGGGCGACTGCCAAGGCCGCGAGCCAAGGGTTCATTGAGGTCAATCGGGGCATACCGGAGCACCTTGTGCGTGTTGGGCCGTCGTCGGCGTGCAAACTATAGCCGGACCGTTCACGCCGTGGCAGGGGCAATTGGCTGAACCTCGCGATAAGTACCAGACTCATAAGTGAAACGTCTGACTGGAGAGCGATCATGACTCTGCATCGCGTTGCGCGTGTCGCCAATGTGCCCGAAGACCGGGGTCTGGAAGTGCAGGTCCTGGACAGCAAGATCCTGCTGTTGCGGGCCGGCGAACAACTGCGCGCTTATCAGGCCGAATGCCCGCACGCCGGAGCCCCGCTGGCGGACGGCGCGATATGCCACGGACGCCTGACGTGTCCATGGCACAAGGCGCAGTTCCGGATCGAGGATGGCGGGCTGTGTGAACCGCCAGCCCTGGACAGCCTCAAGCGCTATCCCCTCGAAGTCCGTGACGGCGATATCTGGGTCGGCGACCAGCCGATGTCGGGTGGCCACGCGCCACCGGCCGACGATCCACGAACCTTCATCATTGTCGGCGCTGGCGCGGCAGGCACGGCAGCGGCAGCGTGTTTGCGCGAGAAAGGTTTCGGCGGCCGACTGTTGTTGATCGACCGCGAAGCCGATTCCGGATACGACCGCACCGCGCTGAGCAAATACGTGATCGCCGGGGAGATGCCGCTGGACGAAGTCCCGCCGCTGCGTGACGAGGATTTTTACCGCAAGCAGCGGATCGAGCGCCTGCGAGGCGAAGTGGCAAGCCTGGATGCGCCAAACCGGACGCTGCGGCTGACTGACGGCCAATCACTGACCTACGACGCCGCGCTACTGGCCACCGGCGGCGTACCCAATCCGCTGACGCTGCCGGGCGCCGACCTGCCGCAAGTGTTCGTCCTGCGCTCCAAAGCCCATGCGCAGCAGATTCTCGACAGCGCCAGCGCCGGCCAGCGGGTGGTGATCATCGGCGACAGTTTCATTGCCATGGAGTCCGCCTCGTCCCTGCGCCAGCTTGGCCTGCACGTGACCGTGCTGGCCCGTCACGAAGTGCCGTTTGCCAAACAGTTCGGTGACACGGTCGGCAAGGCCATTCGCGCACGACATGAAGCCCATGGCGTCGTGTTTCATACCCAGGGCAATGCGGTACAGATCGAAGGGACGGACAAGGTCGAGGCCGTGCGCCTGGATAATGGCGAACACTTGGCGGCCGATCTGGTGCTGGTCGGTATTGGCGTCACGCCAGCCACTGCGGCCTTTACCGGATTGCCAACGGAGCAAGACCAGTCGCTGCGTGTCGACGGCGCAATGCGCGTGGCCGACGGCCTCTGGGCGGCTGGCGATATCGCCACGTTCCCGCTGAACAACCAATACCTGCGCATCGAACACTGGCGACTGGCCCAACAGCAGGCACGGATCGCCGCGGCCAATATGCTGGGCGGTGACGAGCACTACCTCGACGTGCCGTTTTTCTGGACCTGGCATTTCGGTAAAACCTACGACTACCTCGGCCACGCCCAGGCTTGGGACGAAGTCGAGTTCAAGGGCGACCCTTACGATCCGCCGTTCATAGGCCTGTTCGGAAAAAACGGCGTGGTGTCGGCGGCGGTAGCCTGCGAGATGGACCGGGCCATGGCGATGCTCGCCGAGCGGATGAAACAACCGTTGCCTTGGGAAGAGGCTTGGCGCCTGATCCGTGACGTCCCCTAGGGGCCTGACCGCAAAACTCCCGGCGCCTGCGCGATGCAGAGGCCGGGCGTTGCAGGGTTAGCAGCCGCCGTTATTCGGTGGCACTGGTATCTGCGAACTTGCTCATTACAAAACTGGCGAACTCTTCAACGGTCATTTTCTGGCCGTTGAAGTCCACCTGATTGTTGGCGTAACGCAAGTTGGTGACGATGTTGTTGCCGTCCAGTTTTGCCAGTTGGCTGCCGACCGCCATGCTGCTGAACATGTCCGCGGTGGCGGTGGCCTGGTCGGCAATCAGCTTGGCGTCGGTCTGACCGTCGATTTGCGATTGCACGGTGAGCACATCGACCAGCATGGCTTTGGACACTTGCAGATTGAAGTCGAGCAGCGCAATCAGCTGTCTGACCAGTTGATCGGTCGGCAGATCAATGGTCTGTGGCTTGGTCAGGTCGAGCACCATGTTGGCGCGGCTCTCACCGTTGGCGGTGTTGAACGACAGGTTTTCCAGGGCCACTTGTGGTCCGGCCGCCAGCAGTTTTTCCAGGCTGGACTTGAGCAGCGCCTCTTCGGCTTCGGTCAGTTTCAGCTCTGGCGCCGGCAGGCCGGCCGCTGTTGCTTCGGCCGCCGCCCTTTCATACGGCTGCAGCTTGCTCTGGTAAACCTGCATCAACGACAGGGTCGCCGGAATGTCGAGGTTCTTCAGGCTCATGGCCAGTGCACCGGAACCGATGGTCTTGCCGTTGAAGGACACGTCGCCGACCTTGTAGTCGGCACGTCCGGAGACGTTGCTGCCCTTTTCTTCAGTCAGGTTCTTCATTTCGAACTTCTTGAAGTCCAGCACCGACTGCTTGACGCCGAAGGTCGATTTGCCGCTGGCCAGTTCAACGACGTTCTCGCCGGTGTAGAAACCGTAGGTACTTTTTGTCAGGTTGCTGGCCAGGGTCAGGCCGTTCAACTCAACCTGCACCGGCGCCTGGTCTTCGGAAACGGTGGTCACCTTCAGGCTGTCCATGTAGCCGTTGGCCTTGACCTTCTGCGCCTTGGCGCTGGCATCGATGTCCATGCTCAAGCCAGAGAATTTCATGCTCGACTTGTCATCCAGGGCCATTTCCAGCGGCCGCAACTCGAAGGTGCCATTGGTAGCGTTGTCATAGCCGATATTGACCACGCCGCTCAGCGGGGACTTGCCCTTGGCGGCGGCAAACCACTTCTCGGTGTACGGGGTCTTTTCCAGCTCGTAGTGACTGGTCGCCAGGACCGGCAGCCACTTGAGCGACATCAGGCGCGAGAACGGCAACGGGCCGTGTTCGATGTGATCGACAAACAGCAACTCGACCGGCGCTTCGCCGAACATTTCGCCTTCGCCCTTGAGGCGATAGTGCGCGGTGCTGCTGAATACATGACGCTCCAGCGACACCAGTTCCAGGGACGCAGTGCCGTTGGAACCGACCATCGCCGCCTGCAATTCCTTGTTGGCATCGGCAATCGAGGTGTTCAGTACACCTTCGATTTTGGTGCCGGTGAACCAGGCTCCGCCTGCGCTGATGGCACCGATCGCGACAACAATTCCCAGTAGCAAGCCTGCTGATTTATTCATGTATGACCCGTTCAATGTCCGTTGTTGAAAGTGAGGTCGTCTTCCCTGAACCCATGACGGGTTGCGGCTCGACAGCGCTGAAAGTGAGTTGCAGATTAGCACCGGGTGCGACGAACGGCCCAATGTTTAAAGGTGAAAGAGTGTCTTGGGGTGGTCACACGGCTGGAGATATTCACAGTCAATGCAATCGCCTTCGCGAGCAAGCCCGCTCCCACCGGTATGGCGTAATCCCTGTGGGAGCGGGCTTGCTCGCGAAGGCGGCATAACAGCCACCACAAAATCAGGAATACTGGACCTCGATTTCATCCAGTTGATGATCAAAACTTTTGAGCCTTGCAGTCCAGGTGTACACCAGCACTTCGAAGTCGCGGTTGATCACCGCCCCGCCGGTCACTTCCGTGCGCGTGTCGCAGACATCCAGTTGATAGCGTTCACGGGCCATGGCCGTGGCGACATCCGCCAGCTCCCGGGCATTGCTGAGCCAGTGCCGACCGTCGTCAGCCACTTGTCGGTCCAGCGCCAGGCACTGTTTTTTCAGGCTCTCAAGGCTTTTTTCCAGCGGCGTGCCGGTCAATTCGCCCATGACTTCCTGAAAGGTGCGCCCCGGTTGCCAGTAACTGCCCCAGAAATAACGGTCGAACACCGTTTCGACACGACGCAGCGCCACCTTGGTGTCCCAGATCAGGACCAGGGTCTTGCCTTGTTCGAGTTGTCTTTTCTTGGTGCGTTGATTCTGGACCGAGGCCCAGGCTACCACCGCAATGGACATCACCGCGATCAGTGCGGCGGCACTGTCGAGGAACGCCAGAGCCTTGTCGATCTGGAGGGCCAGCATGATGCCGTAGAAATAGGTGGCCGACAGCAGCACCAACGCCACGATGGCGCACCAGAAGCCGAGAGCATAAGGGTTTTTCATTATTGGTTTCCCCCTGACCTGCGCGAGCCTTGTGCGAAGAAAGGGCGCTTTGTACGGGGCGCCCCTCCAACACTTCAAAGCATAGCAACGGCCTCAGGGTTTGCCGGAGTTCGACGCTTGCGTTCGTCCGCTTTCCCAGCCGCCGCCCAAGGCGAGGAACAAATCGATCTGACTGGCGGCAACCTGGGTGTTCGCGGCAGCCAGTTGCGCCGTGACATCGATGTAGGTGCGGGTGGCCTGCAGGTCGGCCAGGAACGAGGCGCGGCCGGCCTGGAAGAAGCGGTGGGTCTGGTCAGACGCCAGTTTTGCCGATTGCTCGGCATCGGCCAGTGCGTCGCGACGTTGCAGCAATGCCGTGTACTGGGCCAGGCCGGTCTGAGTCTCGCGAATGGCGTTGAGCACTACCCCATCGAAATGTGCCAGGGTCGCCTGGGTCACCGCTTCGGCTTCGCGGATGCGCGCACGGGCGCCGTTGGTCGGCACGTTCCAGGTCAGCGACGGACCGAAGCCCCAGCGGTTGGTAGACGGGTCGCCGAGATCGTCCAGGATACCGACGGTACCGATGGTCGCGCCGATGCTGATGTTCGGGTACAGCTCGCCCGTGGCGACGCCAATACCGGCCGTCGCGGCCGCCAGCCGACGCTCGGCCTGCCGTACATCGGGACGACGCTTGAGCAATGCGGCGCCATCGCCCACCGGAATCAATTGCGCGATTTTCGGCAGCTCGTCGCAGGTGGCGGTGCCGGCCGGCAGTTGGTCCACCGGTTTGGCCAGCAACATCGACAAGCGATACAGCCCGGCCTGACGTGCGGCCTCATAGCGCGGCATGTCGGCGCGCAGGGATTTGAATTGGGTCTGCGAGCGGGTGACCTGGGTTTCGTCGCCGCGCCCGGCATCGCGCAGGCGCTGGATCAGCGTGGTGCTCTGGGCTTGCAGGTCGAGGGAATGCTGGGCAATTTCCCGCTCTTCATTGGCCGCGCACACCTGGGTGTAGGCGCGAACCACGTCGGCCACCACGGTGATGCGTGCGGTATCGGCGGCGGCCTGCGTCGCATCGGCATTGGCCTTGGCCGCTTCGATGCCGCGCTGCAGGGTACCGAACAGATCGAACTGGTACGACGCGCTGATACCGATATCGCCGATGTTCGCCACCGGCACTTTTTCCGGCAGCAGGAACGCCTGGCCAGACTCCTGCAAGCGCTGGGCGCCCATCTGTACGCCGGCGCTCCAGCCTCCCGCCGCTTCGGCCTCATCGACCTGAGCGCGAGACCGCGACAGGCTGGCCGCCGCCACACGCAAATCGGTGTTGGAGGCCATGGCCTGCTGCACCAGCTGGTCGAGTCGCGGATCCTTGTACAGGCGCCACCAGTCGGCCGGCACCGGTGCGGAAACCACCGTTTTACCGTCTACCGCCAGATCGCCCTGCAAGTCTGGACGATGGACAGCCGCTTCTTCAGGCAAATGATAATCCGGCCCGACCATCTGACACGCCGACAGCAGCAGGCCTAATCCGGCGACCGCCAAACCCGAGGCCTTGCTCATTGCGCCGGCTCCCGTTTCTGATCGTCGATGATCGATACCGTGGCGGTGCGCCCGGCGATCATGCGGAAATCTTCCGGCACGTCATCGAAAGCGATGCGCACCGGAATCCGCTGGGCCAGCCGCACCCAGCTGAAGGCCGGGTTGACGTTGGGCAGCAGGTTGTTGCCGCTGGTACGGTCGCGGTCTTCGATACCGGCGACGATGCTCTCCACATGCCCGCGCAGGCGCGCATTGTCGCCGATCACCCGGATGTCGACGCTTTGCCCGATATGGATGCCGTTCAGTTTGGTTTCTTCGAAATAACCATCGATATGGAACGAGTTGCTGTCGACCACCGACAACACCGGTCGCCCGGCGCTGACGAACTCTTGGGCCCGTGGCGCACGGTCGTTGACGTAGCCGTCCACCGGGCTGCGGATCACCGAGCGGTCGAGGTTGAGCTGTGCGCTGTCCACCGCCACCTGGGCTTCCATCAAGGCCACTTGGGCGCGGGCCACTTTCGACTGGCTTTCTTCCAGTTGTTCACCCGGCACCAGGTTGCCAAGCCCCTTGTTCCGCTTGGCCTCGCGCTGGGCCTGGGCCAGGGTTTCCTCGCGGTCGGCGACTGCCGCTTTCGCTTGGCGCAGGGCCAGCTTGAAGCGGTCCGGATCGATGCTGAACAGCACTTGGCCGCGCTTGACCAACTGGTTGTCGCGCACCTCCACTTGCTGGATCAGCCCGGAGACATCCGGCGCGATTTGCACGATGTCGGCACGGATGTGCCCGTCGCGGGTCCAGGGCGCGAACATGTAATACATCACCATGCGCCAGACCACGACAACGGCGAAGCTCACGATCAGCAGGGTCAACACCACGCGACCCAGGGTTAAAAACGGTTTTTTCATGTCATCAGGTATCGACTGAGTGAGTCCACCGCGCCAAGCAGCAAGGCGTAGAGGGCCACGTTGAACAATGCCCGGTGCCAGACCAGACGGTAAAAGTGCAGGCGCGCCAGCACCCCGTGCACCAACAGGTACAACACATAAGTAATGCCCATCAGCACCAGCAGCGTGGGCAGGAACACCCCGCTCAGATCCAGGTCACCGATCATAAAGGCGCTCCATCAATGCCATGGGGAAGCGGTTCTTCGGACTCGGCGGAGCCGACGAACTCGACGCCGGGCAACAGTGCCAGGCGCAGGCCGCTCAGGGCGTGCAGCAGATGCCGACGGGTCTCATCATCGCCGGCACCGCTGAGAGCGCGGCGCGTGCGGTCGAGGGTCATCAGCAACGGACTCGGTGCCTGCAAGCGCTCACCAGCCTTGAGACAGGCCTTGAAGTACTCGCCCACCTCGGCCACCACCTGGCGCAACAGCACCTGCGGCACACCAAGGACCCGCGGCGTATAGGCGAGCAGATCCAACAGGTTCAACGCCACCCGCACTTCCCGCAGCGCCACGCCGGAGTCCTGGCCGGTCATGGCCAGGCGCGGCAGATGCTGCATCAGCCGATCGAGCATCCGTATGCCCAGAAGCCGATGCTCGGACAAGGTGGCCGACTCGGAGAGGCTGACGATGTCACGCCAGCTGAAACGGGTCAGGCGCTTGGCCGCCAACTCCGCACCGAACGGCCGGGCGATCAGGGTCCAGATGAACGCGAACAGCAGCCCCATGGGGCCGGCCAGGTTGGAGTTGGCGAAACTGAGGAAGTCCGCGTCGTAAGCGCCCTGAATACTGATGAAGGACGAGGTGTTGACCAGGGTCAGCAGCATGCCCAGGTAAAACTGCGGCTTGACCGTCAGGGTGCCGACGCAAATGAACGGTACGGCAAACGCCAGCACCAGCATCGGAAAGTCGTGCAGGTTGGGCAGCACCAGAAACAGATAGAGGCTGGCGAACACCACCGACATCGCCGTCCAGAAAAAGAACCGGTAAATCTGCGGCGCCGGGTCGTCCATCGAGGCAAAGAAACTGCAAGCCACCGCTGCCAGGATCACCGCGCTGCCGCCATCGGTCCAGCCGAGCAGAATCCACAATACCGAGGCGACAATGATTGCCGTAACGGTCGATGCAGCGGAATAAAACATCAGGCCGCGATCCAGGAACGGCGATAGCCGCCCCAGCCGCCAGTGCCGATACACCGCGCGCCAGCTGTCCTGGCTTTCGCACTGGATGGCGTACTGCAGACTGCGACAGTCCTGCCACAAATCGATCCACTCGCCGAGACGGTAAATGGCGTTGGAGAAAAGCAGTTGCTTGCGCTCATCCAGCGCTTCGGGAGCCGGTTGCAGGGCCTCGAGTTGAGCCTTCAGGGCTTGCCAGCGGTCGAGATCGGCATCCTTGTGTTCGAGCCATTCGGTGGTGGCGGCCAGCAAGGGTGCGAACTTGTCCACAAGTTCCGGGGTGCGCCGTTCCAGGGCGTAAAGCGCGTCGTCGAGGGCATCGATCACTGGCAGCAGGTGAATCATCCGACCACGCAATTCCTTGGTATTGCGCACGGTCTGCGGTCGCGAGCCTTCGTGGGGCAACTGACCGATCATCAATTCCAGGGAGTTGAACGTGGCGACCATCGATGCGCGCAGCGCGCTGACTTCTTCAGGCTGCACGTTGCGGCTAAGGAAGCGCAGGCTGTAGGTCGACGCATCGGTAAACCATTTGCTCACCGAATCATTGAACACCGGCGCCAGGCGCCGGGGCCAGAACATCGCGCCGACCACCGCCGCCACGGCGATGCCGAGAAAGATTTCTTCGGTCCGTGCCTCGGCCACGTCCCATACCCCCAGCGGGTTGTTCACCACCGGCAGGGCAATCAACGGCAAGGTGTAGCCGGCGAGCATCAAGGCGTAGTTGTTGGCGGTGCGCAAATGCAGGGACAGAAACAGCAGCGTCCCGGTCCACAGCGCAATCACCACCACCAGCACGTAGGGGCTCTGCACGAACATCGGCACGAACAGAACCGCCGCCGCAGCGCCGACAAAGGTGCCAATCGCCCGGTATAGCGCCTTGGAACTGGTAGGGCCGAGAAACGGGCTGGAAACGATGTACACCGTGGCCATCGCCCAGTACGGACGCGGCATTTGCATGAGCAGGGCGATGTACAGCGCGATCATTGATGCGGCGAAGGTGCGGACTCCGTAGAACCAGTCCCGCGCCGGGGGCATGCCAGAGAAAAATCCGTTCAAGGGTTCGCCACCGATGGCGGCGTGGCCGCTTCAAATGCTCTCAGTACCCGCAGCGTAGCCTCCAGATCACTCTGGTCAATGCCTTCAAGGACTTCGTGGCGCAAGCGCACCAGCTTCACTTCGACCGCCTGCACCAGCTCCCGACCGGTTTCGGTCAGGCTCAGGCATTTGGCGCGGCGGTCCTGTGCATCTTCGGTGCGGCAGACGTAGCCGCCATGGCACAACTGATCGAGCAGGCGCACCAGCGACGGGCTCTCCATCCCTGCTGCCTGGGCCACCGTCACCTGACGCACACCCTCGCCCAGACGCCCGATCATCAACAGCGGAACGGCACAGGCTTCGGAGATTCCATAGTTGGCCAGCGTGGTCTGGCAGATTTTGCGCCAATGCCTGGCGGCCACCACCATGGCGCTGCTGATGTTCATCTGGAGAACGTCGAGGTTATTCGGCACGAGGGACAACACACACTGTTAGTTTGCTAACTATCAATATTGCATTGAGAGGGATTTTCCGTCAAGTTTTGAAACAAATACGTAACAGCGACCTGCCGAGAGCCATCAACGTTTCCTGGCACGCTCATACACTTGACTGCGTTCGCGCTTTCCTACTGCAACGACAGAAACGACGATGCGCTCATCTATCACCTCGTAGACGAGTCGATACCCCGATGACTTCAACTTGATTTTGTAGCAGTCGGGCATGCCATGGAGTGAGTCGGAAGGGATTCGAGGCATTTCGAGCCGCTCTGCCAACTTCTTTTTGAATTGCTCACGTAGCGTGTGCCCCAGCTTGTCCCATTCTTTGCGTGCAGATGGCAGAAATTCGAGCTTATAAGTCATCCAGCGTTACCGGGATCGGTGTTTCATGACGACGAGAACGCACGATTTCCGCCAATTCCAAATCATCCAGGCGCTCCATCATGGCTTCGAACACATCGGCAGGGACCATATACCCCATGACGCGATTGTGATTGAGCACTGCGACGGGCCCTCCATGGGCGCCATTCAAAACGGCAGAGGGGTTTTTCTTTAGTTCAGACACGCTGACAGCCATATCAGCCAAAACACTTTGCATAATTAAGACCTCAAATAAGGTCTTAATTCTGGTCAATTGTTTTGATCAGAGCAACCGTTGCAGATCACCGCCTATCAGTTTTTACACCCCCCGCCCCTTCCTCAACATCACATCCAGCTGATCCACGACTTCCGCCCAATCCGCGTCATCGAGTATCTCCTCACGCAGTAGTTCGGCCTGGCTCGGGCTCCAGAAAAATGCATCCGCAAGGTGCAACTCCGGTTTGAGTGGTGAATGGGTGGCGATGAATTTATCAATGCTTTCGGCGTCGTCCGGCAGGCCGAGTTGCTTGAACAGGGAGGGAAGGTTGTGGGTTGGGCTTTCCATGTCTAGCTCCTGTGAACTGATTAAGGGACCGCTGCGCGGTCATCGCGAGCAAGCTCGCTCCCACAGGTTAATCGCAGTCCCGTGGGAGCGAGCTTGCTCGCGATGACGACAGCATTGACGAAACAAAACTCAATGACTCAACTCCCGCACCTCGGCATGCGGCACCATTTTCAGAAACTCGGGCATGTCCATGCGCACCAGGTTGACGTGGTTGCCGGCCTCCAGATAGATGTCTTTCTGCCGGGTCAGCAGCGGATCGATCACCACCTCCAACCCATAGGACTCACCCAGCGCCGGTACGGCACCGCGTTCGCAGTCATCGAACAGGTGCGCCAGGTTGCTTTCGCGGGAAACCTGCCACTCGCCGCTGCTGCGGACTTTGCTCAGGTCAAGGTGACGGCTGGCGGGCAGCACGGCCATCAGGTAATGCCCATGGTGATCGTCGAGGATCACCGATTTGGCCACCCGTTCGGCGGGAATACCTGCGACCCGCGCCGTTTCAAGGCTGCTGGCCGAGTGTGGGTGGCTGACGATGTCATATTCGCATTGAGCCTTTTCCAGGCTTCGCTGCACGGTTCTTGCCATACGCATGATGCACCTCGGTGTCCGCCATGATCGCTTGCGGACGATGATTAAAGCTTGGCTTGCGTAGTAAAAGTCTAGGCCCGTCAGCGCGATCCGGCGGGAAATCTGCCCATCGGATGTCGACGGCAGTTGAGCAAAATTCATAGCGGCCAAGGCTCAACTAAACTGTATACAGAGCCACTCCACGACTCTCCCGGAGGGTCAAGTGAACACGCGTTGCTGTGCAGTTGCGTTGCTGTTGGCGTTGAGCGGATCGGCCTGCGCCGCCGACACGGTTGTGGTGCTGCTGCCCAATCCCGTCGGGATCTGGTTGATCACCTTCGGCATCGCGTTCCTGATCGCCGAGGCGGCCCTGCCCAATTACGGTGTGATCGGCCTGGGCGGCATCGTGATGTTCGTGATCGGCGCGGTGATCCTGACCAATACCGATGTGCCCGTGCCACTGATGATCGGCCTGGGACTGGTCAGTGCACTGTTGCTGGTTTACCTGGTGTTTCATGCCCTGAAGACCCGACCGCGCCACACTGTCAGCGGTGATGCCGGGCTGGTCGGCAGCGAAACGCCGGTCACTTCAGTACAGCTCGGCAACGCCTGTGGCGGCTGGGTTCATCTGCAAGGAGAACAATGGCAAGTGCTCAGCGCAACGCCGCTGCACCCCGGGCAACGGGTGCGGGTGGTGGGGCGCCAGGGCTTGCTGCTGCAAGTGGCCGCGACTGACGCGGCGCCGGGCGGAGAATAGTCATGGGTTTGCAATTGGGTCTTGTCGCGCTGCTATTGTTGATCATCGCACTGGCGGGGTCGACGTTCCGCATCCTGCGCGAATACGAGCGCGGGGTGGTGTTCCAGCTCGGGCGCTTCTGGCAGGTCAAGGGCCCTGGCCTGATCCTGCTGATTCCGGTGGTCCAGCAAATGGTCCGGGTCGATTTGCGCACCGTGGTGCTGGACGTGCCGCCACAAGACGTGATCACCCGCGACAACGTGTCGGTCAAGGTCAACGCGGTGCTGTATTTCCGCGTACTCGATCCGCAGAAGGCAATCATTCAGGTCGAGGATTTCCTGGCTGCTACCAGCCAATTGGCGCAAACCACGCTGCGGGCAGTGCTGGGTAAACACGAACTGGACGAACTGCTGGCAGAACGCGAACGCTTGAACCTGGACATCCAGCAAGTACTCGACGCCCAGACCGACACCTGGGGCATCAAGGTCGCCAACGTCGAGATCAAGCACGTGGACCTCAACGAATCGATGATCCGCGCCATCGCCAGGCAGGCCGAGGCAGAACGGGAACGGCGAGCCAAGGTGATCCACGCCGAGGGTGAATTGCAGGCCTCGGAAAAGCTCATGCAGGCCGCCGAAATGCTCGGCCGACAACCGGGGGCCATGCAGTTGCGCTACATGCAGACCTTGAGTTCGATTGCCGGCGATAAGAGCTCGACCATTGTCTTTCCACTGCCGATCGAGCTGCTCAAGGGCATGGCGGATTTGTCGTCGAAAGCCTGAACGCCGACCGGTTCAGGACCTGGGCAACACTTCGGCTTCGCCAAGCCAGGTCAACAGTCGATCAAGGCAGGCCTCGATCGTTTGTACTCCGGTGTCGAGTACCAGCGCCGCATCAACCGGCGCCTGATACGGTGCGGACACCCCGGTAAACCCCATCAATTCGCCGCGCCTGGCGCGAGCATAGTGACCTTTTGGATCACGTTGCTCGCACACCGCCAGGGTCGCACTGCACCAGACTTCGCGATAATCGTCACCGAGCCGCCGGGCGAACACATCGCGCAGCTCCACCAGGGGCGCGATCATCGCCAGGATCACGATTTGTCCGTTCTCCACCAGCAACGCCGCCAGTTCGCTGGCGCGACGGATGTTTTCCTGACGATCGCTGTCGCTGAAGCCAAGGTCTTGGTTGAGCCCTACCCGCAACCCGTCACCATCGAGCACCACGCTCTGCAGCCCGCGTGCAAACAACTCGGCGTGCAGCGCTTGCGCGAGGGTCGACTTGCCCGCCGCCGGAAGACCGGTCAGCAGGATCGCCGCGCCGCGATGGCCGTTGCGTTGCTCGCGCCGGGCACGGCTGATGCTGGCGGTCGGGGGCTTCACATCAACGCGCTGGGGCATGGGCCACCGGAACCGTGATATCACCCGCCGCCCAAGCCGCTTCGCGGTTGGCCAGGGCCGTGGCGATGGACTGGACTTGCGTCGATTGCACCTGATCCGGCAGCGGATCGAGGCCGGCGCTGGCGAAAATTTGCCCGTAGGCGTTGCGCAGGTCGGCGTAGGACAGGTCACGACGCAGATCGGCCTGCAAGGTGTTGAGTTCGCCCTGGATCAGATCCAGCTCACCGATGCCGTCCGCCTGGTGACGATTGCGCAACTGACCGACGATTTGCCCGTCGATGTCCGACAATTGCTGATTGGTCTTGAACTGGCGCAACGCCTCGCGGTAATTGGCATTGGCCACATACAGCTGCGCCAGCACCGCAATCGACATCGCCTGACGGCGCGCGGTGGCGACTTCTTCACCAGCCTTGGCCACGTTGATCGCCGCGGGAGCCGAGATCACGTTAAACAGGTTCCAGGTGACTTTGACGCCGTAATCGGCCCAGCCTTGCTCCACCAGGAACGAGTTGCTGTCGTAATGTCCGCCGGCGGAGAACTCCAGGCCCGGCAGCAGGCGCAACATGGCTTTGCGGGTCTCGGCAGCGCTGATGCGGGCCTGATAATCCTGTTCGCGCAGTTCCGGGCGGCTGGTCAGGGCTTCCTGTTCGAGAGTGGCCAGATCGATCTTGAGCTCGGGAATCTCATAACCGTTATCGGTCGCCAGGGTCAGCTCGGTGCCCATCGGCAGGTTGATCAGGGTCGCCAGTTCGGTCTTCGCCAGAGACAAGGCACGGCGCTGCTCCTCCAGTTGGCGTGTCGCTTCGATCAGCGAACGCTGATAACCGAGGGCCTGCACCGGATCGCCAATGCGTTGCTGGCTCATGCTCTGGCTGTCGTTGCGCGCGGTTTCAACCCGCGCCATCAGGCTGTCGATCTGCGTGAGCAGGCGTTCGGCGGCCATCGCCCGCCAATACGCCGAGCGCACGTCCTGGACGATGGTGTTGATCACCTTGCGCCGACGTTCCTGAACGATCAGGCGCTGGTCACCCTGCTGCTTGGCGCTGATGTAACTGACACCAAAATCGAGCACGTTCCAGACCATCGTCAGGTCCGCTACATCACGGTCGCGGTCCTGGGAGGTCGAAGGTTCCAGGGACTGTGTGCCGGTGCGCACACTCTGGCTGCTGGAGGCGTTGACGTTGTTGCGGCCCACGTATCCGGCGTCCAGCGCCATGCGCGGCAACATGTCGAAACTGGCGAGGTCGAGCTGACGCTTGGCCAGGGCCTCCTCCATGATTTTCAACCGGCCTTCGAGGTTGTACTTCACCGCACGGGCCATGGCCTGGTGCAGGGTCAACGGGCCGGCAAGGGGCTCCTGCCCCTTGTACATGCTTTGCAGGTCACTTTTGGCCCGCTGCTCACTGACACTGCGTTCGATCGGCTCACTGGTGACGGCGCATCCGCTGATCGCCAGTGCCAGCAGACTGGCTCCAAACAACTTATGACTTCTATTCATCCTTGCATCGCCCCTGGGTGCCGCATCAAAAGTGAAAGTTCTTATCAGGCCTGCATTTCGCCGATGCCGGCCAGTTTCAAAGCGGCGGCCAGGTTGGCGACCTGCTGCTGCTCGTTGTCCTTGAGTTGTTGCAACTGCTGGCCCAGGGTCGGTGCGCCAAATACCCCGCGCAGCCCTTGGGAAACATCGCCGGACTTGATCGACTGACTGCCGAAGGCGTTCAACGAATCGCGCTCGCTGCTGCTGTCCTGATTGAACAGGCTCGACAGCGTGCTGGTGCTGAACACACCGCCGTCACCGCCACCGAAACCGAGGAAACCATGCCCCGAGCCATCGCCACCGCCGTCAGTGCTGCTGAAAACCTGCGCGATGAAACTCGGGGTCAATGCGCCGTGGTTCATGAAAATATCGCCCAACGGCCGGATACCGTTGCCGATCACCCGTTGTTCGAACAATGGCTGGAAGGTCAATGGTGAAGTGAGGTTGCCCGTCGGAGGCGTGAAAATGCTCGGTTGCAGCGGCACGTTGGGCACATCGGGCAGCGTCACCGGGGTGCTGCTTTGGAACTCGGGGTCTACCGTTACGACGACAACCGATGAGGTCGGCACCGTGTTGATGACAAAATTGTCGGACTGGCTCACGCCGCTGCCACTGTTGCCGGCCATGTCGCTGATACCGACGCGGTTGATGCTGATCGCGTTGCTGGCGATATTGACGTTGGCGGTCGGTGTCAGCATTGCGGTCCAGGTCTTGCCGCCGTCGCTGCTACTCAGGTCGGACAAGGTGCCGTTGGCAATACTGATGTCGGACAAATCAAAACCGCTGACCGCTTCGCTGAAGGTGATGGTCACCTGCGAGGTCTGGCCCACGCCCAGGTTCGGATTGGCGATCACCACGGTGGCGGTTGGCAGTTCGCTGTCGAGGGTGTAATTGTTCGACACCGCCACCGTGTTGCCAGTGTTGCCCACCAGATCCGTGACGTTGCGGGTGTCCAGGGCGATGAAGTTGCTTGGGTCGGTGACATTGGCCGTCGGCGTGAACGTCGCCGTCCAGGTCTTGCCGCCATCGCTGCTGCCGAGGTTGCTCAGGTCGCCATTGGTCACGCTCAAGTCGGACAGGTCGAAGTTGCTGACGGCCTCGCTGAAGGTGAAGGTCACCGTAGTGGTCTGGCCGATACCGAGGTTCGGGTTGGCAACCACGATACTCACCGTCGGCCGGGTCGCATCGAGCGCGTAGTTGTTGGAGATGGCGATACTGGCGCCGAAGTTGCCGACATTGTCCTGCACGCGACCGGTGTCGAGCACGATCAGGTTGGTTGCGTCGCTGACATTGGCGGTCGGCGTCAGGGTCGCGGTCCAGGTCACGCCGCCATCGCTGCTGCTCAGGTTCGACAACACGCCGTTGGCAACGCTGATGTCAGATACGTCGAAACCGCTCACCGCTTCACTGAAAGTGATGGTCACGGTGGTGGTTTCACCGATGCCGAGTTGCGTGTCGGCTACCACTATGGTCGCCGTCGGCAGCACGGTATCAATGGTGAAGCTGGCCGAGTTGCTGATGCCGGTTCCGGCATTGCCCGCGAGGTCGGACACCCCGGCGTTGCTCAAGCTGATCAGGTTGGTCGTGTCCTTCACGTTGGCGGTTGGCGTGAAGGTCGCGGTCCAGGTCACACCGCCGTCGCTGCTGCTCACGGCGCTCAATGTACCGTTGGGGATGGACAGGTCCGCGTTGGTGAAGCCGCTCACTGCCTCGGAGAACGTGATGGTTACCAGGGTCGATTCACCGGCCGCGAGCGTACCGTCGGCGACCATGATGGTCGCGGTCGGGCCTTGGGTGTCAATGGTGTAGGTATTGGAGTTGACCGTACCGCTGCCGGCATTGCCGGCCACATCCTGCACACCCGCCATGTTCAGCGCGATGGTGTTGCTGGTGTCGGTGAGATCGGCCGTCGGGGTAAGGGTGGCGGTCCAGGTGATCCCGCCGTCGCTGGAACTGACATTGCTCAGGATGCCGTTTGCGATGGTCAAGTCACTGTTGTCGAAACTGCTCACCGCTTCGCTGAAGGTGATGGTCACCAAAGAGGTTTCGCCGGTACTCAGCGCCGTGTCGGCAACCACGATGGTCGCGGTGGGCAGTGCGGTGTCGATGGCAAAACTGTTCGAGTCGGTGGTGCCCGACCCCGCGTTGCCCGAACCATTGGCCACGCCGCTATTGTCGAGCGTGATCAGGTTGCTGGCATCGGTAACGTCCGAGGTTGGCGTAAAGGTCGCCGTCCAGGTGATGCCGCCGTCGCTGCTGCTGACGTTGCTCAATGTACCGTTGGCGAGGGTCAGGTCGGCGTTGCTGAAACCGTTGACGGCCTCGCTGAAGGTGATGGTCACCAGGCTCGTTTCGCCGGCCTTGAGCGCCGTATCGACGATCACGATGCTGGCGGTTGGCACGCTGGTTTGCACCAGGTAATTCGCCGAGTTGGTCACCCCGTTCCCGGCGTTGCCTGCCGCGTCGGTGACACCGGTGTTGTCCAGAGTGATGAGGTTGCTGGTATCGGTAATGCTGGCGGTCGGCGTGAACGTCGCGGTCCAGGTAACGCCACCGTCGCTGCTGCTCAACCCGCTCAGGGTGCCGTTGGCGACGCTCAGATCTGAACTGTCCAGACCACTGACTGCTTCGTTGAAGCTGATGGTCACCAGGGTCGTTTCGCCGGGACGCAGGTCGGTGTCGGCCATGACAATGGTCGCGGTCGGGCGTTGACTGTCGATCGCGTAGTTGTTCGAGTCCGTGGTCCCGCTGCCGGCGTTGCCCGCCGCATCCTGAACACCGCTGTTATCGAGCCGAATGAGGTTGCTGGTGTCGGCGATACCCGTCAACGGTGTCAGGGTAGCCGTCCAGGTAATGCCTCCGTCGCTGCTGCTCACCGCACTCAAGGTGCCATTGTCGATGGTCAGGTCGGCATTGGTGAAACCGCTCACCGCCTCGGAGAAGGTGATGGTCACCAGCGTGGTTTCGCCGACACTCAGGGCATTGTCAGCGACCACTATGGTGGCGGTCGGGCGCTGGGTGTCGATGGCGTAGTTGTTGGAGTCGGTGGTGCCGCTGCCCGCGTTGCCCGAGGCGTTCTGCACGCCGCTGTTGTCCAGGATGATCAGGTTGGTGGCGTCGGTGATGTTGGCGGTCGGCGTGAAGGTTGCCGTCCAGGTGACGCCGCCATCGCTGCTGCTCACCGCGCTCAGGGCGCCGTTGGCGATGGTCAGGTCGGCGTTGCTGAAACCGCTCACTGCTTCGCTGAAGGTGATGGTCACCAGCGAGGACTCGCCGACGTTCAGGGCATTGTCGGCGACCACGATGGTGGCGGTCGGTAACACGGTGTCGATGGTGAAGTTGGCGGAGTTGCTCGTACCGCTGCCGGCGTTGCCTGCGAGGTCCGCGACTGCGCTGTTGTCCAGGATGATCAGGTTGGTCGTGTCGTTGACCGCGACGTTCGGCGTGAACGTCGCCGTCCAGGTGATGCCGCCGTCGCTGCTGCTGACCGCACTCAACGTACCATTGGGAACACTCAGATCGGCGTTGGTGAAACCGCTCACTGCCTCACTGAAGGTGATAGTCACCTGGGTCGTTTCACCGGCAATCAGGGTTGAATCGGCCATGACAATGGTCGCGGTCGGGCGTTGGCTGTCGACCGCGTAATTGTTCGAGTCCGTGGTTCCGCTGCCGACGTTGCCCGCCCCGTCGATCACACCGCTATTGTCCAGGGTGATCAGGTTGCTGGTGTCGGTGACGCCAACCGTCGGAGTAAATGTCGCGGTATATGTGATGTTATCGCTGGTGCTGAGATTGCTCAGAGTACCGTTGCTCACCGTCAGGTCGGCCAGGGAAAAGCCGGTTACCGCCTCGGAGAAGGTGATAGTCACCACCGAGGTTTCGCCCACCGCCAGCGCCGTGTCCGCGACCACGATGGTCGCCGTCGGGCGCACGGTGTCGATGGCGTAGTTGTTGGAATCGGTGGTGCCGCTGCCCGCGTTGCCCGAGATGTTCTGCACGCCGCTGTTGTCCAGGGTGATCAGGTTGTTTGCGTTGGTGATGTCGGCGGTCGGCGTGAAGGTTGCCGTCCAGGTGATGCCGCCATCACTGCTGCTCACTGCGCTCAGGGTGCCGTTGGCGATACTCAGGTCGGCGTTGCTGAAACCGCTCACGGCCTCGGAGAAGGTGATGGTCACCAGCGTGGTTTCGCCGACACTCAGGGCGTTATCGGCGACTACGATGGTGGCGGTCGGCAACACGGTGTCGATGGTGAAGTTGGCGGAATTGGTCGTACCGGTGCCGGCGTTGCCCGCCAGGTCGCTGACCCCGGCATTGTCCAGGGTGATCAGGTTGGTCGTGTCGTTGACATCGACGGTTGGCGTGAACGTCGCCGTCCAGGTGATGCCGCCGTCGCTGCTGCTCACCGCACTCAACGTGCCGTTGGGAACACTCAGATCCACGCTGCTGAAACCGCTCACCGCCTCGGAGAAGGTGATGGTCACCAGCGAGGTCTCACCCGCGCTCAGCGTCGTATCGGCCAGCACGATCGTGGCGGTCGGGCGCAGCGTGTCGATGGCATAGTTGTTGGAGTCGGTGGTGCCGCTGCCAGCGTTGCCCGCCAGATCGCTGACCCCGGTGTTGTTCAGGATGATCAGGTTGGTGGTGTCGTTGATGCTCGAGGACGGCGTGAAGGTTGCCGTCCAGGTGATACCGCCGTCACTGCTGCTGACGTTGCTCAATGTGCCGTTGGCGACGGTCAGGTCTGCGTTGGTGAAACCGCTCACCGCTTCACTGAAGGTGATCGTCACCAGTGAGGTTTCACCGATGGCCAGCGTATCGTCGACCACGACGATGTTCGCCGTCGGGCGCACGGTGTCGATGGCGTAGTTGTTGGAATCGGTGGTGCCGCTGCCCGCGTTGCCCGAGCCGTTTTGCACACCGCTGTTATCCAGAGTGATGACGTTGCTGGTGTCGGTGATGGCATTGGTCGGGGTGAATGTCGCGGTCCAGGTGATACCGCCATCGCTGCTGCTGACGATACTCAAGGTGCCATTGGCGATGCTCAGGTCGGCATTGGAGAAACCGCTGACGGCTTCGCTGAACGTGATGGTCACCAACGACGTTTCACCGAGTAGCAGCTCGGTGTCGGCCACCGCGATGGTGGCGGTCGGCAGCACGGTATCAATCGTGTAGTTGCCGGAGTTGGTGGTGCCGCTGCCTGTATTGCCGGCCACATCGGTCACGCCGGTATTGGCCAGGGTGATGACATTGCTCGAATCATTCACGCCGACGGTTGGGGTGAAGGTCGCGGTCCAGGTGATGCCGCCATCACTGCTGCTGACCGCGCTCAAAGTGCCGTTGGCGATGATCAGGTCGGCGTTGGTGAAACCGCTTACTGCTTCGGAGAAAGTAATGGTCACCAGCGAGGTTTCACCCGCGCTCAGCGTCGTATCGGCCAGCACGATCGTGGCGGTCGGGCGAACCGTGTCGATGGCATAGTTGTTGGAGTCGGTGGTGCCGCTGCCGGCGTTGCCCGCCAGGTCGCTGACCCCGGTGTTGTCCAGGGTGATCAGGTTGGTCGTGTCGCTGATGCTCGCCGAAGGCGTGAAGGTTGCGGTCCAGGTGATGCCGCCGTCGCTGCTGCTGACTGCGGTCAGCGTGCCGTTTGTGATGGTCAGATCCGCGTTGGTGAAACCGCTGACCGCTTCACTGAAGGTGATCGTCACCAGCGAGGTTTCGCCGATTCTCAGCGCCGTGTCCGCGACCACAATGGTGGCCGTCGGGCGCACGGTATCGATGGCGTAGTTGTTGGAGTCGGTGGTACCGCTGCCCACGTTACCGCTGGCGGCAGCCTGCACACCGGTATTGTCCAATGTGATCAGGTTGGTCGTATCGGTGATGCTGGCAGTCGGAGTGAAGGTGGCGGTCCAGGTGATACCGCCGTCGCTGCTGCTCACCGAGGTCAACGTGCCGTTGGCGATGGTCAGGTCGGCGTTGGTGAAACCGCTCACGGCCTGGTTGAAGGTGATGGTCACCAGCGACGTTTCACCAATTCTCAGCGCGGTGTCCGCCACCACAATCGTCGCGGTCGGCGGGGCAGTATCGATGGCGTAGTTGCCCGAGGAACTGATCCCGCTGCCGGTGTTGCCCGCCAGATCCGCCACGCCGGTGTTGGCCAGGCTGATGACGTTGGTCGCGCTGATGATACCTGCTGTCGGGGTAAACGTGGCGGTCCAGGTGATGCCGCCGTCGCTGCTGCTCACCGAGGTCAACGTGCCATTGGCGACGCTCAGGTCGGCGTTGGTGAAACCGGTCACCGCCTCGGAGAAGGTGATGGTCACCAGCGAGGTTTCGCCCGCTGTCAGTGTTGTATCGGCCAGCACAATGGTGGCGGTCGGGCGCACGGTGTCGATGGCGTAGTTGTTGGAATCGGTGGTGCCGCTGCCGGCGTTGCCCGACAGGTCGCTGACCCCGGTGTTGTCCAGGGTAATCAGGTTGGTCGTGTCGTTGATGCTCGCCGAAGGCGTGAAGGTGGCGGTCCAGGTGATGCCGCCGTTGCTGCTGCTCACCGCAGTCAACGTGCCGTTGGTGATGGTCAGATCCGCGTTGGTGAAACCGCTCACCGCTTCACTGAAGGTAATCGTCACCAGCGAGGTTTCGCCGATTCTCAGCGCCGTGTCCGCGACCACAATGGTCGCCGTCGGCCGCACGGTGTCGATGGCGTAGTTGTTGGAGTCGGTAGTGCCGCTGCCGGCGTTGCCCGCCAGATCAGCCACGCCGGTGTTGTCCAGGGTGATCAGGTTGGTCGTATCCGTGATGCTCGCCGACGGCGTGAAGGTCGCCGTCCAGGTGATGCCGCCGTCGCTGCTGCTCACCGAGGTCAAGGTGCCGTTGGTAATGGTCAGGTCGGCGTTGGTGAAACCGCTCACCGCCTCGGAGAAGGTGATGGTCACCAGTGAAGTTTCGCCGATTCTCAACGCAGTGTCCGCCACCACGATGGTCGCGGTTGGTCGGAGTGTATCGATGGCATAGTTGTTGGAATCGGTGGTGCCGCTGCCGGCGTTGCCCGAGAGGTCGCTGACCCCGGTGTTGTTCAGGGTGATCAGGTTGGTGGTGTCATTGATGCTCGCGTTCGGGGTGAACGTGGCGGTCCAGGTGATGCCGCCGTCGCTGCTGCTCACCGAAGTCAAGGTGCCGTTGGCAATCGTCAGGTCGGCGTTGGTGAAACCGCTGACCGCTTCGGAGAAGGTGATCGTTACCAGAGAGGTTTCGCCGATTCTCAGCGCCGTGTCCGTTACCACGATGGTGGCCGTTGGCCGCACGGTATCGATGGCGTAATTGTTCGAGTCGGTAGTGCCGCTGCCGGCGTTGCCCGACAGGTCGCTGACCCCGGTGTTGTCCAGAGTGATCACATTCGTGGTGTCAGTGATGCTGGCGGTCGGAGTGAAAGTCGCTGTCCAGGTGATGCCGCCATTGCTGCTGCTCACTGCGGTCAAGGTGCCGTTGGCAATCGTCAGGTCGGCGTTGGTGAAACCGCTGACCGCTTCGTTGAAGGTGATGGTCACCAGCGAGGTTTCGCCAACCTTGAGGGCGGTGTCGGTGAACACAATGCTGGCGGTTGGCCGCGCCGTATCGACCACGTAGTTATTGGAGTTGGTGGTACCGACGCCGGCGGTGCCCAGACCGTTGATCACCCCGGTGTTGTCCAGGGTAATGACGTTGCTCGTATCGGAAAGACTGGCGGTCGGCGTGAACGTTGCCGTCCAGGTGATGCCGCCATCGCCGCTGCTTACGGCCGTCAACGTGCCGTTGGCGATGGTCAGGTCCGCATTGGTGAAACCGGTCACAGCCTCGGAGAAGGTGATCGTCACCAAGGACGTTTCGCCGATGCTCAGTGTGGTGTCAGCGACCACAATGGTCGCGGTCGGCGGCGGCGAATACGCGGTGTCGAGTGTGCCGCCGTCGTTGTAGATAGTCGCGACAGCGGTTGGTGAGGTACCAGTTGTACCCCCGCCCAGCGCAGCGCCACCGGAACCGCTGCCCGCGGCATTACCGGCCAGGGCTGCAAAGTTGGCTGCGGTGATCAGCAGCGTCCCTTTGTTCCAGATCGCACCGACGCCCCTGCCGCCCACGCCGCCATCGGCGGGATTGGAGCTGGCTACACCACCACCGCCACCGCCACCACCGCCACCGCCGGCGCCAATGTTGTTGCTAATGGTCGACGTGCCGACGATGGTCATGGTGCCGCTGCTGGCGTTGTAGATTCCGCCTACCGCGTTGCCGCCAGTGCCACCCACCTTGTCCGTACCGGCGCCACCGCCACCGCCGCCAATGGAAATCGTGCCATTGGTGGCCGTCGCTCCGTTACCGCCGTTGCTGTAGTCGGCCACGCCAATACCACCCGCGCCGCCGGTTGAAGTACCGCCACGACCGCCCATGGTGGCATAACCACCGCCGTAACCACCGGCGCCACCGCCGCCCGCCTTGCCGTCGTAAATGCCGATGCCCAGCCCTACCGAACCGCCGCCGCCGCCGCCCTGGCCGCCCAAACCGCCGCCACCGCCACCGCCACCGCCATAATAAGAGCTCGTTACACCGCCACCACCGCCGCCACCGGAAGCGCCGTTGGAAGTCACGGTTACGTTTTTCAGGGTAAGAATACCGGCGTTGAAAATGCCACCGGCCATCGCGCCCGAGGCACCGTAGCCACCGTTGCCGCCCGTGCCCGACACCAGGCCCCTGGTGATCACCAGGCCATCGAGTGTCACGGTACTGCCAGATGCCACTTCAATCACTCGGGTCCTGTACTGACCATCGAGAATCACGTCAGCCGCGCCATCGTTGTTCAAGTCGCCATCAACGGTGATGTTCTTGTTGACCAGCAGTTCGGACGTCAGCTGCACCGTCATGCTGCTGTTAAAGGTGACTAGGTCACCGTTCTGCGCCGAGGCGATGGCGGCACGCAGTGAGCCGACGCCCGTATTGGCGTTGTTGGTGGCGGTCCAGGTGGCCAGGCCCCATTGGTAATCACTCATGGCTTGTGTCGACAGCACGTTGGCGCTTTCGATGTTGCCGGTGACGATTTCCAGATCCCAGTCGCCGCCCACACCGGTGCGGTTGCTCGAAGCCGCTACATCGCGGCCGGTCATTTGCGCCAGCGAATCGACAAAGCTCAAGCCACGCTCGCCTTCGGCGGTGTAGCAGCCGTAGATCAGGATGTCGCCGCCAGCGTTGATGTCCTTGCCGATTTGCGCCAGCACCGCGCCGCGGGCGGCGACGTTGTCGGCCGACAGATAGCTGTCGCCCAGCCACAGGTCGCCGGCGTTGCCGTGGGCGATGATCTGCACCGAGCTGACGCCCTGATGCTGATCGAGGTAGTCGGCGATCTGTTGCAGTCCATCCTTGCCCGCGTCCAGCTTCACGACCTGGGTCCCGGGGGCGACGCCCTGGAGCAGGCTGTCGGCTTCTTTCACCCGGGAGTCAACGAACACCACGCTCTGCCCCGGTACCGCAACGGGGCTGGCGGCCGGTGTGGCATCGGCCTGGCCGTGGGTGTCCTTGCTGGCCGTCGGGTGATCGGCGGTCGGTGCCTTGGCGGCATCTGCTGTGGAATGGCTATCGGCCTGGGCCGCGGTATCGGCCACCGTGGCGGCGACAGCGCCGTCGAACAGCATGCGCGGTTCAAGGGACATGATCATGGGCGCCGCTGGCGGCCGTTGGCCTTCGGTTGCCCGTGACTTTGCCTTTGCCCCGTCAAAAATGGTCCACCACATGCTGCTCACCCGAATTCGAACGAATATACGTAAGGCATCAATGAAAAACGCCGCGATCAAATGTTCGCGGCGTCGGACTTCATACGAATGACATTGGCGGCGCTGGCAGAGCCATCGAGCCAAAAGGACAAGTCTGAGTATTGCTTGAACAGATCCGGCGGCAGGATGGTGCGCCGGGCCTGGACGGCAACCTTGGGCCTGACCTTGTGCAGGCCGTTCACCCCGAGGGCTTGATCGAATTCCGGGGCGTCGTATGCCAGGTTTTCGAAGTCGTGCTCGAACCAGGGTTCGTCGACAAAGTCGTAGACCAGCCGCAGCACCCGCTCCGGAGCCTGGGTCAACAAGTCATAGTCGATGATCAGCAAGGAGTCGGCATGTTCGCCGTAATAGGCTTCCTTGAGCGCCGCCCAGGCAAATCCCACCAGCCGATTGCGCTGGGCCAGGGTTTCGCAACGGCTATAGACGGTGTTGCGCTCGACGGCATCGCCGAAGAGTTTGGTGTTTTCATAGGGATTGGCGCGGTAAAGCCGCTCGATGCTGTCCATGATCCAGGCAACGTTGCGCACACAGGCAATCACCTTGGCCCTGGGAAACAGATCGTTGATGGCCGGCAGCCGGGCGCTCCAAAGACGGTTGGTGTCGAACACCACCGACTTGTCGGCCTTGTCGGCGTAGAAGGAGTCAAACAGGCCGCGCAACAGACGGCGGCGCATGTCGGTGTCGATCACCGCGCCGAACTCGCTGCCAGCGCTGCACTGCTCCAGAACACCGGAAAACAGGGAACCCACCGGGCTGGTCATTCCGGCATGGAAACGCGGGTTCTGCAACAGGATTGCAGAAAGCAGGGTCGAGCCCGAGCGCGGCAAACCGGAAATGAAATGAAAATGGTGCAAGTCCCTTCACCGTTTTGATAGTCCTTTGTAGGACAAAGCGTAGTCGATCGATAACGCCTCGACTAGTGGTGTTTTGATATCAATTTGAAGCTAAACCGACCTGATACCGAGCTTTGCGCAACCAGTGAAGGACTTTAACGACGACAACCCTGGGGAAGCGTCCATCGGACAAAACAACCTCGCCACGATACCCACAATCTACGTCTACGCTGTGACGTGGCGTGACCGAGCCACGCAAAGAAAAGGAGTCGACACCCCCAGGTGCCTGGCAGCCGCGTGGCGCGCCAACCACCAACCTGAAGGATGAGGATTCATGGAAGTATTTATCGGCACTATCCAGCCTTTCGCCTTTGATTTCGCCCCCCAGAACTGGGCCCTTTGCAATGGCCAGACGTTGAGCATTGCGCAATGGAGTGCATTGTTCTCGCTGATTGGCGTGAACTACGGCGGCGACGGCCAGACCACCTTCATGCTACCCAACCTGCAAGGCCGCTTACCCATGGCCCAGGGCACCGGTACCAATCTCAGCCCGCGCACCATTGGCGAGATTTCCGGTACCGAAAACGTCACCGCGACCATCGGCAACATGCCCAACCACACCCACCTGTTGTCCGGACTGACCGCCACCACTACCCTGCAACTGGCCAATCCCTCGAGCAATCCCGTAAACGCGCCAACGGCAACCAACTCCTTCATCGGCGCTTCGAGCGGCGGACCGGGGACGGCGAATATCTACTCCGATCAACAAGGAGCGTCGGCGGTGGCACTCAAGGGCGTAAGCACCACCGTCACCGGAGAGATTGCCTCCACGGGCGGAGCCCAGCCCATGAGCGTGATGAACCCGTTCCTGGTCATCAACTTCAGCATCGCCCTGCAAGGGTATTTTCCATCGCGCGGCTGAAGATTCGCCGGGGGCCGCACGCCCCCGGCACTGTTCATTTTTCGGAGCCTGATCATGTTGCAAGCGGTTCAAAGCCATCATTTCCAGGCCCTGCTGGGCCAGACCGTCGCCCTACGCCTGCCCGACGGCAGTGAATTGCCGATGCAGATCGAACACCTTGAAGACTCACCCGGCGCCCGCATGCGCAACAGTGAGCGCATGCCATTCAGTGTCGAGCTCAACAGCCTGGTCCCGACCGATTTTGTGGACGGTCTATGCATGCTGCAATTGCCGGAATTGGGCGAAGTGGAAAACATTTTCGTTTCCCGGGTGCCTTCGATGGGACGTGATCCGCAGCGAGGCTACTTCTACATCGCCTTCAACTGACCCTTTCTGGCTCGCAGTGCCTTCAGCCTTGCGGATACCACACCAGCCGTTGTGCCGCGACGTTGTATTCCTGCACTGCAAAGCCCAGCGCCAGGTAATGCGCAAGCGCATGGGGATTGCTGGCCCAGACCACCGTCGCCACCGGGCAACGAATCTGTTGGGCGGCTTTCTGCACCCCCTGCAATACCGCCCGCCCATACCCCTGCCCCCGCGCCGCCGGGATGAAGGCCAGATACAGCACGCGAATCTCGTTCGGCCCGAAATCAGTGCTCAATGCGCCGATCGCAGTACCAAGCTTCTCAACCACGTAATGCATGGCATTGGGGAAGTTTTCACCCAGTCCTTGCTCCTGCACCTGGAACTGCTGGGCCACAACCTGCTCGACCACCTCCACACTGTCGTCGATCCATTGCAGGTCCGGTCGGGCCGATTGATACAGGCGCTGCAAAAAAGGCCCATCACTGGCTAGCGAAGGCCGTACCACCAAACCTTCGGCTGCCACAGCACTGCTGTTCGCCATCGTCGCTCTCCTTAAAAACCGCTTTCCCTGACCCCCAGCGCCGCCACGCGTCGCCAGGCGCCCCCCAATAAAGACTCGCCACCGCCCTGCAACACGACCACGCCACGCAACGGCTGCACCGGCGTCGGCGCCGGTTCGAGGGTCATCAACCGCGCGCCGTATTGCGCCTGTACCGGCTCGGCCCGTTGATGCTGATCGCGACGCACGGCAATCGGTCCGTGGTGATCGGAAGTCAGTGCCTCCTGATCGACAAACGCCACCCCGTTGGTGTCGATTTCGCTCAATTGCACCGCAATCGCCGGGTGCATCGGATCATCGGCGATAAACCGTCCGGTAGCGCCCGGTGCCACGCGCCAGAGCTCTGCCTCGGCCAGATAGCCGCGCAAGCGCACGCCGTCCTCGACCACCCTGGCCAGCGGCTCCCGGGTCGACAGCCAGCGCCCCACCGTCCATTGCGACAGCAGGTCACGCACGGTGCCGGCATGGGGGGCACGCAATAGCAACCGCTCGCGCTGAGCCGCCAGCCCTCGGTATTCGGCGACCGCTTCGGCCAGGCGCTGCTCGACGATGGCGGCATCGGAAGCCGTTTCGCTGCGGCCGGCCTGTCGGCGCATTTGCAACTGCTGAATCTCGATTTCCCGGCGCGCAATAGCCTGGCGCGAATCGAGATCCGGGGACTCCAGCTCGATCAGGACTTCGCCCTGCGCCACCGACTGTCCGTCATGCACCTTCACGGCTTTGATCCGTGCCGCCACTGGCGCGTGCAAGGTGCTGACCCGGCCCGCTTCCAGCATGGCCGGCACCTCGACGGCACTGCGCCAAGGCAGGATAAGCACCGATAACAGTCCGAGCAGCACCAGGCTGCTGAGCAGCACCCGCGGTCCATGCGCCTGCTCGCGGCGGCTCCACCACTGGCGCCACTCACTCATGATGGGCACAAAGATGAACCAGACCAGCTCCACCAGCATCAGGAAAATCCCCAACACCTTGAAAAACAGGTGATAGACCGCCAGAGCGATCCCAAAAAACAATGCCGCGCGCCATAACCACGAGCCATACCCCCAGATCAGCAAACGCCGTTGCATTGTCGGCGACCAAGGCTCCGGCGCCGCTGCGCCGTAGCCGAATAAAAACTCGCGCAGACGCCACCGGCACAGGGCAAACGCCCGACCTTGCAGGTTATCGACCTGCCAGAAATCGCTGAGCAAAAAATAACCGTCAAAGCGCATGAACGGGTTGAGATTGACCACCAATGTGGTGATCCACGTGGCACTGGCGAGCATGAACGCCGCGGTGCGGGCGGGGCCGTCGGGCAGCAACGACCACGCCAGCAAGGCAATGCACGCCAACAGCAACTCCGCCAGCACGCCGCCAGCGCCAATCAGCAACCGGGCCTTGCGATCATTGACCCGCCAGGCATCGCTGACATCGGTATAGAACATCGGCAGCAGCACCATGAACGCCACGCCCATGCTCTGCACCCGACAACCGGCGCGCTTGGCCATGAACGCATGACCGAATTCGTGGCAGAGCTTGGCGAAGAACAGGGACACGCCAAAAGCCAATGCACCGCCAAGGCTGAACAAATGCGGAAACGTCGCGATAAATCGCTGCCAGTCCCGCGACACCAGAAACACCCCTAACCCCAGCACAGCGGGTAATCCATAGCGCAGCGCTTGCGGGCCAAAGCGCTCCAGCCAGGGCCAGGCGCGATTGAGAAAACGCTCGGGGCGCCACAGCGGAATACGAAAAAACAGGTACTGATGCAGCAACACTTGCCACAGGCTCCGGCGCTGGGCATCCGCTTTAACGCTGTAACTGGCACGCTGCTGGGGATCGAGGGCGGTAATCAGATCGTGACTGCGCAAAAAAACCAGCAACTGCTCCAGATCCGCAGCGTCCAGCGCCAGTCCCGGTTCGCGATTGGCCGCTTGCAGGACCTGCTCGGGCTCACCCAGCGACCAGTGGCGCAACAAGCGCATCGCCGTCGTACCGAGCTTGAAGTAACGCCCCCGCACCGGGTCGGCCAGCGTCCAGCTGGGCGCACCGTCCAGCGCCGGCGCTGCCGGGGACAATTGCAGGTCGGCACGCAGACCGGGCAGGTTCACTTACAAGCCCACGCTCTGACGTAAACCGGCCAACGGTCGACGCAGCAGGTACAACGCCAGCGGCGCCCTGTCACCGAAGATTTTTGCCGTGCCGCGCAAACCGATGCGCGGAGGCGGCGCGTCGAAATTCGCATCCAGCCGATAAGCCAATTGCCCGCCCGCCGTGGGTTGCGCTTCATAAGCCGAACGTTCGAGCCTGGCCAGATGCCGTTGCAGCGGATCACTGTCGAGGAACAGGGCGACTTCAGCGCCGGGCTCCAGGGATATCGCGTCCCCCACCGCCAGCTCGATACGCAATTGCGCCTGGGTCGGATCGGCGATTTCCATCAGTCGCTCGCCGGTCTGCACCGGCTTGCCAGTCCAGCGTTCGGCATCGGCAAACACCGCAATGCCATCGCGCTCGGCGCGCACTTCGCTGCGCTTGAGCAGTTCACGGGCGTAATCTCGCTCGGCGCGTTTCTGCTCAACCCGGGCAGCCAGCAAATCCAGTTTCGAACTGGACTCGGCATCGGCGAACGAACGCTGGGAGTTGGCCTTGAGCTCCGCCTCGGCAACCCCGAGGGCACGTTCGGCGACATCAGCCTGGGCCTTGAGCGTGGTGCTTTCGAAGCGCAGCAGCAGATCGCCGGCCTTCACCGTCTGATTGGGTTTGACCAGGAACTCGGCAATCACACCGTCCAGCGGTGCGGCCACGACCCGCCCCCCCAGCGGCACCACTTCGGCCGGTGCCAATACGGACTGGCGCACCGGGATGAACAGCCCGAGCAATAGCAACGCGACCAGCAGCGCCTGGCGTCTGCGGGTCCAGCGCAGACGCCATGGCTTGCGCGGTTGCAATGCCTGCCAGGCGTGGCTGTAGGTATCGCCCAATTGCGCCAGCAGGACTTGTTCGGCAGGGTTCCACGCAACATCCCGGGCTAGCCACAACCCGCCGAACACCTCGCCCCGGCGATCGATCAGCGGCAGCCAGAACACCTGCGCAGCCGACAGGCTTTGCCATTCATCCTGCAGCGACTCGCTGAGCACATCGGCGGCAACGACCCGCGCCTGCTGCAACTGTTCGCCCTTGAACAACTGCGCCACTGCCTGCTCGACGAACGCTACAAAGGGTGAGTTCGGCTCCACCGTACTGACACCGGTCACGGCCTGCACCTTGCCGGCGATCAACAGTGCCGCATGGCGAAAACCAAACAGTGCCTGGCCATCATTGACCAGGCTGTAGGCCAATTGGGCGGGCGTTTGGGCTGCGCGGGTCTGGCGCTCAAGATCAAGGAAACGTGCGAATACCTGTTCGGCACCGCCGCTCACCGGCGCGTTCACCTGGACTCCGCGAAATGCGCCGTGCCGCTCATGCCCGCCAGCAGCCCGCTGGCGTCGGGCACGCTGGCCACCAGCAGCAGGGTCTGGCTGCCTTCATCGATTCGTGCGCCCAGGCGTTTGACTGTCGCGTCCAATGGCTTGCCGGTTTCATCGGGGACAAAGCTGAAGGTCTGGCCGGGCTTGAGTCGGGCCATCCAGCGCGAGGGCACCAGCAGGTGGATTTCCAGGGTGCGATTGTCGACCACGTCCAGCAATGGCGCACCGGCAGGTACGCTTTCATAGCGCTGTACCTTGCGTTCGACGACCTGGCCATCGAACGGCGCCAGCACGCTGCAGCGCTTGACCTGCACTTGATACACCTGGGACTGCGCCTGGGTTTCGCTGACCTTGGCCTCGGCACGTGCCACTTCGAAACGCCCGACTGAATTCAGCGCGGCCAGTTGCCGGTTGTGCGCCAGCTCTTCACCCGCGCCACGGCTGGCCGCTTGAGCGGCATTGAGCTGCGCCTGATAGGCCGAGCAATCGAACCGCGCCAGGGTATCGCCCTTCTTGAACGATTCCCCCTCGCTGAACGGCAACTCGACAATCCGCCCAGGCACCTCACTGGCCAGTACGGCCTGATCCCGGGCCCGCAATACACCGCGAGCCTCGGTGCTGGTCGCAGCACTGGCGCCTGCATCCATTTGCGCAAGCGGATCGTCTGCCCCAGGCGTTTGCGCCTGGACAACGCTTGCGACGAAGACCAACCCCAACACACAGAAAATCCGCATGACCGTACTCCCTTTCGGATCAATCGAGTCTACGGCAGCGGTGACTAGCGTCAAGCAGATGGCCATCATTCCCTGCGTATTAACGCTGCGCGGTCTCGGTCAACGGATACACCGACTCCCACCCCCCACCCAAAGCCTTGTACAACCCGACGGCCGCCAGCGACACGCCGGTCGAACTCTCGACCCACTGCTCCTGAGTCGCCAACAACGCCCCTTGCACAGTGAGTACGGTGACGAAATCCACCACACCCTCAACGTACTGCTGTTGCGCGGTGTCCAGAGCAATGCGGTTCTGGCGCACGGCTTCGGCCAGGCTGTCGCGGCGCAACTGGCTGGCGTTGCAGGCGGTCAACTGGTCATCGATTTCATGCCAGGCACGCAATACGGTTTGCTGATAGGCGATAGCGGCTTCCTGTTGTTGTGCTTCGCGTAACTCGAGTACGCCACGCAAGCGGCCTCCGTCGAACAACGGCAAGCTGAACTGCGGGCCGATCCCGAACGAACGCGAACCCCAGGAGCCGAAGTCGCTCAGTTGCATGGCCTGGGAACCGATGTTCCCCGACAGGGTGATTCGCGGATAGAAATCGCCCTTGGCCACGCCAATGCTGGCAGTGGCGGCATGCAGCCGTGCTTCGGCCTGGCGAATGTCCGGCCGACGTGCAGCCAGTTGCGATGGCAGGCCGATGGCGACCTGACGCGGAGTCTGTGGCACCGGTGCGTCTGTGGATAACTGCGTCGCCAATGCCTGGGGCGGTTCGCCCATCAACAGACTCAAGGCGTTGATCAGTTGCCACTGGCGCTGCTCCAGTGCGGGCAGGCGCGATTCGATGGCCGCCACCTGCGCGGCAGCTTCGGCGACATCCAGATCCGTCGCGACGCCGTCGGCCAGGCGCAACTGCGAGAGCTTCAGACTATGGCGGGCAACGTCGAGATTCTGTTCGGTGACGAGCCGGGTGTTCTGCACACCGCGCAGTTGAATGTAGTCCTGGGCAGTTTCGGCCAGCACCGACAGCAGCACGCCGCGTCGGTCGTTCTCGGCGACTTCCAGGTTGGCGTCGGCCGCTTCGGTTTCCCGCCGCACGCGCCCCCAGAAATCCAGCTCCCAGGAGGCGGAAAAGCCGGCATCCCACAGGTTGAAGGCGGATTGGCCGTTGTGTCCTGACGGGTCGTTCAGGCCTTCTCCACTGTTGCGGTTGCGTCCGTAACGACCGCTGGCCGCCGTGCTGGGGTAGCGCTCGGCGGTGATGACCTGACGAACTGCGCGACTTTGCTGCAAGCGGCTGCTGGCCAGCTTCAGGTCGAGGTTGTCGGTCAGGGCGCGTTGGCTCAGGGCCGCAAGTTTGGGGTCGTGGAACACCTCCCACCAGCGCTCGGTCATCGTTTCGGCGATGGCCTGGCTGGCGGCTGCCCTTGATGGTTTCGACCATTCGGCGATTGGCTGTGCCGCAGGCTTGTGGAAGTCCGGGCCGACGGTGCAGGCTGACAGGCTCAGCACAAGCAAGACAGAAAAAATCAGGCGAGACTGATGACCTCTTCGCGAGCAAGTCGGATCGCCGCATATCTTCATCGCTGAACAACCTCTTTCGCCTTGGCGGTGGCCGTATCAATACTCGCCTCCACCGACATCCCCACCCGCAAGCGCTCGGCCAGCGACTGTCCCGGCTCCAGCACAATCTTCACCGGTATCCGCTGCACCACCTTGGTGAAGTTGCCGGTGGCGTTGTCCGGTTTGACCGCGGCAAACGTCACCCCGGTGGCCGGTGCAATGCTTTCGACACGACCGTTCAATGCCGCACCGCCCAGACTGTCGACGCGCACTTGCACAGCCTGCCCCGGCTGCACATCCGTCAGTTGGGTTTCCTGGAAATTGGCCATCACGTATGCCTGCGCCAGCGGCACCACCGCGAGGATTTTGCTGCCCGGCGTGACATAGGCGCCGACCCGCACCGCGCGTTCGCCGACCATGCCGTCCTGAGGCGCGACGATCCTCGTATAGGACAACTCGTAGCTGGCCATTTCCAGCTTCGCTTGCGTCCGTTTCAGCCCCCCTTCGGCCCCATCGCGCTGGGCCGTGAGGATCTCCACCTGCTTGCGTTCCGCCGCCAGTACTGCCGTAGCGTTGGCCAGCCGTGCGGAGGCCTGGTCGATGCGTGTTTTTGCCTGTTGTGCGTTTTGCACCGTGCCGGCGCCCACCCCGGCGAGGTGGTTGTAGCGGCTCAGTTCGTGCTCGGCAAAGGCCACTTCCGCCTTGGCCGAAACCACCGAGGATTGCGCCTGGGCAATCACTGACGCCTGGCGCTCGAGGGTCGCCCGGGCGTTTTGCAGTTGCGCCCTGGCCACCAGCGTTTCGGCATCGGCGGCCTCGGCGGCGGCGCGTAGATCCCGGTCGTCGATCAGTGCCAGCAACTGCCCGGCCTTGACCTGCTGGTTGTCCTCCACCAGCACTTGCTTGATAAACCCGGCAACCCGCGGTACCACCAGGGTGAAATCCGCCGAGACGTAAGCATCGTTGGTGTTCTGCCGGGTACGCTTGCCGAACAGGCCGGGCATCGCCAGGTACAGCAACACGCCGACGGCCAACGCGGCGGCCACGGCCACCGCGACTTTCTGTTTTGCTTGAGTGTTCATAAAAGCCTTCTGTATCAGTAGAGCATTCAGGTCGGTGCGCGCGGTGGAAAGATCCGCGTCGGCAGCCAGAAAATCAACAGGATCAAGGTCACGGCGAGCCCGGCCATGCACAGGTAAAGATCAGAGGAAGTGAGCACCACGGCTTGCTCATGCAGACGATGAGCGAGACTTGCGCTGTCGTGCTCGGCCAGCGGCGAATTGCCGAGGCGATCGACCAGCATGGTCGAGTGAAAATGCAGGCGTGCCGTGGTCAACGCCTCGATCACCCCGGTGGCGATGACCGCCGACAGGCCTTTGACGGTGTTGAACCAGGCCGATGCGAACGGCCCTTCCATCGGGTTGATGCTGCCGGTGGACAGCATCAGCAGCGGCAACACTGCCATGGGCTGACCGAAAATCTGCAGCCATTGCAGCACATAGAAATCGTCGCGAATCCACGCGGACGTCAGTTGCGAGCCGCCGACGCACGACAGCGCCAGCATGCTCAGGCCGATGCCCAACACCCAGCGGCAATCGACCCAGCGAAAGTTGCACAGCGCCGCCACCAACGGCAGCGCAATCAATTGCGGCAGCGCCGCCAGCAGCATGATCGGCGCGGTCTGCACCGGGCGATAACCCTGGACTTGCGCCAGGTAGCTGGACGGAATAATGATCACCGCCTGCAACACCACCAGTACGCCCGCCAGGGTCAGCAGGGCGAAAGACAGGTTACGGATACCGAGCATCTGCATCTTGAAAAACGGAATCGGCTGCGACCACTCGCCGGTCAAAAACAGCACCAGCAACAACAGCCCGCCGCCGAGCAATCCGCAGATCAGGCTGGACTCGAACCAGTCCAGGCGGTTGCCCTGCAGGATGCCGATCACCAGCATGCAGATGGCGGGAAAACCCAGCAGCACACCGCGCCAGTTGAAGGACTTGAAGCGCTCCAGGCGCAGCGGATCCCGGGGCAAGCCGTACGCCACCGCGGCCATGGCAATCAGGCACGGCGCGATTATCTGCCAGAAGGTCCATTGCCAGCCGACATATTCGGTCCACAACCCGGCCAACGGCGTGCCCAGGCCCGGGCCGAACGTCGCCGTCAGGGCATAACCGGCCAGGCCATACAACTTCACGTTGGCGGGCAGAAATCGCAGGGCCACTGTCATCAGCATGGGTGGCAATGCACCGCCCGCCAGGCCTTGCAGGGTGCGCAGCAACAACAGGCTTTCGTAATTCGGGGCGAAGGGGCACAACACACCCAGCAGGGTGAACAGGCTGATGGCCCACAGGGTGAAACGCCGCAACGAGAACGTCACCGCACACCACGGCGCGAAGGCCATGGCCGCTACGGAAGTCGCGGTGTAACAGGCCACCAGCCAGGTGCCTTCGTCGTAGCCGATGGCCAACGCACCACGGATGTCGGCCAGGGCGACTTTGGTCACCATCTCGTTCAGGCCCGACACCAGCACCGCCAGCAACACGCCCACCAGGCCGATGATGATCCGCGGGCCGAAGACGGGTGGAGCCGCTGCCATGCTGGCCGCAGCAACAGGTGCCGTGACCGTAAGGGAAGTCATGTACTGCAAGCTCCGGCGTGGAAAGACCGAAGCATTCTAGGAAGCGTGATGCCTGACGAAAATCAACTTATCGGCAGGTTATAAGTGCGTCTTACGCAACAATACAAAACCCCTTGTGGGAGCGGGCTTGCTCGCGAAGGCGTTGGGTCAGTCGGTGTCAATGTTGAATGACAAATCGCATTCGCGAGCAAGCCCGCTCCCACAGGGGGAAATTGCGCTCGACCTCAGTCCGGCTGCGCAGCCAGCCACGTCTCATCGCAACACGCCTTGAGCGTTTCACGCAGCCAGCGGTGGGCCGGATCCTTGTCGAAACGCGGATGCCAGGCCTGGGTCAGCATCAGGGTCGGCAACGGGATCGGCAGGTCGAACGAGCGCAGCTTCAGGCCGAGCCGTCGCACACTCAGCAAGGCTTCCTTGGGCACCGGCAGAATCAGGTCGGAATCGGGCAAGGCAAACATTGCCGCATGAAAGCTCGGCGCGATCACCGCCACCCGCCGCTCCAGCCCCAGGGCATTGAGCGCGGTATCGATCGGCCCCCGGGCAATGCCGCGCCGGGACATGCTGATATGCGAGAAGCCCGCGTAACGCTCTGCCGTGATCTCATCGTCCAGCAGCGGATGATCCTCGCGCACCAGACCAACGAAGTGGGTGGAAAACAGGTTCTGAATCTTCACTTCCGGGGTCAACGGCCGGGTGTTGCTGACGCTCAGATCGATCCGCCCTTCGCGCAACGCCTCATCATCGCCATCGCCTTCCGGGACGAAACGCAGTTCGCAGTGCGGCGCCTGCCGATCAAGGGTGTCGAACAACTTGCCGCCGTAGACACCGACAAAGAAGTCGTTGGCCCGAATACTGAACCGCCGCCGCAGCGAGCTCAGCTCCACCGCATCGGCCGAACGAAACAGCAACCCGGCCTGCTCCACCACACTGCGCACCTGCTCGCGCAACTCCAGCGCCTTGGGGGTCGGCACCAGGCCACGACCGGCGCGCACCAGGATCGGATCGCCAATGGCTTCACGGATGCGCGTCAACGTCCGGCTCATGGCCGCCGGGCTCAGATTCATCCGCCGCGCCGCGCCGACCACACTGCCCTCGTCGAGCAAGGCGTCGAGGGAGACCAACAGGTTCATGTCTGGGAGTTGCATGGTGAGCACTCATGGCTGATCTTGGTTGAGTCAAATGCAATGCTAGCAAACATCCTCCGAATGATGCTTTGACTGTACCGGCCCAAAAGTACGGCTCGAACCACTATCAGTTCTGATAGTTCTCAAGCCTGACTCAAGCGAGCAATACTCAAGGCCCGCCCCACTTCCACGAAGCTCCCGATATGAGCCAAGCCAAACCTGATGATGTTTCAGGCACCCGCAGCGCCCCCCGGGCAGTGCTGCTGGCAACCGACCGCAGCCAATCCATCATTGGCGAAATCGTCGATGGCCAAACCAAAACCATCGGTTACTCCGCCTACGGCGAGCAGTCCGCGCAGCAGAAAGTCGAGACACGGCTGGGGTTCAATGGCCAGTTACGTGAGGCGGATATCGGTTGGTATTTGCTGGGTAACGGCTACCGCGCCTACAACCCGCGGTTGATGCGTTTTCATAGTCCGGACAGCTGGAGCCCGTTTCGTGGGGGTGGGTTGAATGCGTATATGTATTGCGTGGGGGATCCGGTGAATCGGGTGGATCCGACGGGGCATAGTTGGCAAACCTTGATTGCCAAGTTACGCAGTCTGGCTTCGGAATTTCATTTGCCCAATTATCGGGCTGTTCCAGTACCAAAAAATATCGTGAGCATTGCAGACGGTGCTGCCGCAGCGCGCGCTATGCATAAAGGTCAGAAATTTGCGAAAACAAGTGACATGTCCGCGCTTACCGACGCCGCTGACTATATTGGCGGCAAGAAGCCCAAGATCAATTGGGGAAACGATGGGGGGGAGTTACACGGAACAGCAAAATGGGGAACTGACAGCTTTCCCAATCACGTGTCAATCGAACCTGCTTCATCAGGTTCGAAGCGCTCTATTCCTGTGGTGGGGAAAAGTCACGCTAAAACCTTATCGGGAAGACCGAGTAATTTTGAATCACCACCGAGTTACGAAAAGGCAACGTCCAAACTCAAGCTCTGGAACGCCAATACTTTCGCGGAATCGCAACGGGGCAGAACCTTTGTGGTGGCCAGCGGAGCTCCTCACGTCAACTATCCTGTAATAGATCTTGCTCATCCGATTCAGGCGATAAGACAACCAGCAGTCCCACCACCTCCGCCGCTAATAGTCGTTGTTCCGCCGCCAAACTAAAAGCCAGGCTATAACGCAAAGCAGTAACGAATGTATTAGGTAAGGTTGGGAGAGCTGTCTTCCGCATGCGGCTGCACGGACTGGGTAGTCCCACCAACCTTATCCTCCTCTACCGCACCATCCCCCACCGCCTAACCGTCACCCGCTCCAACGAATCAAACACCAGGTTCTCCACCAGCAACCCAATCAGAATCACCACCGCCAACCCGGCAAACACCTTGTCGGTGTACAGCTCATTGCGATTCTGAAAGATGTACCAGCCCAACCCGCCCTTGCCGCTGGTCGCACCAAACACCAGCTCGGCAGCAATCAACGTCCGCCAGGCAAACGCCCAGCCGATTTTCAGCCCGGCGAGAATTGACGGCAGTGCCGCCGGAATCAGGATGAACAGCACGAAACGCATGCCCTTGAGGCCGTAGTTGCGCCCGGCCATGCGCAGGGTTTCCGAGACGCCGAGGAAGCCGGCGTAGGTGTTCAGCGCCAGTGCCCAGAGCACCGAATGCACCAGCACGAAAATCAGGCTGTTCTGGCCCAACCCAAACCACAACAGCGCCAACGGCAGCAGGGCGATGGCCGGCAAGGGGTTGAACATCGAGGTCAGGGTGCTAAGCAGATCGCGACCGAATTGCGTCGACACCGCCAGTGTCGTCAGGGCAAACGCCAGGACGATGCCGATCAGGTAACCCTTGAGCAGCACCACCAGGGAAATCCAAACCTTGCCGAGCAATTCGCCGCTGAGCAGGCCGTCGTACAGTGCGTGAGCGGTCTGAAGAAAACTCGGCAGCAGCAGGTCGTTGTTCTGATACCGGGCAACGGCCTCCCACAGCACAGCAAGCAAAATCAGGATCAGGCTTTTGCGCAGCCAACCTTGCTGCCACAGGCGTTGACCGAGGGGTAACTCACGCTCCAGCGGCACGCTGGTCAGTGGCTGCAAAACCGTTTCGAACTCTTCACGCGGGGATGATAAATGGCTCATCGGGCCCTCCTCTCAACTGGCTCAATAAGCGATGCGGATGTCGGCGAAATCCAGCTCATGCGAGGCGTTCGCCACATCACCTTCATCGAACAACAACCGATGAATGCGTCGTGCCGACTCCTGAAACGCCACGCCACCGAGGCTGTGCAAATCGTATTGATGGCTGTGCACTTCCGCCCGCACCCGCCCCGGATGCGGGGACAGCAACAGGATGCGATTGCCCACCACCAGCGCCTCTTCTATGGAATGCGTGACGAACAGCAGCGTGAAGCGAACCTCCTCCCAGAGCAGCAGCAATTCCTCCTGCATCTTGCGTCGGGTCAGCGCATCGAGGGCGGCGAAGGGTTCGTCCATCAAAAGGATTTTCGGCTGCATCGCCAGCGCACGGGCGATGGCGACCCTGGCCTTCATCCCGCCTGACAAGGTGTGCGGATAGGCATCGGCAAACGCCGCCAGGCCGACCTTTTCCAGATAGTGCAGCGCTCGCTCTTCGGCCTCCCTGCGCTTGAGGGTTTTCGAGGCCAGCAGTGGAAACATCACGTTCTGCTTCACGGTTTTCCACGGCGGCAGTTGGTCGAACTCCTGGAACACCACGATCCGGTCAGGTCCCGGCGCATCGACGCGCTGGCCTTGCAGACGGATCTCGCCTTCCACTGGCTGGATGAAGCCGGCGGCGGCCTTGAGCAACGTCGACTTGCCACAACCGGATGGCCCGAGCAGGACAAAGCGGTCCGCCGGATCGATCTCGAAACTGACTTGATGGGTCGCCCGCACTACCCGCTGCGGCGTGCGGTATTCGAGGCTGACGTTATCGACCGACAGCAGCGCCTGGGCTGCCGCGATCGGTTTGCTGACCGTGTGGCCTTGCAAAGGGGCATTCATGTCGGTCAGCTCCCTTGCAGCGGCTTGGCGTCCTGGAAGAAGTAGTCCTTCCATGAATCCGGTTTGTTTTTGATCGCGCCGACGCGGTAGAGGAACTCGGCCAACGGGTAAGTGTTCTTCGGCGTGACGCTGAATTCGAACTGCGGGTTGTCGATGATTTTCAGCAACGCGGCGCGGTCGATTTTGGCCTTGGTAACGCGGATATAGGTGTCGGCTGCCGCGCCCTTGTCGTTCTGGGCAAACGTGGCCGCTTCGGTCAGCGCATCAATGAATGCCTTGTAGGTTTTCGGATTCTCATTGCGGAATTTCTCGGTGGCGAACAGCACCGTCGGCGAGTTCGGACCGAGCAGGTCATAGGTGTTCAGCACCACGTGCACGTTGGGATTGGCCAGTTCCTGATCCTGGAACGGCGGGTTGGAAAAGTGCCCGCTCAGCTCGGTGCCGCCGGCTACCAGCGCTGCCGTGGCATCAGGATGTGGAACGGCGATGGTGTACTTGTCGAGGCGATTGAACTCCTTGTCGCCCCACTGTCTGGCCGCCGCGTATTGCAGGAAGCGCGACTGCACCGACACACCCACCGCCGGCACCGCGATACGGTCCTTCTCGGTGAAGTCGGCGATGGTTTTGACTTTCGGATTATTGCTCACCAGGTAGTACGGAAAGTTACCCAGGGAAGCCACGGCTTTTACGTTCTGCTTGCCGTGGGTGCGATCCCAGATGGTCAGCAGCGGGCCGACACCGGCGCCGGCAATGTCGATCGAGCCCGACAGCAACGCATCGTTGACCGCCGCGCCGCCGGAGAGCTGGGTCCAGTCGACCTTGATATCAATACCTTCCTGCTTGCCATACTTCTCGATCAGGTTCTGATCGCGCACCACATTGAGCAGCAAGTAAACGATGCCGAACTGTTCGGCAATGCGGATTTCACCTTCGGCGTGGGCCACGGTCGGCGCCACCAGGCTGCCGGCGACCAGGCTGAACCCCAGGCCGATGGCCGCGGCCAGCGGTGCGAATGGAAGACGTTTGGACATGATCAGATCTCCGGCAAATCAGAAAGGCGCGTCGCCCTGGATGGTGGTGCGATACAGCTTGCGGCGCAGATGGCTGGGGCATCCGGCGGCGAGGTGGATCAGCGAACGGTTGTCCCAGAACACCAGGTCATGGGGCTGCCATTGATGGCGGTAGATGTTTTGCGGCAGCACGCTGTGGGCGTAGAGCTCGGTCAGCAGTTGCTGGCTCTCGTCTTCCGGCAGGCCAACGATACGGGTGGTGAACCCTTCGCTGACGAACAACGCCTTGCGGCCGTTTTCCGGGTGGGTTCGCACCACCGGATGCACCACTTCGGCGACCTGAGCGAGTTGCTCCGGGGTCAGGGTCGGACGCCAGTTGCCTTCGAACTTGGTCTCGCTGTAACGCGCCGTGTAGGAGTGCGCCGCCGAGCGACCCTCCACGGCTTTGCGCAACGCGTGCGGCAGGCTGTCCCAGGCTTTGTGCATATCGGCGAACAATGTGTCGCCACCTTCCGACGGCAGCTCCTGGGCATGCAGCATCGAGCCCAGGCTCGGCAGCTCCTTGTAGGAGAGATCGGAATGCCAGAACTTGCCGGCGTCGCCGAGACCGATGTTCTGGCCGTTTTCGACAATGTTGGACACGATGAGGATTTCCGGATGCCTCGCCAGCAGGAACTGCTTGAGCACATGGATCTGCAACACGCCAAAACGGCGGCTGAAGTCGATCTGTTGTTCAGGGGTGATGCGCTGGTCGCGGAACACCACCACGTGATGATCCAGATGCGCGCGGTGGATGCGGGCGAAATCCTGATCATTGATCGGAAGGGACAAATCGAGACCGATGATCTCGGCGCCCACCGCTCCGCTGAACGGGCGGATCTCAAAGAATTGTGGCGCGATGCTTGGCGAAGCTGAAGCTGCAGACATAAATCACTCCCACGCACGGCACGCTCAAAGGCGCGCGCGTCGATCAGAAACTCACGGAGGTCCCGTGTTGGTTCGTGTCGTGCGGCGCGCCGATTGGTCGGCAGGTACGCAGGGAATTGACTTTATAGATATAAGAATTGAAATTTAAATACCGTTAACGAATAACTATATGGCGATTGCTAAGGGAATGGAGGAATCGCGGTGTGACGTTATTTGTCACTTTCTGACAGGGTTGTGGTGTTTGGGCGGACGCTATCGCGAGCAAGCTCGCTCCCACAGGGGTCAGTGGAAACACAAAAATTGCGTTTCAACACAGATCGACTGTGGGAGCGAGCTTGCTCCGGGCGGCGTTCCGACGATGAGGTCATTAGCCTTGATGAAGATTACCGCTCGTGCAGGGCCTCGGCCCGTGCGCGAATGATCGGCTTGAGCAGGTAGCTGAGGACGGTCTTCTTGCCGGTGATGATGTCCACGGAAGCCACCATCCCCGGAATGATCAGCAACGGCTTTTCATCGGTGCCCAAGTGGCTGCGGTCGGTGCGCAGCTTGATGATGTAGTAAGTGGTCTTCTTGTCTTCATCGGTGATGGTGTCGGCGCCGATCTGCTCCAGCTTGGCCTTCAACCCGCCGTAGATGGTGTAGTCATAGGCAGTGAATTTCACCGTCGCTTCCTGCCCAGGATGCAGGAACGCGATGTCCTGCGGGCGGATCTTCGCCTCGACCAGCAAGGTGTCGTCCAGTGGCACGATTTCCACCAGGTCGCTGCCCGGCTGGATAACCCCGCCGATGGTATTGACCAGCAGCTTGTTGACGATGCCCCGCACTGGCGAAGTGACCAGCGTCCGGCTGACCCGATCCTCCAGGGCCTTACCGGTGGCCTGGGCCTTGTTCAGGTCGGTGCGCGCTTCGTTGAGTTGGGTCAGGGCTTCGCTACGGAACTTGCCACGGGTTTCATCGACCTTGCGCTGCACTTCCTTGATTGCCGATTCGGCACGCGGAATGGCCAGGGTGGTGGCGTCGAGCTGACCACGGGTCTCCGCTTCGGCACGCCTGAGGCGAAGAACTTCCACCGGCGATACCGCGCCCTGGGCCACCAACGGCTCGGACATGCTGATTTCCTGACGCTGGAAGCCCAATTGCTGGCGATACTGCGCCTGCTTGGACGTGAATTCGCGCAGCTCTTGCTGGCGCTGGATCAACTGTTCCTGCAAGCCGCCAATCTCGTCGTGCAACTGTTGGCGGCGGCTTATATAGAGCGATTCTTCACTCTTGGCCTGACCCGGCACGGCCTTGAGCACATCCTCGGGGAAGTTCAGCGGGCGATCCTCGACCTCGGCGCTCAGGCGTTCTACCCGCAGCAGCATCGACAACCGATCAGCCTCGGTTTCACCGACGTTCGAAGCAAATCGCGTGTCGTCCAGGCGAATCAGCGGTGCGCCGGCTTCAACGATCTGGCCTTCCTTGACGAACAGCTCGGCAACGATACCGCCTTCAAGGTTCTGGATTTTCTGGATCTTCGACGATGGGATCGCCTTGCCGTCGCCCTTGGTCACCTCGTCGATTACCGCGAAGTTGGCCCAGAGCATCAGGAACACAAAGAACGCAATGATCGCCCAGATCGTCAGTCGCACCACCCGTGGCGCATCCTCGATCAACGCCTTGTTGACCTCAGGTAGCGGCTGGCCCTGAAGTGAAGCAGTGCCTTTGAAGTAGCGACGGATCGAATCCTTACCCGACTTAAGCAACACTGATCTGCCCCTTCTTCAATGCTTCCATCACCGCGGCTTTCGGGCCGTCGGCGAGTATCTGCCCGCGGTCGACCACGATCAGCCGATCCACCAGCGACAACAGCGACGCCCGGTGCGTCACCAGCACCATGGTCTTGTTTTCAATCACAGCCGCCAGGCGCTGTTTGAGGCGCTCTTCGCCGGTGTTGTCCATGGCGCTGGTTGGCTCGTCGAGCAGCAGGATCGGCGGGTTGAGCAACAATGCACGGGCCAGGGCGACGTTTTGTCGTTGACCACCGGACAGGTTCTGCCCGCGCTCACCGACTTGCAGCTCATAGCCCTGCGGATGCAGACGCGCATATTCGTGGACGCCGGCCAGCTCTGCGGCTTGCAGCACCAGTTCGTCCTCGACATACCGCGCGCCGGAAACCAGATTGTCGCGCAAGGTGCCGGCGAGCAATTGAATGTCCTGTGGCACGTAGCCGATGTTGTAGCGCAGCTCGCTGACGTCGATCTGGCGGATATCCACTCCATCGACCAACAGCGCGCCGTCATCTGGCTGGTACAACCCCACCAGCAATTTCGCCAACGAGCTCTTGCCCGAGCCGCTTCGGCCAATGATGCCGACCTTCTCGCCGGGACTGATCGACAGGTTGATGTTCTTCAGCGCCAGGTTCTGCTGTTGCGGGTAGGTGAAGTTGAGCTGGCGGCACTCAATGCCGCCCTGCAGCACCTTGCGGCTGAGCGGACGTTCTTCGAAATTGCGCTCCTGTGGCAGCTCCATCATCTGGTCGACCGAGGTCATGGTCACCCGCGCCTGCTGATAACGAGTCAGCAGCCCGGACAGCGACGCCAGCGGGCTGAGTGCACGGCCACTGAGCATGTAGCAGGCAATCAGGCCGCCCATGCTCAGGTGACCGTCGATGATCTGGTACACGCCGAAGACGATCATGATCACCCCGGCCAGCTGCTGGATCAGCAAGGTGATGTTCATCGCCAGGCCGGAGAGCATTTTCACCCGCAACTCAAGACGACTGAGGGTGCCGATGGTCTGTTCCCACTGATATTGGCGTTCGCTTTCGGCGTTGTTGACCTTCACCGCATCCAGGCCGGCCAGGGTTTCGATCAGGCTCGACTGACGCTCGGCCCCCAGCGCCATGGTCCGCTCCATGGTCGCCACCAGGGGTTTCTGCAAGGCATAGCCGATGGCCAGGGCGATCGGGAATGCCAACACCGGTATCCACACCAGGTGCCCGCCGAGGATCGCGATGACGATAAAGATCAGAATCGTGAACGGCAGGTCGATCAGACTGGTGAGGGTCAGCGAGGCGAGGAAATCCCGCAGGCTCTGGAACTCATGGATGTTCTGGGCAAAGCTGCCGACCCGCGCCGGCCGATATTTCATGGCCATGCCGACGATGCGCTCGAACAGCGTGGCCGAGATGATCAGGTCGGTTTTCTTGCCGGCCAGATCCAGGCACAGGCTGCGCAGGCTTTTCAGGATCAGGTCGAAGAGGTAGGCGCCCGTGATGCCGAGTGCCAGCACCCAGAGCGTCGCTTCGGCCTGGTTCGGCACGACGCGGTCGTAGACGTTCATCACGAACAACGGCGCGGCCATGGCAATGATGTTGATCAGAAAACTGGCGGCGATCGCGTCGGCGTACAACCAGCGCGAACGCTTGAGGGTGTCGCGGAACCATGAGCGCGCACGCGGAATCAGCGTGCCGTGATTGACGTCGAACTTGTGCTGCGGCTGGGCGAAAAAGACCTTGCCGATATAGTCGTCGGCCAGCAGTTCACGGCTGACCAGAGACTCACCGCCATCGCTTTCGCTGAGCAGCACCCGCACCTGATCTTCGCCTTGCCAGCCGAGCAGGACGGCACTGCGACTGTCCTTGAGCAGCAACAATGCCGGCATGGCAATCGCCGGAATATCCTCCAGCTTGCGTTGCAGCACCCGGCCTTGCAGCCCCGCGCGAGCGGCCGCACGAGGCAGCAACTCAACAGTCAAGCGCTGCTCGAACAACGGCAGGCCGGTGGTCAGCATTGCCGCGCTGGCAGGTTTCTGGTGCAGCATGCAAAGAGCGAGCAGACCATCCAGTAACGGATCGTCATGCAACGCGCGCGGATCATGAATGAGTTGAACCCGACTGACTTCTGATTCCACGCTCGGCACTCTTGGCTAACAATTGAACAACGAAGGTCCTGCTCAATTCATACCGGGCAATTGGACCTTGGGCTTCACGTCGTTCTGCACAACGGATGCCAATGGTGCGACCACTCCCTGGCTCTTGAGCAACTCGCCCATGGTCGCCTTGATTCGGTACTGAGTAAATAACTGAATGTTCTTGATCTCCGCCAGACGGCGAGAGGAGGAAAACAGTTCGTTCTCACTGTCGAGCAAATCGAGCAGGGTACGCTCGCCGAGGCTGAACTGACGCTGGTAAGCGATACGCACGGCAGTGCTGTGATCGACGTATTGCTGGGCGATCGGCACCTGCGCGTTGGCATTGTTCAGGGCGTTCCAGGCCAGGCCCAGCTCTTCGTTCAATTGGCGCAGGGCGTTGTTGCGGATGTCCAGCGCCTGGTTGGACAGGTAGGACTTGGATTCCAGATCGGCCTTGTTGCTACCGCCGGCATACAGGTTGAAGCGCATGCGCAGCATGGCTTGCCATTCGTTGTTGTGGCCGTTCTGACCATCGATGTCGTTGTCCGCGGAGCGACCCAACTCAGCATCGAAGCGCGGGTAGAAAGTCGACTTGGCCGTGTCGTATTGCTTCTCGGCAGCGGCGATATCGGATTCGGCCGAGCGCAGGATCGGGCTGTTTTCCAGCATCTGTGCACGGGCTTCATTCAGGTTTGCCGGCATCAGCGCCATGAAACTCGCCGGGCGCTCCAGTTGATCCGGCATCTGGCCGACAGCGGAGAGGTAGTTGGTTTCGGCGTCAGCCAGGTTGGTCTGCTCGGTGATCAGGTTGTTGCGCGCCTGGGCCATCCGCGCCTCGGCCTGATCGAGGTCGGCGCCGCTGCCGACGCCACGCTGGGTGCGCAACTGGATCTGGTCGTAAATGCGTTGGTGGCTCTTGAGGTTTTCCTCGGCCAGGCGCACGAATTCGCGGCGAGTCAGTACGTCGAGATAGACCTGGGCCACGGTCAGCCCGGTACGCTCGGAGGTACTCAGCAGCGAGTAGGCGCGGGAGTTGACGGTGGCTTGTTGACGCCCGACTTCGCTGGACGTCGCAAAACCGTCAAAGACCATTTGGGTCAGTCGCAAACTTGACTCACTGCGATTCAGGGTTTCGAAGTGATTGTTGCCGCCGTCTCGCGTCGTCACGCTATCGGTGCCTTCACGACCATAACCGCCCAGCAGGTCGACCCGTGGCAAGTACCCCCCCTTCGCAGCTTTCAACTGATAGTCCGCTGCCAATCGGCTGTTGACGCCCGCCTGGACCTCCGGATGGACATCCAGCGCTTGTTGCATGGCTTCTGGTAAGGATTGCGCCTGGATGAATGACGCGGAAAGGACGAAAGGTAGAGCCATGAACAAAGGCGAACGCATTGTAGGAATTTCCCAGGACTTCTTGTCTTGAATCACAGCAAAAGAACGCGCTGTGTCGGAAGATGGCAAGCGAAATGACCGTATGTCGGAAAGTTCAAAAGCGGAACTGGATCACATACCGAGGACAGGTCACAGCTTAAATATCAATGTGACATTACTGGGACGATTGTTTAGGATGGGATCCAGAAGGTCAATAGTTTGGCATAAAGTTAATAGCGAAAAAATATAGCCAAATTATTGACGAATTGATGCGTCAAACTTGTGCATCTATTTTGCAATGTACGTCCAGTCTGGTCGGCGCAGATGCCATCAGGTCTATGGAAGTCAACTGAACGTGACACCCCGGAGAGTCTTCAATGAGCAGTGTTGTTGCCATCGTCAAAAGCATTGTTGGTCAGGTTTTCGTGGTGTCCCCCGAGGGCATCCGCCGCGTTCTCGTTGAAGGCGACAAGCTGTTTGCCGGCGATCAGATCGACACTGGCCTTTCCGGTGCAGTGTCCCTGGAACTGGCCGATGGCCGCACCCTGGATCTGGGCCGTGACACCCAGTGGAGCGCTGACGCCCCAGACTCAGGCACTGATCTGGCAGCCGCCACCGCGCAGGCGGCGCCGTCCGTTGATGAGCTGCAACAAGCCATTATCGCCGGTGCCGACCCGACCAAAGACCTTGAAGCCACCGCTGCGGGTCCGACGGCGTCGGGTTCTGGTGGTGCCGCCGGTGGCGGTCACAGCTTCGTGATGCTCGATGCTACGGCTGGCCGCGTCGACCCGACCATTGGCTTCCCGACCGCGGGTATCAACTCTGCCGGGCAAACGACCCTGGAAATCCCAGGTGGCCAGACCACCAATGCCAACGTCAACGCCAATTTCAATACCAACACCGATACCCCGAGTGAATCAGTCCTCAGCCTCAGTGCCACGCCGACCATCACCGAGGCCGGTGGCGTGCTGGTGTACACCGCGACCCTGACCCAGGCACCGCTGAGCGACCTGACCGTTACCTTGTCCAACGGCGCCGTGATCGTGATTCCCGCAGGCTCGACCACCGGCACCGTCAACGTTCCATTGGCTGCGAACGACACTGTCTATAATGACGCGACCCAGATCGAAGTAACTGTCACCGGCACCAGCGGCGGCAACGGCATCACAGTGACGCCGCCGACTACCCCGGCCGTGACCCAGGTCACCGATACCGTCGACGCCACCACAGTCACCCTGACGGCCGGCAATACCGTCACCGAAGGCGGTCAGATTACCTACACCGCGACACTGACCAACCCGGCGCAGACGCCAGTAACCGTCACTCTGTCCAACGGTTCGAGCATTACCATTGCCGCCGGCCAGACCAGCGGCAGCGTGAACGTACCGACGGCGGCCAACGACGTTTATGTCAACGGCAGCACCGTCAGCACCACCATCACTGGTACCACCGGCGGCAACTTCGAAAATCTGGTGCCCAACACCACCCCGGCCGTGACCACCATCACCGATTCCGTGGACAACACCGGGCTGACCCTCACCGCCACCGGCAACATCACCGAAGGTGGCCAGATCACCTACACCGCCACCCTGAGCAATCCGGCCGGCACGCCGATGACCGTAACCTTGAGCAACGGCTCGGTCATCACCATCGAAGCGGGTCAGACCAGCGGCAGCGTCAACGTACCGACGGCGGCCAATGACGTTTACAACAATGGCAGCACCGTCAGCACCACCATCACTGGTACCACCGGCGGCAACTTCGAAAACCTGGTGCCCAACACCACCCCGGCCGTGACCACCATCACCGATTCCGTGGACAACACCGGGCTGACCCTCACCGCCACCGGCAACATCACCGAAGGCGGCCAGATCACCTACACCGCCACCCTGAGCAATCCGGCCGGCACGCCGATGACCGTAACCTTGAGCAACGGCTCGGTCATCACCATCGAAGCAGGCCAGACCAGCGGTAGCGTGAACGTGCCGACGGCGGCCAACGACGTTTATGTCAACGGCAGCACCGTCAGCACCACCATCACCGGCACCACCGGCGGCAACTTCGAAAATCTGGTGCCGAATACCGCTCCGGCCGTGACTACCATCACCGATTCCGTGGACAACACCGGGCTGACCCTCACCGCCACCGGCAACATCACCGAAGGCGGCCAGATCACCTACACCGCCACCCTGAGCAATCCGGCCGGCACGCCGATGAGCGTGACCTTGAGCAACGGCTCGGTCATCACCATCGAAGCGGGCCAGACCAGCGGCAGCGTCAACGTACCGACGGCGGCCAATGACGTTTACAACAATGGCAGCACCGTCAGCACCACCATCACTGGTACCACCGGTGGCAACTTCGAAAATCTGGTGCCGAATACCGCTCCGGCCGTGACTACCATCACCGATTCCGTGGACAACACCGGGCTGACCCTCACCGCCACCGGCAACATCACCGAAGGTGGCCAGATCACCTACACCGCCACCCTGAGCAATCCGGCCGGCACACCGATGAGCGTGACCTTGAGCAACGGCTCGGTCATCACCATCGAAGCGGGCCAGACTAGCGGCAGCGTCAACGTACCGACTGCGGCGAATGACGTTTATGTGAATGGCAGCACCGTCAGCACCACCATCACCAGCACCACCGGCGGCAACTTCGAAAACCTGGTGCTCAACAACACTCCAGCAGTCACCACGATTTCCGATGTGAATGACACCGTCACCGTTACCATCGAAAGCGCTGGTCCGGTGCTGGAGAACCAGGCACCGACTTTCACCATCAAACTCGACCAGAAGCTGGATCACGACCTGACGGTGACACTCAGCAACGGCCAGACGGTGGTCATCGCCGCAGGCGCAACTCAAGTTGGCTATGCATTGCCGGCGCAAGGTGATGACGTCTACAAGGATGGCGGCAGCGCCTCGCTGGGTATCGCTGATGCTAGCGTTGCCGGTAAGACGTTTGAAAATCTGGTCATTAGTGGTCCAGCATCGGTTGCTATCAACGACACCGTCAGCGAAGTCATCGCCACTTTGACCGCGGACAAGTCCACCGTGGCTGAAGGCGGCCAGGTCACCTACATCGTGACCCTGACCAACGCAGCCGGTCTGCCGTTGAACAATCACGGTGAACTCACTTT